>JBGSIM010000062.1:0-3107 GCA_041742535.1 Cyclobacteriaceae bacterium | reverse complement strand
ACCATCCGAACTGCGCACGGTTTCAAACTTTCCTCCAGCCGCAAACCTGACACTCGATTTTAATGCCGCGCTGGATGGGCTCTTGCCCGGCACCGATTATGAAATTCGTGTTACAGCAATTGATGATGCAAACAAACGCAGCAAACAGGCGGTGCATGCTTTTTCCACGCCCACTATTATTTGTGATCCCATCCCTTCACCCAGTGTCACCGATTTTAGTATCTGCGGGAGTGGAAGTGTTAATCTTGTTGCCACAGGAGCAACCGGAACACAAACCTATGTATGGTATCAAACACTAACCGGAGGAGTTGCTTTGGTTGGCGGGACAAATGGAACATATTCCACACTTGCATTGAATGACACAACAACCTATTATGTAGCCATTCAAAATGGAACTTGTGAGAGTACACGAATTCCGGTAACAGCTTTTATTAATCCAATTCCTTCTGCACCCACAACAAGTGATAGCTCTGCATGCGGAAACGCAACTGTAACACTAAGCGCATCAGGTGGCGCAAATGGACAATATCGATGGTATACCGTTGCAACCGGAGGCACCCCTATTGCGGGCGAAGTAAACAGCAGTTATATAACTCCTGTATTGACAACTACAACTTCTTATTTTGTGGCAATCAATGATGGTTCATGCGAAAGTTTAAGGACTGTGGTAGTAGCAACGATCAACACACCACCTGCCATTCCTACAATCACATCAAGTGTTGCAGCCGTTGGAAATGCTTTGACGATTTGTAGCACTACTTCGCTAACACTTACTGCCCCTGCCGGATTTGCCGCCTACAATTGGTCAACCGGAGAAACAACACAACAAATTTCAGTTAGTGCAAGCGGCAACTATTCCCTAGCCGTTACCGATGCAGTAGGTTGTGTCAGTCCGTCTTCAGTAGCCTTTGTGGTTACTTTGCTTCCGCCACCATGCAACAATCAACCACCTGTTATCAGCACCATCAACACATCAACTGTAATTGGGGGCTTGGCCACTATTAATCTATTGGATCTTATTTCTGATGCCGATGATAATCTAGTTCCCTCATCACTCGCAGTAATTCAACAACCGACCAGTGGGGCAAGTGCCGTCATTTTAAATGGAATTCTTGAAATTGATTATTTGGGAATAAGTTTCTCCGGGCTCGATCAAATTACCATACAGGTATGTGATGTGTTTGGCGCCTGCACCCAACAGGTATTAGAAATCGATGTAATTGGCGATATTGAAATCTACAATGGCATCTCACCCAATGGGGATGAGCAGAATGAGATTTTCTTAATTCGCTACATTGATTTGTTACTTGAAACACAAAAAAACAAAGTCACCATCTTTAATCGGTGGGGAAGCAAAGTTTTTGAAGTCGCAGATTATAATAACTCTACGAAGGTATTCCGTGGATTGAACGATAGCGGTAACGAGCTTCCCTCAGGCACATACTTTTATAAAATTGAGTTTACTAGTGGCCGGAAAAGTGAAACCGGGTATCTTTCATTAAAGCGTTGAATTAATTTTATTCAGTAAATTGATCCAAACTTCATTGTCTGAAAAAGCGTGCTTCTATCTTTCTATTCCTTTGTATTTGCTACCTGAGCAATGCACAACCAATTGACAGTCTCAATGCCCTCATCCTAAAAACCAGGCATGATTCAACTAAAACTATTCTTCTCAGTTCATTAGCCGATGAGCTAACAAAATCGAATCCTCAAAAAGCAATTGAGTCCGCAAAAGCAGGATTATCTCTTTCAAGAAAAATAAAGTTTGAAAAAGGGATTTTTGAAAATACGTTTTCATTGGCGTCCGCTTTTCAAGGTCAAGCCTTATTCGATTCTGCCATTATTTATTTTCATTATGCTAAGAATAGTGCAATCATAAGAAAAGATATTTCTGGGCAAGCCGAAGTTTGCTCGAGTTTAGGGCATAGCTATATGCGAAAATCAGAAATGGACTCAGCCCGTTATTACCTAGAAGAAGCTCTATCGCTTGCTAATGAAATTAAAAATTATCGTATCGAAGCTGGTGTCTATAATAATTACGGGAATGTATTTCTTGAAGAAAGTAATTATACTCAGGCACTTGATTACTTTATTAAAGCGGCAAAGTTGTATGAGAATCCGTTAGCCGATGAATACGGACAATGCCTGGCTTTATCAAACATAGGCAACATCGAATATCGACTGGGTAATTATGAAAAGGCTTTGAGTTACGCACAACAGAGCATGGCCATTGCAAGGAAAAAATCCTTCACGTCCTCTATAGGTTATGCTCATAAATTATTAGGCCGCATTTATCGCAAGCTAACCAAGTATGATAGTGCCTTACTTGAGTATAAACAGGCTCAATTGCTTTACGCAAGTCTGAATGATCAGAGGAGCACTGCCGAAGTGCTGCAAAACATTGGCAATATTTATTTTGACAAGGAGCAGCATCAGGATGCACTAACAAATTACAAGCAATCTCTTGTGCTGGCGAAAAGCATTTCAGCAAAGCCCATCATTGCCTTTGCTTATTCTGCCATTGGGCAAGCTAATTTAATGTTGAGAAAAAATACGGTAGCATTATTGTATTTGGATTCTGCGTGTGTTGCCGCAAAAGCTACTAGTAATAATTATTTGTTGATGGATACCTATGCTGCGATTAGTGAAGTACATGAAGCGATGGGTAATTATGAAAAAGCGTTAGCCGTTCACAAACAATTTGTAAATCTAAAAGATAGTATTAACCAATTAGAAAACAGACAGCTCACCGAAGAGACCCAGGCCAAATACGAACTTGAGAAAAAAGAAAGCAAGATCACCTTACTTGAAAAGGATCAGGAACTAAAGACAGTTGCTCTGGCGCGACAGCGGGCAATACAGACAGGAGTAATCATTGCTTCAATTTTGATTATTGTTATTGCAATACTGCTTATAAACAGAAATCGCATTCAAAACAGCGTCAAACGACACGCTGAAATTGAACATATGCGCAACTCGCTTGCGCGCGATTTGCATGACGATATCGGATCAACGCTCTCCACCATTAACATTATCAGCAAAATTGCGATGCGCGAAAATCCGCAAGGCAACAAACAACACCTAGTTCGTATTTCAGAGCAATCCTC
>JBGSIM010000061.1:0-217451 GCA_041742535.1 Cyclobacteriaceae bacterium | reverse complement strand
TTCGCTAAGAACTTCTGATACGTTAGACTTGTTTGGTAGCATTTCACAGCAAGTTGTACGAAATGAAATTGATCGTATTAAAAATACTTTCATTCATGAGGTATTCACATTTCAAGATGAGAGGCATTTGGAAAGGTACATTCAGTACCATCAGCAAGCGCTTATTCGACTCATGGATTCAACAAGTAATGACTATTCTGATGCCCTCTATTATGGACTGAGTGAATTGCTCAATTTTATTGAACAACATTTCTCTAAATATTTTGATCAGGATACAAAAGCCCCTGATGGGTATGTTTCCGTTGCAAGGTCAGAAGCGCGGAAAAATATTCAAATTCTTACCAAGGCTCTTGAGGAACGTAATGTTGAGCCTCAAACGATTTCTGTAGTCCTCTATGCACTCAGACGAGTTGTTGCTCACGGAAAAAATATTACTTACAGGAAGGTGATCTATGCTAAACAAGTTAGAAGCGAACTTTATCGACTATTAAATGAGAATGTTCCGAACATGGATGAATCTATTCGGCAAATGACGTATTACCTGAATTATAATTCACTCACCGTATTTGCATACCATACCCGATACTTAGCGTCTTTATTGCAAGGTGAAGATTCCCGAAATGATAAGCTTGAGAAACTTTCCTACCTACTCAAAACAATTAATCAGTCGCAGGTGAGGCCCGGAGTGCGCTTTAATGCTGGGTGTGCCTCATTGAAGGAGCAATTGAGTGATTACATTTTGGAAGAGATAGATTATTATCAGAAAATAAGTCAGTTGAATGATCAGCCGGAGAGTACATCTCCATTTGTTCAAAACATGAAACTAAGAATTGATGCTTCGGTCTCTCAAACAGCTTGCCTATTAAAAATATTAATTGAAAATAACCTGATTTTAAATACCAACCTCACTAGCACGATAAAATTAATTTCTAAAATAGTAGTTACCAAGCGATCTGAAATTCTTTCGTATGATAGTTTGCGCAATAAGTATTACAATGTTGAACAAGGCACTTGGATTACAGTGAGAGCTACTCTCACGAAGTTAATTCAGTATATCGACAAGTCTTACTTATGACGGAAGGAAATTGTAAAGGCTCACTTAGATTTTTTATTGACTGGAATGGTAAAGTAATGATGCCCTGGCACACATACCTGTGTGTTGCAGGTCATGTAATCGATTTGACCGTGAATTAAGTTATTCGGATCCAGAAGTTTTATTCGTTGTTGAAAATTAACCACGCCCGAGTACCAGGTGATGTTCATGCCATAGGTATCGTCATGAAACTGTACTGGGGTTCCTTGTTCAGTAGTCGATCCCAATAAAGCGAAGGCTGTATCACTTTCAAAAGTGATACGAGTAGGTAATGGACCGCCTTCCCCAATATGTTGTGAATACAAATGCCAGCCTGGTTGGACAAGTGCCTTTAAATCGATTAGTGCTTTATCGGAGTCAATGAAAATCATTTTTGACTCCCACCGAACCGTGGTGACACCTTGCCCTTTAGCAGGGCAGACAAGCAACATGAAGCAGAGTAAGAAACTAATTCGAAGAGTCATAGGAAGAATTATTGTTGTACTTCTAAGAAAGTGACCCAATGACTAAAAACCCTTACTAAACATTTTTCTAAAATGCTTATGCTGGGGATAGACAAAAAAATTAACTCCATCCGCCATTTCAGATTCTGGAAATGCTGCCCACGTTGCTTATTCTTAACAATTGGTAAGTAGTCTTTATCAAAAAACCCTTACTTTCAATAAGGGTTTTCGATAGGTTGGTTACTTATATGTAAATGGGAGTTAAATTCGTATTGAATTTCTACAACGCATTGCCATCATGAAAAAATCTAATTTTAACGATCTCATGCAACGGTACCTTACCAATCAGGTAACCGAAGACGAACGACAAAAGATAGAATCCTGGCTTGAAGTGAATAAGACTGGGAGTAGCGAGTTGGACGATCTTTCAGAAGAGGAAGAAGAGCAACTATTTAGCAATATCACAAAAGGAATTATTCGGAAAGGACGCGTTAAGAAAAGGGCCGATACCAAATGGATACTTCGCATGGCCGCCAGTATTGCGTTGCTCGTAACTGTCGGGGTTACTGCTTATTTTCTTACCGATAGTCTCACAACTAACAACACAGTCGACAAACGAGTCCTTAATGATGGAACATTGGTATGGATAAAAGGTGAAAGTTCATTAATTTATTCAGAGTCTGTTGACGGCACCCGAAACGCGGAATTAATAGGTGAGGCGCTTTTTGAAGTAGCTAAAGATTCAAGCCGGCCTTTTAAAATTACGCATGGCAACTTTACGATTACTGTGGTAGGAACCAGCTTTAATTTGAAAACATCTAAGGACACCTTAGAGCTTAAAGTCCTTACAGGCAAAGTACATGTCGCGTCATTTCAAGATAGTCTTGATCTCAGTCTGGTGGCTATGCAACAATTGACCTATTCAGAAATAACGGGAGTCAAAACGAAAAGTGTTTCGCAACCAGAAGTCAAAATTATAGCAGCGCTTACAGAATATGAGATGCAGTTTAAGGATGAAAAATTAGGAGAAGTGTTGAAGCGATTGGAACGGAAGTTTGACACGAATATCGTAACTGAAAATAGCGCTGCAGAAAAGTGTCGTGTAACGGCCGACCTAACAGATCACTCATTGGAAACATCTTTACAAATGATTTCCGAAATATTACCTGTGAAATTTGAACATGTGACCAATAAGAAAATATTCATCAAAGGTGAAGGATGTAAATAAATAAATAAACATGAGCATCTACAACTTCCTCCATACAGACTCTTCCTAAAGTAAAACAGGGTGCATTGAAGCACCTACTCTTTTGATTTTTAAGTTTCTTTTACTGTCTAAAAAAGATCGGTGCAGGAGAATATTGTCTTAACTTAAACACAGACCCATGAATCAATATCTACAAAATAGACTTTACCCAACTCGACTTGTAGTCGTTTTCATATTGTTGCTGACAGCCATGCGGGTTTTTGCGACAGAGGAGCAATTACTCGAAAGACAAATTTCTATAGCGGTTAATAACGAAACCATTGACAAGGTACTGATGAAGATTGAAAAGGTGGCCAATGTTAAATTTATGTATAGTACAAACGAGGTGGATATTCGTGAACGAATTTCCATTAATGTAAAAAATGAACGCCTGCGTAAAGTGTTGGAAAGATTGCTTTCGCCCCGTAAAATAACATACAAGGTGCATGAGCAATTAAATACGATCACATTAAAGCGTGAATCGATTCAAGATCTGGAAGTTGAAGGCAAGGTTGAACTGGAAATAAACCCAACAAATCGATGGGAGCTTATCGGCACGGTTACTGATGCTGGAACAAAACTTTCTTTGCCCGGAGTAAATGTGTTAGTGAAGGGCACAACCAATGGTACCACGACCGATGCAAATGGTTCATTTTCCATCTCTGCTGAGAAGAATGATATCCTGACTTTCTCTTTTATCGGATTCAAGCCAGTAGAAGTTTTAATTAGTGATCAGGTGAATCTGCAAATAGAAATGTCAGAAGATATTACAGGGTTGAAGGAGGTAATTATTAATGCCGGCTATTGGAAGATAAAAGAGAAAGAGCAAACCGGCAACATAGCGAGGATAGACGCTGATGAAATTGCGTTGCAACCTTCTAACAATGTTTTGCAAAGTATGCAAGGGAAGATGGCAGGTGTTTTCATTACCCAGCAATCAGGAGTGCCTGGTGGCTCGTTCAACATCCAGATTCGTGGACAAAACAGCTTACGCAACTCAGTGGCAAACAATGGAAACCGTCCACTTTATATAATAGATGGCGTCCCGTTCGCTTCCACGCCTTTAGGAACGCCAGAAAGCGGTGCCATCATTGATGGTGGAAATCCCCTGAGCACGATCAATCCGGCAGACATTGAAAGCATTGAAATCTTAAAAGATGCAGATGCTACGGCTATTTACGGTTCGCGAGGAGCGAATGGGGTAGTGCTGGTTACAACTCGAAAAGGAAAGGTTGGGAAAACTCAGTTTAATGCGAATCTTTATCAAGGCACAGGAACAGTGAATAGCAAAATGGATTTACTGAATACTCAACAATATCTAACCATGCGCAATGAAGCCTTTACCAATGATCAGGTAACACCGGGAACATATTATACCGATTATGATGTGCTGTCATGGGATCAAACTAGCTTCACAGACTGGCAAGAAAAATTGATCGGTGGCACCTCTCATATTACAAACGCACAGATGTCCGCATCGGGTGGGTCAGCATCTACACAATTTCTGTTAGGGGCAGGATACTTTCGGGAGACAACCGTTTTTCCAGGAGACTTCTCAAATCAAAAGATTTCAGCGAATGTAAAACTCAATCATTCGTCAAACGATAATCGATTCAACTTGGGATTCTCTTCGTACTATTTGATAGATAATAATGCATTGCCACGCGTTGACCTCACCCTTAAGGCACTTACACTCGCACCAAATGCTCCAGAGCTATATCAACCTGATGGCACCTTAAATTGGGAGAATAGTTCATGGACAAACCCGTTGGCCTATTTAAAACAAGAGTTGGATGCCCGGACTACCAATCTGGTGAGTAACGTGAACGTAGGATACCGGATTGCAAAAGGATTAGAAGCAAAAATGAATCTTGGTTATACTGAAATCAGGTATAATGAATTTACTAGTCAGCCTCGTGCTTCCTTTGATCCCGCGTTTGGGATTCCTTCGGCTGCTACATTTGCTGCAAAACATTCTTCTACCTGGATCGTGGAACCTCAACTGGAATACAAAATTGAACTTGGAAAGGGAACATTGGTCGCATTGGCGGGAAGTACCTGGCAAGGAAGTGGGCTTGAGGAAGACGCTGTTTCGGCTACAGGTTTTGCAAGTGATGAATTGCTCCGTAATCGCCAGGCAGCGTCTGCAATAACTATTCTTTCAGTCAATGATGCACAATATCACTACCTCGCAATGTTCAGTCGACTTAATTATAATTGGAAAGGAAAATACATTATCAACCTCACGGGTCGAAGAGATGGGTCCAGCCGCTTTGGGCCAGGCAATCAATTTGGAAATTTTGGAGCGATTGGTGCAGCATGGATATTTACAGAAGAAGAGTTTTTAAAATCAAACGTTGTCAGCTTTGGAAAATTACGTGTGAGTTATGGTAGCACAGGAAGCGATCAAATTGGCGACTACGGCTTTCGCGATTTATGGACAACAACACCTTATCCATACGATGGACGAATCGGTTTGAACCCTTCTAACCTTTCTAATCCCAACTATGGATGGGAAGTCAATAAGAAATGGGAGAGTGGACTTGATCTTGGATTCGCTCAAGAAAAAGTCAACCTTAGTGTGAGTTACTATCACAACCAATCAAGCAATCAGCTAGTGGGTGTTCCACTCTCTGCGGTAACAGGCTTCAGCAGTGTACAGGCAAACTTTCCAGCAGTAGTAGTTAATTCCGGATTGGAACTTGTCCTCACCTCGACAAACATGAGCCGGAAAAATTTCACATGGACGACTTCTGCTAATGTTACATTTCCGCACAACGAACTAAAGAGTTTTCCTGATCTAAAAAACTCTTCATTTGCTTTTGATTACATCGAAGGGAAGCCACTTAGTGTAAGCCCATCATTTCACTACCTTGGTGTTGACCCGCAAACTGGACTTTATCAACATCAGGATGTAGACGAGGATCAACAGTTTACAGCGTTGGATTTACGTGGCGTGAAGAGTTTGCAACAAGATTACTATGGTGGATTTCAAAATACATTCACATGGAATGGCCTAAGCGCAGATGTGTTCATTCAATTTGTAAAGCAAGTGGGAAGAAACTATCTCAATTATTTTAGTAGCAGACCAGGTCTTGACAGCAATCAACCAGCCTGGGTATTGGATCGATGGCAGAATCCAGGAGACGAAAAAAGCATTCAACAATTTACCCAAGGTTTTGGCGATCCATGGGTTGCTAATCAAGTCGATGCATTGAGCGACAATCGTTTTAGCGATGCTTCATTTATTCGGTTGCGATCAGTATCACTCTCATACACCATGCCTTCTTCATGGATTTCAAAGGCCGGATTTCAAATGATGAAGGTGAGTTTGCAAGGACAAAACTTATGGACACTTACTAACTATCAGGGGCTTGACTCTGAAACACAGAGCGGGTCACTGCCACCTCTTAAGCGCTGGACGATGGGACTCAACATTACCTTCTAAACGATATAACAATGAAAGCATTCATAAGAATAATTTTGATGGCCTGTATAGTGAGTTCATGCAACGATTTTCTTGATGTAGATCCACCCAAAACTTCATTATCAACAGTCACAGTATTCACCAATGAGGAAACTGCTACGGCTGCCTTGGTTAGGCTGTATGTTGATATGGCACAATACTCAAACACCTTTGCTGCCGGTGAAACTAGCCTTACAAATTTGGGAGCCTTACTAAGTGATGAGTTTATTAACTACAGTCCATTCAATGACCTAGAACAATTTTCGCAAAATAAACTCAACACCAACAACATGAGCGTGCTTCAGAATTGGACCACACTATATAATTTTATCTACTCGTGTAATGGGATTTTGGAAGGCCTTGAAGAATCCGACTTGCCTGCAACTGCCAAGCGTCAGTTGGGAGGCGAGGCAAAATTTATGCGGGCTTTCTATTATTTCTACTTAGTAAATTATTGGGGTGATGTTCCTCTGGCAACTTCGACAGATTACACCATTAACTCAGCCCTCGCGCGCACATCAACAGAAAATGTTTATGAGCAGATTGAAAGCGACTTGATAGAGGCACAAGGAATGCTCCCTGTCAATAACTCATCTGAAAAAATCAGACCGGATAAGCAAGCCGCCACTGCCTTATTGGCAAGGGTTTATCTTTATTTGCACAAATGGAGTGAGGCTGATTCAGAATCATCAAAACTTTTGAATGATAATACGTATACACTGGAAAGTGATCTTAACAATGTATTCCTAAAAGAAAATACCGAAACCATCTGGCAGCTTCAGTCTATTGTACCCTATGTGAACACATGGGAAGGGTACACGTTTGTTCTTCGATCCATACCGGACATTTCCTCTGTGCGACCAGAATTAGTAAATGGATTTGAAGCTGACGATTTGCGCTTCACAAATTGGATGAACCAATATGCCGATGGCATCGATACGTGGTATTATCCCTTCAAGTACAAAGTGAGACTCTTACCCGATGCCGCTTCCCCGAAAACGGAATACTTAATCATCCTCCGATTAGCAGAGCAGTTTTTGATTCGGGCTGAAGCCCGCGCACAGTTGAATAATCTTCCCGCAGCGTTAGCAGACTTGAATACTGTTCGAACTCGCGCAGGACTTTCAACACTTACTCCATCAGATAAGTCTTCCACGTTGCTAGCCATTGAACAAGAAAGGCGTGTTGAATTCTTTGCCGAATGGGGACACCGATGGTTGGATTTAAAGCGAACGCAACGAGCGCTAAACGTCCTTAGTCCCGTTAAAACCGGAATCGATGGTAATGATCTTCTTTTTCCTATTCCGCAGCAAGAGCGAAATAGAAATTCCTTGTTAGACCAAAATCCTGGATATTAATTTAAAATAAAGAACGATTGGTATCCATGAAAAAACTAGCCCTTTCAATTCTAACATCGTTTTCTATTATTACCCTGTATGGACAATCACGATCTCCGGGAGTTAAACTTCAAATTAGTATTGAGGAGAGTCAAGAAATTGTTAACCAAATAGATTTTTCCTATTGGCGAAATCCTACCTTTTCTCAAAGTTTAATAGATGGAAGGTTTGAGTCGTACCCAATTATTGGGTTACCCATAAAAATTGAAATTGACTCAATTTATAGCCCATCAAGAATAAGTCTCTTTGGAAGGCGGATCATTCCGAATGATCTTTTCGCTGATCAGTTGATTGAACCTAATGATTCCGTCAGTGTGACTGTTAAAATTGGAGATGATGCTAAATGGATTATGAAAGTTTCCGGCAATGGTTCAGCTAAATATTCAATAGCTGCTGAATTGGCACCAATAGAATTAGAAGTATCGAGAATTGAAGGTCGTGTATCGGAGTCTAAATTGCCTGTCATCGGCTCTCTTAAATTACTTGACTCATTAAAAGAGCATAGCATTGCTATACTTAATTCCAAAAGAGTGGAATTAAGTGATCTTGCATTTCAGGTTCTAAAAGCGGATATGGCAAGTAGCTTTATGAAAACACAGATTTTACTGTTGAGCAATGCGTATGCAACTGCAACAGGCAAAGAGAAAGAAATTTTTCTCACGTATCTCAGGTACCTTATGGATGAGCCCCCAATCGAATTATCACACGAATACATCCCATATTCGCGCCAGTTCCTTGATACGGAATATCAAAAAAACAAATGGAAAATTGTTTTTAGGAATAACCCAGACTATAAGGATTGGGAGTTTTCATCATCCAACTCAAACGTTTCATTCAAAGAAGTTTTTGATCTCATCCTAAGCCAATACGAGAACCCGATTAAGGAGAATTTATTGGCTTTCGCTTTACTCAATTCAGTCGAAATAAAACTTTTCTTTTCTGGTGCGCACCCACAAGAATACACGTATTGCCTTAACAAAGCGATCGTTCAAACTAGCAATATTCAATTGAAGCAAATGCTTACTGATAGAAGAAATAGGTTTGGCTTGGGCTCAAAAGTCCCAAGTCTCTCGCTTCCCAATGAGTTTGGCAACACAATACAGATATCAGATTTCATTGGAAAGGTTATACTGATCGATATTTGGACGTTAGGGTGTACAGCATGTCTTGATGTAAAGGCAGATATAGATAGAATTTTAATGCCAGTACTGTACGACCAAAAAGACTTTAAAATTATAAGCATTGGTGCAGCTGTTGATTCGACAAAATGGTTAGCTGCAATAACCTCGCAAAGTCGACCAGAATTTGTCAATTTGTTTCTTGACTCGGGCAATTCCTCCAAAGACTTTTTAGAATTTTACGAAATGAGTTTTGCCCCATTACTTCTGCTTGTTGACAAAGATGGGAATTTGGTAACTTCTACGGTTCGAAATATTAGCTTGGTGAAAGATTTAGTTATAGAGTCTCTCGCGCGGTAGATGAAAAACGCCAGTTTAACATTGATCACCCGTACTAAGAAGTCCAGAACTTAGATTGATGAAAGTTGCACGGTTCATTTTGATAAGGTTGATAAGTAATAGTAGAATTATTCCCTTTGTGCTAGGGAGCATCCATTTGACTAAAATGGAAAGAGGCCTTTCACCTCTTTCCATCATAAAGTGTTAATTTTTCTTAGGTGATACCGTACTACCCGTACATGCCGAGTTGTTGAAGTACATAAAACCCGGGTCGGCACAACTAATAGGTGCGGCAAGCAAGCAACTGGTTGCTGCACAAAGCCCACCTGTGTTAGCCTTACGCCAAACTTCAGTAGGAGGTGGACTTGTGAAGGCAAGAGCTGAACCAACAGCTACAACCAGAGCCACCATGGACACAATCATTTTTACACGTTTCATAAAATAAAATTTAAGGTTAAACATTTTGACTTACTCTTTTCTACAGGTTTTCAGTCTTACCCCTGCTGATCAGCTAATGAATAGATCGAACGCCAACAGACACCTTACCTTGTAACACGATAGCAAGAACACTTAAAAGAAGAAAGCCAATGTTCAACACCAGATGTCCTCGCCATGAGAGAAGTTCAATAACACCTCCACACGAACACGGCACGTATTCGGCAATGGTCAAAATACTTAGCACATAAAGTGTGAAAGCAAGCATCAATACTGCGCTTAGGTAAAAACCGATTTTGGTTAGTGAAGGTGCGATTAGAAAAATTACTACTACAATTTCTACAAGAGGGATAACCCATGCAACCTGACTCATGAATGCAGGAAGCAAGGGAGAATCACTTAATTGATTTACTAACTTGTTATACTCGAGGAGCTTTGCAAGCGCTGTATAACCGAATAAGTAGATAAGGAGGAATCGGATGATTTCAGTAATTGCAGCTCTCATGGTGTGCGCTTTCAATAACCAAATGTAAACCTCGCGACTTCATATGTTGATTGACACACGTGCAGACTTGGGTTACCCTGTGTTCAGAAAGACAATTATCTTTTGTTAACGGGCACGTGTCTTTTTGATACGACTCAGTGATTGGGGTGTTACACCTAAATAGGAAGCGATATATTCTTGAGGCACGATTTGCTCAATGCCTGGAAATTGCTCAAGAAGTTTCTTATGTCTTTCATGAGCGGCTAATTGTTGGTGATCTCGCAGCCGGTCTTCTGTTTGCTTTAAATAGTCCAAAAGAATAGACTGATATAACTTGGCAATAGTCGGATGGTTCGCAAGGAGGTTGCCAATGTCAGCGTAATTGAGATGAATGACTTCACTGGTTTCCATTAGCTGAAGAAACTGCAATGATGGCTGCTGCTTGCAAAAAGAATGGGTAAGGATAATAGGTTGACCACCGCGCCAAAACTTCTCGATTTGCTTCTTGCCATTTTCATAGATATAAGTAATGGCAAATCCACGCTCCAAAAAATAGACAAAAGCAGGAACCTTGGGTGCCTCAACCAGGTGATGAAATTTAGGCAATGACATTGTTATGGCAACCTTTTCGAGGTCGTGCCGGAATGAATCTGTTATCGGGATAACAGACGCCAAGGTTTGAAGTAGTCCCTTCATGGTATTTAGAGAAGGTATTTTCATTTACTCTTCGAAACGCTTTGATAACCTATACAGATATAGCAATAATTTTTAAACGTATCTGTCTCCTGCCAAAGGGTTGCAAAACCGTTGTAACTGGTTTGGGTTCGATGAAGTATTCTCTTTTGCATCATGGCAACTAAGATCATTTCTCTTGAAGACCTCGAACGGTTTATAATCGGGGTGGGAACAATTGAAAAATTGTTGACTCAATGGAAGTCCCAACTTTTCAAGTGGCTTTTATCGAATGAGGGTAGATGCCTGTTGCTCATGTTTCAACGCGCTCTTCAGCCGCGCAGATTAATTGACAACCTTCTGCATATAAAAATCGGAGTGTTTTCTTTTACGAGCATGATGATAACCAAAGATAGAAATCATGAATATTATTTTTCCAAAAACTGATTACCAATAGATAAAAATACTAACGATGAAACTTCTGGCAGTACCTATTCCTGAAGGACTTCAGGCACTCTTCGATGCTGACGTTGTAGCATCAGCAAGATGTATTTTTGTATCCAAAAATTATCTTGCCTGCCTGCCATTCCACGTTAGGCAGGCCTGCACTCCGAAACGGATGTGCAAGAGGATCCACCATTCCCGCTGGTCATTTTGGGTCTCGGTCGCTGCGGAACTTGCTCCCTCTTTTTGCCAACAGATTCTTTGACGATGGCGCGAAAGAAATCTCCAAATCCAGAGACACTCCTCACATGTCACATTCAGGCAAAAGTATCGCAACAGGTTTTCACCCGACTTGAGCAATTGATGCTTAATAGTGACTGCCATTCGATGGGTGAATTGGCACGAAGGATTCTCTCAAAAGAAAAAATCACCTATTTCGTTAAGGATGCCTCGATGGATGCTCCGATGGAAGAACTCAGCAGCATCCGAAAGGAAATCAACTCCATTGGAGTCAATATTAATCAAATCACTCACAGCTTTCACAATGCGGAGGCAGCTAGTCAAAAGGCTTTCCATGCACTGAAAGTCGCTGAGCAATACAGGAAAGTTGGGGATAAAGTGGATGCCTTGCTTGCCATCGTTTCACAACTCTCAATAAAATGGTTGCAAAAGTGATTACTGGAAAAACCATACGGGGCATTATTAACTACAACGAAAACAAGTTGAAAGAAGGAATGGCTGCATGCATTCTTGCGCAACGGTTTGGAAGGGAAGCAAGTGAATTGAACTTCAATGAGAAACTAAATCGCTTTGTAAAACTTCAAGCGCACAATCCTAAAACCAAAACAAATGCAGTTCATATCTCTCTCAACTTTGACGTTTCAGAAAAGCTAAGCGTACCCTTATTGCGTGAGATAGCTGGCACATATATGGACAAACTTGGATTCGGCAATCAGCCGTATCTGGTATATCAGCATTTCGATGCGGCTCATCCCCACATGCACATCGTGACCACGAACGTGCAAAAGAATGGTAAGCGGATAGAGATGCATAACATCGGTAGAAACCAGTCGGAAGCAGCACGAAAGGAAATCGAAAAATTATTCGGACTGGTTCAAGCGCAAAGCAAAACTAAAAAGCAACCCCAGGGTGCAAGTGTTTTACCCGAACGGGGAGTGTATGGGAAGTCGGAAACAAAGCGCGGCATCTCGAATGCGATACATTATGCCCTGCAATACAAGTTTACCTCCTTCCCTGAATTCAATGCAGTATTGCGACAATTTAATGTGGTCGCTGACAGAGGAAAAGTAGGCACCAAAATGAACGAGAAAAAAGGGTTGGTGTATAGTCTGATCGATAAAAACGAGAACAAAATAGGAGTCCCGATTAAAGCAAGCTCCGTCTATGGCAAACCGACTTTGCCGAACCTTGAGAAAAAGTATTCCCTGAATGAAAAACTTCGAATCCCACATAAGGAACGATTGAAGTCAAGCATTGATAAATGTTTCTCTGGAAGTCCTACTATAACACAGAATGAGTTCAACATCAGATTACAAAAAGAAGGAATTTATGTCGTACTCAGACAAGGCAGTGACAACCGTATCTATGGAGTCACCTTTGTTGACAACCATTCTAAAACGGTCTTTAATGGAAGTGATCTTGGTAAAGCTTACAGCGCCAAAGCACTCCTGGAAAGAATCTCAGACACACGCTATGCAGGTGGTTCCTCAACGGGCTCCGGATCAAAGTCATCAGAGGATCAGGAACCAAATAAACTCATTGAGTTAAATCTTGGTGTTAGCGATCTGATCAAGAATCTGGTCACTGCCGAGCAACAGGACTTCATTTCACCAGAAGTAGCGATGAAAATCCGCAAGAGGAAAAAGAAGAAGTGGCGTTCAATTTAAAGGAAGGATTATGGCAGCTACAGGAGAGAACGAACAAGCATTGCAAAAAATCATTGACTTTATTAGGCTGTTGAGCATCACGGTATTACTAGTTAATTATTATTTTTTCTGCCATGAAGTGTTGAAACAGCATGGATATACAAATGAGATCGCAGATAAAATTATTCAATCCCTTTCCGCTACCGGGATGTTTAAAGGAATTTATTTATCAAAGATGTATGTGTTAAGCTTATTAGTCATCTCGCTGATTGGAGCAAAGGGGAAGAAAAATGAGGAAATAAGAATTCAGATCGTGCTCTACATTCTAATCGCTGGATCGGTATTATTTCTTTTTGGCCATCTCGTTTTCCACGTGAGAATGGATTCAACGATCGTATCCATACTTTATGTGATCATTACTTCATGCGGCTACATCTTAATCCTGACCGCAGGCACACTGCTATCAAGGTTGCTACAACTAAAACTAAAAAATGACATTTTTAACACACTCAACGAATCCTTTCCACAAGAGGAACGATTGATTGAAAATGAATTCTCAATCAACTTGCCAGCAGCGTATCTTCTAAAAGGCAAAAGGAGAAAGAGTTGGATTAACATCATAAATCCCTTCCGGTCATTACTGGTTATTGGTACACCCGGTGCTGGAAAATCCTACTTCGTGATCCGACATATCATCACCCAACATCTACGCAAAGGGTTTACCATGTTCGTTTATGATTTCAAATTTGATGACCTCTCCCGGATAACCTATAACACCCTTCGGAAGAATGCTCATCGCTTCAAGGTGCCACCAAAATTCTACGTTATCAATTTTGAAGATCTCTCTCGGTCTCACCGATGCAACCCGCTTGATCCTACTACCATGGAAGATATTACAGATGCAACCGAATCTTCACGCACAATCATGTTGGGTCTTAATCGCGACTGGATTAAAAAGCAGGGCGATTTTTTTGTGGAATCACCCATCAATTTTGTTACGGCAATCATTTGGTTTCTGAGAAAGCACGAAGAAGGAAGGTATTGTACGCTACCTCATGTAATTGAATTGATGCAGTTGGAGTATCCCATACTTTTTAAGCTGCTTCGCACCGAACCTGAAATTGAAGTACTGATAAATCCCTTTGAGTCAGCATTCAAAAATGAGGCTATGGAACAATTGGAAGGACAAATCGCAAGTGCAAAAATCGGGATGGCACGGCTATCATCACCACAACTTTATTATGTCCTCTCAGGAAATGATTTTACACTCGACATCAACAACCCATCCGATCCTAAAGTAGTGTGTATGGGCAACAACCCACAGAAGCAACAAATCTATGGTGCTGTGCTTTCGCTTTATATCTCTCGCGTAATTAAGCTGGTCAATAGAAAACAGCAACTAAAAAGCAGTCTGATCTTTGACGAATTTCCAACGATCTACTTTAACGGCATTGATAATCTGATTGCCACCGCACGTTCAAATAAAGTAGCAACAACACTAGCGGTGCAAGATTACAGTCAACTTAAGAAGGACTATGGCCGCGATCAAGCCGAAGTTATCATGAACATAGTAGGCAACGTCATTAGCGGTCAGGTGGTCGGAGAAACTGCCAAACTGTTATCAGAACGCTTTGGAAAAATCGTACAAGAACGACAAAGCGTTTCCATCAATGCCTCCGATACCTCTGTGAGTCGATCAACTCAATTAGATGCTGCCATCCCGCCATCAAAAATTGCTTCGCTGTCATCGGGAGAGTTTGTCGGTACCGTTTCGGATGACCCGCAACAGAAAATTGAATTGAAAACATTCCATGCGGAAATACTCAATGATCATGAAGCAATCAAGAAAGAAGAAGAAAGCTACCAGGCAATCCCGCCCATTCGAAAGATTACCTACTATGAAATTCAAGAAAACTACTTCAAGATCAAAGAGGATATCTGGCAGATTGTTCAATCAAAAATAAGATGAGATGAAATCAGAAAGTATCAAACTCTTTGCAGAAGAATTGTTGAAGACTATGAAGGAAAGTCTGGAGCAAATTTCATTGGAACACATAGAGCCGTTAGTGCGACTGAGTCGGTCGCATGTAATTGTAAAAAACGCTTTGACAACTATGAAGGACTTTATTCATTCCTATACATTCAAAAATAACGCTGAAGAAATTGAGTTTTTTAAAGAGATTAAACCAGTATTTCTAAGTCAGTACTACTATCATCAACAACTCCTGTCCATTCAAATTGAAGAACCACTCGGCAATCCGGGTAGCATGGAAACATTTTATGTGCAAGAACTTCATAAAATTCAACAGTATGGAAGAGAGCACATAGACTTTCAAGTGTATTATCTGTCCGGCTCAACCCAGGAAGACGAGGAATATTTTCTTCGCCAGTCACAACAATCAGATCCCCTGTGGGACGCTCGATTCACAACAAAATGTGATGCTATCCTGGCACACTTGCTTGCAAATGAGTTAATGAAAGAGCACCTGCTTACCGCGATTAAAAGAGTTAGGGTAGAGGCGAGCTCTTCACTTTCCTGGACAGGATCCAAAACTGCACTGATCGAATTAGCCTATGCCTTGCATTCATCTCAAGTTTTTAACAATGGGCAGGCTGATCTTAAAATGATTGCCACAACCTTTGAAGACCTGTTCAACATCAGCCTGGGAAATTATTATCGTGTCTTCCAGGATATACGCTTGCGAAAAAGCGGGCGCACTAATTTTTTGGATCTCTTAAAACAGCAGTTTACAAAACGGATGGAAGAACTGGATTAACAAAAACTTAACGATGGATAATATAAACGAAATCTCAAACCTCGACTTCCCAATAGCCAAGATCATCCGTGAGGTGCTTCACGAGTTATCATCTGAAATGAGAACGGAACTCCTTGAAGGTAAAACGGAGGATCAATTTATAAGTGATCGTGTGGACATCTACCTGCATGAATTGGAGCAAGCAATGCATCAAGGGTTCGATGAACTAGGAGCGAAAGAAATCGCATGGAAGGAATGTCTGGCCGATATGGGAAAGCACAATGGCTAAATTTTCCAAACGACAGGGGTTTTCAGATGCAATCCATTTGCTGAATGAAGTAAGGAAAGAAAATCCTTCAGGCGATGTGTTGCGTTCCACACAGTTCAACGGCTTTGGAGGGTTGAAAGAACTTTTACTTCCATTAGATAATCGCTCTGCGTGGAGTGCGGAAGACCTTCGGTATGAAAAGGAAGTGTATGATTTCCATGCACTACTGAAGAATTTGACCGGAGATGGGTATGACAAAGCTGTTTCCAGTTTGAAGAACAGTACGCTGTCTTCCTACTATACACCTCGCTTCATAGTTGACCCAATCGTAGATGGTATTAGTAAAACACACACCGAAATCAAATCAATTCTTGAGCCTGCAGCCGGAACAGGAAACTTTATTCATGCTCTAAAAAATAATTTCCCTCACAGTTCTCTTACTGCAATTGAAAAAGACGACCTCACCTTTCAGATCTTAAAATCCCAACATCCTGATATTGAAGCATTGCATTCAGGCTATGAAAATTTTAAGAATCGGGAATATGATTTGATCATCAGTAACATTCCGTTTGGCAATGTGAGTGTGTTTGATGACAAAATGTTTCGGGAAGCCATACCTGCTAAGATCAAAGCCACTACGCGTATTCACAATTATTACTTTGTGAAGTCCCTGGACAATTTGCGGGAAGGTGGATTGTTGGCATTCATTACAAGCAACGGATTGATGGACAGTCCGGGGAACAAAGAGATTCGCGAATACTTAGTTAAGAAGTCGGATTTTATTTCCGCAATCCGGTTGCCCAATAACACCTTTGAAAGCGCTGGCACTTCACCCGTTACAGATATTATTATTCTTAAGAAGCGCTCGATAAAGGGAAATCTTACAACGGAAGAAAAACTATTCATGGAATCTATCAAAGTAAATCTTAAAGATGAGAAAGACCTTTCAGTAGAAGTATCCGTCAGCAGTTATTTTAATGCGCACCCTAAAAAAATATTGGGTGCATTGGCCGCTGGTGGGCAATACCGTGGCGATGGGGTGGATGTAGTCCCAAGGTCAGATTGGTCGGAGTCGGATATAAGCCAACAGATTCGCGAACAAATTCTTAGGGACATATCATCCCTTGAACGGAATTTTGAACCAATACCTGAACTGAAAAGTTCTGTAGATTCGATCCACAACCTCTTACCTAAAGACCATCCGGATTACGCGATCCTCAAAAGAGGAAACTTAGTTTTCAATCAGGGAAAGGTTGGTGTAGTTGAGTTTGAGGGTACAACCAAAACGGTGAAACCCGAATTGATCATCAAGGACTTTGAACATGCCAATCAATTTATCAGTCTGCGTAATACACTGGTAAAGCTTGTTGAAGCCGAAATTGCAGGGGAACGAGAAGCTTTGAAAAACCTGCGCGAAGAATTGAACACTCATTATGATTTGTTCACGTTCCGCTATGGTAACCTGAACCATCCGGCCAACAAAAAGCTCATCTTACTCGATGCAGAGGGGTTTAAAGTGCTCTCCCTTGAAAAGCTCGAAGGAAAGCATTACGCTAAAGCTGATATTTTTCTGCGGCAAATCAATGGCGTTGAAAAATCATATGCCAAACCTGAATCTTTGAAGGATGCTATCCTATTATCTCTTAATGCACATAACCGGGTAGAGATAGATTTTATATCCATGCTTTTGGAACGCGACAGAAAAGAACTAATCCGTGAGGGGTTAAATCAAGAGCTTCTGTTTCGCGACCTTACTAGTAGTAAAGAGATGTATGTCACTAAAGATGAATTTTTAAGTGGAAATGTGGTAAGTAAGATTAAAGCGTGGGAAAACTTAAAGACCAATAACCATCAAAGTCTTGCGGATATAACGGAAGAAGATATGGAGACACATTTGCAACAACTAAAACAGGTACGACCTGTCTATTTGAAAAAGGAACTCATCGATATCAATATCGGGGAACGGTGGATACCGAATGATATCTACGAAAGTTTTGCCGAACATTTATTTAAAGAGAAAACCGAAATCACGTATTTAGAATCGACTGACTTGTTCTTAGTAAACGTACAAGGATACAGCAACGAAAACCGAATCACTTATGCTGCCAATACAGCCGGAGGATTGATTATGGGAAGCAAGATTGTGGAGCACGCGATGGCCGATACTCAACCCTATCTGCAAATAAGAATTCCAGATACAAACCCACCGCGATATATGCCTGATCTGGACGGCATGAAGAATGTAGAGATGAAGATTAAAGAAATAAAAACAGAGTTTGAGAACTTCATAAACACGCGCAAAGACGTGTCTCAACGAATAGAAGAAATCTATAATCGAACGATTAACAACACAGTGAAGCGTGAGTATGATGGGAGTCACCTTCACCTGACCGGGCTCAAACATTTTTTACCGCGGGCTCATCAAAAAGATGCGATCTGGATGTTGATGCAACAAGACGGTGGTATTGCCGATCATAAAGTGGGTGCGGGTAAAACATTAATCATGGTAGCGGCTGCCATGGAAATGCGCAGGTTGGGCATAGCCAACAAGCCCATCATTATTTGTATGAAAGCAAATGTGGCTGATGTGGCACGTGATTTTCTAAAGTGTTACCCCAATGCAAAGATACTGGCACCTGATCCGCAAAAAGATTTTACCCGACAAAAGCGACAGCAAATCTTTGCAAGCATTGTCGCCAACGAATGGGATGCAGTGATTATGACCCACGATATGTTTATGGCCATTCCACAATCGCCAACGATAAAAAAGGAAATCTTAGAGCAGGAATTAGATAATCTTACAGATGACCTCCGGGCGGTTTCAGAAAACAGGTCGTTGTCCAAAAGAGTTCTGAAAGGACTTGAAAGTCGCAAGCAAAATTTGAGCGTTAGAATTATGATGGCTGATGCATCGATTCAACGCGATGAAAATATTCTTGATTTCGAGAAGATGGGGTTTGATCATATTTTTGTGGATGAAAGTCAGGAATTCAAGAACCTCCATTTCACTACCCGTCATCAACAAGTAGCGGGATTGGGGGATCCCTCCGGGAGTCAACGTGCCCTCAATCTTGAGTTTGCCATTCGCACCATACAAAAAAAGAAAGGCGGTGATAAAGGAGTTACTTTTTTGTCGGGCACTACGATTAGCAATAGCCTTGTAGAACTTTATCTCTTATTCAAATATCAGCGTCCCAACAAACTTCAAGAACTAAAAATCAATTCTTTCGATGCGTGGGCAAAGATGTATGCACGAAAGAGTGCCACCTACGAGTTCTCCGTTACGAATGAGTTAAAAATGAAGGAGCGCTACCGCGAATTTATTAAAGTACCTGAGCTTGCTAGATTCTACGCTGAGATCACTCACGTAGTGAACGATCATAACCTGAATATCGAAAAGCCAAAAGTTGAAAACATAGTCATAAATATAGACCCTACGGATACGCAACAGGCTTATACGCAGAAACTCATCAACTTCACAAAAACTAAAGACCCCGCTTATGTTGATTTGGTATTTCTTGATAAAGAAATGAACGCGTTCATGCTTATTGCTACTAACCTGGCTAAAAAGATGAGCATTGATATGCGACTGATTAACTCCGAACAATACAAGTACGAGTCGGAAGGAAAAGTAGGCCGGCTTTGTAGAACAGTGGCGGAAGAATATAAAGACAGTAGTGCGTACAAAGGAACACAATTAGTATTCAGTGATATTGGCACTCCTGCCGGAAGCGGCTTTGACTTGTATCAGGAGATTAAACGCGTATTGGTCGAAGACTATAATATACCGGCAAGCGATATCGAATTCATTCATGACCATGACGCGAAGAAGAAAAAGGAAGTCTTATTTAAAAATGTAAACAAGGGGGAAGTACGCATCCTTATCGGAAGTACTAAGAAGCTTGGTACAGGTGTAAATGTTCAAGAGCGAGTTATTGCTGTACACCACCTTGATATTCCGTGGCGTCCTAGTGATCTGGAACAACGCACAGGGCGCGGAGGCAGGCAAGGCAATGTAATGGCTAAAGAACATCGCGATAATACAGTTAGGAATTATGTGTATGCCGTAAACAGAACGTTAGATGCGTACCAGTTCAACATTCTTTCTAATAAGCAGAAATTCATCAGCCAAATTAAAAACAGTTCCATCGACCAGCGCAAAATTGATGAAGGCGCATTCGATCAGGATGGGGGAATGAACTTTGGTGAATACGTTGCACTCTTAAGTGGCAACACAGACTTACTGGAAAAAGTGAAGCTCGAAAAGAAACTCTATGATCTCGAACGCAGCTACCAGGTATTTCTAAAACGTCAGTCCGAAGCAGAATTCTTCATGAACATACACGCGCGGGAAATCAAAGAAAAAGAAGTGCACCTTTCAAAATTAGAAAGCGACTGGAAACCAATTCAAAATACAGACCTCGAGAAAGCAATGACTACTATTCGTGGCCAATCTATCGATGATAAGAAGCTTGCAGGCGAGCAACTTCTTAGAACACTCGACCAACTCAAAAAACAGAATGATAGGACATCGCATGAATTGGCAGAGATGGCTGGTTTCAAATTAGTGTACGATGGTGTTCAGGCAAAAGTATTCATCGTTAGTAAGAGTGGTTTGAAGTATAACTATGCAGATGGAAAATTGAACGACAATCCCGCTATCGCGGGTCGGTATATGATTGATTCAATTAAGCGACTTCCGAGAGTCATTGAAAACACACGCGAAGGAATCAGGGGCGTTCAGACAAAAATTGAAACGTATCAACGTGAACAATCGCTCGAATTTAACGATAAGACTAGCATTAAAGACCTAAAACATCAAATCGATTTGCTTGCTTCCCGTATTGAAAAAACTTTCTCTAAGAAGGAAGAAATACAAGTTAGTGAGGTGCAAGATCAAAACGCTAATTATTCAACAAAAATAAAAAGCAAAAAGAGAATAAAAACTTGATGACTTTATATAGTATTATATTCCCTTAAATTTTTGAATACTTTTGTGAGCAGATGAGTGATCTTACTCAATTATTCGGACCACAGCATTCTGCGCTAAAAGGAATTTTAGATGCACGTAATGAATTAAACAGCAAATTCACCGGGCTTGCAGGAGTAGTTTCCGCGAATCAATTTAACAAGTCAGGATTTTGGAATTATGGAGCACTCGGAGAAATTCGCGCCATGTCGAAAATGATGCAACAAGTTACTAAGGTGCAGTTTCCATTGTTTGATGATCATCTAAAAAATATTCAGTCAAATCATATTCAGATTTTTGATAAGCTGAGTGTACTGGCTGGCGTATTGCCCTCAAGCCCGATACTCAGTCAACTTAAAAGTATGCAAAGCGTAATGAATAATCTTGCGCTTCATTACGCAAAGGATTCTATACGAGCTGGAAGAATAGACTTACTTGAGGATTTTGATGAGATTACAGGGAATGTAACTACAATAACTGATCGCGTATCAGATCAGCAAGCAGTTACAAAGACTGACTTAAAAGAACTTAAAAAAATTATCAATCGAATTGATTTCAAGATAGATCAAAAGGATAGAACAGCCATTGACATAATCCTTAGATGGATGACTATTATAGGATTTATTCTTACGATGCTGCAAGAAAGCAGACAATGGCTTAATAGCGATAATCAGGTGTCAAAAACGGATCTTGAAGAATTCAAAATGGAATTCAAGGAATTATTAAATGAGAAGTTAGTAGTAAGAGATGATGTTCGAATTGTAGAACAAACCTGTAATCTTCGTTTGAAACCGAGCAGTAGGACATTAGTAATTGGCACTGTAGAAATGCATGAGGAAGTTATAGTCCTTGTAATTCAAGGAAAGTGGGCGTATGTGAGAATGGCTGATAATCCTACTCTCCATGGCTGGATATTTAAAAAGTACTTAACCAGGAAATCATAACCATTGGAAGTGACCCTTATTTATTATGAGTTGTTTCCTTCTAAGAGTTAAGTATTAATTAACAATCCATCATTAAAATTATTATCATTTAGGTATTTAAAGTACCTTAAATCGCCCAAAATTAATGTTTACTTTCAAGTTGAGTATCGTTAATTATATCAACCATTACCTGATTTTCATTAAAAAAATACTATTTTTGGTATTATGAGTACCCAAAAAGAATCAAAATTAAAGAAGATGCTTACCCTCCACAAACCGCAGACTGTTGTGCTGCCTAAGTGGCTTGAGGGGTTGGGTATCTCACGCGAACTTCTAAAAAGCTATCGTAAAAACGGTTGGCTGGAAGCAATAGGTTCTGGTGCCTTTAAACGGTCGGGGGAAGAAGTAAATTGGCAAGGTGGATTGTATTCATTGCAACAACATGCAAAACTACCGATACACGTTGGTGCACTGACCGCACTTTCACTTCAGGGCTTAGCTCATTATTTTAGAATAACAGAGGAGACTATTTTTCTATTTTCACCACCACAAACACGCTTGCCCCGGTGGTATAAAGATCATTCCTGGGGTCATCAGGTTCAACACATAAAGACAGGTCTATTACCGCAAGAGCTTGGCCTTACCCAACATGAGGGAAAAAATTTCTCAATAACCATCTCTTCCCCCGAACGTGCGATACTGGAATGCCTGTTCTTAGCGCCAACTAAATTAGATTTAGTAGAATGTTATCATGTAATGGAGGGGCTTTCAAACTTACGCCCTAAACTCGTGCAAGAATTACTAGAACAATGCACTTCAGTTAAAACGAAAAGATTGTTCCTTTACATGGCCAAAAAAGCCCAGCACCAATGGCTTACTTTTATAGACATAACTAAAATAGAGATTGGCAAAGGAGACCGTAGTATTGTAAAAGGTGGTTTATATAATTCCGAATTTCAGATCAGCATTCCAAAAGAGCTTGTTAACGTATGATACTTGAAAAGTACCGAGCACAGGTTGATCTTCTGTTAACAATATTGCCCCATGTGGCGAAGGAAAACAGCCTCGCATTGAAAGGGGGTACTGCCATTAATCTTTTTGTGCGCGATATACCAAGACTTTCGGTGGACATAGACCTCACCTATACTTCCTGGGAAGATGAACGCACAATCGCTCTGCAAAATATCTCAGATGCGTTGAGCCGCATAGAAGAAAGAATCAAAGCGGCTATCCGGGAAATATCCATAACGCGGGTTCCGTCAGGTCAGGGTCAGGATGTAAAATTAAACTGCCAGACCAAACAGGCACATGTTAAAATTGAAGTGAATACCACCACCCGGGGCGTAATTTTTCCGGTGCGCATGATGCAAGTGACAGAGGCAGTTCAAAATGATTTCAAAAAATTTGCAGCCATCAATGTAGTTTCTCAGGGCGAACTGTTTGGTGGAAAGATATGTGCAGCACTCGATCGCCAACATCCGCGTGATCTGTTTGATGTGTATCACTTATTCAAGAACGAGGGAATCTCAGAAGAAATCAAACTCGGTTTTATCATGTTTTTAATAAGCCATGCCCGACCAATAAGTGAGCTCCTTAGTCCACACCACCTGAATCAACAAACAACGTTTGAAAGTCAATTTGCAGGGATGACGCGCACCCCTTTTTATTATACTACCTTCGAAGCTGTGCGCGAAAGATTAATAGCCGAAGTTAACCAGCAGCTTACCGCTGAAGATCGAAAATTTCTGTTGAGCTTTGAAAGGGGGGAGCCACTTTGGAACCTACAACCAATTGATAATCTGCAAAACCTGCCAGCAGTAAAATGGAAATTGCAGAATATTCAGAATCTGATAGCCACCAACCCCAATAAGCATAAGGAAATGTTGGGAGTGTTAACTAAGAAGTTGGCGTAAGGGGAAATTTTAATACCTAACGGATTCAATCTTTATAGAAGATACAGAGTTTCTAGTTAAGAGGCAAAATTTTATTGGAATTAATTATATTTGGTTGATGTATTTAAGCGGAAAGAAGTAATCTTATAAATCCCGAACTCGCCAAATGGAGGAGCTTGAGTTGGCTCCGCGTAGCCAGCAAGGAAGTTGGTAATAATAAAATAAAGGCAATCAGTATTAATTCGGAGAAAGTAACATGATTAGTGTAAATTCTGAAATAACAACTTTAAAGATAGAAGAACTACTAGCGGAGGTTTCGCAGTCTTCGGCTAAGCAATATGTTGATCTGAAACTTCCATTAAATATTAGACCTACAGGCTTTGGTACCTTTGCTTCTTTAATTCAACTACTCATTACATGGCGGAGATTAAAAAACTGTGGGAAATTAATAGTTGGATCAAAAGAAATTTCGGAGAATGAAATTGAAGATGTAAGCCGAAATTTTTACGGTCTAATAGCTTCCGTTTTGTCATGGGAAAATGGTGTAACAAATTTTAATGGAACAGATATAAAGCCGATTCTTCGCAAATATAATTTGAGCACTATGCAGCCGCTACTCCAAAGTCAGTTCGATATAGCGTCCCGAGGAGACTCAATCTTATTTCCGTTCTTTGATCATCTCGATGCAAAGAATGGATTACTTCCGATCCTTTACAATAAAGGAGAAATTCGCGGGCATGAGGAATTTGAAAACTTAACCGATGTATTAATTGATATTGCAACAAAGAATAATAAATCAGTAAGAGAGGATTATAAATCTCTGGAAAGAGAACTTACAGATATTCTTTATGAATTATTCGATAACACTAACAAGTGGGCTAGGCACACCTATACTGGCGCAAAGTTAAATCCAAACGTAAGGGGTGTTTATGGTAGATTCTATAAGTTAGAAACTAAGAATATTCCGGCTTACATAAACTCAAATGGGTTAAAAAAATATTTTACTGAGATCTCGTTAAGAAATCCAGCAGAATACAGATTCATCACCTTTCTTGAGGTCTCTATTTTTGATAGCGGCTCTGGCTTGGCACAACGCTACTCGGGGAAAAACTTATCTGAAATGTCACTAGAAGAGGAATACAAGTTCCTGATGGACTGTCTGAAGAAGCATAATACTTCGCATAAAGAAGTTGGGATCGCAGGATTGCGTGGAATGGGTCTTTTTACAATTATGGAGTTATTAGATAAGAAGAAAGGGTATCTAAGAATTAGGTCTGGTCGAATGTCATTGTATCGTGACTTTCTTAAAGTTCCATTTTACTCGTCACCATCAAGTCCTCCAAACTACTCACTCTTAGATATCAATTCAGACAGTTCAAAATCATCTTTTCATGCAAAAGCAGAAGGCACATTGATTACGATTGTCATTCCACAGATAAAGTAATACGAATGGATTCGTTTTATATTTTCCAATATTGCCCCGATACGAAAGACAGGAATAACTTTTCGTTGGTAATTTATTGCTCGGGAAAATCAGTGAATCAAACAATTTTACGTACGAAATTAAAAGTGTTTTTTGAATCCAATCGCCCTCCAAAAAAGATAATTGTTGTTGCTGGCACGTTTTTAAAGGATAAGCTTACTGATATTTTTATAGAAAATCAGAATGGAATCTTTGACGTTATTCCGCACTTTTTAACAGATAACAGTCAAATAGAATTAGTGGTTTTTGATGAACATGGCAACCTAACAGATATAAAGGGTAGTCCCATTGATAATGATGCTCAACTTATCAGAGAAGGAATTTATGCTATCTTCAGAACACGAGAAGGTTTGATAAGGGCAACTTCAGATAATTATCATTTTATCTTTCCGTCAGGCAAACATAGCCCCTTCTTTATAAGAGCAGGAAATATTCTTATTCATAGCGCTGAAATTTATTTCATAGCCATTCAACTTCTGAAATATTTGAAATCGAATATTAATACAATTTATTGTGACACATCATCCATAAACTCTTTGGCCTTCGCGGCAATTGAACTGAAAAAATCTTTTGTTCCAGATTACCAAACTCCATCAGTAATTAGTTTCAGTTCATATGATAAGTTTGAACAATTCGATTTTCGAAATTCCAAAAATGCATTAGTTGTCATTTCAGCAAGTACCTCTGGAAAATTGGTTACAAAATTAACGAGTTCACATCCTAGTTTAAAGGCAACTAATATTATATCGCTATTCTATTTGTCAGACAGCGACACGATTTCTCAAGTTATTTGTGACTTATCCCATGACGTGAAAAGTTTTCCACACGGAATTCCAACCAATGAGTTACATGAGAATGAGATAGATTGCAAACTATGCCAGACCGGTTCTTATCCTGTTAAGATAACTGGCGACATTTTTCTATTAGAGAAACCTAAGGTCCTTTCAATACAGATAAAGAAACCTGATCGGCCATCATGGCTGAATGATTTTATGAGAAAATTTCACTCTCGTGCTGGAATAAGCCTTATCAGATGTTTTTATGGCGAAGAGCCAAAAAGGAGATTTGAGATTTTCTTCAAAACGGAAGAAGTCCTTAAAAATCTGAATGTACTGAATGAGGAGAAATTTTTTCAGGATGAGTTCAGCACTAAATTTAGTATCCTTCAGCATCAGCTTATTCCGCACTCAATAAAACACATCGTTTACCTGGATGATGAGGGTTCGAAAGCAATTGCCAGTAGAATTAGAGAGGAAAGAGAGTTTGAATTTGAACCCATTAGCGCTAAACAATTATTGTCTCAGACTACTGATGATGAAGCCGAAGGAGCTGTCTTAATTGTGTGCTCATGCTTAGTTACTGGAAATAGTCTGTTGTATGTGAACAAATATCTACGAAGGTTTAAAAACATGTCTAGAACATTTCTTGTTGTTTTTGCAAGAACTGAGAACGAGGAAATATTTGAATTCACTAGGAGCAATATAGCAATGGGCGATTTGGGCTCGCAAACAAATCAAATTGTTATAATTGAAAAGGTAACTTGTCCTTTAGTAATTGAGGACCCCACAGAAGCCCCGACTTTGAGTTGGTCATTGGAAATAGAATTACTTACGAAGCTTATTTCTTTATGTGAAGAGGAGATTCAATTGGAGGGGGCTGAACCTTATTTTAAGGAACGATTGTCAATTTTAGAACAAGCTACCGACTATAGTAATGGTGGATTAATTAATGATGTATTTTTAAAGAATCCTATTAATGGTTCAATACTCAAGATCAATAGAAGTTTTGCTTTTTTTGATTTTGAAGAATATCACGGAAAAGCAAGCCAAGCCGACATCTATTTCACCATTTCATCTGTTATAAATAACCTAAGACATTCGAATAAAAAAGAAAGAAGAATTATTCAAGAAGAGCATATTCGTACAGTTTTAGACCCTGTTAATTTTAATCGTTTTGATGATGGTATTATTCAAGCAGCCATATTAAGAACTGCTAGAGCCAATGAACTTAATTATAAGCTTGATAAGTCACACAGCTTTACCATGACAGGAATACTTCTGAAAATGATTGAAAATTATGAAGACGAACTGACCAGCGAGGGTCTAATTGAGTTTCTGTTTGCGTTGTCAATTAAAAAATTAAAAATTCAAGATATTCATCTTAAACAGATAACAGATAAGATTAACCACATTATTTCAAATCATACAATATTGTGCTTTTCAAAATATCTGCAAACAGAGATTTTGAATAAAAAGAAATGTTAATGCCCTCATCTTCTATGCAGTTATACCCATTTAGATTAAAAATTTAGACTGCTGATTAGATTCCAACAAAGGAAATATCTTCTCTTTATTCGACTTAATGCGCGAAAAAAAACCCTTCACCTACCCACGTTAAATACAGTAACGTATGATCTATGAAATTAATTTGAAGCAACTATTACAGCTGCCACGAGTATAAAAGTTAGTAACACAGCACCTACCAATTCTTTTGATGAATCCTTTTGGCCCAAGCTGCGAATATTTCCGGCAGTACTCAATGCGAAAGGCACGGTCAACAACCCTTCTTTATATGTGATGGAAGGCAGCTGATAATTTCTATTCCTTTGCAACAGCCTTGGAACGTGGTGCAAGATGCTATTAATTGAGCAAGGTGAGTATTCACTGTTTGCTTTCATTCGCGTTGAAATATGAAGCAACGCTTGTGTAAAGTAACCACCTGAAGGGCTGTCGTAAGAATATTTGCCCGGTTGGGTTGCGTGAATAATGAGTTTACCTTCTGGCGAGTGAGCAATGTACTCGCTGAACAATTCGTAAGTTGACACCCCTTCAAAGTGGTCGATTTGATCATCAAATTCAGGAGCACCACCAAGGCCGGGAGCCAGGAAGTTTCTGCAAGCATCAACAATTACAAGTTGCCTGGGACTTGCACTTAAAAGAAACCAATCCGGAATATTTCCGTCCCTCAATGCAAGCATTCTCGAATTATTTCTGCTATCGGTAAATCCATGGCCAGAAAAGTAAACCAGAACATAGTCAGAGAAAGCTGCCTCAACAATACTCAGGGCGTCTGCAGCCTTTGGATTAGCGACAGTAATGATTTCATTTTCCCGCCATGCACCCCCTTTATCAGAACGGAGGAACCGGCTCATATTGGTAATATCTTTTTCTACTCCTCTCAAGTAGTTAGTTACAGATCCAGGACATCCAATTAAGATAGCTTTACGAGTTACGTTCAATTTTTTCATGACTGTCCTGTTTTATCAGTTTCATTCTCTGTCTCATTTCCATATCTAAATCCCATGGGTCTATTTTGGGAAGAGCTTGGTATCAAAAAATCTTGGTTTTGAGAGTCTGGAGTGATAGTGGCTTCCAGCAGTTCGGCATTTCGTACTTTATGCACTAAGAATATAAACGCTCCAAAAAGCAACAGAAATAGAAAAATACCAATTGATTTAATAAATCTGTAAGTAGATTGTTTCATTTTAGCTTTGTTTTAAGTTTGTCTATTCTTTCTGTCAGTTCTTCTGTGATTTTATTATAAATCTTTTCGCCAAGTTTCGGACCCTCATTGTCATCAATAAAAATTTCCTTATACTTAGTTAGTATTTCTAGCAAGGTTTTCATGACAGAGTCATCGAACATTACTAGGTCAATACAATAATTACCTGAAGGAATATCGGTTGAATCGAAAATGAGATCAAAGACACTATGTCCATTCACTTGTGCTTTCGCAATCCAAATGTATTTTGGATAAATTGAGGTAACTTTTGCTTGAGCTAAATCCTTATCAATTTCAGATAGCAATAGTTCTTTTTTGTATTTATTACTTTCCTGAAGATAAATATCCCATTCTAATTCAAACTTGAAGAAATTTACCTCATAAAAAATGGTATCAAAATTTGATACCGTATCAAAAACATCTTCGAACTTTATCCTAATTTTTGGATAAAGAGGAATTACTGCAGCATGTATCCACGCTGAGACATATGCTTTATTACCCTGATTATCGTAATGAAATGTTTTAAGGGCAGTCAGTCCTGAAAATTCGTAACTCGAAAAGGGTCCCAATTGATCATCATGAACGTAAAATTTATCAATGCGGTCGGCAGTTAGGGTTATCTCCGCCACTGGTGGTTTTGACTTCGGCTTAGGTTTTGAATAACCAGCCACGGTTATGGCATGACCCACATTCGATCTTTGATCAAATTTAATTAAAAGTATAACAGGAATTTCAGCTTTCAGGTAGGCATATATAATTCGCGAAGCAAGGTTTATTTCCGTGTTGAACTTTGTTGAAGATCGAACTTCTGATACCAAGCCCACTGCATCAATAGCCCTGCACACTTGAGTTAAATCCAACCCTTGATTTGGATAAGTTCTCCCGTAAGTAAAGAACAGATTCCCTGCAAGCTTGGTGATTTCTCCGGGAGCTGGTAGTACAGTTTTAAAAAGTGGGGATGTTTTATGGAAAGCACTCCAGATAGCCACCGATGCACACGCGCTAACCACAGTGTCCTGTTCCTGATAGGCAAGGGTCTTAACTTTTAATACTTTTCCAAACAAATTGACTTCATAAGTCCTGCAACCAGGGAAAAATCTTATCTGATCTTCATTATAAATTTCTGCATAAGTAGACAGAATAGTTGGCCCGATAACACTGTCTGGAAGCGGCTTGACGACTATGTAGCCAAGATAATGTTCATCAAGATAGGATGAATCTCTATCCAACAACTCTTTGAGAAAGGTACTCTCCTCAAACTGCTCCTTAAAAAAGTGAATTCTTTTACACTGCCGAGGGTAATCCTGAAAACAAGTAGCGTAGTAGTTGGAGTAGTCTGTAATGTAAGCTTTCGAAATATAGGATGACTCAATGACGATGGTCTTTGCCTTGATGCCATCAACAGACCCTAAATAGTTTTTTAAATAGCGATAGTGTGCTCTTTCAAGTATCCGCCCGTCAGATATTTTTGAGCTAAGCGATTTCGCTAGATTTTCATCGTTATAAGGTAATATTGCATACGGGTGCATACATTGGTACTGGTTTTATCGACCCGCTCTGAAAGCCAACGTGTCCTTGTCCATTCTAAAACTCTCCCTGATATCCTTGTTCTTTTTATTGACCTCGGTCAGGGCTTTCTTCAGATCACTTTCACTAACTTTCTTAATCTCAGTGTTGAGATAATTTTGTTTTTGCTCTTTTGCCATAGTGATTACGGATAGATTTTCATTGAATGAGAGGACATTAAACAACAACCCAAAATTGAGGGTACCAATGCCAAATAACTCTCGAAATCTATTCATATATATCCTTTTCTACAAGCTAAATTCCTTAGTTCTTCTTCCTAATCTTCTTTGCTAGGCTCTGGCCCTTTTTAGTGCCTTTGCTGGCTGCTAAAAGCAACGGATCAAACTTACTGGCCTGATTGAATAAACTTTCAAAGGTTTCGCCTGCTTTAATTTTCGCAAGACGTTCTTTGACTTTTGCTTCTAAATCGACTGGATTAAACCCGGATTCGCCTAACAGGCGATCCAACTCTTCACCGGTAGGATCAGTTTTTTCCAGTTCGTTGAAAACATTGGACAGACCCTTTGCATGGCTTCCTTTTTTCATAAATGTTTTATTTAACAATAACCATTTTTCTGAATTTCATAACGCGGGCTTTAAGACGCCTTAAAGCATTGTCATATTCTGATTCCGGAATATTAAGAAGCTCAACTATTTCGTTACGCTTCATCCCAGTTAGCAGATGTTCAAAAATGTTTAGCAGGATTGTTTCAGGCTTTAAAGATTCCCTGATCCCATCAATAATCAATTTGGCATTTAATTCCTCTTCAATACTGAAATTATATTCCGCATCTGCTTGAACAACGTCCCATGTATTCCGCACTTCTTTACTTCTTGCAAGGTTAGCCACCAACCCCTTTACAACATGATATTTTAAATATGAAAGCAAATCAGATTTCGTTGGGTTCCATTGCCACACTCCCGAATAGACTAATGAAATTGCTTCTAGCGCAACTTCCTCGGGTGAATAGCCCATCACACCTACTTCAGTTAGCAGATTCCAGAATTTAAATCGGGAATAGGCATACAGAGTCAATTTCTTTGTAATTGTAACCCAATGCTGTTGATCAAGTAGTTTTCGAACCTCTATTTCCATTACTTCTAATCTACTTAAGTATATGTTGAAAAACTGGATGAATTTGCGGTCGAATAAAAAAAAATATTTCTCATTGCAAATTAGGGTCTGTAGGTAACATTCTATTCTGAGGGCAATAAACTATGGAATCAGAAATTATTGATGTTGAGAAGTTCTCCAAGGATGGGAACACTCCGCCTAAAGGCAAAAAATACCGCATTAAGATAGACCGGGAAGTCTTTGTGGTAGAAAACGAATGTATGACCGGACGCGAACTCCTAACCTTGGCTGGTAAAAATCCACCTGAACGGTACCAGTTAAATATGAAGTTAAGAGGTGGCAAAGTAGAACCAATCAGCCTTGATGAGACAGTTTGTTTTACAAAGCCTGGAATTGAAAAATTCATGACGCTGCCGCTTGATCAGACGGAAGGACAAAGCCATCGAAAGCAATTTGACCTTCTCGAAGAAGATGTAGAATTCCTTCAGAGTTTGGGTCTCCCTTGGGAGACCCTCTCTGAATCTACAGGCATGTGGATTCTAATTTATGACTACCCGGTATGCTCAGGTTATCTGGTGCAAAAAGTAACAGTAGCAATAAAAGTTGAGCCAGGTTATCCCCGAACACAACTTGACATGGCCTATTTCTTTCCGGCATTATCGCGGAAAGATAGCCAGCCAATTGGAGCAACTTCAACTCAACAGATTGATAGCAAGGCATTCCAAAGATGGTCTCGACATCGCACTGCTCAAAATCCTTGGCGAGAAGGGATAGATAATCTAGGGACGCATCTGAGCCTTGTTAGTAATTGGTTCAAACAAGAATTTGAAAAAAGAGCCAATGCAGTACCAGCTTAGCGTTTCAGGAACTCACTACGAGGAAATAAAGAATCACCTGTACCCGGGAGACAATTTGGAGGCAGTGGCGGTTGCTTTATGTGGTCGGCTTGATAATACAGAGATTCATAAACTTGTTATCAATGAACTAATCCTAATTCCATACGATGAGTGCCATCGTACGCCTGATTTTGTCTCATGGAAAACTGAACGGTTAACTCCAATGCTAGAAAAGGCAATGAAGCATAACTATGCAATCCTGAAAATTCATAGCCATCCCGGAGGCTACGAGCAATTTTCTTCGCTGGATGATGATTCAGATAGCAGACTCTTTTCGTCAATTTTTGGTTGGGTTGATTCTGATCTTCCTCATGCGAGTTCGATCATGCTCCCTGATGGGAGAATTTTTGGTAGAGTGTTTTTTCCAAATTTGCAAACGGTCGATTTTGCTAAAGTTAGCATTGTAAGCGACACAATAAATGTTTGGCGCTATTCGGAGAAAGAGACTGGTGAGCTAGAGATCGGTAAAAGAACCGCACAAGCTTTCGGTGAAGGCACGTTCAATTTGTTAACGAAATTAAAAATTGGAGTAATAGGATGTTCAGGCACGGGAAGTCCTATCATTGAACAGTTGACCCGCCTAGGAGTTGGGGAGTTGATTCTGGTTGACCCGGATAAGGTTGAATTAAAAAATCTTAATAGAATTTTAAACACCAAACGGTCTGACGCAAAGCAGGAGCGGTATAAGGCAGATGTGTTAGCAGAATGTATTAAAGGCTTTGATTTAGGTACGCGGGTAAAAGCTTTTACAAAAAATATTTTTGACGATCAGCAGTGTTTGAGGTCATTGGCTGAGTGTGACATTTTGTTTGGGTGCGTAGATTCAGTAGATGGTCGCGATTTAATAAATCGACTTTCAGTATATTATGTTATACCATACTTCGATCTTGGAATTAAGCTTGAAGCAGATGGAGCGGGTGGCATTTCTAAAATCGTTGGCACGGTTAATTACATTCAAGCAGGAAAATCCTCATTGATTTCTCGTGGTCTTTATGATTCAGAAGATCTAAAGGCAGCCGGACTATATAGAATGTACCCTGAACAGTTTCCTGATTTGGTTAAAAATTCCTACATCAAAAACCTGAATGTGAACAGACCTGCAGTTATCAGCGTAAATATGATGATCGCAAGTTATGCTGTCAATGAATTTCTTAATCGTATTCATCCATACAAAGTAGACCCATCTAGCGAATTTGCTCAAACAACGATTGACTTGACGGAGGGATGCTTCATTCATTTATCGGAGGGTAGGTTAAAAGAAGATTTTTTTCTAAAAACTAAAGTTGGATTAGGTGACAGAAAGATATTTTTGGATTTGGTTGAGCTTCAAAACCACCAACCACGATGAGAAGCTGGTTTAAAAATATTGATTACTATTTTACAAAACTGCGTCCGACAGGACGTGTCTTTTATAAATTCAAGTTCTGCAAGGAAGAACCGGAAAATATCTTGGATAAATTGATTTACATAATAGGTGAGCGACCGCACTACTGGATGCTCTGCTTCAAGTGCCCGTGTGGCTGCAAGGAAATAATTCGTTTAAATATTTTGAAGGAAGCCAGCCCCAGTTGGAGATTTTTAATTCGTTGGAGACGAATAACAATTTATCCATCAATCTGGAGAAAGGTTAACTGCAAGAGCCATTTCCATATCAGGAAGGGAAAAGTAAAGTGGAGCTTCATGTAGGTGATATAAAATCTTTCCACCCTTAACGCCAGCTTGTGAATCCAAGTTTTAGATAAATTATACTTTGACGTTATTCAACAAAGGAAGGCTCGAATCCATTGAGTCTCTTTTGATAGTTATAGATTGTGAAAGATTTGATCGAGTCCGATTTTAAAATACTTGCAAATCCAGTCGAGAGTGCTGACGGTAATATTTGAAGTAGCCGTTTCAATTCTTCCAATATGGATTCCCGTATCGTTGTAGAATTGCTCTTGTGTTAATCCCACTTCTTCTCGTAAAGATTTAATCTTCTTACCCAGTTTAATTAAGAGAGCTTCATTTCGGATCTGTGGCACGTAGTCTTAAGTACTTACCTTTTCAAAAAATCAAACTCATAGTCAATGAGTTCTTTAGGATGAACATCAAGACCTTTAGCAAGTTCAAAAAGGGTCGTGAGATTCAGGTTTGTGTTTTCGTTATTCTCGAGTTTCGAAATTTTCGAGTAGCCCACTTCGCATAAGTACGAAAGGCCTCGTTGACTAAGTCCTTGCTGCTTTCTTAGCTGCTTTAGTTTGTTTCTGAATAGTTTCAGTGATTTTCTATCGGAAGCTTTCATATTAAGCTTTCCAAGTGCCTAAGCATTACAGACGGTTTTGTCTCAAGAACTTCAGCTAATTTAAAGAGAGTGGAGATTGTAGGTTGCCTAAGTCCTCTTTCAAGCAACGAAATGTAAGTTCGATCCAAATTGCAATCTGCAGCAAGCTGAGCCTGAGTTAAGCCTCTCTTTATTCGCATCTCGCGCAATACCGCTCCAAATTTAGTTTCCAGGCTCTTCATTATCGCCTGTGAAGCTGTCTAAGTTCGAAAATATAGTAGGCAGACTATAGTCTGCATTTATAAATATTTATCTATTTTCGTTGTGTATCAAAGACAGCCTCTTACCATTCGGTAACTATGAACACCGCAAATAATACCAGCGATGGACTTTTGGTTTCCCTTTTGAAAGGGGGTAGTGATGCGGCTTTTCAGGCCATTTATAAAAAGTACCTACGGGTGTTGTTTGATTATGTCCGCAAAAACATTCAACGCAAAGAAGACTGTGAGGAGATTATTCAGGATGTCTTCGTTTCGCTTTGGCAAAATCGGGAAGGGGCTGAAATCCGCTCACTGCGACACTACTTATTTAATGCGGTTCGCTATAAAGTCATTCGCTACTTCCAGCACCAAAAAGTGAAGCGAAAGTACGAGGAGCACTATAAACTCTTTGAGGCAGTATATGAGGCAAGCACGGAGCCCGAACGCGACCCCGCAGTAATAAATAAGAAATTGCATGCCGCGTTGGAGCAACTACCCGAACGCTGCCGTCAGGCGCTACAATTACGCCTATCCGAAAATCTTTCTAATTCTGAAATTGCCCAACGAATGCAAATCACAAAAAAAACGGTAGAGATGCACCTTCTTAAAGCCTTTCAACTGATTCGCACCCGGCATAAGGAAATTTTAAGTTCCGGATAATGAGCTTACCGTTCCTTGGCAAGAAAAAGGAAAGTAATTATAATCAGTAGCCAGCACTCGCAAGAAATACATTCAAAGTACTTACTCCTGCATCTTCAGGCATCCCAAAAATCATCCGAACAAAATCCTTCAGAATATTCATAAGTATGAAACAGCGTTAATAACAAATTTCATAGCTCGTATCGCTGTCGAAACTAAAAAATCCTTACCAACTTCCCCCCAAGTTGTGAAAACAAGTTTTAATTAGCCAGCACTTTCGCCTTCGTAATCAAACACGAAGGCTATGCTCGAATCCATTTCCTGGTACGATTTCCTAACCACCACGGTATTGTTGGTAGGTAGCTACTACATTATATCAGCCTTATTACTCTACAGCAATGATATCACTGCCTTCTTCAAGAAAAGCAACCGTTCAAATTCTTCCACGGATAATGGATCCAAAACTGAGTTTGTTGATAATCTATTAGGGAAACCTAAGTATGATGCTCCCGGCAAATCCGTACCTACAACGCTTGCTGCTGAGGAAATGCAGTTTCAACCTTCTCAGGCAGTGGAAGAAGAGATTCCACATTCATCTACCCAGGCCGACACTATATTAATAGGCACCGTGGCCGACTTCCTTCAGGAAGCTAAAACGCTTGCCGAGGTAGTTAAAGGAAACGATCCCGTAGAAATTACTTCTTTATTCAAGTCGCTGGTAGAACGGTATGCCAATTTAAGTACTAGCCACTACCAATCTGCCCTTAGCATTCATTTGTACACCAGCTTCAAAGAGCAAGACATAGAAATCAGCCTTGATGAAATCAACGCTTGGTGGCTCGAGTCAAAATCTAATTCACATCCATAACCAAAAAAAATTTACACCATGAAAAGAGTAATTCAATTTACAATCGGAAAGGGCAAAGCCCTGATGCTTTCGCTCATCATCTATGCACTCACATTCCTATTACCAGCCAACGCACAAGACGGGAATGCAGGCATCAACGAAGCGACCTTACGGGTACGCAGCTACTTTACTACCGGCACAAGTTTAATGTATGCAATTGGCGCTTTGCTAGGTCTCGTAGGTGCAGTCAAAGTGTATCAAAAATGGAACAGCGGTGACCCTGATACCGGAAAGGTGGCAGCTGCTTGGTTTGGTAGTTGCGTTTTTCTTGTAATCGTAGCCACCGTACTCCGCTCTTTCTTCGGACTCTAATCCCTACTCAATACTAACTACTATGTCCAGTGTTTATAAAATCAACAAGGGTATTAACAAGCCGATTGAGTTCAAAGGACTCAAAGCACAATACATTGCATACCTCGCAACGGGATTGATTGCACTCCTGATTCTGTTTGCAGCACTCTATATAATAGGAGTGAATATGTTTATCTGCCTGGCGCTCATAGCCATCCTCGGTACCATCTTATTCATGGGGGTGTACCGAATGAGTGATAAGTATGGTCAGCATGGCTTGTTAAAAAAATTGGCATCCCGCAGCATTCCTGATTTCGTCAAAGCTACCTCACGAAAACTATTCATTGATCTTTTAAAACGGTAAGGCATGGCGCAACCAATCGATCTCTCTAAAGTATTTCCAATCTACAAAGTAGAGCAGGACTGTATTCTCTCCAAGCAAGGAGATGTGACAGTGGCCTACGAAGCAAGGCTCCCTGAAATATTCACCTTGTCAGATCAAGAGTATGAAGCGTTTCACCAGATTCTTTTAAAAGCAATCAAAGTATTGCCGAATCATTCTGTCTTTCATAAACAGGATTGGTTTGTTTCTAAAAAGTATTCAGCTGATTTCGAAGGGCTGTCCAATGGGCCTTCAAACAAAACAGGTAAGGATAGTTTTCTTTCACGGGCAAGTGAACGCTTCTTTAATGAGCGTCCTTATTTAGATCATTCATGCTATATCATGCTTACCAAAAAACCTGTAAACAGAAAACCGTCAAGCTCTGTCTTTTCAAATCTCATCCGAACAAGCATTGTCCCTGAAGAAACACTAAACCCTCAACGGATGCAGGAATTTTTAGATAGCGCAGGACAGTTCGAACGGATTTTGAATGACAGTGGTTTTATAAAGCTTAAAAGAATCAAGGACGATGAATTAGTGGGCGAAAGAAAAAAGCCTGGACTTCTTGAGAAATATTGCTTTCTTCTTTCCGATTCGGAAACTCCTACAGTTAAAGATCTTCACCTTAAAGACGAGCTACGGATTGGAGATCAAAATTGTCAATTGTACTCCTTGGCGGATGTTGAGGACTTGCCATCCTTATGTGGTTCTCGGATCAACTACGATAAGTATTCTACCGACAAAACTAAGTTCAGTATTGGCTTCGCCTCTCCCGTAGGGCAGTTGCTTTCCTGTAACCACATTTTTAATCAATACATTTTTATTGAAGACGCCAACAAAACAATTAAGCAACTGGAAAGTAAACGCCTCCGGTTGCAATCGCTGTCTGCCTATTCACGCGAGAACGCGATTAGCCGCGATGCCACCAATGAATTCTTGAATGAAGCCATTGCGTCACAACGCCTTCCCATCAAAGCTCATTTCAATATTCTGTTGTGGACGGATGACAAACAAGAATTAAAAGAACTTAAAACACAAGTCTCTTCTGCGCTGGCTCAAATGGATGCGGTTGCCAAACTAGAAACAGACGGGGCACCCCAAATCTTTTGGGCTGGACTTCCTGGCAATGAAGCAGACTTTCCCATGAACGATACCTTTGATACGTTCGCTGAGCAAGCAACTTGTTTTCTAAATCTCGAAACAAACTATCAATCTTCCATCAGCCCGGTGGGGATTAGAATGGGCGACCGGCTTACCGGAAAGCCAATTCATGTGGATATCTCGGATGAGCCAATAAAAAAAGGAATCTGCACCAATAGAAATAAATTCATTTTGGGCCCCTCGGGAAGTGGGAAATCGTTTTTTACCAATCACATGGTAAGATCTTATTATGAGCAAGGGACTCATATTGTATTGGTGGATGTCGGCCACAGCTATAAAGGACTATGCGATCTCGTAAAGGGTTACTACTTCACCTACGATGAAACGAATCCGATCAAGTTCAACCCATTCTACATCAGCGAGGGCGATACACTCGACACCGAAAAAAAGGAAAGCATCAAAACATTGCTGCTTGCACTCTGGAAAAAAGATGATGAAACCTTTAACCGCTCGGAATATGTAGCGCTCTCTATTGCACTTAAACTTTACTATGAGCAACTAACAACCCACACCGAACTATTCCCATGCTTTGACTCATTTTATGAGTTCTTAAAAAATGAATTTGTCGAAATCCTTAAAGAGGATAAAGTCAAAGAGAAAGATTTTGACGTAGAAAATTTCTTATATGTACTCAGGCCGTATTACAAAGGCGGAGAATTCGACTACCTGCTGAACGCAACACAAAATCTCGACCTGCTCAAAGAGCGATTCATTGTATTCGAACTGGACAATATTAAAGATCACCCCATTCTGTTTCCGGTCGTCACGATCATTATCATGGAAGTCTTCATTTCCAAGATGAGAAAACTCAAAGGCATCCGAAAGATGATCTTGATCGAAGAAGCCTGGAAAGCAATCGCCAAAGAGGGAATGGCGGAATACATCAAATACCTCTTTAAGACGGTGCGTAAATTTTATGGGGAAGCGATTGTCGTAACGCAAGAAGTGGAAGACATTATCAGCTCGCCCATTGTAAAGCAAGCGATCATCAATAATTCCGACTGCAAAATCCTTCTCGACCAAAGTAAATACCAAAACAAGTTTGACCTGATTCAGGAACTACTCGGCTTAACAGAAAAAGAAAAGGCACTCGTTCTCTCAATCAATAAAGCCAATGACCCCACTCGCAAATACAAAGAAGTTTTTATCAGCCTCGGAGGAATGCTTTCAAAGGTATATGCCACCGAAGTTTCTCTCGAAGAATACCTCGCCTACACCACGGAAGAATCAGAAAAAATGAAAGTGCAGGAATATGCGAAAAAATGGAAAGGTGATATCCGAAAGGGAATAGCAGAACTCGCCAATGATATGCGTACGGGAAAAAGTTAACAACAATTGAAATGAAAAACATAAAACAATTTGCAGCTTCTATACTAGTGAGTACCCTAATACTTACAGTAAGTCCAACACAACAAGTGCATGCTGTAATTCCCATTGCGCAAATAATAAAAGAGGCAATAAAAAAAGTAATTAAGGCGGTTGACTTAATGATCCAACGAATGCAGAATGAAACCATCTGGCTTCAGAATGCGCAAAAGGTGCTGGAGAACAAACTCTCAAAACTCAAACTATCGGAAATAGCACAATGGACAGAGAAACAACGACAGCTATACAAAAAGTACTACGATGAGTTATGGCAGGTACGCAAAGTCCTGGCAACCTATCATAGGGTATCTCTGATTATTCAAAGACAAAAGCAATTGGTTGAGCAGTACAAATTCACATGGCAAATGGTAAAACAAGACGGCCATTTTACAACCTCCGAACTCGACTATATGTATGTGGTATATACAGGCATTTTAAATGACAGCATGTATAACCTTGATCAGGTCTTACTGGTGATCAACTCCTTTAAAACTCAAATGTCAGACGCCAAACGATTAGAAATAATCAACAAAGCAGGCGAGGGCATCGACAAGAATTATCAGGATCTCCAACAGTTCAACAATCAAAATATCCAGCTAAGTCTCAATCGGGCAAAAGACCAACATGAGATTATCACCCTTAAGAAATTATACGGACTCCCAATCGAATAACAATGAAAAAATTTCAACTCTTATTTTCAGTAGTTCTCGTTTTTAGTTGCACCTGTTCTAATGCGCAAACATTTAATGAGTGGTTCAAGCAAAAGAAGACGCAACAAAAATACCTCGTCCAACAAATCGCTGCGTTGAAAGTCTATCTCGGTAACCTAAAAAAAGGGGTTGACATCGCGCACAAGGGACTGAACACGATTAGCAACATCAAAGATGGAAATTTCAATTTACACCGCGATTTCTTTAGCTCCCTTAAAAATGTTAAACCAGTCATTAGCAATTCCGCAAAGGTAGCTGACATTATTGCGTTTCAAATTTACGTGATCCGTGACATGAAAAAGGTGTATGCCTTCTGCGAGCGAAATGAAAATTTCACAGCGGAAGAAATCCGATACATCGCAAAGGTTCATACCAACATGCTACTGCTATGCGATGCCTCTATCTCAGAACTCTTAGTGATCATTCGTTCAAACGAAACAGAAATGACCGATGATCAACGTCTGCTTCGAATCGATCGAATCTATGATGACATGCAAGACAAGTATGCATTTGTGCAAGTATTTAGCAAAGATACGCAAGTACTTTCCAAGGAACGTGAGAAGGAGAGACTTGAGCTTGACCTTCTCAAGAAAAATTATCAGGTGCTATAAAACCAGTTGACCATGAAAAGAGTATTGACAATCATAATAACCATCAGCCTGCCACTTTTTTATAATCCGGCAAAGGCTCAGTCACAAGAAGCACAACAACTCGTATTGAATTGGGAGAAACTTCAAGAGTTGGAAAAAATTCTGGATAACATGTACGTTGGATATAAGATCCTTGATAAAGGCTATACCACCATTAAAAATATCTCGCAGGGGAATTACTCCCTTCATCAACTATTTCTGGATGGGTTGATGACAGTAAATCCGTCCATTCGGAATTATAAACGAATCCCGTACATCATCGACTATCAAAAGTTACTTGTAAAGGAATATAAGAACGCATACAATCGATTTAAGAATGATCCCAACTTCAACCCCGAAGAACTCGCCTACATCGCCAATGTTTATTCATTTCTGTTTCAGGCGAGCGTCCGAAATATCGATGACCTGATAATGATCATCACAGCAACCAAGTTGCGGATGAGCGATGACGAACGAATGCAAGCCATCGACCGAATATTTTATGACCTCGAAGGAAAGCTTTCTTTTCTCAGAGGCTTCAACAATACAACACAATTGGTGGCCATTCAACGCGCACGATCCGCGAACGATGTAAGAACCATGCGAAGCCTTTACGGTCTAAACTGAAAATTAATGACTATGAAAGTATTTAAAATAATCCTCAAGCCAACGTTGTTTCTCTTAGTATTTTTTTTACCAGAAGTTTTACACGGACAAACGTTTACAGGTGAAATCCACAGCCTGCAAAGTGTATTGGATCAATTGTATTATGAAATGCTGCCGTTGTGCAGTAAACTGATTGGGGTGGGACGAGGGCTCGCTGGCTTTGCAGCTCTATGGTATATTTCTTCCCGGGTCTGGCGTCATCTTGCCAATGCAGAACCCATTGATTTTTATCCCTTACTTAGACCCTTTGCATTAGGTCTTTGTATCATCCTGTTTCCCTATGTGCTCGCGCTAATCAATGGCGTGCTTAAACCAACCGTAACAGGAACAGCCGCAATGGTTACCGGTTCGAATAATGCCATTGCCTATTTATTAAAATTAAAAGAAGAGGCCATTAAGAAAACACCCACCTGGCAAATGTATGAAGGTGTGGATGGAAGCGGTGACCGCGATAAATGGTATCGCTACACACATCCGGATGGAACAGCAGAAGGAACACTCGATGGACTCGGCAATGACATCAAGTTCGCGATGGCAAAAGCATCCTACAATTTTCGCAATTCAGTAAAGCAATGGATGTCAGAAATACTTCATATCCTGTATGAAGCTGCTTCACTATGTATCAACACAATCCGAACATTTTATCTCATCGTGCTTTCTATCCTTGGACCCATCATCTTTGGCCTTGCTGTATTTGATGGGTTGCAACATACACTAAGTGTTTGGATAGCCCGCTATATCAATGTATTCCTCTGGCTTCCAGTCGCAAACATTTTTGGAAGCATCATCGCCAAGGTGCAGGAGAATATGCTTCGCATAGACATTCAGCAAATCGTAAAATATGGCGATACATTCTTTAGCGCCAACGATACTGCCTATTTAATTTTTCTGGTCATGGGCATCGTAGGATACTTCACCGTACCGAGCGTGGCTAATTACATCGTACATGCAGGAGGAGGTAATACTCTATTATATAAGTCCTCCAATCTTTTTACGGGGGGATCTCGAGCAGCCGTCAGCACGGTACTCGCTGGATCAGGGGCAGTCGCAAACGCGTTCAGTCAATCTTCAAAAGTAAGTTCTTCAAACGCTTCAACACCTAATCAAACAGACTCAGGTGGGTCAGGCTCAAATTATATGCACGACAAACTATCTGGCAAAACTTAGAGCTGGTTTTTAGATTACTATGGACTAACTAACTATCGACTAAAACATGTTCCAGCAACTAAAAAATATTGACTCCAGCGTTAAACACATCAAACTTTTCACCTTGGTGTTAATTCTTGCCTGTGTTGCAATCTGCGGCTATACGCTCTATAAAAGTTTTCAGATGGTAACGCATGTGCAAGAACGCATCTACATTCTGGCCAATGGAAAGGCACTCGAAGCATGGTCTGCAGAACGAAAAGATAACATTCCTGTGGAGGCACGGGATCATGTGAAAATGTTCCACCATTATTTTTTCTCACTTGATCCGGATAATAAAGTGATTGACGCGAACATCATGAAAGCACTGTATCTGGCCGATGCTTCAGCAAAACGCCAGTATGATAACCTGAAAGAAAATAGGTATTACTCAAATATCATTTCAGGAAACATCAGCCAGGAGTTTGCGACAGACAGCATTAAGATTGATGTAAGCACATACCCCTTTTATTTTAAATGCTATGCTAAGCAAAAATTAGTTCGTACTACATCCATTGTCACTCGAAGCCTGATTACCGAAGGCTTCCTAAGAAGCGTTTCACGATCCGATAATAACCCACATGGTTTCCTAATCGAGAAATGGAACACACTAGAAAACAAAGACCTCAAAACTGAAAACCGATAACCATGAAACTAGAAACAAAATCTAAGTCAGCACGAGAAGTGCTTCCACAAATAGGCAAGACATACCTCAACAAAAAAGTAAACCAATGGAGTGAGTGGTTCAATTCGTGTTCGATAAAAAATAGGCGAACGATTCTTATTGTAGTTGGAATTTCAATGGCTTGGTTATGTGCATCTCTCATTATTCAAGCAATCAAGAATGAACCAGCACGTCCCTTCCAAGTCGATTCTATCACGTTACCCAATGACATTCATATGAAACCAGTAACACAAACACTAACCCCAATAGGAAAAATGAAAGGGGAGATCGATGGCAAGTTTGAAGCATTCTATCTCGCCATAGATAAGCAAGGGCAACTTTATAAAAACCACAATCCTCCCTTCGCAAAAGACTCCATAGATAAGTCAGCCGGTTGGGAACTCATTACACGAGAACAACTAAAACATTTTGAAGAACAACTTCATTTCATACCCACTCGAACGAAGGGGTTAAAACGATAGCCCAAGAAATTATTCCACTAACAAAACAAAAACAGTATGAAACATTCACAAAAATTCTTAAAGAAAAGGAAGTTCGTTATGGCATTACCAATACTGGTGTTGCCATTTCTAACAATGATTTTTTGGGCGCTAGGAGGAGGGAAGGGCACACCTGCTCAAGCCATGATAATTGAATCGCCAGGGTTGAACCTCGAACTCCCCAGCGCCCATTTTAATGAAGAGGAAGTAGATAAACTTTCTCTCTACGAAAAGGCCGAGCGTGAGCTGCGAAAATTTCAGGAGGAACAAGAAAGTGATCCGTACTTTAATCTGGCTGCATTGGAAACAGAAGAGATGCAAGAAGTTAGGGAACAACCCACCAACCAAAATTCAAGTACGGGTTCAGGACGTACCAAGAATTACAATCCGCAAAAGCAACAACCAATCATAGACCCCAATGAAGCAAAGGTCAATCAAAAGCTGGAACAACTCTATCGTGAATTGAATAAGACACCAGAACGCGTTGAGTCAAACACAAGTCAATACGAAAGCACAAATTCCTCTGATCCGCAATTTTCTTCTGACGTGAAAGAATTGGAGAAAATGATGGAGATGATGAACAGGGGCAGTGAACCTGATCCCGAAATGCAACAACTGGAATCCATGCTCGAAAAAATACTGGACATCCAACATCCTGATCGGGTGCGAACAAAAATCAACGCACAAAGTGAACAACAAACAAAGCCAACCTTTTCAGTAACAGCGCCAACAGACAACACGGTCTCGCTACTCCACTCAGCGAATCAAACTGATCAAAATTCGTTTTATGGATTGGATGATGGGAGTGAAAGCCAGGTTATGACAAATACGATTGAAGCAGTCGTTCATGATACACAGGAACTCGTAGATGGATCTACCGTGAAGATGCGATTACTCAACGATGTGTACATCAACAACACGTTGATTCCAAAAGATCAATTCATGTATGGCACATGTTCCATTAATGGAGAACGACTAACCATTGCTATAAAATCTGTGCGAACCGGAAATTCAATTTTACCTGTCTCGTTGGTAGTATATGATCTGGACGGACTCGAAGGAATTTATATACCCGGAGCCATCGCACGCGATGTAGCCAAGCAATCTTCGGAAGAAGCATTGCAAGGTATTCAGTTTATGTCCCTTGATCCATCCCTTGGTGCTCAGGCGGCAGGTGCTGGCATTGAAGCAGCAAAGGGACTCTTTAGCAAGAAAGCTAAGTTGATCAAAGTAACCGTGAAAGCGGGTTACCAAATTTTGCTAAAGGACACAAACCCATCAACTAATAAAGACTTTTAGAAATGTGTGAGTAGCTGGTGCTGTCAGGCCACTCATAAATTGAATGACAGCTTGAGGTCCGGAACTCAATGCGCATCTGGTTGAAGTAAATAAATAATTTCTCGCAAACAGATGAGATGCCCCGAATAGGGAGAACCTGATTTTTATTTTTAATAACTAAACATGACTACAATGTTGCTATTTCTTGGAGCACTCATTTCATATGCATGGCCGGTGATATTAATCCTGCTATTGCTTTAACATAAAGAAGGGACGGGTACACCGTCCCTCTTTCAAAGTATTCAATTTTGAAATCATTTAATAAAAATCCAATGAACTATTTAATGAAACATAAGGAGCTAAGGTTGCTACTAGGATTTATCCTGGTGCTATACCTGACTCAAGCAAACGCTCAACAGGTAATCGATTCAAAAAACATCGAAGTGACCTTTAACAAAACATCGACTGTCATATTCCCTACTGTCATCACAGCGGTGGATCGTGGAAGTAAAGATGTGCTGGCACAAAAAGCGAAAGGTGCAGGAAATGTCCTACAGCTTAAGGCTGCACGCGAGAATTTTCAGGAAACCAACCTGACGGTAATCACCGGAGATGGGAGGATACACCAATTCACAATAAATTATTGCAAGGAACCAGTCACGCTGGTTGTTGAAACTGACGGACGACAAACTGATTCATCTCCGCCCTTAGTACTCTTTGAAACAGCTATGACAGAGTCTGAGTTGGAAGGCTATTCGGAAAAGGTGTTACATACGAAAAGAAGCATTCGATTTATTAAGGAGGATAAACACAAGGTTAGTCTCGGATTGATGGGGATTTATATCCAGAACAACGTGATCTTTTACCACCTTCAAATTGAAAATAAATCCAACATCGGGTATGATGTAGAGTTCTTACGCTTTTATATCAGGGATAAATCAAATGCAAGGCGTACTGCATCGCAAGAGGTGAATGTAATTCCTTCCTATATATATGGTGATGATAAAACAATTCCCGGAAGATCAACGACCGATGTCGTGTATGCATTGGAGAAGTTCACGATCCCTGATGCCAAGAATCTTGTCATTGAAATGTTTGAGAAAAGAGGCGGACGGCATTTGAATCTTTCAATCAAAAACAAAACAATCGTAAACGCTCGCTTGCTTCCTTGTGAAATTGAGTTAGTGAAATACGCTGTATTTAATTAAATCTTTAAATAATTATCAATTATGAATATCAAGAATTTTGAATTTCTGAGAGACGGTCTAAAGTATATGGGCTTTGGTGAAAAGCTCAATGATGACCTGCAAAAGCAAATTGAAAAACAGCCTGAGACTTTTCAGTTAACTGCTACAGGCGAGTATAAGAAGGATAGAGGTGAGGAGAAAGTCAACTATACACTTGACTTTAAAAAATCGGAACAAACTGATATGTATTTCTTCAATCGCTACAAGGCTACATTAACCAATGAAGATGCAAGTAAAGAAAAGGGGCAAACCTTTTACGTTACCAAAAATACGGGCATAACCGCAAAAGAGGCCTACAATTTGTTAAGTGGTCGCTCGGTAAACAAAGACCTCACCAACAAAGAAGGGCAACCATTCAATGCATGGCTGCAACTCGACTTTCAGGAAAAAGATAAGAATGACAATTTCAAGGTAAAGCAGTTTACGTCAGGCTATGGGTATGAGTTAGAAAAGGTTGTAGCTAAATACCCCATCAAAGAACTTACAAATGACGAACAGCGAGAGAAAATAATGAAGTCATTAGAAAAGGGTAATACAACGCAAGTCACCTTTACCAAGGAAGGCAGCGAAGTGAAGATGTTTATTGAAGCCAACCCACAATTCAAATCATTGAATGTGTATGATGCCTCCATGAAGAAAGTGTTTCAGGAAAATGAGAAGAAAGAAATAAAAGAAGCTCCAGGTAAATCACAGGAAAAAAAAGAGTCGGTAAAAAAGGAAACTGACGAAGAAGGTTCCGCTCAAAAAAAAAGACCTAAAAGAAGAGGAGTTGGGGTTTGAAGGTTCTCTTAAGAGACTGCTTAAATAGCAGTCTCTTTTTTATGAGTTGCAAGGAAAATTTGACAAATTATAAAGTGACATCCTTTTTGACACTATGGCCGTAATAGTGTCAACAAGCAATTTATTCAAGGTGGTATTATTTTGGAATGAAACTATTGTGGCTGTTCAATACCATATTTATTAAAGATGACCTTCAGCTCATAATGAAATAACGGATGCCCTTCCCTTGAACCTAGATTTCCGATTTCAATAATTTCCTTAATAAGCGAGGAATAATGAACAAGGTCCAGAGAGGATTTCAGTAATTCATGGAGATCTCTTTTTAAGAATTCCTGTTTGACTGGACTAATAGCAAGGGTATTGAAATGCGCTTCCAGAAAGGACATCAAGTAATCATCACTTTTCAATAGCTGATTAATTGTAGAGTCTCGGATGGATCGAAGCATCGTAATGACAAGTTCCGCGGAAATCTTTGTTGCTTCTTTTGTAGGCTTCTGTTTGTCCATTCCTCTAAGTGATTGCCAAAGATAGCAATTACTAGTATCAATGAAATTACTTTCAAAATAGGCATACAGGGAATTAAAATTATTAATAGCTAACAACTAGGCAGGTTCCGCGCCAGGCCGGTGCAACCCTGTGCCTAATTACTTTATAAACTTCAACGTCAAATAGGCACACCCTTGCACCGCTCAAGGTGCGCAATGGAAAAAGTTTAATGATTGAGAGAGTCTATGCGCAGCCTGTCACGGAACCTGCACGGGGAAAAGTTGTTCTACTATTAGCTAAGTTGTTGGGAGGCTCATTCAGTCGCCCTCATGCACTCATTCCGATCATTCCGCGCTTCCTTCAGAGATTGTATTGCTTGCATGAGTTTCGCAACGCAGCAATCCGTCACACACAACTCATAACAACCAACACAACTCCGCCACCCGCCCGCGCTTCATTCCTCCATTCGTCCCTTCGTCCGCCTTCATTTCTCCCCCCACAGAAATAATTAAAACACGAAGACCAAAATGAAGTAATTCTTTCCACCAAAGCCAAAAGTAGACCGTTGCGGGAATTTGTCAAGGGCATGCAAGTGACGACATTATTTCTATCCAAGAACAGGAGTTTGATAACTCAGTAAGGAAAAGAGCTAATTATCAAAAAACTGAAATATGACTCAGCAGTAATGTGGGAAGCTATTTTATCAACCAATTCGGTTGATTTATTTTCATTTCTTTGGCCACTCAGTAAAAAATGGGAATCTTGTAAGCAATGTTCGAAGAAATAGCCACCCGCCTGCGCTTTCATTCCTCCATTCGTTTCTTTCGTCCGCCTTCATTTCTCCCCCCAACAGAAATATTAAAAGCACAAACACAAATAAGGAATGACTTTTTCCACCGAAGCCAAAAGTAGACCGTTGCGGGAATTTGTCAAGGGCATGCAAGTGACGATTTTATTTCTATTTTTTTTGGAATCGTCACCCTTGACAAAATCCCTTAACATGCCTGTGGGCGGCTTAATGGAAAAAATGAGGCAGTGTAATCAATTTGGATCAGAGAAATTACACGCAATGGACTCTTTAAGCTTATTAACAGCATGAACGAGTGGTATTTCTTCAGCAACATTCCACCCAACTTCTTCAGTCCAAGAATATGCATGACTCTGAAGGGGAAGGGCGTCATTCAACCCGCTTGCTGAATCAGTACTTGCTAACGTTAACGAAACAATCGGAATGTATGCATACTTTTTTCGCAGGGATTTCACCATCGCACAGAGAGTAAAACCGTAGTCATAATGTCATCAATGAGTAAGATACTTTCATACATTAACTCAGGAGGCTCAAAGGAGTAGATATCGTGTAATGCTTTTTCTCGCATTGCTCTCGATAACTGTTTCATGGGAGTGGTTGCGTGTGCCTTTGTCAAAGTCTCCGGTATATAGGATCCACTCAGAAGATTAGCAAGGTCGATCCCTAGGCGATCAAGGGAGGAGTCGTTATTGATCACATTAGTTTCATGCGAATGAAGGGCACGAAGGATCAGCGGGTTTGAAACTAACGATGGTGCAAAGCTTTCAACGGCACAGGATGTCCAAGCTTCAAGGTCAACAGGATTTCTTTTTTTTAATCCAATCAAACTTTTCGAAAGTCGATCAAATCCCGCAGACAACGGCTTGTAATGACACAAGTAATAGTGCGGTATTCGCTCACCATTCATAACTATAAAATCGTATTGTATCATGCTCTACCAATTTCACCTTTTTAATAGACTCATGCAAGGATTTATTCCGTTTCTCCGCCACCCTTGCGACCTAAGCCTGAAAGGCAAAAATTAAAAGAGAAAATTCTAAATAATGAGTCTTTTGATTTCCTAGCAACCCACCCTCCTTCAAAATTTTATTTTGTGGAAAAATCCATACCAACTTGGTAACAAGATGTGATAAAACCTTATGCGAACACTGTAGGATTGTGGCAGTGAAAAAGAAATGCCCACCATCGAGAACCAAAATTAATAGTGCTGTGCAACGACAAGGACTTTCAATAGATAGTCTTCGAAAATATGATGGCCTCGAAACTTTATCTGATGATGATGCCCGGCAGTCGTTAAAGTCAATTGAAAAATTGGCTCAAATTCTTTTTAATCTCCTAAAGAATCAGGAAATTAAGTCCTATGAAAACGAACCACTTAATTAAATCTTTCGCTAAGGGATCTGCACCTAGCAACGCGACATCACATAATCGGAATGCAGTTATCTATACACGGGTTTCTACCAAGGAACAGGCAGTTACAAATCAAAGTTTAGAAACACAGAAAAAGTACTGCCTTGAGTACGCATTAAAGAATGACCTTAACGTGTTAGGTTTCTTTGGTGGAACTTATGAAAGCGCTAAGACAGATGAGAGGAATGAATTCGGTCGCATGATCCGCTTTGTAAAGAACCAAAAGGAGGGAGCATCAAATATCCTTGTTTATAGTTTAGATCGATTTAGTAGAACGGGGGATAATGCGATCTTCATTTCATCAGAGTTAAAGAAGCAAGGAATTTCGATCATATCAGTAACGCAACCTATAGATGTTTCTACCCATGCAGGAATCTTACAGCAAAATATTCAATTCATATTCAGCAAGTATGATAATGACTTGAGGAAAGAAAAATGCCTGGCGGGTATTCGTGAGAAATTGCTAAAGGGTGAATGGGCGAGTGCTCTACCCTTAGGCTATTCCTATAATCCCAATTGGAAGGAGGGAGGTCAACGTGTTGTCATAAACATCAAAGCTCAGCTTATCAAGCAAGCGTTCATCCTAAAAGTTTCTGAAGGATTAACAAACACTGAGGTCGCATACCGTTTATCAAGGATAGGATTTCCTATCTCTAAGAAAAGGTTAACAGAAATATTGCGCAATCCATTTTATTGCGGCTACATCGCACATGGTCTTTTGCAAGGCGAGATTGTTAAGGGAAACCACAAGCCGATCGTATCGGAGGAAATATTCTTGAAGGCAAACGACTTGCTTAAGAAGAATGCGTATGGATATAAGCATATGGACAAAAATGAAAATATTCCTCTTAAGAATTTTATGCGATGTGCTGAATGTGGAACGCCTATGACAGGATATATTGTCAAAAAGAAAAAATTACACTACTATAAATGCAATACACTAGGATGTCGATGCAATAGAAGCGCAATCCAGCTCAACCTAATGTTTGAAGATATTCTAAAGAGTTATCAAATCGATGATCGATTCAAAGCACCGATCCGTGATCAGTTACTATATGTGTATAAAAATTTAACAACTTCAGACATAGAAATGACTCGTTCATTAAAGCAATCAATAAGTGAGCTCAATGTTAAGTTTGAAAAAATGGAAGAACGATTTGCATTCGGTGAGATTGATAGGAATGTTTATGAAAATATAGGAGGTAGATTGAAGGAGGAAAGGAAAAGAATCGAAGAGCAGCTTGAGGGTGCCCAAAAAAAATTATCGAACCCACCTGAATTCATAGAAAAAGCTCTGAAAATATGCTCAAACCTGTCGAATTTGTGGGTTTCTGCCGACTTTAATGGGAAGCTGAAACTCCAAGAAATCCTGTTTCCTATGGGTATTTCCTATGATAAGAAAACAGGCAATTATCGAACCCCACAAGCAAACGTAATCATTGAGCTAACATCCACATTATCAAATGATTTCGGGAAAGAAAAAAGCGGATCATCAAAAAAAAATTTCGATAAATCCGCCTTGGTACCTCAGGCCGGAATCGAACCGGCACACCTTACGGTACACGATTTTGAGTCGTGCGCGTCTACCAGTTCCGCCACTAAGGCATCAATTAACCCACATTTTAGCATTGAAACTGGCTTCAATGAAGTGGGATGCAAATATGGGTAAACTTTGAATTTTTCACAATTTAGAGTTCTATAAATTTCTCTAATGAGAATGCCTGAGTACGCTCCGAGAACAGCGTTTTCACTCGACCCCAAACACTCCCAAATAGCTCCGATTTTCTATAGTTCTCCAAAGAGGAAGGTTCATCCCAATGGCTTAATGTTGTATAGGTATTCGAATCTTCGGTGTCCTTCAGCAATTGCAAATGCAAACAACCTGGAAAATTGCGGATCGCTTCTTTATTCCGGCTGAAAATCTCCAGAAACTCGTCCACTCCGGCTTCAGTAAAATGCATTCGTACAATTCGTATAATCATCATAGTATATAGTTGTTAGTATTGAGTCCTTAGTTGTACTAAATACTTACAACTAAGGACTTGTTACTATCCTTCGTCAAACGTAATATTAACCGGACTATCATATTGCAATCCTAATAACTCGCTTGCGTTGCCTTTGTAAATTCCAATCTCTAACAAATCCTGACTATTAAAAATTAAAAAGCACTCGCCCTGATCGGTTTGATTATAGTTGGTATGTATGCGCCTGAATTTTTCGCCTCCAAATTGAATGGTGTAGGATCTTCCTTTCGTAAGGATGTCAAAGTCTACTTTGTTAATGGTGGTGATTAGATTTCCATAATTATCAACACGCAGCACGTGGCCTGCAATAATGCGTTTAGTAGCCTTCACTTGTCGGTTGATCATTTTACGGTAAGAGGTAAGTGGCTTACCTAATGTAGTAATGGCAACTCCGCTGGCAAGCTTGGCTGCTGCCGGAGCCAAAATATCTTTTTCCGAAAACGTGGTTTGAATTGGATTTACAGAGTTAAGCTCAACAACTTGTTGATGGGTTTTGTCGCTGATCAGGCCAAAGAATCCATTATCAACGCCAACAAAAAAATGGTCTTCAAGTTGCAGGGCAAGGTATGCCTCATCGCGATTGCCTGAAGAATCTACACCTACTAAATGCACAGTTCCTTTCGGGAAATCGGTAAAGACTGATTTTAAGACATAAGCGCCATGCGCGATATCGCAAGGCTCAATCTTATGACTGATATCAATTATCGTAAGCCCGGGATTGACACTTAAAATTTTCGCCTTCATAGCCGCCACATAGTGATCGCTTTCTCCGCTGTCGGTAAGAAGGGTAATGATGGCCATGCACGAATGATACCGCCCTGGTTTTTGCTTGGGCTGGATTTGTTTACTTTTACAAACAAAATTAATTTATTTAAACCACTTTACTTCATTGATAGAGAAAACCATCACCTTAGAAGATATTCCGCTCACCGATTTTTTAGGAGTCGAGGATAAAAATATTAGCCAACTGGCATCTGCATTCCCAAAGAGCAAGATCATATCCCGTGGCAACGAAATTTTGGTGAAAGGCGAAGCTCCGGATATTTTGCAGATCACGGATATCCTTAACTCTTTAATGGATCACTTCCATCAATTTGGTCGAATTAACGAAGAGAATGTTAGGGGTTACATAGCACAAGAACGTCAGGAATTTGTATTGGGAGATTCGCCCGATGGTATCATTCTTTATGGCACTAAAGGCTCGCCCATTAAAGCAAAGACTCCCAATCAACAACGATTGGTTCAAGCTGTTAAAGAACATGATTTGGTTTTTGCACTGGGCCCAGCGGGTACCGGAAAAACTTTTGTCTCAGTGGCTATGGCCATCAAGGCATTAAAGAATAAGCAGGTAAAAAAAATAATCATTACACGACCAGCAGTGGAGGCAGGGGAGAACCTAGGTTTTCTACCGGGTGATTTAAAAGAAAAAATTGATCCCTACTTACGACCTATCTACGATGCGCTGAACGACATGGTGCCGTTTGAAAAGTTGAAGTATTATATGGAGCGCGAGATTATTGAAATTGCTCCGTTGGCCTATATGCGTGGCCGCACACTCAATAATGCATTTATCCTGTTGGATGAAGCGCAGAATACAACGCCCATGCAAATGAAAATGTTTCTTACACGCATGGGACCCGAATCTAAAATGATTGTTACGGGTGATGCTTCTCAAATTGATTTACCTCGCAATCAACAATCGGGATTGAATGAAGCCGTAAGAATTTTGAAAGATGTGAAGGGAATAGGTATTGTTGAATTAAATGAACGCGATGTAGTACGTCATAAATTGGTTCGTGATATTATTGAGGCTTATGGTAAAGTAAGTCCTTCAAATCCATGATCTTCATTTTCAAATTAAGCCATTTTCAAATCCTCAAATTAAAGTAATATGCCTGCTTATATTGTTGTAGAAGTAGATGTTCATAATCCAACGGAGTATGAAGACTACAAAAAACTCACTGCGGGATCATTGGAAAATTTTCAGGGTAAGTTTATTGTACGTGGCGGCAAAACCGAAACACTCGAAGGTGACTGGAGTCCGAAGCGATTTGTTATGCTTGAGTTTCCTTCAATTGAATTAGCTAAGGCCTGGTGGGCTTCCGAAGAATATGCTCCCGCCAAAGCACTACGCCAGCGAACCGCAACTAGCAAAATGATTGTGGTGGAAGGAGTTTAACTGATTTGATAACTGATTTGATTTGAGGATTTGAAAATTGGCGTAATCTGGAACACAAGACACCTCCTATCAACAAATCTTCAAATCACCACATTGGGAAAATTGATTTCTTGTTTTCCTTGACTTCAGTTCCTAACTTCCCTTATGCTAAGTTGGGTGCCTTTTGCGATGGTACGGATCACGCTATTTCTCGTTGGCGGGATTTTGTTAGCCATCTATTTGCCCAATCTAATATCTGAGCTGACTGCTTTTTATTTGCTCATAATCTTAACGACAGTTTACCTTATTATTTTTGTTGTTTTTCGATCCCGATCACTAAAAATTGTAAGTGGAGTTATCGGGTTACTGGGCATTACAATGTTTGGTTATCTCCATTTGCAACATAGAACGGGTAGTAATGAGGGTAATCATATTTTACATGAAGCGAATCCGATTGTTGCTTATGAAGCGATTGTGCGAACTGCGCCTGAGTCAAAGGCAAGATCGTGGAAGATTCAAGTTGAGATTGTAAAAATAAAAACTAATGCATGGAAAGAAGCAAGTGGCAATGTGATGATTTATGTTTCGAAGAAATCGATTGACAATGTGCCTTGGTTGTATGGAGATCGACTAATGATAAAAGGATCACCACAGGAATTAAATTCACCTGCCAATCCTAATGAGTTTAATTTTAAGCGATTTCTTACTTTTCGAAACACATACCATCAGCAATTTCTTCAAGCCGGCCAAGTGAAGTTTATTCGAGCTGCTGAGCGAAAGGGTTTTGTCTACTATTCTCATAAAATTCGTGCTTGGGCTTCAGGTATTATTCGAAAGAATATTTCAGGAGAGCAAGAACGGGCTATTGCGATGGCTCTAGTATTGGGTGTAACAGAAGGTATTGATACCGATTTGCAAAACGCCTATGCTGCCAGCGGAGCCATGCATGTGTTGGCTGTTTCGGGTTTGCACGTAGGTATTATTTACGGAATTATTCTTTTGCTGTTGCGACCATTAAAATCAGTTGCCTGGAGCAGATGGATAATTGCCACTATCAGCATTTTATTTTTATGGTCCTTTGCATTCGTTACCGGACTTTCACCTTCTGTGCTCCGCGCGGTAACTATGTTTTCATTCATTGCTTTGGCAAGACCATTAGGATGGAGGACAAATATTTACAATACATTGGCTGCTTCCGCTTTTGTGCTTCTACTTTACAATCCTTATTTAATCATGTCAGTAGGATTTCAACTCTCTTACCTCGCTGTGCTGGGTATTGTTTATCTACAACGACCTATCTATAATCTTTGGGAGATTGACAATAAAGTGGGAGATTGGGTATGGCAGATTACATGCGTTTCTATTGCTGCTCAGATTTCAACGTTCGCGCTAAGCATGTTGTACTTTCATCAGTTTCCGGTTTACTTTTTAATGTCTAATCTTTTTGTGATTCCTTTATCCACCTTAATTCTTGTTGGAGGAATTGCTTTGTTAGTTTCCAGTATATGGTCATCTGCTGCCTGGTTGATTGGAAAAATTCTTGTTGGCCTTATTCATTTACTCAATTGGCTTGTGTTCAAAACGGAGGACTTGCCTTTTAGCTTAGTGAGTGGCATATACTTAACTACATTTCAATGCTGGTTGATCATTCTTTTGTTGGCATTTCTTATTGTAATGATTCAAGTACGTTCTATTCAATGGTTATATGCAGCAGCGTTTATTGCGTTGGTAATTGTTGGTACACAGATAATTCACTTTCGAGACTTTGTTGATCGTCATCAGTTTGTGGTGTATAGTGTTTCGGGTCATTCAGCCATGGAATGGATCGACCGTGGGGTGAGTTATTTTAATGCCGACTCAACACTACTGTATGATGAAGAAAGAATTCGATTCCATATCCGACCAAACCGATTGCAACGAGGTGTTGCAGCTATTTATCCAACTGTTCCTTTCTCAAAGAAATTGCCTCAGGGATTAGAAGTATTTTCATGGAATGAAAATAAAATAGCATTTGCTAAGAATAAAGGTCAGCAATTACCTCAATCGGCTGAAATCGATTACCTTGTTGTCGCGAAGAATTCTATATCAATTCCACACCGGTTAGAGGATATTCCGGCTAAGAAAATTATTCTGGATGGTAGCAATTCAAGAAGTTATATTAATAAATGGAAACAGGTGGCAGGCACAAATACTGATCGTTTGCACGCTGTGCTGGATGAAGGTGCGTTTACATTAACAAATTAGAAATGAGTTTAGTAGAGTATTCAGTAAATGAACGAGTAGGGTACATCACCTTAAACAGGCCTGACAAACGAAATGCACTAAGTCATGAGTTGATTGAAGAGTTAAAATCAACTTTTATCAAAGCTGAGAATGACGCGGATGTAAAAGTTGTTGTGCTAAACGCCAATGGTGAATCTTTTTGCGCTGGGGCAGATTTAGGGTATCTCCAACAGTTACAAAATTTTTCTTATTATGAGAATTTGACCGATTCAAATCATCTAAAAGAATTATTTCTAAAAATTTATTCTTTGAAGAAAGTAGTGATTGCGCAAGTACAAGGTCATGCCTTAGCGGGTGGCTGTGGATTAGCTAACGTGTGTGACTTTACGTTTGCTGTACCTGAAGCTAAGTTTGGATATACTGAGGTGAAGATCGGCTTTATACCTGCGCTGGTGGCTGTTTTTTTGGTAAGAAAAATTGGTGAACAAAAAGCCCGACAACTATTACTTACCGGTGAAATTATTAAAGCAGAAGAAGCGTTAACTCGAGGGATGGTTACAAAAGTTGTTAGTCGGGAGGAATTAAATACTGCTGTTTTTGATTTTGCTCAAAATCTAATCAAGTCCAATTCAGCTCAATCGATGGAATTGACTAAGCAACTTATTTCAGAGACGCAAGGGTTGCCATTAGAGGGGGCTTTGAATTTGGCTGCAACCATGAATGCAAAGGCGCGGGCTACTGATGATTGCAAGAAGGGAATTGCAGCGTTTCTTAATAAGCAAGATTTGCGTTGGTAAATGACTTCGCTCGAAATCCTTACCAAGTATTGGGGTCACACTCAATTTAGATTACCACAAGAGGAGATCATTGAGGCAGTATTAGCGAAGCATGATGTAGTTGCAATTCTTCCAACGGGTGGGGGTAAATCCGTTTGCTTTCAAATTCCCACATTAATGCAAGAGGGAATTTGTTTGGTAATTACACCGCTCATTGCGCTTATGCAAGATCAGGTAAAGCAATTGAAGCAATTAGGTATTCTGGCTGCCGCAGTTCATGCAGGCATGCATCATCGTGAAATTGATATTACATTAGATAATTGTGTTTATGGAAATATCAAATTTTTGTATCTCTCACCTGAACGATTACAAACCGATTTATTTAAGGCCAGAGTTGTAAAAATGAATGTATGTCTGGTGGCAATTGATGAAGCGCATTGTATTTCACAATGGGGCTACGATTTCAGACCGCCCTATTTGAAAATTGCTGATCTGCGTGAAAGCAAACCTGGAATTCCTTTCATCGCCTTAACGGCTTCAGCTACGCGAACAGTGAAGGATGATATTATTGAGAAATTGAATCTTAAAGAGCCAGAAGTCTTTCAAAAAAGTTTTGCGCGTGATAATCTTTCTTTTGTTGTGCGAAAGACAGAAACGAAAGAAAAGAAATTATTAGAGGTGCTGCGCAAAGTGCCTGGGGCAGCAATTGTTTATGTGCGATCACGAAAATCAACTGCATTGCTGGCTTCTATGCTTAGTAAAAATGGATTCTCCTCTACGTTTTATCATGCCGGACTGACTCATCAGGAGCGAACAGCGCGGCAAGAAGAGTGGATCTCGAATAAAACCCGGGTGATGGTTGCTACCAATGCGTTTGGTATGGGCATCAACAAACCTGATGTTCGCGTGGTGGTGCACATGGATTTACCTGAAAACCTGGAATCATATTATCAGGAAGCAGGCCGTGCTGGTCGTGATGGAAGGCGATCGTATTCAGCTATTATTATCCATGAAGTAGATGTACAGGCACTTCAAAATAAAGTGTTACAATCTCAGCCAGAAATAAATTATCTAAAGAAGATTTATCAGGGGCTGGCTAATCATTTTCAAGTTGCAGAAGGAAGCAGTCAGGGGGAGAGCTATGATTTTGATCTGGAAGCTTTCTGTAAAAAATTTAACTTCAAATCAACGGAAGTTTATCCTGCCTTAAAGAAACTGGAAGAATTTGGTCTTCTTGAATTCAATGAAAGTTTCTATCGTCCTTCGGTACTTCATATTTCCTTTGACAAAAAGAAATTGTATGAGTTTCAGGTAGCGAATGCGCGTTTCGATGTAGTGATTAAAGCGTTGCTGCGATTGTATGGCGGAGAGTTATATACAGACTTTACATCAATCTCGGAATCACAGATTGCAAAGATGTTGAAACAATCAATCGCAACAGTCAAGCTGGAATTGGAGCAATTGCATAACCTACAGGTAATTGTTTACGAACCTGTAAATGAAAGCCCAAAAATCACATTTGTGCTTGCCAGACAAGATGCTGAGCGATTGCCAATTGATAAAAAAGAATATGACCGCAGGCGCGACCTTCACTTATCGAAGATGGAGGCCATGAAAAAATATGCTGAGCAAGACCATCAATGCCGCATGCAAGTTATCCAAGAATACTTTGATGAGATTACCTATGCAACATGTGGCATGTGCGATGTGTGTATTGGCAAGCGCAAAAAGGATAATCTTACCATACTCAAAGATTACGAACAACAGGTTTTGTTTCTATTGAAACAAAAACCAATGACCGTGGAGGATTTGGAAATTGCTGTAGACCCTGCCGAAAAAGAGTTGTTCATTGAGGTGGTGCGCGAAATGGTTGACTCAACCCAGATAGCATATGATGACTTTTGGGTTTTGAGTCGGGTAGAGAAATAGAGAGGTCAAGTCATTAGTAACTGATATTTTAAGTATGCCTGCGAATAACTTTGATATTAATGGTCTTACGGATGAGCAAGTAGCCACGGCAAGAATAAAGTATGGGCAAAATAAACTCACAGCTAAGAAGGATAATAGTACTATAGCGGCTATTAAAAGTATAGCCAAGGAACCAATGGTTATTTTATTGTTGGTAGCTGCTCTTATTTATTTTTTGAGTGGAGAAACAGGAGATGCCATTTTTCTTTCGCTGGCTATTATTTTAATTGCAGTAATCTCTCTTTATCAAGATGCAAGAAGCCGGAATGCATTAGAGAATTTGAAAGACTTTATTCAACCCAATTGTAAAGTTATTCGAAATGGCATTATAGAGGAGATTAAGAGTGTTGATTTGGTAGTAGGGGATAGCCTGATTGTGGAGGAAGGCATTTCAATTGCGGCAGATGGCTTGATTGTTCATTCCAATGATTTTGCTGTCAACGAATCAATTCTTACGGGAGAAGCTTTTTCCGTTTTTAAAGATAAGACAAGTGAAGACAATAAAATCTATTCGGGAACAACGGTTGCCAGCGGTTTAGCAATAGCCACAATATCCGCTATCGGTAATAATACTCGGTTGGGTAAAATTGGCAAGAGTTTAGAAAATATTGAAGAAGAGAAAACTCCGTTAGAAGTACAGATAGCCAATTTTGTTAAGAAAATGGTTATTACAGGAGCCATTGTTTTCTTGATTGTGTGGGGTATTAATTATTGGCACTCCTTGAATTTTCTAAATAGTCTACTCAATGCGTTAACACTAGCCATGAGTATTTTACCGGAAGAGATTCCAGTGGCCTTTACCACCTTTATGGCACTGGGCGCCTGGCGGCTGATGAAAATGGGGGTAGTGGTAAAACAAATGAAAACTGTTGAAACTCTGGGGAGTGCAACGGTTATCTGCTCCGATAAAACAGGAACGATTACTGAAAACAAAATGAGCTTGGCAAAATTATTTTTACTGTCAACTCAAAAAATAACAAGCCTTGAAGAGGAACTTACAGATGATGAAAAGGCATTGATTAGGGTAGCCATGTGGGCTAGTGAGCCTATTCCGTTCGATGCTATGGAGGTGGCATTGCATCAGGTTTATGCAGAGATAACAGCAATAGATGAACGACCTGATTTTAAATTAGTTCATGAATATCCATTGGGGGGTAAGCCCCCGATGATGACGCACGTATTTAAGGCTGTTTCGGGTAATCGAATCATTGCAGCAAAAGGTGCTCCTGAAGCACTCATTAAAGTTTCAACGCTCACAACAAATGAATACGAACAAATACAGGCTGCAATAAAATCGTTAGCCACCGAAGGATATCGCGTGTTGGGCGTTGGGGAATCAAGTTTTATTGGAAACGATTTTCCGGCCACTCAACAGGAATTGAATTTTCAGTTTAAAGGAATAGTGGCTTTTTATGATCCACCAAAAAAGAACATTCGTAACGTGTTAGAAAAATTTTATAGTGCTGGTTTGAATGTAAAAATTATAACAGGGGATAATTCAGAGACAACACTATCAATAGCTAGGCAGATCGGGTTTCGGGGGTATGATAAGTATATCACAGGAGAAGAACTAATGGCGTTGGAAGACAATGATTTAAAAGAACGGGTGGTAAACACAAATGTATTTACCAGAATGTTCCCTGATGCTAAATTAAAAATAATAAGTGCGTTAAAAGCACAGGGCGAAATTGTGGCGATGACTGGAGATGGAGTAAACGATGGGCCTGCCTTGAAAGCTGCTCATATTGGCATAGCCATGGGAAAGAAAGGAACTGAGATTGCCAAACAAGCGGCCTCGCTTATCTTGCTAGAAGATGATTTATCGAAAATGGTGGATGCTGTGGCGATGGGTAGAAAGATTTACACTAATCTTAAAAAAGCAATTCAGTATATTATATCAATTCACATTCCTATTATTCTAACGGTATTCATTCCATTAACACTGGGGTGGATTTACCCCAATATATTTTCACCCCTTCATATAATATTTTTAGAGTTGATTATGGGGCCTACGTGTTCAATTATTTATGAAAATGAACCCATGGAGAAAAATACTATGCAGCAAAAACCCAGACCGTTGACTACAACTTTTTTTAATGGGAAAGAACTCACCACAAGTATTATACAAGGTCTTGTTATTACAATGGGTACTCTATTTATTTATCAATTTTCCGTAGGTGAAGGCTATAGTGAGGCCCTTACCCGCACGATGACATTTACCGTATTGATTGCTGCCAATATATTTTTAACGTTAGTAAATAGGTCTTTTTATTTTTCGATTTGGACAACGTTGAAATACAAAAATAATTTAGTGCCTTTGATTATTATTATTACAATCGCAATTCTTGCATTGCTACTTACTGTAAAGCCGTTTACTAGATTTTTTCAATTTGAGACTCTGGATCGTAATCAAGTATTGATTTGCACAGCAATTGGATTCTGCTCTGTTGCGTGGTTTGAAGTGGTTAAATGGATTAGTAGGTTGAAAAGTTAATCCAATATGATAAGTTTAGTCGTTCATGTAGCCTGAACCCACAAGATAAAACACCGGCATCGAAGGCAACCGATCTAAAATTTACTACAAAAGAGTTATTATTTAAAGATAGATAAGGATTAATTCGAACTAATAAGCTCTGTCAATCCTGAAGCACATTAGATAAGAAGGTTGACTTAAGCAGTAACCAAAGAAGAAAGAAAACAACAGCCCATTGAAGATAAACATAGTAGTAATCGGCAGTATCTTTGAATCGACTTTCTTTTATTTCTGCTTTTTCATATTGATCGATTCGATCGAATACATTTTTAAGAGCTGCGTTGTCAGTCACTCTGAAAAATTCACCGCCACCAATCTGAGCAATCTTGCGCATAGTTGTTTCATCAATTGTATTCTCAACCATGTTGGGTCGGCCGAAGTAATCCTTACCAAAAGGCACCATGCCTTCCTTTCCTACAATGATTGTATACGTTTTGATTTCGTAGGCCGCGGCTAGTTCAGCGGATGTTATTGGATCAATATTGCCAGCTGTGTTATCACCATCACTCAAAAGAATACAAACTTTTGATTTTGATTCCGACTCGCGCATGCGATTCGTTACCACGGCCAATGCCGAACCAATCGCGGTACCACGCGATTCAATCATCTCAAAGTTAATATCATTCAAGTATGAATTGAGTAAATCATAATCGGTAGTAAGTGGTGCCAGTGAAAACGCATCCCCTGAGAAGACTACAATCCCAATTCTGTCCTGAAGTCTTCCTTTGATAAAGTCTCGGGCCACATCTTTGGCAGCTTCTAATCGGTTGGGTTTAAAATCTTCAATCTGCATGGATTGCGAGATGTCAATCGCCAACATAATGTCAATACCCTCGGTCCATTGTTCGACTTTTTCATTTGTTTTTTGTGGCCGGGCAAGACCAGTTAACATAAGAACTAGTACGAGCGCCAAAACAAATTCAGGCAGTAAGCGAATCCACGTAAGTGGAGAGGTGGTGAGATCACTCTTAACAAGAGCCACCGGAAGTTTTTGATTGAAGTAATACCGTAATGCCCAGCGACCAATAAATATAAAAGGAACAGTAATTATTGCCCATAGGAATAAAGTGTTCTCCCACGTAAATCCTTGCAGGGTTGAGGGGTAAAACCAATCTAACGAATACCAGGGGTCAACTATCTCATCCATGCTTCACTTCCTCCACCTTTTGGTTGAATTGATTTTTTGTAAATTCCTTCAATTGATGAAATGAATCAAATGTTTCTGGAGCCAAACGTCCGTAAATCATTCTATCTACCGAACGAAGGGGTTGACCTAGTTCACTGCTTTCTTGTTCTCTGATTTCACGCGAAGTAAATTTTGTATACGGTCGTGAGGAAAGTTCTTCCATGTATTTCTTCCAAATCGTTACGGAGGATTCTGCCACTTCAGGAGAAAATCCAGCTTTCAGTTTTTCAACAGCCTCATCGAATCTTGTCAAAAACAACTCATGACTTTTTGCTAGTTTCTTGAGCGTGAAATATTTTCTGATTCGTTTTCCAAATAGGATCCAGCATACGATCGTTATCAGCAAGAGAACAGCTCCAATAATTAATAACAATGGGTAATTAAGAAGCCAGTTTACCGGATTGTAAGCCGTATTTGTTTTTAGTGGGAGTTGACTAATAGCCAATGAATCGGGGAGGGTTCCTACTAATTCTTTGAAGTATACAGTATCAGTATCAGTTAGGTAGGTTAAAGAATCTTTCTTTTGAAGTTGAAAAACAGGAAGCGCAAGAGTTTGAACTTTATCTATTTCATAGGTAGCAAGTGTGTAAATCACACTATCATAACTTAATCCACTTGTTGTTTTTGTTTGGGAGTATCTCTTATTCTGAAATTCAAACGGTGCAAAAGAATAGGTTGAGTCTGGAAATAAAACCTGATAGGTTTGTGGATAGGTTGCTGTAAGATAAAATTTAAGTGGTTCACCTAATTTCACGGTATCCACATCAAAGTAACCGTGCACTTTCACTTCCTGCGAAAAACCCAGAAGTGAAACTATTGATAGAATGAAAGTAAGTTGAAACGCCTTAAACACTTTTAACTGTTTTATTTCTAACCTTAAATAATTTTAACAGTTTAGGCACAAAGTTCTCATCTGTGGAAACACTTAAAAAATTGATTTGGTGTTTTTTGCTAAAGTTTACAATCTCTTGCTGCCGCTCAAAGTGGTGATTGATCATTTTATCTCTAAAATCTCCAAAAGAAGAATTGACCCACATTGTTTTTTTTGACTCCTTATCAAGAATAGGAATGATGCCTAGCTTGGGCAGTTGTGTTTCGCGTTTATCGCTCACCTGAATCAACACCAAATCGTGTTTTTTTGCTAATGATTTTAAATGGTGTTGATACCCTTCATCAATAAAATCTGAAATCATAACAATAACGCTTCTTCTCTTAATAGAATTTAACGCAAACGTAATGGCTTTATTTAGATTAGTCTTGGTTGATTTTGGTTCCAACTTGGTTAAGTTGGAAATTATTTCATAGGCTTGAGCCATTCCCTTCTTGGGCTTAATGAATTTTTCACGTTCATCCGAATAGCAGATTAAACCTACCTGACTGGATTCTTTCGTTCCTGATAAAGCAAGTACCCCACAAATTTCTTTTGCTATATCGAACTTAGTTTGGCCGGGGGTACCGATATATTGGGATGCACTTACATCTAAAATAAAGTAGATTGTTTGCTCTTTTTCTTCCCGAAACGTTTTAACAAACGTGCCATGACCTTTAGCAGAAACATTCCAATCGATGGTGCGGATATCGTCACCATACTGATAAGGGCGCACATCATCAAACTCCAAACCAGTGCCTTTGAAAATAGAGTGGAAATCACCCTGCATCTGGCTGTTGATGGCCTTTCTAATCTGTATTTCGTACTTCCTTAGCTTTTTCAGCAGCTCTTTCACTCTGGCACCTTTTTGGAAGCCTAAAAATAATAAATATGACTAATTTCGCAGCCTATATGAGTTACAGACGGCAACAGATTCATACGATTATATTACGCATTGGTTTGATAATCCTGACAATCGGCATCTTTTGCGGCTGCCAAAGGGAGAAAAGACCTGCCGGAGTGCTATCGCCTAAAGAGTTGACAAAAGTTATGATGGAACTCTACCTGGCGGAAGCCCGAGCGAGTGGACAATCTATGATAAAAGACTCAGTGATGAAATACTTTAAGCCTGCTGAGCAAAAATTACTGGCTCGCGAAGGTGTTTCGGATTCAATTATGCGTATTACATATCAGTATTACATAGAGCGGCCTATTGAATTTGAGAAAATTTATGACTCGATGATTGATTCCCTGAGTTTGCTTGAGCAAAAGGAAAAATCTAAAACTTCCTCTAATTAGTTTATCAATGGTATTTCCAACCGAGTTTGAACAGAAACTGGGGTTCGATCAAATCCGCGATCGCTTAAAAAATTATTGCCTTAGTCCATTAGGAGTTAAGTTGGTAGATGAGATGGGTTTCTCCTCCGATTTTCCAACAGTGCAATCGCTGCTTAAGCAAAATCTTGAATTCAAATTAATCCTTGAGAAAGGAGATCAATTTCCGGTAACCCATTATGCCGATCCGGAAGAATACTTAAAAACTGCCGCTGTTGAAGATAGCTTTCTGGAAGAAGAGGCGTTTTATGTTATACTCACTTCCTTGCAGACCATTCTTGCTGCGAAGCAGTACCTGATAACCAATCAAGAGCTATATCCTGAACTTTATACAATAACACATCAGGTCGTTGTATCTAAAAGTTTACTTCAACAAATCGAATCAAAATTTGATGACAAAGGTCAGATTAGAGATAATGCCAGTCCTGAGTTAGCAAAAATCAGAAAGCGAATTCGAGAAGAACAACACCGGGTAAAGCGATTAACAGAACAGGTATTCAGGCAAGCAGTTGATCAAGGTTGGGTACCTGAAGGAGCAACAGCAACGATTCGTGATGGCAGATTGGTAATTCCGATTATGGCTCAACATAAACGGAGATTGCCCGGATTAATTATGGATGAATCAGCAACAGGACAAACAGTTTTTATGGAGCCGTTGGATGTGCTGGAAGCTAATAATGAGATTCGGGATTTGATTCACGCTGAGCGCAGAGAAGTAATAAAAATTCTGAGAGAGCTAACTAATCTCTTGCGCATTCATTTGCATGAACTAACACCTGCTTACCAATTCTTGGCTATTATTGATTTCACCAGGGCAAGAGCTAAATTTTCACTAGAGATTGCTGCAGAATTACCAACATTAAAAGCCAATCCTGATTTGAACTGGCTGCATGCTCGGCATCCTTTGCTGTATTTAAGTTTGAAAGGAAAGCGAGAAGTTGTGCCATTAACGATTGATTTAACAGAAACAAATCCATTTCTTTTAATATCAGGTCCTAATGCGGGTGGTAAATCGGTATGTTTAAAAACAGTGGGTTTGATTCAATACATGGTGCAGTGTGGACTGCTTATACCGCTGCATGATAAATCTACCGTAGGGTTGTTCAAAAATATTTTTTTAGACATTGGCGATCAGCAATCGATAGAAAATGATTTGAGTACGTATAGTTCGCATCTAAAAAACATGGCGTTCTTTCTTCATCATTCAAATCATAATACACTGGTTTTACTTGATGAATTAGGTGCCGGTACTGATCCAAACTTTGGAGGTGGTATTGCGGAGGCCATTATGGATGGATTGTTAAAACGAAATGTTTGGGGTGTTGCAACAACTCATTACTACAATCTTAAATTGTTTGCGAGTAACCACAACTCCATTCGGAATGGTGCGATGTTATTCGATTCGAAAAAATTGGCCCCTTTATTTCAGTTAGAGATTGGAAAGCCAGGTAGTTCATTTGCATTAGAGATTGCCCGTAAAACAGGTTTGCCCTTTGAGACGATTCAAAAGGCTGAGAAAATTATTGGACAGGAGTTAACGGGTTTAGAATCTTTAATGAAGTCTGTTGCTGAAGAAAAACAATCATTGGACAAGCGACAGAAAGAAATTAAAGAACAAGAGACAAAGCTAAGTGAAACACTCAGCCGCTATGAAGTTCTGTCATCTGAGTTAACCTCTAAAAAGAAAGAAATACTAGATAAGGCAAAAACGGAAGCCTCCAATCTTTTAAAAGAAACTAATCGGGAGATTGAAAAAACAATTCGGCATATCCGTGAAAATAGAGCCGAGAAAAACGAAACGAGAAAAGTGCGCGATGGATTGCAAGGCCTTGTTCAAAAAGTTAAACCAAGTATTGTCGTTTCCGAACAGAATGAGACAATTATAGTGGGAGATTATGTTCGCTTGATAGGGCAGGAGGTGAGTGGAAAAGTATTATCGATCAGCGACAAAAACGCAGTAGTTCAGTTTGGTGATTTGCGTTCGCAAGTAAAACTTAAGCAGCTGGTACGAAGCGATAAGGCAATTGTAAATCCGACCTTCGTAAAAGCAAAATCATTTGGAATTGATGTGATGTCCAAGCAATCAAAATTTGTAAGCACCTTGGATATCCGCGGCAAGCGGGTGGAGGAAGTAACTTCTTTGTTGGATCAGTTTGTTGATGATGCGTTGCTTTTAGGGCAGGCCGAATTAAAAATTCTCCATGGCAAAGGTGAAGGCGTACTACGCAAAGTTGTGCGCGAACGATTAAAGGCCATAAAGGGAGTTGCTACTTTTGCTGATGAACATGTGGAGCGGGGAGGTGCAGGTATAACAGTAGTGGTATTAAAATAGAAAAGCCCCGCGAGGGTGCGGGGCTTCTAAATATTATTGTAAGCGGATTATAATGTAAAGTTAAATACCCAGTCGCCTGAAACTACGCCAGTTCTGGCATTATAACCAGTTCCTGTAAAATTGAAACTAATAGTGAGTGTGGATTCTGTTACCACATACTCTATTGATAACTCATCAGGAGTACCTTTATCGCGAATCATTTGTGTTTCAACAGCAGTACCAAAATCCCATTTTCCACTTGCAGGCCAGGGGCTTAAACTTGGTCGGCCTGAAGTTGAGTAATCAAAAGGTGGGGTTCCCTTAGTCCCAGACAAGGTTACTTGAAAGTTGGGGTAGTCAGCGGTTTTATCAGTTCCATCTAAAGAAACAGTAGTCATCTTCCAGGTTTTCTTCAGCTTATCGAATTGAACGTCAGCTATTGGTTCAGGATCCGGATCTTTACCCTTACATCCTGCATAAGTCAATAACACAGCCGTAATTGCAACAAGAGATAGAATTCTAAGTACTTTCATTTTAATTGATTTAAAATCACCTTAAACTTAGTAAAATGGCTTTTCTAAAAAAAATGAGTAGAGAAAAGTTAGCGTTTAATGATTGGTTTAGACTTTTAGTAACCCTTTTTAAAGGTCATAATATCAATTTTTTGAGCCTCTTTTGGGTATTCATGCTCTTGGTTTGAAGCAATGAAGACAAGGGTCTCGGTGGGTAATCCATCCCGGTGTTGTGTAAACCAATCAATTGATTTGTTGTCCAAATTGGTTGTGGGCTCGTCCAGAAAGAGTAGATCAGCTTGGGAGTAAAAAGCCAACCCCAATTTTAGTCGTTGCTTCATGCCTGATGAAAAATTGGCTATTGATTTATCCTTTGCTCGAGCTAATTCAAAAAGATCGATTAGTTCTTCTGTCGTTTTGTTGTTGCGTGCCCGTTTGAATTTGAAGTGAAAGTTTATCATTTCAGTAAGTGTAAACTCATCAATCAAATCCATGTAAGGAGTTGCAATGGATACATGCTTGAAGATTTCATCGATCGGAATTTCTTTTCCATCTTTTTCGTAAGCCACGCTTCCCTGACTAGGCAACATTTGTCCCCACAAAACCTGCATGAGTGTTGACTTACCTGAACCGTTGGGACCAACAATTGCATACGTATTCGGTGATGAGAACTGAAAAGTTAAATCTTTAAAAATCCATTCACGGTTAAACCGCTTGCTTAGATTTTTTGTGATGAGCTTCATTCAAACGCTGCGGTGTTGGCTGAAAAGCCTTTCATAACTCCACGCTCGCTGGTGCGGATGAATGACACAATATAATCTCGTTCAGGAGTTGAAGGCAATTCATTTTCGACCTGATCAAGAGCTTTAGAATTATTTAATCCTTTCAAAAATATGTATCGATATACTTCTTGTATCTCTCCAATTTTTTCGGTTGAGAATCCGCGTCTGCGAAGCCCCACTGTGTTCACCCCTGCATAGGTAAGAGGTTCGCGTGCAGCTTTGGTATAAGGCGGAACATCTTTACGCACCAACGATCCTCCTGAAATCATAACATGCGAACCAACCTTTACAAATTGATGAAGAGCACTTGCTCCTCCAATAATTGCCCAGTCTTCAATGGTTACATGTCCTGCTACCTGAACTGTATTTGCCAAGATACAATGATTACCAACTGTGCAGTCGTGGGCGATATGCACATAGGCCATCAAAAGGCAATCATTGCCTACCACTGTTTTATATTTATCAGAAGTTCCTTTACTGATTGTTACAAATTCCCGGATTACTGTGTTGTCCCCTATAAAGGTCTCGGTTTCTTCACCTGCAAATTTTAGATCTTGAGGTACAGCGGAGATGGATGCGCCTGGAAATATTTTTACGTTCTTGCCAATGCGAGCACCTTCCCAAATCACTGCATTGGGTCCAATCCACGAGTTGTCTCCAATTACTACATTAGATTTTATGGTAGCAAAAGGTTCTATAATAACGTTGGTGCCAATTTTCGCCTCTGGGTGAACGTTGGCTAAGGGGTGGTTGCTCATGAATCTTTACGGACAATGCTGGCAGTCATAGAACCTTCACACACGAGACTGTTACCTACATAAGCACGTCCGTACATTTTGGCGATACCTCTTTTTATAGGGGCAATTAAATCACATTGAATAACAAGCGTATCACCAGGTAAAACCATTTTTCTAAATCTAAAATTCTCAATTCCTAAAAAGTAAGTCCAATAGTTTTCAGGATCAGGCACCGTGTTTAAAACAAGAATTCCTCCTGTCTGAACCATAGCTTCCACTTGCATCACGCCTGGCATAACCGGGTTGCCAGGAAAATGACCCTGGAAATAAGGCTCGTTGTATGTTACGTTCTTTACGCAAGCGACTGTCTCATTATCCAAATAAATTACTTTATCGATCAGCAAGAATGGATAACGGTGCGGAAGAGTTCCGGTAATCCTATTTATATCCATTACTGGAGGTAAGTTTGGATTATACTTAGGTCTTCCTTTTTTATCATCCTCCTGCATCAGCTTTTTAAGCTTGCGCGCAAATGCTACGTTAGCTGCATGGCCTGGGCGTGCTGCTAATATTTGTGCTTTCAAAGGTCTTCCTGCCAAAGCCAAATCACCAATGATATCCAGTAGTTTATGACGGGCAGGTTCGTTGTTATAGCGAAGTTCAATATTGTTGAGGATGCCTTCTTTTTTAACTTCAACTCGTGGCTTGCCCAACATTTTGGCAATATTCTCTAATTCATGATTCTCAACAACACGGTCTACAATTACGATGGCATTATTCAGGTCTCCACCTTTGATCAGGTTGTTTTTGTAAAGCATTTCCAACTCATGTAAAAAGCAGAAGGTGCGACAAGAAGCTATCTCTTTTTCAAACTGACGAATGCTGGTGATCGATGCATGTTGGCTCCCTAAAACAGGCGAGTTGTAGTCGATCATCACCGTTACGCGATAATCATCTAATGGCAATGCAGCAATTTCAACGTTACGAGCAGCCTCACGATAAAAAATACTGTCTTGTACTTCAAAAAAATCGCGCAAGGCATTTTGCTCTTCAGCCTCTGCCTCTTTCAGTATATTAACAAACTGAATTGAGCTGCCATCCATAATGGGTGCTTCAGGGCCGTCTAATTGAACCAGCACGTTATCTATCTCAAGACCGACTAATGCAGCTAAGGTGTGTTCAATAGTGCTTACACGGGCTCCACTTTGTTCAATAGTAGTTCCTCTGGAAACATCCACCACTCGGTCACAATCTGCATCAATAATAGGAGAGCCCGGTAAATCAATTCGTTGGAATTTAATTCCGTGATTTGGCTTAGCAGGGAGGAAAGTCATATTGGTTTGCACTCCTGTATGGAGTCCAACCCCGGATAAGGTCACCGACTTCTTAATTGTTTGTTGCTTGTGATTGAGCGTCATATTCAAAAAGTGGCAAATTTAAGCCCGATTCGATGGATTATCAAGAAAGGGAACAATTGTTAGCAAAGGACGCATTTTTGACCTTTAATCTAACCATTTTATACAAAACCTTCTTATTAATCTGCCTTGGCTCAGTTCTCAGATACACTACTTTTCCTGCTCATCCTTTCTTCAAGTTGCCTCAAGCGAGTGTTTAGATCAGGTAATTGTTTGAAAACAGCATATGACTTGAAATAGTCTTTTACATCTACTGCGGGGTATCCAATTAGGCGCTCACCTTCTTCTTTTATTGATTTTGAGATACCTGCCTGAGCTCCAATACTGGTATTGTTTGCAATAACTAAATGGCCTGCAATACCCACCTGACCAGCCAGCACACAATTCTCGCCAATCTTGGTTGAGCCTGAAATTCCAGTTTGGGCGGCTATAACGGTATTTTTTCCAATCTCTACATTATGAGCAATCTGAATAAGGTTATCCATTTTTACTCCTTGGCGGATAATGGTTGAATCTCCAAATAGGGTTGCGCAGTCAATTACCGTATTAGCTCCAATGGTAACATCATCTTCAATTAGCACATTGCCAAGTTGAGGTATCGTCTTGTAAGTTTTGTCTTCCTGGGGAGCGAAGCCAAATCCATCGCTACCGATAACTGTGCCTGCATGAATGACACAATTATTTCCAATGCGTGTGTCGCCATATATTTTTACATTGGGATATAGGATTGTATTGTTACCGATAACTGAGTTATCACCAATATACACATGGGGGTAAATTTTTACATTGTCACCAATCTTCACATTGCTTCCTATATATGAAAATGCTCCACGGTAAATGTTTTGACCAATAACGGATTTCTCACCCAAGTAGCAAGGTTCTTCAATACCGGATTTTTGAAATGAGATAAGTTTATGATATTCTTCAAGCAGTAACGTGAAACTGTTATAGGGATCATCTACAAGAATGAGTGACGAACTGATATTTTTCTTGCCTTGAAAATCCTTCTTTACAATAACTGCGCTTGCTTGCGTAGTGTAAATGAATTGTTCATACTTTGGGTTAGACAGAAAAGCGATCTGACCCTTTTTTGCATCCTGGATTTTGGCAAGCATATTTATCTTTGCTGTGCCATCACCTTTCACCTCACCGCCCAACATGGCCGCTATTTGAGCGATGCTAAACTCCATATCTTATCTTAATAAATTGAATGGTGAAATTTTAGTGCCTTTACAAAGATACATTTTTGGGCCAGCATAAATAGTTTTTCTCTACGATTTTACTAATCGCCTTTATGCTTGGTAAATCTGAAGCATGGGCAATGTCTAACACCTCGCCTTTTTTGGTAAGTATGTTGATCGACTTACCTCCTGAAACATACGCTTCATTGCTTACTGTGCCCAAAGAGTATAAATAGTTTGTGTCTTTTCGTAAGATTCCATATACCTGATGGATTTCTTGCCTTACTTTTTCAACAGCACTTTTCTTTATAGGATCGGTTGATAAAATTATTTGAAAAAGTTCGCGTTGTAAAAGGCGGTTACACAAACCCGATAGAATTGGATCGGTATGGTTGCGCCAACATTTTATGGAACCCCAAATGTCGTTGTCATCCATTTGACCAAAAAGATCGAGGAGTTCACGATTTTCATTGAAGTCAGACAACTTATGATTATTCAATAAAAAATTACCCAATGCATCTGTTGTAGTGAGTTTTTCACTGGCTTGCAATAAGTACTGTGCTCGCCTGATAATGTTTACCATCATACGCTCCGCGCTAAGCGCGGTCTTGTGCAAATAGACTTGCCAGTACATAAGCCTCCGCGAATGCAGGAAGCTTTCTATGCTATAGATTCCTTTTTCTTCAACAACTAATTGGTCGTTGTGAACATTCAACATGGCAATAATGCGATCGACACCAATTGTGCCTTCCATTACTCCGGTGAAGAAGCTATCGCGTTTTAAGTAATCTAAGCGGTCAATATCCAATTGGCTACTGATAAGTTGATGAAAGAATTTACGCGAATAACTATTTCTGAAAAATTGAATGGCAAGATCAAGTGCACCGTTAAATTCCTTATTGAGCTCACGCATGAAAAGGTAGGAGATACTCTCATGCTTAACATCTTGCAGCAGTGTCTCTTCTAAAGCATGCGAAAGCGGCCCGTGACCAATGTCGTGAAGTAAAATTGCCACTAAGGCAGCTTCCTCTTCCTGCTTACTTATATCAATTCCCTTGAGTTGAAGATTTTTGATCACCCGACTCATTAAATGCATAGCACCCAACGCATGGTGAAACCGGGTATGCAAAGCACCGGGGTAAACTAAGTCGCTAAGACCTAGTTGTTTTATATACCGCAGCCTTTGAAAGTAGGGATGTTGAATCAAGTCATAGATTAAATCACTCTGTATAGAGATGAATCCGTAGACTGGGTCGTTAATGATTTTCTTTTTATTCAAACGATCAATTGAGATTGGACGTATAAACCGTAACTTAGAAAGATTTTTATTCTTAATTACATGCAAAGATATAGCATTTTGTGGGCGGACGATGAAATTGATTTACTGAAACCGCATATTTTGTTTCTTCAACAACGTGGATATGACATTACTCCTGTTAACAATGGTTCTGAAGCTGTTGAGCTAAGTGAAGCTAAACACTTTGATATTGTTTTTTTAGACGAACACATGCCTGGTATGTCGGGGTTGGAGGCACTGAGTCAGATCAAAAATCATAGACCCAATTTGCCCATCATCATGATTACCAAAAATGAGGAGGAACAGATTATGGAGGATGCAATCGGAGCGAAGATTGACGATTATTTAATTAAACCAATTAATCCAAGTCAAATCCTATTGGCAATTAAGAAGATATTGGATAACAAGCGACTGGTCATTGAAAAGACAAATTCCAGCTACCAACAAGAGTTTCAGAAAATCAGCACAGCTTTTTTAGATGATATGAACCATGAGCAATGGGCTGATATTTATAAGAAGTTAGTTTTTTGGGAGCTACAAATGGAAGAAGCTGATAATCGCGATATGGGCGAAGTGCTGGAGATGCAAAAAGTGGAGGCCAATTTGAATTTTTGCAGGTTTATAAAACGCAACTACGAAAACTGGTTGAACAACACCAATGTTGAAAAGCCATTGATGTCTCATCAGTTAATGAAGAAGAAAGTATTCCCTGAACTAAAACCAGGCGAACCAACCTTTTTTATTTTGATTGATAATCTGAGGTTTGATCAATGGAAAACCATTGAGCCTGTGCTTGCCGAATATTTTAATGTGGATAAAGAAGAATCTTATTACTCAATTCTACCCACAACAACTGCTTATGCACGCAATGCTATCTTTTCTGGGTTAATGCCTTCGGAGATGGCTAAGACTAACCCTGATTTATGGGTGGGTGAGGATGAAGACGAATCGAAAAATAATTTTGAGGATGATTTTCTTGCAAAGCAGATTCGTAAGAATAACTTAAACATAAAATTCTCCTACAATAAGATTAAAAAGCAAGAAGAGGGTCGTGATCTTGCTGATTCTATCAATAATTTATTTCATAACGATCTCAATGTAATCGTATATAATTTTGTAGATATGCTTTCGCATGCTCGTACTGATATGGCGATGATCCGCGAATTAGCTCCAGACGAATCGGCCTACCGTTCGATTACTAAATCGTGGTTAATTCACTCTCCGCTAATGGATATCTTAAGAAAGATTTCTGATAAGAAGGCCAAAGTGATCATTACTACCGATCATGGAACCATTCGCGTGAAGCGCCCTTTTAAAATTGTGGGCGACAAAAGTGTGAATTCAAATTTGCGATACAAGCAAGGCAAGAACTTAGGTTTTTCAGGGGATAAAGTCTTTGAAGCTCCAAAACCAGAGCGATTTTTTCTGCCTAAGACAAATGTATCTACCTCTTATGTGTTTGCTATTGAAGATCAGTTTTTTGCCTATCCGAACAATTATAATTACTACGTGAATTTCTATAAAGATACATTTCAACATGGAGGGGTAAGCCTGGAGGAGGTAATCATTCCTTTTATTTTATTATCTTCGAAGAATGCCTGAACAGTGGAAACTGTTGTACGACAGACCAATAAAGTTGGGTGATTTACCGATTGCGGCAAAACAGTTATTGAATCTTAGCAAAGGGCAAGTTGTATGGCTGTTACATGGTGAAATGGGGAGTGGAAAGACCACCTTGGCGAAGAACATTGTTAACGAGTTGGGAGTTGACACCTTGGTGACTAGTCCTACCTTTTCGATTGTGAATGAATATGGCTCAGAAGAGAATAAAGTTTATCATTTTGATTTATATCGATTAAAAAATGAAGGGGAAGCTTTGGATATTGGCTTTGAAGAATATTTAACTTCCGGAAAGCTATGTTTGATTGAGTGGCCAGAAAAAGTGAGTAACTTGTTACCCAATCAAGTGTTTGAAGTGAAGATTGAATTTCATGATCCAGTAAGCAGAAATATATATTTCCGAACTCATGACTGAAAAAAAGAAATCCGGATTTGAGGCGCTTGCTAAAACAAGTTTATATCCGCAGGAGCGTTTGCAAAAAGTAAAAAAAGGTAAGAACTCATTTCTGATTGGTTTACCTAGAGAAGTTTCTTTACAAGAAAATCGAATTAGCCTGACGCCCGATGCAGTTGCTCTTTTATCTAACAATGGACATGAGGTTATCGTTGAAACCAAAGCGGGTGACGGCTCTAAATTTTCAGATAAAGACTATAGTGAAGCAGGTGCAAAAGTTGTTTACTCATTAGAGGAAGTTTATAAAGCGGATATCATTCTTAAGATTGAACCTCCCTCACTGGAGGAAATAGAATACTTTAAACCAGGACAAACTCTGATCTCAGCTCTTCAAATGGGGCACTTGAAGCAAGATTGCATCAATGCGTTGTTGAAGAAACGAGTGACAGCATTAGCTTATGAGTTTATTGAAGATAAAGTAGGCGGAATGCCTATCGTGCGAGCGATGAGTGAAATTGCAGGAAGCACGGTCATGTTGATTGCAGCTGAATATTTGAGTACGGTTAATAAAGGAAAGGGAATAATCCTTGGCGGGATTACCGGAGTGCCACCAACCAAAGTAGTTATTATTGGAGCAGGAACAGTTGCCGAGTATGCAGCAAGAGCCGCACTAAGTTTGGGTGCCGAGATTCAGGTCTTTGATAATCATCTTTACAAACTCAGAAGGATTAAGCATACGTTGGGTCATCAGTTTTATACATCTACGATTGATACCATTACCCTTGGAGAAAGTTTACAAAGTGCAGATGTTGTTATCGGAGCTTTGCGTGCAGAAAAAGGAAAAGTACGACATGTTGTTTCGGAAGAGATGGTTAAAGGGATGAAACCCGATTCTCTTATTATTGATTTGAGTATTGATCAAGGTGGATGCATCGCTACTTCTGAAACAACAAGTTTGAATAAACCCGTTTTTAGAAAGTATGATATCATTCATTACTGTGTGCCGAATGTTGCATCGCGGGTGGCTAACACGGCTAGTACAGCCCTGAGTAATATTTTTACACCGACCATTTTAAGGGCTGCCGAAGAAGGGGGGGTAGAGGAGATGATTTTTTCGCATAAATGGTTTATGAAAGGAGTGTATACTTATAAGGGAAACTTGACAAATGAATCGATAGCCCGTAAATTCGCTATGAAGTTTAAAAATATTGAGCTGCTCTTGGCAATTAGGGTTTAAAGGAAAAAGTATGAAAAATTTGCTAGTCATTTTATTGGTTCTGTTTCTCAAGGTATATGCATTTGGTCAATGGGCAATACCAGCTAACATGCGAGCTACAAATACAATGGAGAGAATTTCAGAAACGAACGTGTCTGGAGCTGGAGGAAGTACTTTATACGGTCTTCCAGGATCTCCTGGAGAGGTAATAGGTGATTACTATTTAAACAAGAGATGGAACCATGCAAGTATTTTATTATACCAATCTGAAACTATGATTGAGGGATATCCTGTAAAATATGACATTAAAAATGATTTGATTGAAATAAAAACAACAACAGGTATAAAGGTTTTGGATGTAAGGAAAATAAAGAATCTGGTGTGGACTGATTCACTAGCGGTTGCACCTCAGTATTTCGTGAATGCGAAGGAATTTAAAAAAGAGAAAGAATCCTATGCTGGATTGTTGGAAGTTATGGTAGATGGACCTTTACCATTATTGAAACGAACTGAATTGGATGTAAGAGAACCGAATTATGTTCCTGCGCTTGATGTTGGTTCAAAAGACACAAAGATTTTTCAGAAATCTGTAATCTTATATTCAAAAGATGGAGAGCTGATTGTGATAAAAAACAAGAAAGATGTTCTTGAGGCTTCAGGAGATTTATCTAAAGAAGTTGAAGATTTTATAAAGAAAAACAAATTGAATCTTAGCAAAGATGCAGGGATGAGGCGTGCTTTTGAGTTCATTAACTCAAAAAAATCATAATCAAATCTCCAGATTCTTCAACGCATCTTCAAGGGATTTAATTTTTATTTCCGCATCAGCTTTTTTCTGACGCTCCAATTCTAATACTTTGGCGGGAGCACCGGCAACGAATTTTTCATTGGAAAGTTTTTTATCTACAGAAGCAAGGAAGCCGCGCTGATACTCTAAATCTTTCAAGATTGTTTCTCGCTCTTTCTCTAAATCTAATTTTCCTTCCATGGGTATGGTATACTCAACGGTTCCCACCAGGAAGGAAACACCGGTTGGTTTTTCGGTTGCCGAAAACACTTCATTAATATTTGAGAGTTTCTTAATGATTGGCCAAAAACATGAGAAGTCGTCTGCGCCTTCTTTCTTATAAAGTTTGATCGCTTCTTTTGGAGAAATTCCTTTTGAGTTTCTGGTGTTTCGAACTTGAGTGATTGTCTCAAAAGCAAGAGCAGCTTCATGTAAAAGGGGAACATCTATTCTACCTGCAATTGGCCACGCGGCTACAAGTATACATTCTTTCTCAGCCCGTGTGTTTAATTCACTCCATAGCTCTTCCGTAATAAAAGGCATAAATGGATGCAACACTTTCAGTACACTTTCAAAAAGTGAAATGGTTTTGGTGTACGTTACCGCATCGATAGGTTTTCCAAACTCAGGTTTTATCATCTCCAGATACCAGGCACAGAAATCATCCCAGATTAATTTATAAACTCCATGCAATGCGTCCGACATTCTAAATTTTTCGAAATGATCGGTTAAATCAATCAGGGATTGATTTAATTTCGACTCAAACCATTGAATTGCGGTCTTGTTTTCTTCTGGTTGAATTATCTTTTTATCCACTTCCCAACCTTTCACCAAACGGAACGCATTCCAAATCTTATTGGTGAAGTTTCTTCCTTGCTCAACTAATTTTTCATCATAGAGTAAATCATTCCCTGCAGGCGAACTAAAGAGCATACCTGTACGAACTGCATCAGCACCATAAATTTTTATTAACTCAAGCGGATCAGGTGAATTGCCAAGTGACTTCGACATCTTCCTACCTTGCTTATCGCGAACAATGCCGGTTAAATAGACATTTTCGAATGGCTTTTTGCCCATAAACTCATACCCGGCAATAATCATTCGCGCTACCCAAAAGAAAAGAATTTCAGGAGCTGTTACCAAAACTTGAGTAGGGTAGTAGTAGTCTAGCTCTTTATTTTTAGAAGGAATTATCTTTCCTGTTGTAGCGTCAAAGGAATCATTCTTAAATCCTTGAAACACTTCCATCGGCCAAAGCCATGATGATGCCCAGGTATCCAACACATCTTCATCTTGACGTAAATCTTTTTCAGTAATGGTTCTTCCTGATTTTTTTATTGCAAACTTTATAGCATCCGCTAACGTCTCGGCTACTACAAAGTCATCTTCGCCAACCCCATAGAAATAAGCTGGGATGCGATGCCCCCACCACAACTGACGAGAGATACACCAGTCGCGCACGTTTTCCATCCAATACCTATAGGTATTTTTAAACTTGGCCGGATGTAATTTGATCTCATCTTCCTCAACAGCCTGATAAGCTTGGCGCGAGATATCTTTCATCTTCACAAACCATTGAAGGGAGAGCTTTGGCTCTACCACAGAATTTGTTCTTTCTGATCGGCCAATGCGGGTAATAAACCCCTCTTCTTTTACCAGATATCCAGCTTCATTTAAATCTTTTACAATTTGTTTGCGAACGGCAAATCTATCTTTACCATAAAACTTGGGTAGCTCACATTTTTCATTTAATGTGCCATCATCATTGAGAGTGTCAATAACAGGCAAATTATGACGCTGACCAATTTCATAGTCATTTACATCATGAGCGGGTGTTACTTTTAAGCAACCCGTTCCAAATTCCTTATCCACATAGTCATCGGCTATTACCGGAATTTCACGATTGATAAACGGAACCAAAATCTTCTTACCAAGCAGATTCTTATAGCGTTCGTCTGATGGGTTAACTGCAATGGCAACATCGCCCATAATTGTTTCGGGACGTTGCGTGGCAATCACTACCCATTCATCTTTAGTATCCTTTACTTTATATCGAACTGAATAAAGAATAGACTTCTCACCATCTTCTTTATAAAGTACCTCTTCATTGGAAAGTGCAGTTTTGGCTTCACAATCCCAATTGATCATGCGCAACCCACGATAGATGTAGCCTTTTTTATGTAGGTCTACAAAAACACGAATAACAGCCTTGTAATAATCTTCGTCCATGGTGAAAGAAGTACGATCCCAATCGCATGATGCGCCTAACTTTTTAAGTTGTTCGAGAATAATTCCGCCATATTTTTCTTTCCACTCCCAGGCGTATTTTAAAAACTCATCGCGTGATAGATCCGATTTCTTAATTCCTTTTTCGCGAAGCATAGCCACTACCCGGGCTTCTGTAGCAATAGAAGCATGGTCAGTTCCAGGCACCCAGCAAGCTTCCTTACCTTCCATTCGTGCTTTTCTAATTAACACATCCTGAATGGTATTATTAAGCATGTGCCCCATGTGCAGCACCCCGGTTACATTGGGGGGTGGAATAACAATACAGTAGGGTTCTTTGTTAGGATTTACTTCTGAATGAAAGAAATTTTGAGTGAGCCAGTATTGATACCATTTATCTTCAATTTCAGAAGGATTGTACTTGGTAGAAAGTGCCATAGAATGAAGTAATAACAGAATAAGAACGCAAAAATAGGAAAAGGATGGTAAATGGGCTGATACTTTTTGAAATCCGGAACCTACCATATTTTTGTAGATTAGGGATTAAAAAACTACTTCAATGAATAGAACTGTACCTGCTGAAGACATTAAGATTGATAAAATTGAATGGAAGCAACTTTGGAGTTTAGCAGCCTTGTATGGCTCCATCATTATTGGGTGGATCGCTTATCATAATTACCAACCCAAACTTCTTGTTCAGTTCAACTTCACGGATTTTACATTCCTACTCATCATTGTCCAGGGGATTATCTTGATTATTACTCCTCTGATTGCCGGTAAGATTGGTGATCGCTTTCGATTTAAAGCCGGGCATCGAATTCCTATTATTTCATCGGGGATCAGTTTTGCGGCTATGGTTTTTATGGCGGTAGCTTTTACGCTTTTCAGTAATCCAGGCGAAGTCTTTCGATGGATTTTACCTTTGTTGATTGTTTTTTGGTTAGTGGCTATGAGTATTTTCACCAGTCCTGCTCTCTCCACATTAGAGCTTTTCACCCCTATTGATAAACTTCCAACCGCCATGGCAATCCTCACTATTGTTGCCAATTTAGTTTACTCATTAGAACCTGTGATTGTTGATTTGATAGATTATCTGGGTGCACCCATAACGTTTATGATCGGGGGTTTGGCTGTATTTGTTTCGGGCTATGCGCTCAAGAAAAATTCATTGAGCCTGTTTACAAATAATCCAACACGCCCCCGCGCTGAGTTCAAGTTGGATACGCAGCGATCAAATTACAGCTATATCTTTTTTCTGGGTGTTGCTGTAGGTATACCGGCAACATTGCTGTTCAATTATTTCCCAGATGTTCTCGAGGCAAATTTATCAGCATTGTTTAATATGGAAGGAAAATGGCTTTTGGTAGTAGCGTTATTTATATCGGCCGTTCTTTCGTTGCCAGCCAGCACCTATGTTATTAAAATGGGAACCGTTAAGTCTTTTTGGTGGAGCTTCCTCATTAACTCAATTTGTTTGATTCTTGTTTTTTTAACAGGCTCGCCCATTATCACAATTATTACCATGTTTATTTTTATTATTTCTTTCACAGTCCTCTCAATAAGTTCTTTGCCTTTGGCTATTGAAAGAGCCAACTACTTTGAGAAAGTATTTTGTGTGGGAATCTTCTTTAGTGGAATGGCTTTACCCGATGGAATTGTGGAGGCTTTGCAGGCATTGGGGTACTAATCTTTAACCACATAGGCACATAGAATTCATAAAAGCAGTAATCAGTTATGGTGCTATAAACTTCTTTGTTCCTTATGTTTCTATGTGTTTAGTGCATTCGTGGCATTAACTCATCCGGATCCTCCATGCAGACGGATAAAGATTATTAACCCGATTACCGAGTTGGTTAATCCATCCAACAGGAGTGTTCTTGTAAGAAACAAGTGCAAACCCCCGCTGACCTTCACCCACATGAATGGGTTCTTTGCGCAGGAAGGCAAGAGCTTCTTCTAATTCTAAATCAATAATGGGAAAATGTTTTTGATTTAAATGAATAGAAAGAGCCATGGCATGTTCTGGAACTAATTTTTCATGTTTTGTTTCTGCCACCGCAGTTCCCTTGCTTACAATATGTAATTGAGTGCTGATAAAACCCATCACATCATAAAGTTCAGAAGGAATTTGAATCAGCAATGAATTTTGCTGAATGAACTTAAATTGCTCCGGCTGTAAACTCCAATCTTGAAGTTGCTCTGAAATTTTTTTGGAAGTCAGATCAAAGTTTTTTCCTGCTCTGATTCTGATGGATTGCTCGCCTACCATTTTTCGTAATGCAGAAATAAAAAAACCTTCTCCGTTTACCCGATGTGGATAAAACCTATAACCAATTGCCTTACCAACTTCAATTTTTTCTATGTTCCACTCTTTAGTTACTGGAAGATCAATAAATTCAATCGCTCGATCCTCTGCGAGCCAATTCAATGTGCTTTCATTCTCACTTTCGTTGAAGGTACACGTGCTGTAAATCAAAATCCCATTTTCCTTTAAGGCCGGCCACACGTCATTTAAAATTCTTCGCTGTCGTTGCGTGCAAAGATTCACATGATCTTCGCTCCATTCTTTCGATGCCTGATCATCTTTCCGGAAGAGTCCTTCACCCGAACAAGGAGCATCCACAATGATCACATCGAAATATCCCGGCAGTTTTTGAAACGCCTCTGGATCGCTATTAGTAACCATCACATTAGCACAACCCCACTTCTGAATATTTTCAGATAATATTTGCGCCCGCGATCGAATTACTTCATTGGAGATAAGAAGTGAATCCTTTGTAAGTAAACTAAGTACATGAGTTGATTTTCCGCCTGGAGCCGCACATAAATCAAGTACACGTAAGGGTTGGGTGAGATCGACTGATTGCTTTATTACATGCTCTAAAAACATAGAACTCGGTTCCTGCACATAATATTTCCCCGCATGCAGCTCAGGATCTAATGTAAAGATGGGTCGTTCAGGTAAGTAATGCCCAAAATCAGTCCATGGTATTTTTATCCCTTCAGGAAGTTTATCTTTGTAGGGATTGATCCGAATGGCAACCGGTGGAGTTTGTTTGTGTGCTTGAAGAAAATCAATCCATTCATGTCCCAGGGTTGACTTCATTCTGTTTTCGAAAGCAGCAGGAAAAAAATCTGACATGAATTTATTTAATGTGGCGGAGATGAATTTTTAATTTGACGTAAAGTAAGAGACTTTTATGATAAAGGCGAATGACCCGGCTTTGCAAAGTTGGATAGAGATACCACCAGATTCTGATTTCCCGATTCAAAATTTACCGTTTGGTATTTTTAAAACAGATTACCTAACACCAGTAGCCGGTGTGGCGATTGGCAATTACGTGTTAGATCTTGTGTATTTACATGAGCATGGTTTTTTTGATGGACTTGGACTGCCTTCAGGAATTTTTAACCAGCAATATCTTAACGATTTTATTGGGTTGGGAAAGAAGAAATGTCGTGAGGTGAGAGAACGCATCTCTGAATTATTGCAACATGATAATGAAGAACTGAGATTAAACCTCGGTGCGAGAGAGTTGTCTCTCATTCCCATAGCGGAAATTGAAATGTGCATACCGATAAAAATTCCAAACTACACTGATTTTTATAGTAGCGAAGAACACGCCACCAATGTGGGCTCCTTGTTTCGTGATCCAAAAAATGCCTTATTGCCTAATTGGAAACATATGCCGGTCGGTTATCATGGTCGAGCCTCTTCTATTGTTGTTTCAGGTACTAACATTCATCGACCTAAAGGTCAGATAAAGCCAGCGGATTCGGAGACTCCAATCTTTAGAGCTTCCCAAAAGCTTGACTTTGAATTGGAAGTAGCGTTTATAACGTGTAAAGAAACTGATCTCGGTGCATCTGTTTCAACAGCAGAAGCAGAGAATTTTATTTTCGGATTTGTGCTTTTTAACGACTGGTCCGCACGTGATATACAACAATGGGAATATGTTCCTTTAGGACCATTTCTGGGAAAGAATTTTGGATCAACCATCTCGCCCTGGATTGTTACGATGGATGCACTTGAACCTTTTCGAGTTACAGGACCAAATCAATCTCCCGAAGTGTTACCTTATCTCAAAACCGAAGGCGACAAAACATTTGATATCAATCTGGAAGTTTCAATTCAGCCTGAGAATTCTGATGAAGAAACTATCAGTAAATCAAACTTTAAGCATTTGTATTGGAATGTGAACCAACAGATGGCGCATCAAACGGTGAACGGGTGTAACCTGCAGGTGGGAGACTTGTATGCATCCGGTACCATTAGTGGGCCAAGTCCCAATTCATTGGGTTCGATGCTTGAACTTACGTTGAATGGTAAGACCCCAATCACATTAGCGGATGGAACAACGAGAAGTTTTATTCAAGATGGCGACACTGTAATCTTAAAAGGGTATGCAGAGAAAAATAATGTGCGGATTGGATTTGGTGAGTGTAGTGGAAAGATATTGCCTACGCGATGATGCTTGGATATTCGATACTAGATTCTTGATGCTGGATACTGGTTCCTTGATAGGATATAACTTCAAGTTGTGATTACAGAAAATCTAACACCGAATACTGATTACCGAACATCATGATTATAAACCCAAAAGATTTACCTACACCAAGACTGCAAGCTTACCTGCAAGGCGCAGTTTCACCCAGGCCTATCGCGTTAGCAAGTACGGTTGATAAAGAGGGAACTGTTAATTTGAGTCCATTCAGTTTTTTCAATTTGTTTAGTATGAATCCGCCCATCTTGATTTTTTCTCCGTCAAGAAGAGTGCGCGATAATTCCACAAAGCATACCCTTCAAAATGTGCTGGAAGTACCCGAGGTGGTGATCAATATTGTTTCGTATAGCATGGTGGAGCAAGTATCGCTGGCTAGTTGTGATTTTCCGAAAGGAACTAATGAGTTTATGAAATCCGGGTTCACTGAAGTTGCTTCTATCCAGGTGAAGCCACCACGCGTTGCGGAGTCCCTAGTTTCTTTTGAATGCAAAGTGAATCAGGTAATTCCCTTAGGGCAGGAGGGTGGTGCAGGTAACCTTGTTATTTGTGAGGTTATGCTCATGCATATTGCCGATGAAGTATTAAACTCTGAAGGTGTCATCGATCCCAATAAATTGGATTCCGTGGCTCGCATGGGGCAGGATTATTATTGCCGCGCATCGGGTGAAAATGTATTTGTAGTTCCTAAACCCAATACAAAAGTGGGCGTAGGTGTCGATCAGATTCCAGTCCACATAAGGAACAGTACAGTGCTAACCGGTAATGATTTAGGTCGTCTGGGTAATATTGAAAAACTTCCGACTGAAAATGAGGTTGAACTTTTTCAATCCTCGACAGTTTGGATAGATGCCAGTAAGATTGGCATAGAAGAACTTCATCGCTTGGCAAAGGAGTATTTGAATGAAGGAAAGATAGAAGATGCCTGGAAAGTGCTTCTATAAAAAAGGCCAGAGATAATCTGGCTCTGATTCTCGAAGATCGATAATTTTTATTTATCTATATACATCACTGCCTTTACGGCTTTCACCGTACGGGCAACGTTTGGTAAAATAGCGTCAATCAATGTAGGTGCATAGGGAAGTGGCACATCCAAACTATTGATACGATGAACAGGAGCATCTAAATAATCAAACGCATGCTTTTGAACATGGTAAGTAATTTCAGTAGCGATTGAGGATAGCGGCCATGCTTCTTCAACTACCACCAATCTGTTTGTCTTTTTAACGGATTCAACAATGGCTGCATAATCAATCGGTCTTACAGATCGCAGGTCAATGACCTCAGCCGAGATTCCTTCTTTTTCAAGTTCGGCAGCGGCAGCCAAAGCCACTTTCATAATCTTACCAAAAGAAACAATCGTAACATCAGAACCACTTTTCTTTATATCGGCTACCCCAATTGGGATCAAATATTCTTCTTCAGGCACTTCACCCTTATCGCCATACATCATTTCTGATTCCATGAAAATAACCGGATCGTTGTCGCGAATAGCAGTTTTCAAAAGTCCTTTAGCATCGTAAGGAGTATAGGGTACCACCACTTTTAAACCGGGTGTGTTGGCAAACCAATTCTCAAAGTTTTGCGAGTGCTGGGAGCTTAACATCCCTGCATTTCCAGTTGGTCCACGAAACACAATAGGGCAATTAAACTGTCCCCCCGACATGGAAAGTAGTTTGGCCGCAGAGTTAATTACCTGATCGATGGCAACCAACGAAAAGTTGAAGGTCATAAACTCGACAATAGGTCGTAAGCCATTCATGGCAGCACCCACACTTATTCCGGCAAAGCCCAATTCAGAAATGGGGGTATCGATTACTCGTTTGGCTCCAAATTCGTCCAGCATTCCCTGACTCACCTTGTATGCTCCGTTGTATTCAGCCACTTCTTCGCCCATCAAAAAGACCGAGGGGTCTCTTCTCATTTCTTCGTTCATGGCCTCGCGTAGCGCTTCTCTAAATTGAATTTCTCTCATAGCTGCCGTTAGTTTGGAAAGCCCGTAAAAATAGGTATCCGAAACAACAGGATAAAGGGAATGGAGTGTTTTTTTACTGGCAGAAGGATATAACGCGATAGTAAGTTCAATTTAATTTCCGCACGTAGACGAAGAAGATATTAATAAGTACAGCCACCCCTCTCCTCTGGAGAGGGGATGGGGGTGAGGTATAAAAAAACCCCGGTTTTGGCCGGGGTCTCTTAATTACAGATAAATCAAAATTATTTTAATGCACTGCGGAAAGATTCAGTGGTTGCGAACTTGGTGAATTCAAGATCTGTCAACGCTTTTTCTTTCAATGATGAATCAATTTTAACAGCGCTGGTTAAGTTGCTGACTACTGCATCGCCATTTCCTGAACGGGCAGCTGCTACAGCAGCTCCGTAATATGCTATCGCATAGTTGCTATTCTTGCGAGTAGCTTCAGCAAATGATGATGATGCATTGCTGTTATCTTTATTTAATAACTGAGCAAGACCTTTGTTAAACAAGTTAACATCAGTATCCAATGCAGATGAAGTTGAGCTAACCGCTGAACTATAGTTTGCCATATAGATTTCAGAAGCACCTTTAACACCATTTACACCGCGGGTAACATCGTTGTTAGCTCCGCGAAGTGCCTTATTTGCATGGCTATATGCTTTGTACGGGTTGCCTTTCCAAAGCGCAATAGTAGCCATGTTTGCATGTACTTCGGGGGTTTCCTTCAACTTAGCTGCAATTTCAATTTGTGCTGAGGCCTTCTCTGCATATTCGCTGGCGCGTGAAGGATTCTCCATAGCCAATTTCAAATAAGAAGCACCCAAGTTGTTATGTGCGTTCCAGTTGCTTCCTTTTTTAGTAGCGGCTTCGTAGATAGCAGCCTTTTCTTCAGTTGAAGGAGTAAGTGATGCCGCATACATTAACTCTTCAAAGCTAAGTGTATCTGCTTTTGTCTGACCAGAAGTAATTTGCTTTGCCAACACTGAAATTTCAGCATCTGTTTTCTTTTCCTTGATCTTCAAGATTTCTGTTTTTGCAGAACGCAAGCCAGGGTATACTTTGCTGAATACTTTATTGTAAGTCTTCAACTTCTTCATTTGCTTCTCTTGCTCTTCAAAAGAACCACCACCATTAATGATGTTCAAATACTCTGATTTTTCATCAGAAGTAATTCCATCATAAGCAGCTAATGCATTTTTGAATTCAGTCCAATCGTCAACTACCGGCTTCAAGATAAACTTGATTGAATCAGCAGCACCTTTGTAATCGTACTTTTTCATTTGAGCGCGATAGTACTTTTCAATAGCAGCAGCACGTTCTTCAGAAAGTTTAGTGTTGATACGCTCAGCACCTTCTGGTGAGTGAGTACCAGTGATAGTCACTGTACGGGTTACGTTTTTAGCAGCGATGAAGGCATCTAATTGCTTTCCCTTATCCGCCTTAGTTTCAGAAGTACGGAGTACAGATCTTCCTCTTTCGAAAATGAAATCAGGGATAATAACTGGCACAAGTTCTTCCTGATTGTTATATCCATGATCTGCAAAAGCAGCATAGTATGAATTTTGAACCAATTTAGAAGTAGTGATAATACCAGTTGCCAAAGGCATGCGTGGAGTAGTCTTAGACTTGGTTCCTTTAGAGGCAACGCCTTGAATTTCAACGGTTCCTACTTTATATGCATCCTGATAAGGGAATGAATAGGCTTTAGCAAGTTTTATTTCTTCAACACTGCTGTTAGGATAATCCTCTGCGCGCGCAACAACAGGATCAAGGGCAAGTTCACTTTCACCATACTTGTAAAAAGTATTGATGGTGTAAACGGTTCCCTTTTTTAACATTTTAACAGGAAGATTGCCTGAAAAATCAAAGTTGACAGTATCCTTATGCACTTCAAGTGGATTAGGTTTTACTTCCAATTTTTGTTCCTTGGCAGCTTTGATCATTTTCGGCAGAGTACAACTTGAAAAGCTAAGTGCCCCGATGATCAGTAATGCGTAAAATAATTTTCTCATGGATTTTGATTTATGGTTTCTGTAAGCGAGGTGCAAAGTTAACTTTATACCCCTTTTAATGCAAAAATAGTCAAAAAAATTACAAGGCGACCGCTTATAATAGATTGTAGACCGCTTATATTTGCAGGTAGGCTTTTAAGTCGATAGAAAGACATTTACTCAGGTAAATGGAAGATTTGAGGGGAAATGATACAAAGTATGTATGACTGATTTAGTAAAGGGGATTCAGAATTTTTTTGAGAAGCAAGCATTTGGGGTATGTACTACCCTTGGTGAGAAGATGGGAATAGCCACTTCTTCCATTCGGTTGTTTTTTATTTATGCTTCCTTTCTTACACTTGGGTCTCCCATTATTATCTACCTATCTATTGCTTTTGTACTGAATATGCGCAGCCACATGCGCAAGCGCAGCACTATTTGGGATTACTAAAACTCTTTCAAGTCTTTGAAAGTTTTCTTCCCTAACAAGTAGTAGTCTGCTATCAACAAACCTTTATACTGTTTAGCTGCATTAAAGCTAGGAACCTGAGTTGCTATTCTTTTTCTTTTACCAAGATTATGAGGAAGCTTCCAAAGAGAACTTCCGGTTGCTCGGATAACTGCTCCGAAATCAGCAGGTGATCCCTGAAGCAGGAAAGTTAGGGCGGCAATAAGATCAAGCATTATCCTTATTGGCAGTTTCCACCATAATTTGCTAGCTGGCATATGCTTGACAAGCAGACCAAATCCATTTCTAAAATTGAGATAAGTTTTGTGAGGGTTTGACCTGGAAAGGGTGCCAGCCCCAACATGATAAACAGAGCTGCTTCCCACATAGTAAATGCTATGACCAGCGCGGTTTAATCGCCAGCATAGATCAATCTCCTCCATGTGAGCAAAGAAATCTTCATCAAGGCCACCCGCATTGTGAAAAATGGAGGATCGAATAAACAGACAAGCACCGGTAGCCCAAAACACATGCTGAGTGTCGTTATATTGGCCATTATCTTTTTCAAGATGAGCAAAAATTCTTCCCCGGCAGAAAGGATACCCAAGTGAATCGACAAAGCCACCACCCGCACCCGCATACTCAAACATATCTTTTTGATGATAGGAGAGAATTTTGGGTTGTGCTGCCGCGATGGAAATATCGCTTTTAAAAAGTTTTATGATGGGATCAATCCAACCTTCCGTAACTTCTACATCTGAGTTTAACAGAACATAGTATTCTGCTTTCACTTGTTTTAATGCATAATTGTATCCGCCACAAAAGCCAAGGTTGCTTCCAATTTTTATAATGTCAACGTGTGAAAATTCTTTTTCAAGAATTGAGATAGAATCATCGGTTGAGCCATTGTCGGCTACAATAATTTTGGCAGTCGAACTATGTGCAATTACAGATGGCAGGAATTGTCGAAGAAAATTTCTTCCATTGTAATTCAGAATGACAACCGCTACTTCGGTCATCCCATTAAGCTGCTTAAATCCATGCCTGGGATATTAGGAAGGAGACCATCGGTTGCTTTCTTAATTTCTTCTTTTGCCACTACTTCAACTTCTTCATTCGCTTTATTAACTGCAGCTACTACAAGATCTTGAACCAACACTTTATCCTCTGCTTTTAGAATAGAAGCATCAATATCAATAGATACGACTTGCTTTTTTCCGTTAACAGTAACTTTTACCATTCCGCCACCGGCTTCACCTGTGGCCTGCACCCGCACGAGATTATCTTGTGCTTCTTTCATTTTGGCCTGAACCTCCTTCATCTTTCCCATCATCTTCATCATGTCGAACATAAGTGTGTGTAGTTAGTTGATTGAGCAAAGGTAAAGATTAGTAAGCGATGTTGTGCAAATGAGAGTTGCGGTTTACAGCTTGACCTGAAACCTCCTGTTATTTTGTATTTTTTAGAATTACCACGGTGCTCCCCTGCGAGAAAGTTCTTCCAGCAAAGTCATTAATGGTTGCATTCCAAACATAGGTTCCTTCCGGTAGGGTACGACCATTAAGGCTTCCATCCCACGGTTTACTTTCATCCGTAAAAAAAACCATTGAACCCCATCGATCAAATATTTTCAATTCCATCTTTACGATGTAATGACCTAGTACGGTAAAGGTTTCATTTTCAACGGGACCAACTCCATCAGGAGTAAAGGCAGTAGGATAAAAAAGATTTGTTTCCTTTGTAACAACAATACGGTTCGAAACAGAATTGACAAGTCCGGTTTCATTTGGTAGCGCGGTGATTTGATACTGAACCACCTGGTTAATAGCATCAGGTTGATCATCCACCCATACAGTATCAGTACCCAGATCGATTGTTTGCATGAGCCCACCACTCTTATCATACTTCTGAAGCCTGTAATTGCTTACGCCATTGCGCCACCCTTTGAGTGACGACCATCTTACAATGATTACATTTTTGTCATCTAGTGAAGCAGATAAACGAATAGGACAAACAAGAGCCCCTGGGTTGCTGGCATTATTGCATTTATCTCCATAATTTACCTGATAACAAAATGCACCTTCAGTAGTGTATCCAGTATCAACGATACTTGTGTTTGTTGTTTTGCTTAACAATCCAAAAGAAGAATTATTTTCTTTCCGGAGAACGGCATATTCATCAACGGTAAACAAGGGGTCTTGTATCCATGTTAAGGTAACTTCATTTCCATCCACTGCGGAAGAAACATTATTGATAGCGGTTGGATTTACAGTTGTAAATGCCTCACCACATTTTTCGAGAGAAATACTTTTTGTGCCGGCTGGATAGATATTGATAACCTGATAACAATAATTGGTTTTGCAGATTACATCAACATCGTTTAGCGAAGAAGGAGCGCCAGGAATAATTGTATATGAACTGCTGTTTCTAATTATTTCGGTAGAGGCAACTCCCAAGGGTGAACTTGCCCAGGTGAGAAGATTAGCGCCATTGTTAATTGCTAAATCAAAATTATGACTGCACACCGGAAACGAATAGGTGTTGGCATTGAGGCACGGATCAAATGAACTCAAGCGGAAACAATAATAGTTACTTTCTGTATTGAGATTACCGAGGGTAGCCGTATTAACTCCATATAAAGTTTGAAACTGCTGAAAGGTTGTAGAATTATTTACTGCGATCTCCAATTTATATTGAATATTTTGTTGCGGAGTGAAATCTAACTTTATACTAGTAGCATCAACTACAGTAAGAGTTGAGATTTGTGGAACGGGTAGGGTAACAAGAGAAGTGAAAGGTAACACCTTTGCTGTACAATTATTGGCAGCATTGATATCTTTTCCTTTTACACTGATGTTAAAGGTAGAGGCAACTCCATAACTATGGGTGGCTGTTTGATTGTTGCCGTTGGGAATTACACTTTCGGGTGTGCCATCATTTTGAAAGTCAATCGTGTATTGATCGTAATTTTTATCCGTGATTTTGATGGATGTTTGTAAACCCGAGCAGGTATACACTTCAAACTCTGGTTGAATGTCCGGATCAACAGTAATTACAATATCATCGGCACCAATGCTTTGATACAAAATAGAAAGTGTATAAGTGCCAGCTTGTGGATAGGTAATTGTAAATTGATTTTGTTGCTGAGCAGTTCCATCACCGGCACTCATCAAGCAAGGTTTACCCGCTGTGCATTCACCGGTTGTAATCAGGTTTGCATCTTGAATAGTAACCGTAAAAGGGGCACAGCCTTTTTTCTCATTTACCTGAAAGCGACCCAGCCGGCTAACATATTGAGCATGCGAAGCAATCGCAACAGCGAAGATGATCAATAGGGTAAGAAATAGTTTGTCCTTCACAAATTCCAAATTCTTTTCAACTACTTGAATGCTACTGGATACTTCTTTAAAAAATTCTCCGTGTTTACAATATCAAAATGCAATTCACGATCTGTTTCTATAAACGGAACAACCTCGCGGAAAGTATGAACAAATTGCTCCAACGCGGGCGATGTTTTTAAGGGCCGTCTGAAATGCAACGCCTGCGCAGCCGTAATTAATTCAATCGCTAAAATTGAATAAAGATTATTAACAATCCGATAGGCTTTCGTTGCAGCGTTCGCACCCATGCTTACATGATCTTCCTGCCCGTTGGACGAAACAATAGAATCGACCGATGCCGGAGTACAAAGTTGTTTATTCTGACTTACTAAGGAGGCAGCTGTGTATTGAGGAATCATTAATCCGGAATTAATACCCGGATCTGCCACCAGATAATTTGGTAAATCGCGTGAGCCAGAAATTAACTGATAGGTTCTGCGCTCGGAAATACTGCCTAATTCTGCCAAAGCAATGGCAAGAAAATCTAATGAAATAGCAAGCGGTTGGCCATGGAAATTTCCAGCTGAAATAATCTTATCAGCTTCTGAAAAAATATTTGGATTATCGCTTACTGAATTAACTTCTGTGATAAACGTTTGTGTTACATAGTCAATCGCATCGGCACTGGCACCATGCACTTGTGGCATGCAGCGAAACGAATAAGGGTCTTGCACGTGTTTCTTTGCTTGCACGATAATGGTGCTGCCTTCTAATATTCTTTTTATTTCGGATGCAGTTTTTATTTGTCCGTTGTGCGGACGAATCTGGTGCACTAATTCATCAAAAGGTTCGATGCGACCATCAAAAGCATCCAGCGAAAGTGCGCCAATTTTATTTGCTAAAGCAAGTAAGCGCTGTGAGTGGAGTAAGCACCAAATTCCATAGGCGCTCATAAACTGAGTACCATTTAACAACGCTAAACCTTCCTTTGCTTTGAAGTGAATCGGTTCCCAATTCAATAATTTCAAAACTTCATCACTCGTGTAAACTTTTCCAAGGTAATGCACTTCACCTAAGCCAATCAATGGCAAAGACAAATGGGCAAGAGGAGCAAGGTCACCTGAAGCCCCCAACGATCCCATTTCATAGATGCGAGGTAGTACGCGTTCATTGAACATTCCAATCAATCGCTCTACGGTCTCGGCTTGCACACCCGAATAGCCATAGGACAGTGATTGAATTTTCAGATACATCATTAGCAAAACAATCTCCCGCGGCACTTCGGGTCCAGTGCCACATGCATGCGACTTCACCAGGTTCTCTTGAAGTTTTTCTAACTGATCTTTAGGAATGTTTTTATTGTAAAGTGAACCAAAGCCTGTGTTGATTCCATAAATCGGATTAGCCGAAGAATTCAATTTTGCATCCAGGTAATCCCTGCACCTGATAATTTGCTGGCGCGAACTTTCAGATAAGGCAATCTTGGCATGGCCATGTAAAGCATGATCAAGTTCTTTTAAAGAAAGTGGTTTGTTAGATATGTGATGGGTTGGCTCCAAGTTGGTTGTTCGTTATTGGTTGTTGGTTTGGAGCTTGGTTAGAATATCGTTGATGTTAATCTTCTCTTGTGTTCCAGTCTTCATGTTTTTAAAAGCAAGTAAGCCACTTTTCACTTCCTCCGATCCAATTACAATTACATACGGAATCATTTTTTTATTCGCGTAGTCTAATTGCTTTTGGATTTTAATAGAGTCAGGATAAATCTCTGCTGCAATCTTGTTGCTGCGCAAAGCTTGTAGCACACTTAATCCATAGCGCTGACTTTCTGCATCAAAATGTGTAATCAAAACCGTGCTCGAAATTTGAGCTTCTTCAGGAAAGAGTTTCAATTCTTCCATCGCATCGAATAAGCGATCAACTCCAAATGAAATACCAACACCGGAAAGTCGTTCCTTCGCACCAAAGGCTTGTGTTAAATTATCATAACGACCGCCACCACTCACACTGCCAATAGCAACGTTATTAATTTTTACTTCGAAGATGCAGCCCGTGTAATAACTAAGTCCACGAGCCAAGGAAACATCAAACTCGACATGATCTTCGTTAACTCCGTAGTCTTTTAGTAATTGTAGCACTGCCGATAAATCATCAATGCCTTTTTTTCCTTTGTCGGAATTGGAAAAACTTTTAGTTAATAAGTCAATCTTAGTTTTTGTATCGCCCTGTACATTTAAAAGTTCAAAAACTGCCTTTAGACTTTTATCATCAAACCCTTTAGTGCGTAGTTCCTCTTTTACTTTTTCTTCTCCGATTTTATCCAACTTATCAATAGCCACAAACAGAGCAGTTTCATTGTCTTTTGCTCCTGCTAAATCGGCCAAGCCAGAAAGAATACCGCGGTGATTAATCTTTATGGAGTAATCCGAAATCTTTAATGATTTGAATACTTCTTTAATCATTAGAATGATTTCCGCTTCGCAGATCAATGAATCTGTTCCTACCACATCAGCATCGCACTGATAAAACTCGCGATACCTTCCTTTTTGTGGACGATCCGCCCGCCACACAGGTTGTATTTGGTAGCGCTTGAAAGGAAATGTGATTTCCCCTCGGTTCATCACGACATAGCGTGCAAACGGAACGGTGAGATCGTATCTGAGACCTTTTTCTGCAATGGAGTTAGTAATGAGCCGCGAGTTCTTAGTATTGAGGTTTGTCTGATCAACATCTTTAAGGAAATCGCCCGAGTTAAGAATCTTAAAAAGCAATTGATCTCCCTCCTCCCCATACTTCCCCGTAAGGGTGCTCAGGTTTTCCATGGCGGGGGTCTCCAACGGCTGGAAGCCATATTTTTGAAATACTTTTTTAATTGAGTCCAGAATAAAATGGCGTTTGGCCATAACTACAGGGCCAAAGTCGCGGGTGCCTTTTGGTAAAGATGGTTTTTCCATAATAAAACGGGGCAATTTACTCACTTAGCTACAGAATCACAGATTGAGAGTGCGCTTAATGCTGAGTAAATGTTGCGAATACTTTATCAATTGATAGATTTTATAGCTTAAATCAAAATTATCTGTGAATCAGTGGCAATAAATTACAAATCATCCTTATTTTTGCACCCTTTAAAACACAAAAGATCATGTCAGTTACCCGATTGAAGAGAAAAGGCCGCAAGGATAAAGGAAAATCAGCGCGCAGAAGAACAGATTTGAAGAATCAAGGCTTTAAGCCTGTGGTTAAGTCTGTGGATATTGAGAAAATCAAAGAAGAATTTAAGGCTAAGTTGGCCAAATAAATTAATCGCTTAGTCGATTTTAGATTAGCCTCGCGCCTCGCGGGGCTTTTTGTTTAGTGACTAGGTGAGATCAAGCGCCCCTCGCTTCCCTAACTCAACTACTTCCATATTTTTAATTTCTTTACCAGCAATCTCAAATCGAAGAATGGTTTTGATGATATGAAATCCATGCCTGCCTGCTGCGCCTGGGTTTAAGTAGAGCATGTTATTAAAGTTTGGATCTTTCTTTACTCTTAGAATATGTGAATGCCCACAAATAAAGACATCAGGGATTTTCGATTTTAAAATTTTCTTAACCCTCGGGTTATAATTAGGTGGCGCACCGCCAATATGTGTCATCCAAATGGTAAGGGCTTCACAGGTAAACCAGGTATCTTCAGGAAATCGCACCTGTAGGTCCTTGTCATCGATGTTTCCAAATACTGCCCGAACAGGTTTGAACTTTTCGAGTTCATCAACCACTGAACGATCGCCAATATCACCTGCATGCCAAATCTCATCACAATCTTTAAAGTAGGGAAGGATTTTTGGATCCAGATAACTGTGTGTATCAGAGAGGAGACCAATCTTCATAATAGATCAATTGACAACTAACAATGGAAAATGACAACAAAGGTAATTTCAAATCAATTACATATTGTCAAATGTCCATTGTCAGTTTCCAATTACAATTCAATAATTCGATTCCTGCGACATACTTCTCCAATCTCTGCCGGGTCTTCTTGATGGTGCAGAAGAACTTGAGCTTGCCGGCTTTGAGTTGTTTGATCTAGGCTTATTAGAAGAAGATGAATTTGAAGAAGATGAATTCGAAGATTTAAACGAACCTGATGTTTGTCGTTTGAAACCACCTTGTCGTCTTTGCTGCTGTTGTGGCTTTGGTGCTTCAACAGGTTTGTTCAATGCAGACTGACTCATTGGATAAGGATTATTTTCCGCTAACGGAACCGGCTTGCCAATCAACTTCTGAATATCTTTCAGGTAAGCTCTTTCTTCACCATCGCAAAAAGAAATAGAAATACCACTTGCTCCGGCACGGCCTGTGCGACCGATGCGATGCACATACGTTTCAGGAATGTTTGGGATTTCATAGTTGATTACATGCGAAAGTTCATCAATATCAATTCCGCGTGCAGCGATGTCGGTTGCAACAAGCACCCGCGTCTTTTGTGCTTTGAAATTACTTAAAGCACGTTGGCGTGCGTTTTGAGATTTGTTTCCATGAATCGCTTCCGCAGATACTCCAGCACGATTCAAATCTTTTGCTACACGATCAGCACCGTGCTTCGTGCGTGTAAAAACTAATGCGGTATTAATAGCATCATCTTTAAGCAAATGAAGCAGCAGCAGACGTTTATTGTTTTTATCAACAAAATACATTTCCTGCTTTACCGTGTTAGCAGTTGAAGATGCAGGCGTAACTTCTACACGTACCGGATTTGTTAGAATAGTATCCGCCAGTTTTGAAATTTCTGCAGGCATAGTTGCTGAGAAGAAAATAGTCTGGCGCTTGGCAGGTATTTTAGTGATGATCTTTTTAACGTCATGAATAAAACCCATATCCAACATACGATCGGCTTCATCGAGCACAAACATTTTAAGTTGATCCAATCGCACATAGCGCTGATCCATCAAATCAAGTAAGCGACCGGGAGTTGCAATTAGGACATCTACACCGGCACGCAAGGCATCGGTTTGTGAACGCTGAGACACACCGCCAAAAATTACTGTGTTTTTGATTTTTAAAAGTTTACCATACGCATCAAAGCTTTCACCAATCTGGATAGCTAACTCGCGGGTAGGGGTAAGGATTAAGGTTTTAATTCCGGCTGCTCCTTTTTTATACAGTTCGTCCTGATGAAGAAGTTGAAGAATAGGAATTGCAAAGGCGGCTGTTTTTCCGGTACCTGTTTGAGCACAGCCCAAAAGGTCTTTACGTTCAAGTAAAACTGGAATTGCTTGCTCTTGAATGGGTGTAGGTTTCGTATAACCTTCGGCCTGCAGAGCCTTTAAAATAGGCTCAATGAGATTTAATTTTTCGAATGACATGTTTTGTTTTTAGAATGCACGGTGACCGTGTAATTGTTTAATTAAGACGCCTCTTGGCTCTAATTCCGCCTGAGCGGCTACGCAAAAAGGTTCTTTCTGCGGGAATTTGGAGGAGTGATGCGCAAAGATAATCAATTAATGCGCAGTATCATCATTCGCCTGATGCAGTTCGTAAGCCCGATCAAATGCTTTACGACCTTCTTCAATAATTTCGTTAGCGCGATAGAATTCAAACACACTGCAGGCATCACGTGAGATGTTAATCACCAGATCCGGTTTATGAACATCAATCATTAACTCAGTTAGTCGGTCTTGCGTTAGTTCGTATGACTTGTTGAGGAGGTCAAATAATCCAAGACTGGCAACAGCATCTTCTTTGCTGGTTTCAAACTTAGGGAGCACTGCCATTAGGCTGTCAAACATTTTAAGATACGTTGCGCGATCTTTATTTTCATCGGGCACCGAGGTCCTTGATTTATAGGGAATATCAGCATTTAAATTAACGGCTACGATCCAATCACCGGGCTCACGCTTCACCAGATTTAAGGGCAAAGGATTAAGCACACCGCCATCAACCAATTGCGATTTGCCATCCCTTATTGGAGTAAATACAGTGGGAATTGCAATGGAAGAGCGCAGTGCCTTGAACAAACTCCCTGATTTGTAATGCACTTCTTTTTTAAGTGAGATATCAGAAGCAACGGCCGTGAATGGAATCTTGAATTGCTCTATTTGATGATCGCCAATAAATTCTTCAATGGATTTAAAAACTCGTTCACCTTTTACAAACCCTTGTGCAGAAAGCGTGAAGTCAAGCAATTTGAATACATCCATGCGCGAGAGCTTGATGAGCCAATGTTTATACTCAGATAAATAACCGGCACAATAAATTCCACCCACTACAGCTCCCATCGAGCAGCCCACTACTTCTTTAATTTGAAACCCTTTTTTCTCGAGTTCTTCAATAATGCCGATATGTGCCATCCCTCGCGCTCCACCACTTCCCAATACGAGTCTTACATTTTTCATAAGCAACCTATAGATGCCATTCAAAGATAACGTAAAGAGAAATCTCAAAAAGAAATTTATTTTGCAGCATGAAGAAGGATAACCTGAGCGACTTGGATTTAGTAAGACAAATAACGCAGGATTTGTGGAGGCCCGAACTTGAACAAGCGTCATCACGATTTCATATTACGATTGCATGGGTAGCGATTGTTTTGGATCCGGTTTTTGCACTTACAGATTATTTTAACATTCCCGATAGTTGGCAATCGATTCTTATTATTAGGCTTTGTGTGTCGGCTATTACATTGATAACATTGAGCTTAAGAACGAAACTGCAATTGCCCTCATATATTATTGCTGCTATTCCTTTTTTATTAATCTCCCTTCAAAATGCTTATGTGTATAGTGTAATAGATGTAGATCATGTGCTGGGTCAAAATCTAAATTACATGGCATTGCTATTTGGTGCATCCATGTTTGTGCTTTGGCGATGGATATTCTCTGCTTCGATTATTCTTATATCAGCAATTGCCACGGCATTTTTCTTATCGAGAAATCCTCAATTAAGTTTTGATCAATTTTTTGTTAACGGAGGCTTATTGCTTGCCGCGATGGGGTTGTTTACGGGAGTATTGATTCAAGCCCGTTATAATCTGGTTATAAAAGAAATTCGGGCCAGACTTGCTTTGAAAGCAAGCAATGAAGCTATTCGTATGCAGGCAAAAGAAATAAAGCATATCAATGAAAATCTTGAACGATTGGTGACAGAAAGAACCACGGAACTGGAAACAAAAAATAAAGCACTTGAAGAGGCTGCCTTTATTAATGCCCACAAACTTAGAAGTCCACTGGCAAGTATTTTGGGATTGGTGAATTTGATTAAAGATCAGCCGATGAGCGAGGATCTTAAGATCGTGAATTCCCATCTGCAAGAATCAGCTGAGAAATTGGATGATATTGTTTCTTCCATAACCGAAGCACTCGAAAAAGGCGACAAGAAAAGTTAACGTACCGTTAAGCCCTTTCCGATTTCTCCCAAATAACAGTTTGTTGTTTTCTAAGTAAGCGAGCGACTCCGGCAAAGACCGAAAAGTTCATCATACAGAAATAGTAAGGAACGAAAAATCCTTTTATGCCAATCTTCTTTTCTCTCAAAACGTGTCCCATTGCTGCTATTAGATAGAATGCCACCTGACCAACTAAACAAAGCTGATAGAAAAGTGAAGTATTGAAGAGTAAAATATTAGTGATGAAAATAAGAGGCAGGGCAAGCGGAGCAAGTGTCCATCGTAAAACCCGATGCGAAACATATTGCCAGCTTATCAAACCATAACGAAATGGATTTAATAGTTCCGGTAACCTCATGATTGCTTGAATTCCGCCTCCAGAAATTCGAACCTTTCTTTTCCACTCATCTTTAATACTAGCCGATGCAGTTTCAATAGCACATGCATTTGGTTCATAAACGAATCGATGGCCCTTTGCTACAATCTTCATTGAGGTAACAAAATCTTCAATGATGGTATCTGGTTCCGTTTCGTGATACAATTCCGTGCGCAACGCAAACAATTCACCCGCGGCTCCAATAGCTGTTGAAAGTTTGGAGTCCATTTTTTTCAAAGCCGATTCATATTTCCAATAAAGTCCTTCACCTGACCCTGAAGCATTGTCCTCTTTATTATTGGCAATTTGTTTTTCGCCAGCAACTCCACCTACCTTTTCATCCCTAAAGTGGCGAACAATATTTTTTATCGCGTCATGGTTTAAGGTCGTGTTAGCGTCTGAAAAAATAACGATGGGGGTTTCAACCAATTTCATAACCCGGTTTACCGCATGAATTTTTCCCATTCGTGCTGCTTGATGGAATGTTTTAGTCACGGAAAAGCGCTCGGATATTTCGACTGTGCGATCGGTAGAACCATCGGCCACTATCCATAAATTCAATTTTTCAGCAGGGTAATCCAGACCTAAAGAATTTTTAATCTTTGATTCAATGAACCGTTCCTCATTATAAGCAGCAACCAGCAAAGTGATAGGGGGTAAATATTCATCACTCTGATTATCAACACCATTTTTCCGCCCTACAAGTTTTGATAAAATGTAAATAATCAGTCCATATCCTACATAGGTGTATAAAACCACGACTACCCCAATCCAGAAAAGAATAAATACTGTACTAATCACTGTTTTTGAGTCAATTAAGCGGTGAAACTACGAGTTACATTTAGATTTTTGAATGGATAAACTCAGGTTCTTTCTACTAACTTTGCTGGTTCGTCAGGGTTTTTAACAAAATTAATGGGTAAATATTACCTGATCATGGAGATTGGGCTCGAAGGTTGTAGGGGAGTGTAAGCGCATAATTGCTTCTACTTTATTTTGCCTTTATAGGTTTGTAAAGAGTTTGTCTGTCTATATTTTGGTTATATAATGTGGCTTTTTAATCGATTTAACATATTTCGGCTTCTCCCGACAGGGTTGTTTATTGCTTTGGCTCATATTGGGCTTTTTGCGGAAAACATTGTTGGAGTAACTATTCCGGTTCAAGAAATACAAGTTAGTATTGGAGGTTCCTCTGTTACTACTGGACACCTTCAGGATTTCGGTAACGTTAACTTATTATCCACATCAAGCGCTGTAACTGTTACAATAGAAAATATTGGAACCCCAGAGGACTTAATACTAGGGACAGTTTCTTTAACTGGGGTCAATTCTTCTGATTTCACTTTGAATACCGCAGGCTTGGTAACTACACTTGTTCCTGGAGCTACCACAAGTTTTACTATTTCATTTGCACCCACTACAAGTGGAGCACGCACCGCAGGTATTGAAATTTTAAGTGATGATGCGAATAGTCCCTTTACAATTAGTTTAGGCGGAACAGGGGTAAAACTTGATCAAACAATAACATTCAATTCCTTAGCCGCCATGACGTATGGTGATGCAAGTTTTGCTCTTGGCGCAACCGCCACCTCAAGCCTTGGGGTTAGTTATGTTAGTGATAATAATTCAGTAGCTACCATAAGTGGAAACACAGTAACAATTGTAGGGGCGGGCTCTGCTACTATTACTGCATCTCAAGATGGTGATGCAACCTATAATGCGGCTGCGAGTGTACCACAAACCTTGGTTGTAAATAAAGCAACGCCAATAATCACGTGGAATAATCCATCGGATATTGTTTACGGAACCCTGCTATCGAGTGTACAATTAAATGCAACCACCTCAATACCCGGCACATTTACCTATACACCGCCTATAGGAGCTTTGCTAAATGCGGGGGCTGGCCAAACTCTCTCCGTTGATTTTGTTCCGACAAATACGAACGATTATAATTCAGTGATAGGAAGAACCGTTCAAATCACAGTTAATAAAGCAACTCCGATAATTAGTTGGAGTAATCCATCATCCATTACCTATGGTACTGCTCTCAGCGCCACACAACTTAATGCCACTACACCCGTACCTGGCACTTTTACGTATACGCCAGCCATTGGCGCCATACTTAATGCAGGGGCGGATCAAACTCTTTCAGTTGATTTTGTTCCTACGAACACAGCCAATTATAATTCAGTGATAGGCACTACTGTGACGATTACTGTTGATAAAGCAACTCCAATAATTAGTTGGGCCACCCCAACTGCAATAACGTATGGAACTGCGTTGACTGGAAGTCAATTGAATGCAAGTTCCGGAATAGCTGGTACGCATACCTATTCACCGCCACTGGGTACTGTTTTAAATGCAGGAGTTAATCAAACGTTAACAGTGGATTTTATGCCTACAGATGCAACTAATTATAATTCTGTAATAGGTACAACCAGACAACTTACAGTTAACAAAGCTGCAGTAACTGCCACTGCAGATAACAAGACCAGAGTATATAATGTTGCTGAACCACCCTTTACAATAACCTACACAGGTTTTGTAAATAGTGAAACAGAAGCAGTTCTTGATGCACCCTCTATCGCATCAACAACAGCAATTCTTGCAAGCCCTGTCGGATCCTATCCAATAACAGTTTCGGGTGGGTCAGATACTAATTACTCTTTTAGCTATGTAGCAGGAACCCTTGATATTACCAAAGCTACTCCAATAATCAGTTGGTCAAATCCGGCACCCATTACTTATGGAACACTACTTTCCTCAACCCAACTTAATGCCTCTACCACCATTGCCGGAACTTTTACCTATAGCCAACCTGTTGGAACTCTTTTAAATTCCGGAGTCAACCAGACTTTGTCAGTTGGTTTTGTGCCAGCAGATGAATTCAACTATAATTCTGTTCCTGTAACAAATGCTCAGATTACCGTAACGAAAGCAATGCTAACAGTGACCGCCAACGATCAAAGCCGTGCGTATGGTGCAGTTAACCCAGCGCTTACAATAGGTTATTCTGGTTTTTTAAATAGTGAAAACGCCTCCGTATTGAATACAGCCCCCATAGCGGCAACGGCTGTAATTGGTACGACGGCGGTAGGTACTTATAGTATAACCGTTTCAGGTGGTGTTGATAATAATTATGATTTTACATACTTACTCGGAACTATTACAATAACAAAAGCAACAGTAACAGTAACGGCTCAAGATGCTAGCCGGGTTTATAATGTTGCCAATCCGGTTTTTGTAATCAACTATTCGGGATTTGCAAATGGTGAGAATTCGACTGAGATTGATGTACTTCCAACAGCAAGCACTTCGGCCATCATATCAAGTCCTGTTGGATCATACCCCATTACCCCATCTGGTGGCTCGGATAATAACTATACATTTAATTATGTAAGTGGCAGTCTCACCATTACTAAAGCAACCCCAATTGTTAGTTGGACTAACCCAGCCTCAATAGCTTATGGTACTGCCTTGAGTGCAACTCAACTTAATGCCACAGCAAACGTAGCCGGAACTTATGTTTATGCACCTTCTGCCGGTACGATCTTAAATGCAGGAGTGGGACAAGGACTTTCTGTCAGCTTTACACCGTCTGACGATACTAATTACAATTCCGTTCCCGTAACAAACGCACAGATTACAGTCACGAAAGTAACACTTACTCTGACTGCTACACATCAAAGTAGAACGTATGGAGCAGCTAATCCAACACTAACATTTAATTATTCTGGTTTTGTAAATAGTGAAAGTGCTTCGGTTATTGATGTGGCACCTTCAATTTCAACCTCTGCAACTGCAACAACGCCTGTGGGTACCTATTCTATTACAATTTCTGGCGGTTCTGACAATAATTATGATTTTGTTTATGTACCTGGCATCCTTGCAGTTACCAAGGCCACTGTAACGGCCACTGCTTCGAATGCTAACCGTGTTTACGGTGCCGCAAATCCATTGTTTGCTATCACATACTCGGGCTTTTTGAATGGCGAAAATTCTTCTGTGTTGGATACAGCTCCAATTGCTTCAACTATTGCAGGATTAGGAAGTTCAGTAAGTACTTACCCAATTACTGTTTCGGGTGGCGTTGACAATAATTATGATTTTACATATACCCCAGGAACTCTTACGATTACTAAGGCAACGGTTACTGCAACCGCAGAGAATAAGTCACGGGTTTACAACATAGCCAATCCATCATTTACTATTGCATACACAGGTTTTGTAAATGGGGATACTTCTGGAGATTTAGATGTAACACCAAGCGCCTCAACAACAGCAACTTTAACAAGCCCTGTTGGATCATATCCAATTACACCCTCTGGAGGATCGGATAACAATTATGCGTTTACCTATGTGAATGGTGCACTTACCATCACGAAAGCAACCCCCGTTGTTAGCTGGACTACACCCTCATCCATCGTTTATGGAACTCCATTAAGTGCCACACAACTTAATGCGAGTGCAACAGTAGCTGGTATCCTTTCATACAGTCCAGCTTCTGGTGCAATCTTAAATGTTGGAACAAATCAGGTGTTGTCAGTAGACTTTACCCCAACGGATGTCACTAATTATAATGCTGTAAATGGCACCACTGTTTTAATCAGTGTAACCAAAGCCATGTTAACCGTAACCGCTAATAATCAAAGCAGAACGTATGGAGCTGCTAACCCTGCACTTACAATTAGCTATTCGGGATTTGTAAACAGTGAGAATTCATCTGTACTGACTACAGCACCTTCTGCGGCTACGGTTGCAATCGGCACTACTGTGGTAGGCGCTTATCCCATAACCGTTTCGGGAGGCGTTGATGATAATTATGATTTTACATATGTGCCAGGAACTATTACAATCACCAAGGCTAGCGTTACCGCGATAGCAGTAGATGCGAGTCGCGTTTATGGTGCAGTTAATCCTTCGTTTGCGATTACCTATACAGGCTTTTTGAATGGAGAGAACTCTTTAGTGCTTGATACTCCGCCCACAGCAGCTACCACAGCTACAGTACTAAGCAATGCAGGCACCTATCCAATCACTGTGTCGGGAGGCTTGGATAATAATTATACTATTTTATATACATCAGGTACACTAACAATAACGAAAGCAACGCTGACGGCCACGGCTCAAAATACAAGCCGTGTTTACAATGTAGCCAATCCGAGTTTCACGGTTGTTTATACCGGCTTTGTTAATGGAGATAATTCGGGAATGATCGATGCGGCTGTTACTGCCACAACTACAGCCATCTTAAGCAGTCCGGTAGGTTCATACCCAATTGCACCTTCTGGCGGATCGGATAATAATTATGCGTTTACCTATGTGAATGGCACGCTCATCATTAACAAAGCTACACCGTTAGTTAGTTGGTCTAATCCATCATCCATAACCTATGGCACCGCATTAAGTGCCACTCAACTTAATGCAACCGCCAATGTTGCCGGGACTTTTGTTTATACACCTGCTGTAGGTGCGATATTAAATGCTGGAGCCGCACAAGTACTTTCTGTAGACTTTACACCTAGCGATGGAGTTAATTACAATCCTGTAACTGGAACAACTACAACCATTACAGTAATGAAAGCAAATCCGGTAATCACTTGGGCAAATCCTGCCTCTATAACGTATGGCACTGCTCTCGGTGCGACACAACTTAATGCCTCTTCAAGTGTTGGAGGAACGTTTGTATATAATCCTTCTTCTGGAACTGTCTTAAATGCGGGAGTTGGTCAAACGCTTACTGTTAATTTCACACCATCCGATGGAGCCAACTATAATGTAATTAATGGCACCACTGCTCTTATTACTGTTAATAAGGCAACACCCATAGTGACTTGGTTAAACCCATCTCCAATAATCTATGGCACACCGCTTAGTGCTACACAATTGAACGCAACGGCAAGTGTGCCTGGTTCATTCGTTTATGCTCCTGGTGTTGGTACGATCTTGAGTGCAGGAGTTAATCAATCATTGTCAGTTAACTTTACTCCAACCAATACAAGTAACTACAATTCGGTGAATGGAACGACTGTACTCATTACGGTTGACAAGGCAACACCTACTGTTACATGGGCCACCCCGGCAGCTATTACTTATGGCACTGCATTGGGAACCTCTCAATTGAATGCTACAGCAAGCGTACCCGGTACATTTCTTTATACACCTCCTTCAGGGACTATTTTAAATTCTGGTGTTGGACAGGTACTTACAGTAAACTTCACACCTAGCAATGCTGCTAACTACAATTCGGTCAATGGAACAACCGTTTCAATAACCGTTAATAAAGGAACTCCGATAATTACCTGGCCAAATCCTGCGGCTATAACGTATGGTACAGCCCTTAGCGCAACTCAGTTAAATGCATCTTCAAACGTACCTGGAATATTTACCTATACACCAACTATTGGAACATTACTGAATGCAGGGGCAAGCCAAATATTATCTGTTGATTTTACACCAACCGATGCGAACAATTATGTTGCTGTTAATGCAGTTCAAAGATTGATTACCGTAAATAAGGCTAATCCGGTAATCACTTGGGCAAATCCAGCTCCTATTATTTATGGCACTCAATTAAGTGCCACCCAACTTAATGCTACTTCTAATGTGCCAGGAGTATTTGTTTATACACCAGCAAATGGTACTACATTGAATGTGGGTACCAATCAAACTTTGTCTTTGAATTTTACACCTACCGATGCCGCAAATTATAATTCAATAATTGGGCGAACAGCATTGATAACCGTTAATAAAGCAACTCCCGTTGTAACGTGGGGCACGCCACTTCCTTTGAAAGTGAATGAGCCCTTAACAGGAGTTCACCTGAATGCAACCGCTGATGTGCCTGGAACTTTTACCTACTCACCTCCAGCGGGAACCACTTTTGCTTCAGCCGGAAATTATCCTTTATCAGTATCATTCACACCAACGGATGCCTCAAACTTTAATTCAGTACCAAATACTCAAGTACAAATCACTATTAACAGCAAAGACAACCCGGTAATTACCTGGGCGAATCCTGCTTCAATAACATATGGAACTACATTAAGTGGTGCTCAACTTAATGCAACAGCCAATGTTCCGGGTACATTTATTTATACACCTGCCGCAGGAACTCTATTGAATGCAGGAGCCAATCAAACCTTGTCGGTTAATTTCATTCCCACCGATGGAGTAAATTATAATTCTGTGAACAGGAGTGTACAAATTACGATTAACAAGGCTTTGTTAACGGCTACTGCCACTAGCACTAGTAGAATTTATGGTGCAAGTAATCCGTCTTTTGTAGTTAATTATTCAGGATTTGTAAATAGTGAAACTATTGGCGTTGTAGATACAGCACCATCGGCTACCTGCGCGGCCATTGCAGGAGATAATGCTGGCGGTACATTTCCAATTATTCCTGCGGGTGGTGTAGATAATAATTATACATTCTCTTATGTGAATGGATCGTTAACAATTACGAAAGCGCCACTAACTGCTCGTGCGGATGATAAATCAAGGTCGTATGGATTATCAAACCCAACCTTTTCGATTAGCTATACGGGATTTGTAAATGGAGATACGCAAAGTGAGATTACAATACCATCAGCAAGCACGGTCGCTACTCCTGTTAGCAACGTAGGTACTTATCCAATAACATTAAGTGGAGGATCATCAATAAACTATAATCTAACTCTTCAAAGCGGGACGTTGACTGTTAATATTTCACCTTTAATTGCGCGAGCTTCTGATCTTTCAAAAATTTATGGTCAGGCTAATCCAATACTGACAATTGTTTATACCGGATTTTTAAATGGTGATAATGTTACTTCGATTACTCAACCAACCATCAGCACAACTGCAGGCACTGGTAGTTCAGTTGGATCATATCCAATTAACCTGAGCGGAGGTACCGCTGTAAACTATGGTATTATTTTACAGCCAGGAACCATGACAATCAATAAAGCCACCCTTTCTATATCAGTAGATAACAAAACCCGTTTATATGGTTCAGCAAATCCGGCTTTAACAGTGTCTTATTCGGGATTTGTGAATAGTGAAAATCAATCTGTCATAGATAGTCCGCCAACTATTTCCACATCAGCTACCCCTGCAAGCAATGTAGGATCATATCCTATAAGTCTTTCAGGAGGATCTGATAATAATTATAACCTGGTTTATACGAATGGTACGATTGCAGTTACTAAAGTAAATTTGACGGCTACTGTTTCTAATGCTTCAAAAATTTATGGATCATCAAATCCAGTGTTTACAATTAATTATTCAGGGTTTGTAAACAGCGAGAATTCTTCTGTACTTGATTTACCTCCGGTAGCATCAACAACAGCAACTGTTTCAAGCAATGTTGGATCTTATCCAATAACAGCATCATCAGGATCCGACAATAATTATTCTTTTACCTATGTTGCGGGATCATTAACAGTTAATAAGGCAGCTTTGGTTGCAACTGCATTGGATGCAGGGCGACCATATGGCGTGCCTAACCCGACATTCGTAATTAACTATTCAGGCTTTGTTAATGGTGAAACTGTTTCAGTAATAAACACGCAACCAACTGCATCAACTACAGCTATTGTAGCAAGTCCCATTGGCAATTATCCTATTACCGTATTGGGTGGCGCAGATAATAATTATTCTTTCACTTACGTAAATGGGGTGTTAAGTGTTGGTAAATCAAATCCTGTAATAACATGGAACAATCCGGCAGCAATAATTTATGGAACCGCGCTAAGTGCAGTCCAATTGAATGCATCAGCAAGTGTAGCAGGAATATTTACGTATACTCCGGCAGCCGGTACAGTATTAAATGCAGGGGCTAATCAGATTTTATCGGTTAATTTTACTCCAACCGATGGAGCCAATTATAATCCCATCAATGGGACTACTGCACTGATTACGGTAAATAAAGCAACACCAATAGTTACCTGGTCTGCACCAGCAGCCATAACCTATGGAACCGCATTAACATCAACGCAATTAAATGCTACAGCCAGCGTAGCGGGAACGTTTACATACTCGCCTCCCGGAGGTACTCTCTTAGATGCAGGAGTCAATCAAATCTTATCTGTAAATTTTACACCTGCAAACTCTAATAACTACAACTCCGTAAATGGAACTACCGTGCAAATTATTGTCAACAAAGCAACCCCTGTAGTTACGTGGTCATCACCTGCTGCAATTACATATGGTACTGCATTGAGCATCGCGCAACTGAATGCTTCGGCAACAGTACCCGGTACATTTACTTATACTCCACCATCAGGTACTATTTTGAATGCTGGAGTAAATCAAACCCTATCCGTAAATTTTACACCTACCAACACTGCTAATTATAACGCAGTTAACAATACAACAACGCAAATCACTGTCAATAAAGCCACACCAACCATTACCTGGCCTGCATCTGCCGCTATTACATATGGCACTGCTCTTAGTGCAACACAACTAAATGCAACAGCCAATACAACGGGAACATTCACGTATACTCCTTCTACCGGAACTATATTAAACTCAGGTACCAATCAAGTACTATCTGTAAATTTCACACCCACTAATCTCACAAATTTTAATGTAGTTATAGGTGCTACTACACTGATTGATGTAAATAAGGCAAACCCAATCATAAACTGGTCAAACCCTGCCGATATCTCGTATGGAACAAGTCTTAGTTCTTTACAGTTGAATGCAACTGCGAGTGTGCTAGGTGTATTTACGTATACGCCAACTGTTGGAACCCTACTTAATGCAGGAGCAAATCAGACCTTATCGGTTAATTTTATACCTACTAATACCGCGAACTACAACCCTGTAAATGGAACGACAGCTCAGCTAACGGTAAACAAAGTAAATCTAACTGCAATAGCTGATAACAAGACCCGCGTGTATGGAACTACTAATCCTGCCTTTACAATTTCATATACCGGTTTTGTGAATGGCGAGATAGAGACAGTTCTTGATACAAAGCCAACAACCAGCTCGATTACAAATGCATCAACTTCTGTAGGAGATTATGAAGTAACAGTAGACGGTGGAAATGACAATAATTATAATTTTGTTTATGCACCGGGAATCCTTTCTATTTCAAAAGCTGTTTTGACAGCTACTGCAGATAATAAATCCAGATTATTAGCAACGGCCAACCCTTCATTAACAATTAGTTACGCTGGTTTTGTAAATACGGATGGCGTAAACGATTTGGATAACCTGCCAACTGCCACCACAACGGCTATTGTATCATCTCCGGTAGGTGGTTATCCGATCACTGTCTCGGGTGGAAGTGATAATAACTATAATTTCAATTACGTGCCAGGGACATTGACGGTTAATCCTAATTTTCCACCTACGCTTAATAATTTTGAAATTCAAGCTAAAGAGGATCTGCCTTTCAATTTTACCTATGAGCTGTTTGGAAATAACTTTGCAAGCTTTTCAACAAGCCCTATTACTTACGTAAAAATTGTTACGCTACCTATTAACGGAATTCTATCATGGAATGGAACTCCTGTTGCAGTGGGAGCAGAGGTATTAGTTGTGAATGGAGTAATCGATAATTTTAATTATCTATCTAATCTTAATTTTTCTGGTTCCGACTCTTTTAAGTGGAATGCTTTTGATGGATCGTTCCTCGCCAATGAAGCAGCGACTGCATCTATCAAAATACAGAAAGTAAATGATGCACCCACGCTTAGCAATATTGAACCTCAGTCCTTGTTATATAGTCTTGGCGATCCAGCAATTCCCATTACGGAGAGCATTGTAATCAATGATGTGGATGATAATTTGATTTACTCTGCTAACATTTTCATTTCGGAAAATTTTGCAAAAGGAGATGTGTTGTCCTTGCAAGTGGGTGCGAGCTCCACTATTCTCTCAGCCTATAATGTTAATACTGGTGAACTGGAACTAACAGGTAAGGACACACGAGCTAATTACGATGCAGTACTGAAAAAAGTTGTTTTCAGTAGCCCTGTTTCTGGGGATGCAGTCATTTCGGATAAAAAAATTAGTTTGGTGGTTAAGGATAGTGTTGATCTTAGTAACACCGTTTCAAGAATTGTTTCCATTACAGAGGTTTTCCCAGAGCTGAGTATTGTATCAGCCTTTACTCCCAATGATGATGGTGTTAATGACGTTTGGGATTTTGTCAATTTGGATTTTTACTCATCCATTGCAATTTCAGTATTTGATAGAAATGCAGCATTAGTCTTTACATGTGAGACTAAAGATTGCACATGGGATGGGACATTGAATGGTAAGGCACTTCCATCGGGTCCTTATTATTATACCATTTACCTTAATGGTGGGAAAAGAAAGTATCAGGGAACTGTAACAATACTAAAATGAAGCGCGGGCTAAAGATATTGATTGCTTTTTGTTGTTGGATTCTTTCCTATTCCGTACTTGCCCAAGAGAACGATTATACCCAATACTACGCAAACATGCCTGCAGTAAATGCTGGGTTTACTGGCATGGACGATTATTTTGATTTGAGGGTAGGGGTGCGAGAAGGCTGGAATAGTTTTGGGATTAAGAACAACAATCTTTTTTTGAGCGCGTACGGAACATTAAATAGTAAAAGTCGGTCAGGCAAAAGAAATAACTCTCTGCGAACTTCCAACCCACAGCAGTTTGAAGATATTCAGGAGGATAAGAAATTTAGACGGAGACATGGTATTGGTGGTATGGTCACAAGTCGTACCGTTGATCCCTACAAATCCATAGCAGCCAGTTTAAACTATGCATACCATTTGCCACTTTCAAACAAACTCAATATTTCGTTGGGAACAAAACTCGGATACTCAAATCAGCGTATAGATTATTCGGGTCTTACTGTGCGCGATGATGTGAATGATGAGTTTTATCTCAGTTTGATGCAAACAGGTCAAGGAAGGCAAAATTCGGTGATTGCCGATTTTGGTACGGTGCTTTACTCAAAGCGGTTTTTCCTGGGCTTATCCTCTTCTAACCTGGCCGCAAAACAATTGAGCGGTGATCAGTTCTTTAGTATGAATGAAGGTGTCCGCTATCGATTGCAAACCGGGGCTTCATTTTTAATAAATCCAGAGTTTGAACTTGCACCAGGAGCTATCATTACTTTTCAGGATAGTTATGATGTTCGTTGGGCTGTTAATGCACGGTTACGATATAAGGAGTTAATTTATATAGGTACTGCGTATGAGGCTAATTCAAAAGTTTCGATACTAGTGGGAGCTGCAACGCACAGTTTAACATTTAATTACGCGTACGATATATATACCTCGGGGTTGAATAATTTTAATGTGAATACGCACGAGATAGTTATGGGGCTGTTGTTGTTTAATAAGTTTAAACTTAGACCAAATTTTTGGTAGGTAAGATGAGAATTATAGCTTCAATCTTATTGGTATTTTTAGGAGCAGGAAGTGTTCTCTCGCAAGAGTTGGTTTTTAGTGAACCTATAAAATTAGGCTCTAATGTAAATTCTGAAGCAGAGGAATTAAATCCCTTAATTTCTCCTGATGGTAAAACGCTTTATTTCTCAAGAGCTTTTTATGACCGGAATGCAGGTGGCAAATTTGCAGGTACCGATATCTGGGTTTCAAAGAAAGACGAACAAGGACAGTGGTTACCCGCTGTTAACATGGGTAATACTTGGAACAATAAACTATCAAACTCAGTTATTGGCATAAATCAAGATCATTCCGTTGTTTATTTGTTGAATGCCTATTCTAATAAAAGTGGAATCTCGTTCTCAAAATTTTACAGCGGTACATGGAGTCCGCCTGAATTTATTCCTATTTCGGGTATTAATCGCGATGACTTTGTAGGATTCTATGCAAATCCAAAGTTTGATGTAATTCTCATTTCTATGAAGGGAAAGGATACTTTTGGGGAAGAGGATTTATATGTTAGTTTGAAGGATTCATTTGGCAATTGGACAGAACCTAAAAATTTAGGAGCCACCATCAACACAAAAGGATTTGAGATTTCTCCCTTTTTAAGTGAAGACAAAAAACGACTTTTCTTCTCAAGTAATGGTCATGGGGGGCTGGGGGATGCTGATATTTTCTATTGCGATCGATTGTTTGATTCGTGGGAGACTTGGAGTGTGCCTAAAAATTTGGGAGATAAGATTAATTCTAAATCCTTTGACGGTTATTTTTCGATGTCTGATAGTATTGGGTTCTTTTCGAGCAGTCGTGCAAAGGAAAAATCGGAAATTTTTACTATTTCAAAGCAAAAAATTGAAAACCCTGTCAAGGCGGAAACAGTAAGGCAGTATTTATCTAATAAAGAGGTAACAGATTTAGTGGGCTTTGATCCACTGTTAAGATTTGAAGAAGGCCGTAGCACATTAACAGAAAATCATAAACAGATTCTAAAAAAAATTAGCATTTCTTTTATCAATAAAAGCGAGGTTAAATTTGCTTTAGTTGCACTTAAGTCTTCAGAACGAGTTGATCTTGAAGTTTACCAGAGTCGCTTATTGGCAATTCTCGATTACCTCAAGACAATAGGCATTGAGGGGAGTAGAATCTCTCTCGGATTGGAGGGTGGGACTTTTGATGAAAAAGAAGGTGTTAGATTCAGATTTTATAAATGAGATTATTGGCTACTTTAAAGCAGTACCCTTATTATTTTGTATTTTTAGATTTATTTTTTTATAAATGGACTTTTTAACCATTCTCAAAGCCTTACAGAGAAAATTATGGGTTTTGATTAGCATACCAGTTTTAACAGTTGTTTGTGCTTTTTTCTTCATTTCATCAATGGATAAGAAGTATAAGTCAACAGCTCAAATTGCAACTGGGTTTACAACAGATGATGCTGTCAAATTAAATGACGGATCCTCCAACCCGTTTGAGATAAGTACAAATTTCACGAATATCATTGAGTCAATGAATTCGATCCCTGTTTTAAGTTTAGTGTCATACCGATTGGTACTCCATGATATTGATGAACCCAATCCTTTTAGAAATTTTAATCCACGGAAAGATTCGGAGATAGCAATTGATGATGAAAAATTGAAATGGGCCAAGGATGAATTTAGAAAACGTTTAAGCGACTTTAAAGCATTGAATTCAGTTGATGAGGAGGATCGGATTCTATATGAGATTTTACGTGGATTCGAATACGACTATGAATCAATAATAAAAAAACTTTGGATACGTAGAGTTTCAACATCGGACTTCATTTCAGTAGATTTTACTTCTGAAAATTCATTCTTATCAGCATTGGCGGTTAATGCGGTTTGTGAAGAATTCATCAGATATAATAAGGCTCTAAAAGTTGATAGATCTTCAGAATCGATAGAGTTTTTGGGAAGTCTCATGGCCGAAAAGAAGAAAATATTAGATGAAAGAACAGCTAAATTGAACGAGTTTAAAATTTCTAATAATGTTTTTAATTATGGAGCTGAGAGCGAAAGTAAAATTTCTCTTATAGCAGATTATGAAATGAATAAAGAAAATGAAAGTAAGAAGGTGAACGGACTTGAACTTTCATTGGCGTCCGTAGAATCAAAAATTCAAGGTTATGGAAAACTAAACCAACAGGAGGTTGTTCAGGTGAATCAACGCATTATTGATTTAAGAAGAAAAATATCAGATCTAAACAGTCAAGGCGCAGAAGTTAATAAAGTTGAGATAAATAAATTGCGTGATGATTTGCAATTAGAGGTAAGTAGATTAGAGTCGATAAATAAGGGACAGGCTGCTGAAGAATTGAAACAACTGGAAAAGGAAAGAGATCAACTCAAGTTAGAGTTGAAGATTTCGCAGTCAAATCTTAATACTATTGAGCAGTCCTTGCGAAAAATGAAGTATGACGTTTCGGGGTTTGCAACGAAGGAAGCAACATTGGCCGATCTTGAAAGGAATGTTCAGTTTGCTTCGGAAGATTATAGCAGTTTGCAGGATAAATTCAATACTGCCAAGAATAAAGCATTGGTAATTGGAAGTTCAATCAGACAAACCCTTCAAGGTCAGCCAAGCTATGAAGCGGAACCATCAAAAGCGTTACTTCTAATGGCTCTTGCAGGGATTGGCAGTTTTGCTTTGTGTGTTATGGTTTTGGTAGTGATCGAGTACCTGGACTTCAGTATTAGAATATTAGGCCGCCTAGAGAGATTGACTGGATTAAAGGCCCTTGGTTCAGTGAATTATATTCAAACCAAGGACCTCAATTTGAGAAGTATTTTTCTTGATAGAAAACTTGATAAAGAATCTGAAATTTTTGTGCATTTCTTGAGAAAACTCAGATATGAAATTCAATCATCAAAGAGTAAAGTGTTTCTTGTTACAAGCACACAGGTTGGGGCAGGTAAATCTTTTATGATAATTTGTTTGTCATATACATTGAGTTTAATTAATAAAAAGGTTTTGATAATTGATACCAATTTTAGGCACAACTCTTTAACACGGTTACTTTTGGCTAAGAATGGAAGTATAAAACTTCTTGAAAAAGGCTCTTTTGGTGACGAAGAGAAACTGAGCGAGGATAATGTCGTAAACAGAAAAACTAAAACTAATGGTTTTAGTTTTGATGAAGAGGCTAAAAAAGGACAACCTGATTTTAAGGAAACAAAATCATCAGCAGAATCACGCGATGAGAAGAGTATAATACATAGTACTGAATTTTCTGGAGTTGATATAATTGGAAATATTGGAGGCAAAGATTCACCCTCAGAAATTTTAGCGGGAAGAGATTTTAAAGAAGTTATTAACAATTTAGTTGGGCAATATGATTACATTTTCATGGAGGGGCCATCGTTAAATGAGTATTCAGACACTAAAGAGCTTATTGATTTTGCTGATAAGGTTATAACTGTGTTTGGGGCTGAGGCGGTTCTTAATAATCATGACAGAGAGTCCGTTCAATATTTAAAATCAGTAAAAGGAAAACTTTTAGGTACCGTCCTAAACAGAGTTCAGTTTAAAGATTTGACAGTTTAGTCATGATGAGTGTTGGCAATGGGCTAATTTGGAAATGAAAGGATTCAATGCCTCAAGTTGGATAAAATCTGGCTTTTATTCTATTGGTTCTCGAATCAGTGTTCTCCTTTTTGGATTTGGGAGTTTCTATTTTTTAATTCGTTTTTTATCAAAAAGTGACTTTGGTGCCTGGAGCATTTTTTTAACCATTACGACAATCATTGAGATGTCAAGGAATGGATTAATTCAAAATGCTTTAATAAAACTACTACACTCTAATGATTTAAATACTGAAAGTAAGATTGTTACAGCCTCGTGGATAATAAATAGCATTTATTCATTGCTTGTGTATTTCATTTTAGTTGTATTCTCCAAAGTATTTAAAGATACATTTGGAGTTTATGAAATAGAACCCATGTTTACTTATTTCGGAATAACAATGTTGATCTTGATTCCGCTCTCGCAATACAACTATTTACAACAAGCTAAGTTTAGTTTTAGTGGTATTTTTTGGACGTCCTTCGTGCGACAAGGTTTTTTTTTCCTGGTTATTATTGTTTGTTTCTTTTCAAAATTTAACCTATCACTTATTGACCTGGTGCTTGTTCAGGCAGGATGTACATTTTTGGGTCTGATAGTGGCTTATTTTGCCGCTAGAAAATATGCCAACTATGCGTTTGATTGGGATACTAAAATTGCTAAAAAAGTGTTTCATTTCGGGAAGTATGTAATGGGCACCAATATTTCTTCGCTTTTTTTTAAAAGCGTTGATCAATTTTCAGTAGGTTATTTTTTAAATGCAAGTAGCGTAGCGCTCTACAGCTCAGCTATGCGATTATCAAACATGATTGAATATCCGGCCACATCAATTGCAGAGGTAGTTTATCCTTACTCAACATCCAAAATCAGAGAAAATGGCGAACAAGTAACAAAGTCAATCTATGAAAAATCAGTAGGGCTAACATTGACGGTAACATTGCCAATTGTACTAGTTACTTTTCTTTATGCAGACTTTATCATTTTTATTATTGCTGGTAGCGCTTATTCGGAATCTGCAGAAATCCTTAGAGTCACAATTCTTTTTGGATTAATAACCCCATTCAATCGTCAATTTGGAATGGCTATGGATTCCTCAAATCGTCCGCATCTAAACTTTTTACTTCTTTTATTTGCACTTAGCATAAACATAATTAATAATGTTGTATTCATCCATTATTTGGGATTGATTGGAGCTGCATACGGCACCTTACTTTCTTATGTTATCATTTCCATTGTTGGACACTTAATGCTTGTAAAATATTTTGATGTCAGGTTATTTGGCGTGTATACGGCTATGATTAGTTACTATAAGCAAGGATTTTATTTATTAAAATCTAAATTAGTTAAATAGTATGCAAGTAAAGGAGAGTGATGTTGTAATATTTGCCTTGCCAAGATGGGACAGTGATTTTTCTTCAACCGCTCTTTCTTTAGCTAGAGAGATATCAAAAAACACAAGAGTGTTTTATATTGAGAATCCCTTTACTCTAAAGGATGTAATTACTGATTTTAGAACAGCTTCAATACGAAAAAGAATAGCTGCACTTTTTTTTGGTATCAATAAATATCTAACGATAGATGCTGGTAATTCTAATCTCATAAACGTTACGCCTTTCGTAACTCTGCCAATTAATTTTTTGCCCGTTGGATGGTTATATAACTTTTTGAATAGAATTAACAATAGCCTGGTTGTTGGCTGCTTACCAACTGTTATTAAGAAATATAATATCAAGGATTACGTTTTTATAAACTCGTATAACCCATTTTATTTTCAAAACATTTTAAAGTTTAAACCCTTGCTTGCGATTTATCACTGTGTAGATAATATTACAGAATCAAAGTATGTTGGTAAGCATGGTGCTCGACTGGAGATTGAAATGATGAAGAAATTTCATCTCACATTAACAACTTCAACTAAACTTCAAAACTACGCAGCTAATTTTTCAAGAAAAGCGTATTGCCTCCCTAATGCAGCTGATTTTGAACTTTTCAATAGATCTTCGAAAACTTTGAGTCCAAGACCTAAAGAATTAGTAAGGGGTAAGCAAAAAATTGTAGGTTACATAGGAAGTGTTGATCATCGAATTGATTATGCTATCTTAGAAAGTATTGTAAAAAATCACCCTGATTGGATATTACTTCTGGTTGGACCATTAAGTGAGGAGTTTAGGAAATCAAAATTACAATCTTATAAGAATGTAATTGTTACTGGCTCTAAGCAACTTTCAGAATTACCTGCCTATGTATGGTGTATGGATTGCGGAATTATTCCCTTTGTTTGTAATAAACTCACGGAAAGTATTTATCCACTTAAGCTTAATGAATATTTAGCAGCAGGAATCCCAGTTGTGTCAACCAATTTTTCCCAAGATATTGCTGATTTTAAGGATGTCATTTCAGTAGCTCGGACAAAAATGGAATTTACTACATCTTTGCGCAATGAAATTGAATCTGATAATGACGAAAAACAAAATACTAGGATAAGGAAAGCATCCGAAAACACGTGGGAAGCGAGAGCGCAGGATTTTAGAAAAATAGTGGCGCAAAATTCAGGACAACAATGAATGAAATAAATGAAAGAGAAAAGGATGAGTTATCATCCGGTCAACGAGTAATGGAGTGGATACTTATTATTCTTTCATTAGCAACATTTTTAACCTTCTTTTTAATGATCGTGATTTTTTAGAATGAAGGAACGGGATTATATATTAAAATTGGGTAATGATGAGCATGTGTCAATATATGAAACAAATGCAACACGTTTTAGAAGTAAACTAAGGAACCTTAGCAAATCTCCTCTTATCTATCTCCTACTTGTTTTTGTTTCGATTGGCCTGGCAATGGGTTTGTCAATTTTTGGTGAAATTTTTGGAGTGATTTTTTTAGTTGTAGTAATTGGCTTGCCTATTACGATTTACTCTGTGATTAACTTAAAATTCGGAGTTATCAGTTTGTTGATCTTTTCCTATTTTCTTGGTTTCAATCGCTTTATTAAGGACGTTCCATTAGGAATCGTAATGGATGTTTTATTGATCGTGATGTTAATCGGGTTACTTGTTGAAAAATGGAAAAAGAATGACTATTCGGCCGCTCGAAATCCCATTAGCTATGTGGTGTGGATTTGGATCATCTATAATCTCTTGGAATTTTTTAATCCGATGGCATCTCGTCAGGTATGGATCTATGTAATTCGCGGAATTGCACTTTTGATGATGTACTATTTTATTGTTTTACATGCCACCGACAATTTGAAATTTTTAAAAACTATTCTAAATATTTGGTTAGTGTTAACTCTAGTTGGAGCCTTGTATGGGTTGTTTCAAGAATTTAATGGGTTAACACAAGCCGAAAAAGAGTGGGTGGCCAGAGACGAATTTAGATTTAACCTGATTTTTAATTGGGGTAGATACAGAGTGTTTTCATTCTTTACTGATCCAACTATATTTGGTATTCTAATGGCTTACACCGGACTTTTTTGTATTGCATTGTTGCCTGGACCATTTAAGCTTTGGTATAAGTTGTTTCTTTGCTTATGCGCTGGTATTATGCTACTGGCAATGGTATATGCAGGTACAAGGACAGCTTATGCAATGATTCCAGCGGGACTAATGTTTTTTGCTTTACTTACCCTTCAGAGACGAACATTAATTATATGTGGTATAATTGGTTCAATCGGAGCAGGCATAATTTTTTCAGATGTTCGTAGTGTGGGTCCATTTTTGTCAACCAGTAATTTGGAAAGAATTCGATCAGCTTTTAAGCCTAGTGAAGATGCTTCTTTTAGAGTTAGAGAAAAGAGTCAAGCTTTTATTAAACCATTTATTCAAGCTCATCCATTTGGTGCAGGTCTAGGCAGCATTGGTATTTGGAGTGCACGATTTACCCCTGATTCACCACTCGCAAAATTTGCACCCGATAGTGGATATGTGAGAGTTGCTGTTGAGCTTGGTTGGGTGGGTTTAGTTGTTTACTGTATTTTTTTCTTCGTTATATTACTTGTTGGAATCCGTAATTATTACCGAATGAAAGATCCGTTACTTAAGACATATATGGCAGCTTTGCTGGGTGTGGTATTTAGTATTGTAGTAGCTAATTACCCTCAAGAGGCGCTAATACAAGCACCAACAATTTTAATATTTTATATTATAATGGCATTTATAGTAAAATTGAAAAAATTGGATGAGGCAACAATTAAAAACCAAATAAAATGAAATATTTTATACTGATACTCTCCGCAATCTTTCAATCAGCAATGGTGAGTGCACAAAATATTGACTACAATAGAATTGTACTACCTGATCAGGTTATTCCATCAAGTTTTGAAGAGAGATTAGTTCAGTTGGCATGGAAAAATCATCCTTCAAATAAGATTGCTTTACAGAATGTTCAGATTGCTAGTAAAGAAAAGAAGCTTGCTCAATGGAAGTGGCTTGATGATATCTATGCAAATGGTAATTTAAATGAGTACACGATAAATCCAGCACCCGATGCTCCTTCCAATGTTTTTTTTCCAAGATATAATTTTGGTATTCGGGTAAGCCTTGGAACTTTCGTAAGCACACCCCTCCATTCTAAAATTGCAGGTGACCAAATATTAAATTCTGAAAATCAAGTGAATGAAAGAAAACTAATAGTTAGGGAAGAAGTGCTTTCTAATTTGGAAAAAATGAAACAATTCTATAAATTCTTGAAGCTAAGAGAGCAAATCAAAGAGGATTTCTTAGTTATGTACAAAGATTCTGAGAAGAAGTTTTCAACAGGAGAAATTGATATTGAAAAATATAGAACGGCTGTTCAGGGATATTATGGTCAGGCAGAGAAAGTAGTAGAAGCGCAGGCAAATTTTTACAATTCTAAAATAACACTAGAAGCACTTATTGGAGTATCCTTAGATGACATTGAAGGATATCAACAGTTTATACAAAAATTGGATTCCGAGATTCGGATCGACTAGAGGATTGGATAATTCAAATGAATTTTATTGACCTTTTTAAAACACTTCCAAATTCCTTAGCACGAGTAACATCAGGAGGTAAGGTAATTAGAGAGGTTGATGGATTGCGGTTTGTCGCAATTTTCCCTGTTGTCATCCAACATCTTAGTGAGCGGTTGGAGCGAAATACTATTCAATCTTTTGAGCCAGGTAGTGAATTTGATGTTACTACTTACCTAACCAATCGCGGGTTTATTGGTGTCTATATTTTTTTTGTGATTAGTGGGTTCATATTAGGAATGCCCTTTGCCGCGTATTATTTAAAAGGCGAGAGAAAGGTATCTATAAAATCTTATTTCATCCGAAGGATTACTCGATTAGAACCCCCCTATATTATTGTCATGCTGCTGGTAACTATATCGCTGGTAGTTATGGGATACTATTCATGGCGTGAAATTCTTCCGCACTTTGGCGCCAGCATTTTTTATATGCACAGTCTTATTTTCCACTCGTGGAGTTACATCAACCCCCCTGTTTGGACTCTTGAAATCGAAGTTCAGTTTTACATTTTAGCTCCCTTTTTGGCATTACTGTTATTTTCAATAAAGCAAAAGGTGGTAAGACGCATTGGGTTGGTCTCCTTTATCTTAATACTTATGGTACTTCAGCAATATTTTAAGATTCCGCATCAATACACAATACTCACGATATTAGCTCATATCCATTTTTTCTTAATAGGTTTTGTGTTGGTAGATATATACCTAACAGAGTGGAGCGGAGGAATAACTAAGAAGCCAGTATATAATTACATTAGTATATTATCATTTGCGGCTGCCATTGGATTGTGGTCTTGGGACCATTTTCTTATAAACAGGATTCTATTTTCTCTTGCATTATTTCTGCTCGTATATTCAGTTTTTAGATCTACCTGGGTAAATCGATTCATTACTTTTCCTTGGATTACAGCAATCGGAGGCATGTGTTATACGATTTACCTCATCCACCTCCCGGTTATTGAACTTTTTATTCGATTCTCTAAAAACATTCATCTCACTAATTATTTTACTATCAACTTCTTGATTCAACTCATCATATTGATTCCGATTTTATTGACATTGAGTATTATCTTCTTTCTATTAATAGAAAAACCATGCATGCATAAGGACTGGCCGCAGCGACTAAAGAAATATATCCTGCTAAAGGTAAGGAGTTGATTTACTTCTGTCCAATAACTTGAATGGAGTTGCCCTTGGTTTTGGATCTATAAGTAATTCGCTCTATCCAATAAATAAATTTACAAAGCGGAAGAAACATTAAGTGCAAAACTGCTCCACCTTTTGCACTGAAATAGCTTAATTCCCAACCTAGTCTTGAAATCCATCCATCTGAATAGGATGCATGAAAAATTGTAAAACCAGCGTTCTTAAAACGGTTCACTAAATCGTCAAGGTTATACACTTGTCCTATGTGCTCTTCCTCCAGCCAATCGTTATGCTCCTTAAACCAGGAGTCAGGACAAATAGTAGTCTGTGTTACATTTGGCATCTTCACCATCAGATATCCACCTTTCTTTAGTTTTTTGTAACATTCTTCAAAAGGCATCTCTTCTTTTAGAATATGTTCAAATACGTCTACACTAAAAATAAAATCAAAAGTTTCACGCTTGTTTAAGGCTTCAATTTTATCTTCAAACACCTGAACGTTTTTGTAGGATTCTTTGGCAAGTACTTCCTTTAGATAATTAACTCGTTCGGGTAAAATCTCTAATGCAGTTATCTGAGATTCAGGCAGTGCTTCAGCCATCATAAAGGTGAACTCCCCAAGACCTGCACCTAAATCCATAATCGTATTAAACCTTTCAATGGGTAGAAGTTGAAGTCGGTTTATGAATATTTTGGCCCGAGCCCAATTCCCGATACTCGTGTATCCAAAAACTGCATATATAAACTTGGCCAAAGCAGGCCTTTTCCTCATTCTGGGACTGGTTAAAATTTGGGTCTTTCCGTATTCGAATTTTATTGATTTTGTCATGATATTGAATTTGTACTAAGATTTAGTTTAAATAGATTGGAGTGATTTTACTAATGTAAATTGTTAATTATTTGAAAAGACAGAATCATTTGTTTGAGATAAGTTTAAATTGTTCAGCTAAATCGGTGTTTATAAAAACGTCAATCGTTGAGTCTTCCAATCTACGGGGAGCCAAAAACGAATCGTAATGAAAATATTTTACTTTCACAGCATCAAGTACTTCATATGGATAGAAATTATTTAAACTGGGTATGCTTTCAAACAAGACCAGATCATAATACCCCGCTTTAACCTTTTCGTTAATTTCTTCAACTTGTTTCTGAAACATTCCAATATTTAAGTGGTACCAAAGGGGTTGTTCGGTAAGAGGGGTGTATCCAATTTCATTTGCCAGTGAAGTTAGCTCGGTCATATTCAGAACTTTTAGGCCTTTTTTGTTTAAAACAGGGAGTTTCATAAGGCTCTCTATTCCATCATTTGTTGGTTTTGGTAAAAGAATATTCTTCATCGTTGGTAAGGTGTTCAATGTCCAGGGTAATGCCTGAGTATTTACCACAACTTCATTGGCTGGTATTTTAAAAAAGATTCCCGACACATATTTCCAATACCCTTCAGAATAAGAAGCAATTATCAGAACGGTAATGCATGCAATCTTTAAAGCTTTGGTCCACCTTTCCCAAGGCAGAAAGCTGGCAATGCCGATAAATCCAAAAGCATGATAGTAAGTCATGTGATCTGTTGGAAGGGGGCTGGTAGCTCGGGTAACCAACGATTGAAGGATAAACGCAACACTTATGATGGTTGCAAAAAAAACGTTCTTATTTGAAATGAAATCGTGCCAGGTTGAAGCCTTGATGATGAGTCCACCTAAAATAACTAACAGATATATTTTTTCTAAAAGGGATCGGGAAAATAAGATGTCCAATAACAATGCACTGCTTATCCTTGAACTATGTGGGGGCTGTCCATAATTAAACCAGTAGAGGAAATCATGTTTTAAAAATGGAGCAATAAAAAGAATAGCTGTAACAGAAAAGGTTGCGATATAGATAATGAGGGGATACCAGACTTTCTCTCTTACAAGAATGTACCCTAAAAGAAATACACAGATAACAAAGCAAATACCTCCAACATCTTGTTTTGTAAAAAAAGAAATGAATGTTAAAAACCCTGCAAGGGCAAGATTAAGCGTATTCTTTTTTCTGCTTTTTACGTAATCATAACAGGTGAGAAAATAGAGTGCGGCTAGCTCAAATACAACAACTGAATGATTATACCAAGGCCAGAAATTATAGATTACATAGGTAAGACAAAATATTAGTAATGCTAAAGTAATGGCAATGGGTTTGATTTTAAGATTGTATAGAATTCCACGTAGGGTGATGAGACTCACAAGATTAATTAAGACTTGAGCCTTTACTAATGAGAGAAAAGTAGGGCCAAAAATTTTGAAGAATGCTGCAGGAATTAGCCAAAATCCAAATCCCATAGGTAAACCAAAATCGACAAATGGTACCTGCCCCAGATAAAGTCTGTAGGCACCCTCCCAGGTTAGGAAAATATTAACACGGTATGGAAGCTTAATTAATAAGGGTAACAATAAAAACGGAATAATGATCAGAATATCAACAACAAGTAGTTTTCTGGGGCTGTCAATAAAATTTTCAAAAGGGCTTTTATTCATGGTTCTAAACAACCAAATTTAAGCGAAAGAATAGTTATTCCGTTTAAAATTGGGTCAATACATGCGTTTTTTTTTCCTTCTCAGAATTCATCATTGGCCAAAGAATTTATTTGTATTTATTCCTGCTTTTTTTGCTGGTGTGCTCACACAATGGAATGAGCTTATCCTTTTGATTCAGGGGGTTATCTGCTTTTCTTTGATCTCAAGTTGTGTTTATGTAATTAATGATTATCGCGATCGTGAAAAAGACCGACTACATCCCACCAAGAAGAACAGGCCGCTAGCATCGGGCAAAGTTACAAACACCACGGCTATCGGCTTTGTCGTTTTGTTTCTCTTGATTGCTATTCCATGGGGACTTTATTTGAATTTATATTTTGGCTTGAGTTTGATTTTTTATTTACTAATTAATGTGTTTTATTCTTTGGGTCTAAAAAATATTGCAATTCTGGATACATTGCTCGTTTCATCTGGGTTCTTAATCCGAACCTTGGCAGGTGGCTGGCTAGCAGAGGTTGAAATTTCTCAATGGCTAGTCATTATGGTGTTTCTTCTATCTTTCTTTTTAGCAACGGCTAAGCGCAGAGACGATTTAATCCTTTTTCAAAGTGGGCTGGCTCCTATGCGTGCTTCATCAAAAGCATACACTCTTGAATTTATTAATACCATCCTATCTATATTGGCAGGGGTCATTATTGTTTCTTATATTATGTACACAATTTCTGAGGATGTGGTGCAAAGACTTCATACTCCCCACCTGTATGTTACAGCATTATTTGTATTTGCAGGCCTTATCAGATTTTTACAGATAACCATGGTAGAAAATAGGAGTGGGTCGCCTATGAAAATATTTCTTACCGATGTGTTTATTCAGATTACAATTGCCCTTTGGATTCTTTGCTTTTTCCTAATCATTTACATTTAATGATCACTAAGATTTCAAATTGGGGTAATTATCCAATAATAGACGCTGAGGTTAAAGAATTCTCATCAACTTTAGAAATAGACGAGATGTTAAAAACAAAAACCTCCTTTACAATTCGAGGCGCTGGATTGTCTTATGGAGACGCATCCCTGGCGCATCACATTTTATCATCAAAAAAATATAATAAGATTTTAGAATTTGATCCTGAGATTGGCCAAATAACGGTAGAATCGGGAACGACATTAGATGAAATACTTAGTGTTATAGTTCCAAAAGGGTGGTTCTTACCGGTAACTCCTGGTACCAAGTTCATTACTGTTGGGGGGGCTGTTGCAGGTGATGTTCATGGAAAAAATCATCATTGTGAAGGTTCATTTTGTCATTATGTAACCGAACTGAACGTAATGATGGCCGATGGTCAAATAAAGGTATGTAATCCAAAACTTGATCCAATCCTCTATAAACTCATTTGTGGAGGCTTGGGGCTAAGCGCAATAATTCTAACAGTTCAATTTCGACTCAAGCCAATCAAGACAGCTTTCATTCGTCAGAGAAATATTATTGCTGAGAATTTAGATGAAATGCTCGGAAAACTTCAAGAATTTAATTCTGCAACCTATTCAGTATCCTGGATTGATTGTTTAGCAAGAGGTAAAAGCTTAGGTCGTGGAGTAATCATGCTGGGTGAGCATGCCACCGAAGAAGAGGTGGCTAAAAAGAATTTATTAAAAACTCATTCACAACCCTTGATCAAAGCACCTTTTTATTTTCCTTCATTTATTTTGAATGCAACAACCGTACGGACTTTCAATTTTCTTTTTTTCAATAAACATAAAATTGGATCACAGGATTTAATCGTTCATTATGATCCGTATTTCTATCCGCTCGATTTCGTTAAGAATTGGAACAAGGTGTATGGAAGGCGAGGATTTTTGCAATATCAATTTGTTATTCCTTTTGAGGATGGGGCAAAAGGCCTTCGCACTATTTTGGAAGCTATTAGTAAATCAGGTATGGGTTCGTTTCTTACGGTATTAAAAGCATTGGGAAAAGGTGAGAACACACTGTCGTTCCCTATGCCGGGCTTTACGCTGGCACTTGACTTCCCGGTTTCAGATCACATATTTGCTTTTCTTGATGGGCTTGATAAAATGGTGATTGATTTGGGGGGCAGAATTTACCTGGTAAAGGATGCCCGAATGGCACCAGAAATTTATTGGAAAGGTTATCCAAATGCATTACAATTTAAAGAACAAGTAAGTAAAGTGGATCCCACTCACAAATTTGCCTCTGCCTTGTCAGATCGGCTTCAAATGATTTAAAAATATGAATGATAAGACGGTTTTGATTTTGGGAGCTTCTTCCGATGTAGGAAGAGCCCTTGCAAATGTGTATAACACCAGTGGTTGCAACTTGATATTAGCAGCCAGAAATTCAACAGATGTTGAAAGTTATGTAAGCAAGTGGCCGGATAGGAAGAATACGGTTGTTGTTCCGTTCGAAGCGCGTGATTTCGAAAATCACAAAATCTGGTTTGAGAAGTTGCCCATCATGCCGACTATTACTATTTGTGTGTTTGGGTATTTGGGCAAACAAGAAGTAGCCGAAACTAACTGGAATGAATGCGAGGCTATCATTGATTCCAATTATTCTGGGGCAGTTTCCATTTTAAATGTAATTGCCGAAGTCTATGCCAGTAGAAAAAGTGGAACAATAGCAGGCATTAGTTCAGTGGGCGGGGAGCGTGGTAGACAAAGTAATTATATCTACGGTAGTGCTAAGGCAGGCTTCACCACCTATTTGTCAGGTTTGCGCAATAAGCTTTTCAGTTCAGGAGTTCATGTATTAACCGTAAAGCCCGGCTTTATTGATACAAAAATGACAGCCGGATTAAATTTGCCTAAACCGATTACGGCCAAACCAGATCAGGTTGCCAAACGAATTCGCAGCGCCATTGACCGAAAGCAAAATGTTATCTATGTATTGTCTATTTGGTTTTGGATCATGCTCGTGATAAAACTTATACCAGAGTTTATCTTTAAGAGACTTAAACTGTAAATGAGCCGCACCCTTGCTTTGTTTGATTTTGATGGAACGATTACCACACGAGATACACTCTTTGTTTTTGCTCGCTTTATTGTCGGATTGAAAAAATTTTGGCTAGGTATAATTTTTTTGGCACCGTGGTTAATAGCCAATCGATTGGGTTGGGTTTCGGCACAAAAAGCTAAGGAGATTTTTTTGAAATATTTTTTTAAAGATATTACTACTGAAAAATTCGAAAGGTTATGCGATCAATTCGGTATGCAAGTTTTACCTACCCTTATCAGACCTCAGGCGCTAGAGGCTATTGAAAAGCATAAGCAGAACGGAGCAAGAATTGTCATTGTTTCTGCTTCGTGTGAAGATTGGATTGCCCCTTGGGCAAATCAATTAGGGATAGAAGTAATCGCTACTCGTCTGGAAAAAAGAGAAGATAAAATCACGGGTCGAATTTTGGGGTTAAATTGTAATGGTTCAGAGAAGGTCACTCGCATCCGCGAAAAAATCAATTTAGCTGAGTACTCATTCGTTGCCGCATATGGAGACTCATCGGGAGATCATGCTATGCTTGAGCTGGCAACTCAAAAGTTTTTTAAGCCGTTTCGGGATAAAAGTTAACTGAAAACGGACTATAGCACGGTTGCTTATAAGGATTGTAGAATTGTTTGTATTGAATCGTTTTGGCTACATCCATTTTGTTTAAAAAGAAATCAGTAGATAATAAGAAACGGCCTGTAATTTGACTCCGGTATTGAACATACTTGTTATAATACGGAAGCATACTTTTAAGAAAACCTACATAGGTAAAACCTACAATCATAATTTTTTTTGAAAGACTGAACTGCAGCCAGTATTGTTCCTTATTGGCGTCCTGAATAAATTGACCAATGGCCGACTGATCAATTTTAAGATGGGTAGTTTCTTTCGTTAAAATTTTTACTACCGTTTTCTTAAACGAGGGAATGGTAAGCGCACCGGCTAAACCAAATCCACCTAAGACTATGCCAATCTTTACAAATGTTCTTCGTTTCATTTAAAAATTTTTGTCGGCTGCTAAAAGAGATAGAGCCGATAAGGTAAGTGTTGGGTTAGATGCAGCAATGGAAGTAAATGAACTTCCACCTAGCACAAAAACATTTCTATAAGTATGATGAAGAAGATGCTTATCAACTACTCCAGTTTCACTATCCACACTCATACGAGCAGTGCCTAGTATATGCGATTCCGAAACTTGCGCATTTTTGTCTAACAGAATCTCCTCTACTGGTAACTTTGCTAATAAGCCAGGCAATTTTTCATTCATAAGGTTGTAACCACGGGTAACATAATCGCTGTGCCCAAGGTACTCAACTGAAGGAATATGTTCTTCCTTGCCAACACGCACCCGATTCGAAGGCTGAGGAATATCTTCAAAAACGAATTTAAACTTGGCAATTTTTCGCCATTTACCGGTTTCGGCTCGCACAATAGGATCATTATGACTTTCTATCAAACATGAAGCAGCGTCTTTGCGAGTAGGAGCGTCATACAGCATAAAACCATTGGCAGTAATAATGGTGCTGCCCCCTACATTATCGAGGTCGTGAAGATGAACATAACCATAGTAGCCAACTTGTTCTGAAAGATTGGCGCCTGTGTGTTCATTTGTGTCGCCACTATTAAGGAGGATATGAGCATTAAATATCGCATTAGCGCCAAGGGCTATTGCATTTCCTTCATAAGCTTTTGTTTGTCCTTCTGATAAGGTAATAACACCTTTTGCCGAGCCTGCTTGAATATCCAATGCAAGTACTTGTGTATTGTATACTAGAGTTACCCGTGGGTCTTGATAAATAGGCAGCAATCCATTCTCTATAGTGAATTTTGCGCCTACCGGGCAGAGATGGCAAATAGAACTTGAACAGCACGCATTCCTGTTTCCTGATTTGCTGGCTCTGGCTGTGGGCTGGCTTATATAAAGTTCCTGATACTGATTATGTAAAATATGATCAACTGTATTTAGTTTATGAGCAGGCAACGGATAAGGTCTTGACATCGGGTAGGGTGTGCCCATGGGTCCTGAGATGCTCATGATCTCTTCGGCTTCACAATAATAATGCTCAAGTTCATCGTAGGTAAGGGGCCAATCCATACCCACTCCATACGTTGATTGAAGTTTGAAATCATTTGGCATAAAGCGAGGGGTGCATCCCGTCCAGCAATTAGAGCTGCCACCAAAACTCGGGTCAAAGATCCACGGCTTATCCGGATTTGTATTTGTGTATGTGGGGGCAGTTGACGTGTTCGTTACGTATGGCACAAGACCAAACGGCATCTTTTGCGCCCTCGCAATTCGTTCGCGTTGTGGTTCAAAGGCACCGCGTTCCAACACCAGCACCTTAACTCCTGCCGGAGATTTTTGGAGATATTTTTTTAAAAAAAAAGAAGAAGCGAAACTGGTTCCAACAACAATGAGGTCGTAATTCATTACCTTTATTTTGTACATCCGAAAGATAATTATTACAATGAAATTCTCGTATTCCTCGGGCAGTCAATTGCTCACACTACTTTGTTTTTTAATTCTAAGTGCTTATGTCGTTTATAGGCAAGCCACTGATTTAAGTGCAATTGATTTAGGACGTCAAATTGTACGTCACGAAAATATGCTAGAAGGAAAGTCAGAATTCTTTAATCCATGGCAATATAGAATTCTTAGTACCTACTTGGTAGAAGGTTTTTATAAAGGTGTTCATGCGTTAGCTCCTCAAATAGATCGGATTAAAGCATTCCTGATTTTTAGATTCTTTCAAAATCTCTTGATTTTTTACTTAGCCACGCTGTACTTCAAAGCGATCAACATCAAAAATCCCTGGCTCATATTGGCAGGCATACTACTGATGAGTTTTTTTATGGCGCATAGCGTTTTTCAATCCGATCTTTCGTTCAATACCTATTTCGATATTCTCTTCTATCTATTAGCTGCCTGGTTAATAATAAAACAAAAGTATGCGTGGATCATTCCACTCATGCTTGTAGCTGCCCTTAATCGCGAAACATCCTTACTTATACCTGCAATGCTGGTACTTCCATGCATACAATGGAAGGAACGTAAAATTGCGCGTACTATTTTAGTGCCCGGCCTGCTATCAACACTAGTGTTTTTTATCGCATTTATTTCTGTACGGATGTATTATGGATACCGTGCCCCTGAAGGCATTAATGGGATGACCAGCGTTTCTGATTACCTCCTGTTTAACCTTCGCTTTTTCAGATTGTACCCCGAATTAATTGGTACGCTTGCTTTCCTTCCAATTATAGTAATTGTTTTTTTGAAAAGATTACCTCGCTTGCTTACCTATTGGTTTTGGATCATCTGCCCGGTTTGGTTTGGTATTCACCTGGTGTATAGCACTGCAGTAGAGACTCGACTATTCTTGGTGCCGCAGATTCTTATTTTTATCCCAGCCTTTCTATGGTTGATTGAAAATTGGTACAGCAATGAAATTAATTTAGCAGAAAATCAAGCATGATTATATTTACTTCATCGGGTCGTTCAAGATGAGGCATGTGGCCAGCATCAAATAGTTCTACAACCTTTAGAGAGGGGTAGGTGTTTTGAAATACCTGAACATTGCCAACTGGAAAATAAGGATCACGATTACCATAGATCAACAACACTTTATACGCTGGCCGTTGTGCCAGCTTCGCTAACTTACTTTGATTCAGCGTGTGCATCCAGGTAGAGTAGTTCACATGTTTATACCCTTTAAAATCCGAAAAGTATTTTAATCGCTTGGAGTATGATTCAAAGACATACGGATTAAAAAATTCCTTCCGTTGGTTTTCAATGGATCGAGGTTGCCAATAAAGCGTCATCAACAGATCAGAAACTACCGGTATGGTTAATAATGAATTAGCACGATAGTCGCCCGTAATGGCCGGGTCAATCATAATCAGCCTATCCACAAGCTTAGGATTTGCAGTTGCAAAATCCAATGCCACCAAACTACCCATGCTCATACTGATAACATGAAAGGGTAGAGGACCCCTCATATGCAAGCTATCAAGGAGTTCGGTGAGTTGCCGTTGAAAAAGTTCAGGAGTGTATTCTATAGGTAGCCGGTCGCTATAGCCACGGCCATACAAATCATATAAGAGTACATTGAATCCTTGCTCGGCAAAGAGCATGGCGTTTTTTTGCCATACCTCCAATCCTGTAATACCCCCGCCATGAATAAACAGGAGCGGAGTACCACCTTCGGCACCTAATTTTAAATAATGAGTAACCCCATCGCTTAAAGAAATGAATTTACCCGGTGCCTGCATGCGCGCCAATTCGTTCAGGGGCTTACTTTCCTGAAAGCCATTGACAATAAAATAAACAACCACAAGCAGTAAAATGGCGAACCCTGTCAAATATCCAATTCTCTTAACTAATGTCATTTGCCTTGCGTGTTCGAATACACTAAAAATAAGAAGGATCATGGTAGAAACCATGATCCTTCTTCTCTGGATAAATAAGAATTATTCTTTCAAGATTCTGTACCGATACCCATTTACCTGGAGTACGTAAAGCCCAACCGGCAATTGCGAAAAATCAATCTCAGCGCTTTCTGCGCTCAAGCGGGTAGTGGGCGCTGATAACACCTGACCCACTGCTGACAACACACGCAACGTAGAAAAGTTAATGGGTTCCTCAAGGGTAACACTAATCCTATCGCGGGTAGGGTTAGGATACACCTGATTAGCGCGGGCTGGTTTTTCAAGAGCCGTTACTACGTAGCTGATTGTATCGGATGTTTTACTGCACGATCCCAATGTTACCTCCACAAAATATAGTCCATCAATCGGAGCTAGAAGTTCACGTCCGGTTTGACCGTCTATTGCTTCGTTGTTAAAGTACCATTGGTAATTTGCATTTTCCTGACTGGCCATTAACTGTAAAGGCTTTACAATAATTTCAGGCGCAGCTAACGTATCGCGCTGTACGGCAATGTTCATAGGCAGCTCAAAACTATTACAGCCTTTAAAGCCGGCTTTAATAGTAGCCGTGGTTGAACCCAACGCAACTAATGATGGATCAACAGCCAACTCAAGCGTTCCGCCCGCACTGGTTAATCCTTGCGAGATAGCGGCTCCATTGTGAAAGGCCTGATAGGTAACACCTGGCTGAGAATTAATTATATTGATTACCGGACTTGCCTGATCGCATACTGCATCTGTTTTTAACGTTTGATTTAGTATTACTTCAGGTTTTCCAAATTTCAGGGTAAACCGCCCGTCTGCCTTAGAGGCTGCATCGGCTGTGATGCTAAACGGATAGACTTCTGATTCAGAAATCACTTTTTCGGTTTGCGTAAAGTGATCGTAGAATGTTACGGTCTCCCCACTGATCAGGCTGCTCACCCCATTAATATTTAATTCATACGTACCCACGGCTGCATTGGTGGTGCGCAACTTAATTTCTTGTTCACAAAAATTAGTAGTGGTGAGATTAATGACGAGCGCCTTATTATCTGCGGTTAGTGTGGACAAGTTGAAGAAGGAATTTTCCTGCTTAACACCATCAATGTTAGTATCAAATGCAGGTGTAGCAGCTCCATCTACAAACCTTATCAGGGCGGCATCCTGAGCCGTAGCTGACTTCATCACTATCTCCAGTGTATTATCAGGTGCACCCTCGCGATAGAAAGCACCATCAACAGTATGCTTGGCATTTTCATTTACAGTTAACGTGGGGGTTAACGAAGTAGTGCGTACCCAAAACGCTTGTCCGGGTGCAATTACTCCATCCCATCCGTTGGTACCAGAAGTACCATCATGCGATTTCACTAGTGTTGTTCCCTCTGAATTCTCCCGGATGTATGCCGTACTGCTAACTCCTGAAATTGCCCAGCCTCCGGTTGAACTACCAGTCCATTTTATGGGTGCCGGATAAGGATTACCTAATAAATTCCATCCTGTATCACCTACTCCATTTGTCCCTGTTAAGACAAAAGCTTGAGTACCCTGATAAGGTTCACCAATTAAAGACATTACGGTAGGGGCGGAAGCCTCACGAATAAACGGTACATAGCCTTTGCCTCGCTTTAATGTATCTAGCACGCTTCCTGTAACAGGTGTTGGGAAAGGTTGATACTGAGGATCGCTTGTCTCTGCATAGTGAAACATGGAAGGACTTGCTGATAATCCCGTGCCAGTAGATGCGCCCGGAAAATTACCAGTAATAGGAAAATATGACTGCAACGTAGCCACGGTAACTCCTTTTACAGGAGACGAAATGTAGCGATAAATGCGCCCTTCGCCACTCATGTAGCGCTGGGCATTAATCTTGCCCGTTATCTTAGCGCCATTCAATAACGGCCCAATACGGGCTGTGCCGTTGGCGGCATCAGAAAGTGAACGCAACACTAAGTAGCCCTCGCCAGCATTTAACTCACCATTATTTACGGTTACTAAGTTATTTACTTTAAGCGAAGTTAAAATAGCTGCGCGATTGGCAGCGGGTGTAGAGATAGTAACATTGCGCACCGAATCTCCTGCACTAAAGTACAAACTGCTGTTTTGTGTGGCAGTAGTGGTAAGAGTTAGGTCACCACCTGTCATGCTGAGGGCGCCTGTCTCGTTGTTGTTGTTAATAGTACCGCGGCTACTTACCACCAGGTTGTTGTTACCCAGGTTTAATTTGGCACCTCCTTTTAGCGTAAGGCCACCTCCTTGGGCAGAACCTACTGTAATGGTGCGACCAGTCAATCCTGTGAAGTTCACCACATCTCCAAAGTCTGCTTGAATGCTAAACAGGTTTGGATCAACAGGGTTAATAAAACTTACTGTATGGGTATTACTACCTGTAAATACTAAGGAGTATTGGTTAGGTCCGTTAGCCGGGAAAGGATTTCCCGAAGTATTATTAATTGTTAAGTCGCCTCCAATACGAAGGGTTGAAAGATTGTTTGCAGCACCGGAAGTTGTAACTCCGTTATCAATAGCAAGATTACCTAATACTGAAGTGTTGCTCAGAGGTAAATTATACTGTGCGGCAGACAGATGGACGTTTCCATAATTGCCTGACGGAATTCCTACAGTGCCAGCAATATTGAAATTTACATTTGAGCTAGAATGCAGTTGACCAAATCTTGGTAGTGTTGTATTGAACAAATTTATTGTTGAATTATTACTAGCCTCCACTAATCCATCAATAATCGCATTTGCATTAACCTCAATTGGATCTAAACCGTTACCCGCTATTATTTTTGAACCACTGCCTGAAACTGACCAATTGAAATTCAAATTTACTATGTCTCTGTTTGCAAGAACAAAATAAGTATTGCTATTCGTGAACGCAGTTGCTGCTGGTGATGTACCACCAACACCGTTTGAGTTAGATGTCCATGATGTGTTAAGTGATGGATCGTCAGTTCCTGTTCTCAAGTAGTAGGTAGGAAAACCTATACTTCTATAGAGTCGATTGTTTGGAATAGCTGTTTTGGTAATTCCTGGTCCAGCATAACTTACAGTTAAAATTTCTGAGCCACCTGTTTGTTCAAAATAAGTTACTCTGATTGGATATTTTCCTGGAGCATTGAATGTATATATTCCAGAAACCTCACTATTTCCATGAGTTCCATCATTATTTACTACTAAGGATTCGCTATTTGCAACGAGTGGAGAAGAAGTACTAATATAAAGCCTACTTCCATCATCCGAAGCCGCATAAAAAGTGTAAACTCCAGCTGTTAAGATTTCAATGTAACCATCCATAGCAAAGACGTAACGATCCTTACTTCCACCATCCGGTGGATTAGTATTATTTATACCAAAGTTATTTCTAGTGCCAGTCATTAGTGGATTTTGACCAAAATTGAAGCTATTGTTTTGTTGCGGTTCTAGCATTTGTGCACCGGCTGTTCCAGGCATATTACCCGTGTATCTATAAAATTTATAATCTAGACCAGAGCCAAAAAGTCCTTGTGTAGATACAGAAACACCATCTGCAAAAGGTGAGTAGTTATTTCTAAAATCTATTGCCCGCACATTTAGCAAATTAGTGGTATTAGGTTCAAGTCCTGTTACAGCGTAGGTAGTTGCAGGTAAGGGATTACCATCAATATTTCCTGTTATTGTGGCTAATAAATTTGCACCGTTATAAATTTCATATTTATAGATCAGATCATTGTCTGAGGATGGTTCCCAAGATAGAGTTGCTCCGGTATCTGTTATGTTAGTGGCAATCAAATTAGATGGAGCAGTAGGAGGAATATTATCGGTGTTAGTAGTTCCCCATTGAGATTCGGGTGAAAAAACTGCTTGCCCCGATGATAGAATGGCTCTGATTCGATACTTATAGAGTGCTTCAGGTCTTAACCCTTTGTCTAGGTAAGAAGTTGTGCCTGCGGGCAATATCGCAATTAGTTTAGGTAATTGCTCTGGATAACCTAATGACCCGTAACCAAATCTAAAACGCCAAAGTTCATACTTAACTTCGCTCGCATAATCCGGCCACGTAACCAACATTTCTGTGGGAGAGGATGAAGGTGATGGCACCGTAGGTGCAGTAACTGAAGGAGTGTTTGGTTGAGTTGCAAAATATCTTACTACAATTCCATTTGAAGCTTCAGTAAGACAGCCTGTTTGTTCTTTGATTTTAACTGTGTAGGTACCGGCATCAGTAGCGGAACCATTGTTATTACTAAATGAATATGAGTTAGTAGAGGTTGTAATGATAGGATTTACTCCACCATTCTTAAACCATCTATATTCGTTGTACCCAGTATTTGCAGTAAGCGTAATAATATTTTGAACACCCCCGATATCAATCGTAAGATTTGTTGATCCGGTACTGCTAATCACTGGAGTGAAACTAGATGATGTCTTAGCTAAAACTTGTATTGGATTAGACTCAATCCAGACGTCTGGCCCAAATCTTCTTTTATACTTAACCTTATAAGTTCCTATGCCATCAATTGCAGTAGTTAGAAATCTTGTGTTTGCTCCGGGTATATCTTCATTATCCTTTACCCATTGGTATTCAAGCATATTGGCAGAGAACCCAAGCTTCAGGGCTCCGCCAGGGCAGATACTAGGATCTCCTCCATAGACATAAATATTTTTTTTGCTTTGAGAAAGTATCCATGGAAAGAAATCAGGTTCCGCATAGGCGGTGTTCCAGGTACCATGCCCTAAAGTTGGATATAACGTATAGCGCGGAGCCCCGCCTGCTGCCAGCATGGCTGCTATCCAGTCTTCGGCAGCCTGCTGCCTTGGATTTGTATCAGTGCCACCTTGAAACAACCAAAGCGGCATGGTAACCAATGCATCAACCATAGGCGCCAAATTTGAACCTACACCAGACATTGGCAGCACGGCAGCAAATAAGTCAGGTCGCTTGGCAGCAATATCCCAAGAGCCCTTGGCTCCATTAGAAAGTCCATGCACTGCAACACGGTCTGGATCAACATTATAGTTTTCAATTACCCACTCAAGAATTCCTGCAGTCATAGCTGCATTTGCACTTAAATTACCATTTTCCCAGCCGCTCTCCCAGGCTCCATTATAACTAACCTGAGGCCATAGTACAATTCCAGGAAATGCATTTGAAAGATTTGGATTTCTATTAACAGCATTTAAGTGAGCCTGCCCACCATGAATCACGTTGTACCCATTATTATCGAATCGATTTTCTGTAGGGAGAAACGTTGTGCCACCCCATTTCCTGCCCGACTCACCCCCACCATGGAGCATCATAATAATGGGATAACCCTGTTCTCTATTTTTATCATAACCGGCAGGGAAAACCATGCGCCAATTCATAAACTCAACTACATTCACTCCTTGCATTCCCCTGTAGGTGTATTCTTTAATCTGGCTATCGTTCCACGATACAGATTTGAAATAGTGACACATGTTATCAGGGTCATCGCAAATTGCATCTACCACCTCGCGGTATGTAAAGCCGCTATCATAATGATGAGTTATTTGCGAGAGCGCTGAAACAACAGGAGTGAACGCAATAATGAGAATAATAAGCCAACGCGCTACCATGTAAGATTTTTAGATTAAAGCCAATAAATAATGGAATACAATATTACCTCTGATACGCCAATGAAACCAAAAGTAACCCCTAATTTAAGGCATTCTATTGGTATTAGCAGAGCTGAACCCCAGTTAAATTTATATTAGTTGAGAATGTAATTTTTTGGCCAAAAAACAACATTTAATTTATTTAAAGGCCGTAAAATTATTGATTATTTAACGGTGATTTTTTCAACAACCGATTGAAATAATCAGCATAAAATAAGGTTACTTACTCACTGGATAATACAATTAAGATCCGGAACATTTAATCGCTAATAAAATTTAATCCACTACTTATGGGCGTAAAGCAACCCTGGGCCTGGCTTGGGAAATTTCAGGTGGTCTTTACAATTTTTTCGCTCTTTTTACTAACTCTTTTTAATTCCTGCAGTAAAGATGATCCAGAACCTCCGGTGGAGGTAAGTTTTGGTGCCGATACACAGGCCGTGTTAGAAGGTGATGAGGTTACTATTTCGATTCAATTAGAGCGAGCAGCAACTGCCAATGGTACCGTAATAGTGGAGTTAGGTGGAGGTGCCGTTTACACTACCGACTTTAACACTAACCCTTCAGGCAACTCGGGTAGTTTTGAAGTGGCCATTGCAGCCGGAGCGATGACGGCCCAATTTTCTTTAGCCACAGTAAACAACGATGTTTACCAAGGCGATAAGGAAGTAACGTTTACATTATCTAGTCCTTCCTCAGCATTCGCTTTAGGATCACGCAAGGTACTAACGGTTACCATTCAGGAAGATGAAAGCCAGGCGGTGGCAAATTTTCAAACGGCCACAGCGGCAGTAGTCGAAAATTCAGTATCAGGTGTTACTATTCAAATACCTTTTTCTCAGCCAACAAAAGGGCCTGGTACTATTACCGTTTCATGGGCTTCAAATAGTGCTTCCTATGGTACTCATTTTACTACGCTTCCAGCGGCTGTTGCAAATACAATTACCTTAAGTGTTGCTAATGATGCATCAGGCAATAGCCTTACCATCATTCCAAAAGATGACTCTTTTTTTCATGAAAATTTTGTGCTTGTATTTGATATAACGGCAACAACCGGTTCGGTTAAAATAGGGTCTACTAAAAAATTGACTGTGACCATACAGGAAGATGAAAATCCTTCATTCGCGAGCTTTTCAAATACCGATGGAAGCATTGATGAGAATGTTATAACAGGAATCACTGTGCCAATAGCTTTGTCAATTCCTGCTTCCGAAGTAGGCACTATGACAGTTTCATTCACATCCACCAGTGCCGTGTATGGAACCCACTTTAGTACGACCCCTGCAGCTTCAGGAACGAATATTGTTTTGAATGTTGCTAAAGATGCTACAGGTTCTGAATTTACTATAACCCCAATAGATAACGTAGGTGATAATGCTGACCGAATTATCTTTTTTACAATTTCAAGTGGATCTGGGGTTGTGCGCCCCGGGGGTAACATTAATTTTATCCTCACGATAAAAGACAACGAACCTACACTTCAGCGTGTGCTGGTTTCCTTTGGAAGTGCTTCAGCGCCTATGATTACCGGAGTTGATACATGGAATCATGCGTATACAAACATTCCTGATGCCGGTGTAAGCTGGACTAACTTGAGCCGGGCAGATGATGTAGCAACGCCCATTGATCTTACTATCAACTCACCATTAACGCCACAACCGCTGGGAGCAACTACAGGAATTAATTCAGGTGTATTTCCAGACAATGCTATGAAGGAATATTGGTACGTGCCAGGACCTGCACAAGGCATTTCACGTAGTTTTTCAATTTTGCAATTGGACAACGCAACCACTTACACCATTCGCATACATGGAGGCACTACATTTGCATCGCTTGATGGAAGAAATACAATGACTATTTCAGTAAATGGTGTACAAAAGAGTTTAAATGATGTAACTGGTAATGTTACTCAGGTACTTGAATGGACAAACATTAGTCCTTCAGCTTCTATTTTCAACATTACTCTTACCGATACAGATGGTGGAGGGTTTTGTCCGATCAATGCAATGGAGATCAGTTGGTATACTGATTGATTTTTACTCTAGCTATTAAATTGTTTTATCAGGCTATCTATTAGCTGTTATTTCTTTGGGGCTTTATAAATCCAAACGCCAGCAAACCGGTTTCGTTCGCGCTCTTTAATAAGTTCGGCAAGTGCATCTTCTCGACTATTGGATTTATGTATGTAAACATAGTAGTAATTTTTTTCAAGGTCGTAGAGCATTTGAGGCAACATACTACGCTCTCGCAAATCACGTATTTGCTTAAGGGCATTTTGCTGATTGCGATAGGCTCCTAAAACTACATAGTAGTCAGCCCGAGGTTCTTCTTTGGGTTTTTCTTCTGCAATCACTACAGGTTTTTCTTCTACTACCGGTTTGTCTTCAATTTTTGGAAGTGTTGGTTCTTCGGTAATAACTGGCGGTACTACAACAACCACAGCCTCTTCCTGTACAGTGGGTTTCTTTTGTTCGGCTTCAGCGAGTTCTTGTTTTTGCCTTTCAAGCTCCTTACTAGCCAAGGCAACTTGCGCGAGCGAATCGTTTTTCTTTTTATCTAATACAAATTGTTCTTCACGATCGCGCTTACCGAGCCGGGCACCCAAATAAATCTCATGAGATCCACTGGAAGCCTTTGCAATGCTGCTGGTTGGATGCTCATAGGCATACCCTACACGATAAAGCCCCTTTAATTTAACTCCTATAAATCCGGTTATTCCATATCCATCACGGTAGGATGCACCCACCCAAAGAAAACTTTTATAGGTTGCTATCAGCATTCCTTCCCATTGATCTTGCTGGGTATCAAGAGCGCGATAAATTACAGTAGGTGATAATTGTACATCCCGAAGATTAAAGTTGTAAGTCATTGACCCAAACTTGTTGTTGAACGGGCTGAATTCAATATCCTGAAACTCTTGCAGGCTAGTTGGTTTTGATTCTAGCACATTGGGTAGTGCAAACCCAATGTTGAAATTCTTGAATTGATAATTAATTCCAAATTGGCTGATTACATAGGTACTTTTTTGCACAACATTAGCCAAGGCAGGATCGTTTGTGTCGTCTACTGCACTCAGATCAAAATTGTTCATGGCGATTCCACCGGAAATTCCAAAATTAAGATGGTGATAATACCCTAAGCGAACACGATAGGCAAAGGTTGCCAGTGCAGCGGTAGTATTTAATAGGATGGTTTTATTTGAAGATACATTGAGACCAAGGGATACATTGCGGCCTACCGGGGTTTGAATATTAAAGGCGCCTACTTCTGGTGCGTTTTCAATACCTAACCATTGTTTCCGATAAAAAATATTCGCTTCAGAGTATCCTTTTTGGGCAGCAAAAGATGGATTAAATTGGTAGGGGTTTAAAGTGAATTGACTAAAGATAGCCGCATCCTGACCTACGGCAGTTTCTGATATGCATAAAATAATACAGTAGGATAAGATAAATTTCTGTAAAAGTTTCATCATTCTTTTAATTGGCTATCGTATTAATCTCAAAGCACCTGAATAAGTTTTCTTACTTCCGCACTCAAAAACAAAGTAGTAGTCACCTTCCTTTACAGGCTGGCCATTTGAAACACCACTCCAATCATTTTGATAATCTGTAGCCTCGTAAACTGTTTTTCCAAGACTATTAAAAATTTGTAAGGGACAACCCTGAATCAACATTGTATTCTTTACAAACCAGATATCATTCACTAAATCTCCATTAGGAGAAAAAATAAGGGAAGCGCCAACAGGATTTGATTTATTTTCGGCCACAGAAACCGTTAGCTCATCAGAATTGGAAGAACCAAAATTATCAATGGCCGTAAAGCGAAGTGTATAAATGCCTGGAAGCAAATCACTGATTGATACGGCTGGATAATTAACTTCCAGTGTAATTGGATCTCCAGCAGTTTGTTCCCATTTATACTCAGCAATAAATCCATCCTCGGTAGTAGCTGTTCCATTTAAAGATAAAAAGTTATTAGGAAGAACAAGTGTAGTATCATTTCCAGCAAATACGGTTGGTGGAAGATGCCCCGAAATTACATTCACAGTTGTTTCACTAAAGGCCGATTCATTTTCATTATCCGTTGCAGTAAGACGAAACGTATAAAGTCCACTTACAAGATTTTGTGCTAAAAGAGTTGTTGTATTGGCGCCCAAAAGAGTTGGTGAATTAGGGCCAGTTTGCAACGACCATGCCACTGAATTAACGGATCCATCAGGATCAGAAGCTGAGCCATTCAAAACGGTTGAATTTGTTGGAGCTGAAATTGTTTTGGACGAACCCGCCAATACAACGGGTGGTAAATTTGATCCGGGCGGCTGCACAGTAACGCTCACTTCATCTAATGAAGTAGATCCAACATTATCAGCAACCTCAACTCGAAAAACATAGGTTCCCAATATTAAGTTGGATAATGAAAGCGTATTTGTGTTTGTTGCCCCAAGCGTAACTGTAGGTCCACTTAGTTTTGACCAAAGGTAAGAAGCGATAGAACCATCAATATCTGATGCTATTGCTGTGAGCGTTGTTGAAGTTGCCGGCTCTCGAACAACCTGATCCAAACCTGCATTAACAGTAGGGTTGTTATTCACAGAGCCTTGTATTACAGTAACTTTAACATCATCACTGTTGGTAAGATTATCGTTATCAGTTACGGTAAGAGTAAATTGATAGGTTCCTGAAATTAATCCAGTCAATGAAAGTTTGGAGGTTGTTGCACCATTTAAGGTTCCGGTGGCGGGTCCCGATTTCTTCACCCAGCTATAACTTGTGATGGTTCCATCGGTATCAGACCCTGATCCTTGAATATCTGCGCTATTTTGAGGAAGATTTATTACCTGATCAAATCCTGCATTAGCAATAGGAGGTTGTGGCGCTCCTGCAGCAACTACCGTTATTTGTGCAACACTGGAACCGGTAGCACCCTGGTCATCTGTAACAGTTAATCTAAACTGAAAAATTCCAACTGCCAGATTGCTGATAAATACTGTTGGAGAATTTACATTTGTTATTGTGGTTGAGGGGCCAAGAATTTGAGTCCAATCGTAAGAAACAATAGAGCCGTCTGGATCGAAACCAGATCCATTTAATGTTGTTGAGGTGGTTGGTAGTGCTATTGTTTGATTTGCTCCTGCATTGGCAATTGGAGCTTGATTAACTGTTCCAGGAAATAAAGTAATCGTTGCTTCATCAAAAGCTGTTGCGTCAAGATTGTCAGTGGCAGTGAGTCTATAAGTATACTGGCCAGGTACCATATTGCTTATTGAAAGCGTAGGGGTATTTTGTCCTGTAATGGTAGCAGTTGGGCCGCTGATTTTAGACCATAGGTAAGTAGTAACAGCTCCATCAGCATCACTTGCCTGCCCAATAAGATTAATCGAATTAGTTGGAAGAAAAATAATTTTATTGATTCCCGCATTAACGACAGGTGGAACATTAGAGCCTTGTATAAGTACAGAAACATTTATCTCATCAAAGCGAGTTGCACCCGAATTATCGCTAACGGTAACCCTAAACGTGTAGGAACCAACTACAAGATCGGTCAGTAGTAGATTATTAGTACTTTCTCCGGAAAGTGTAACTGTTGGACCAATTTGCTTAGTCCATGTATATGCAGCTATGCTACCATCTGGATCACTAGCAACTGCTATCAATGTAGCTGTATTAGTTGGCAAGGTGATAGTTATATCCGCCCCAGCAGAAACTACCGGGGATTGATTTACAGAAGCTGGAAATACAGTAACTTGAATGTTATCTGAGGCCATTGAGCCATTATTATCTGTTATCGTTAGCCTAAAAACATAAACACCAACCACCAGATCCTGTACCGAGAGCACAGCTGTATTATCGTTTGAAAGTGTAACACTGGGTCCGCTAAGTTTGATCCAACTATAGGTGCTTATCGTTCCGTCTGGATCAGAACCTGAACCAATTAAATTAGTACTGTTATTTGGCAAGGTAAGCGCAATGTCGGGTCCAGCATCAGCAAGAGGAGATTGATTTGCGGAGGACAAATTCACAGTAACATTTACATCCTTTATACCAGTTCCTCCACTATTGTCTGTAACCGTAAGACGAAACGTGTAAGTTCCCGCGGCCAATCCACTAACGGAAACTGTTTTTGTATTTGCATTTGTTAGCGTGGCGGCAGCGCCATCAACCTGTGTCCATCCATAGGATACTATTGTACCATCAGCATCGGTGCCTGATCCGGTTAATGTTACGGAATTAGTTGGGAGAAAAATTGTAATATCGGAGCCGGCATTAGCTATAGGGTTTATATTGGTTGAAGTCTGAACAATAACATTAACCTGATCAAAGGCTGTTCCTCCATTGTTATCAGTTACTGTTACCCTAAATACATATGTGCCCGCAACAAGTCCACTTATGCTCACCGTGCTGGTGGTAGCACTAATTAATGTTGGCGCACTGGGGCCTGAGAGATTGATCCAAAGATAATTTGTTATGGTTCCGTCAGAATCAGATGCGACTGCTGTTAAAGAAGTAGAAGAAGTTGGAAGCGTCAAAATTACATCACTTGATGCTACCACACTCGGATTTTGATTAACATTAGTAACCACTAAATTAATATCATCGCTGGCTGATGCTCCTAGATTATCAGTAGCGGTTAATCTAAACACATAATTTCCTGCAACTAAATTGGTTATTGAAAGTGTGGATAATGTGGTTCCGCTAAGTGTAGCTGCAGGGCCACTAATTTTACTCCATAGATAGGAAGAAATAGTCCCATCGGGGTCACTAGCAGTTCCTACTATATTAGTACTGTTTATGGGCAAAGTAAGGGTGATATCAGAACCTGCATCAACCACAGGAGACTGATTTGTTGCCAATGGAAGAACAGTAACATTTGTTTGACTGTTTCCTGTTGCCCCACTATTATCAGTTACTGTAAGTCTAAAGACATAGGATCCAACATCTAAGTTACTCAAACTTAAAATAGCTGTTGAACTGCCACTTAGTGTTGCTGCGCCTCCACTAAGTTTTTCCCATAAATATGAAGAGATGGAGCCATCACTATCAACTCCTGAACCATTAAGGGTTGTACTATTAACAGGTAATGTTATCGTTTTAGACGAACCGGCATTTGCAGTTGGAGCAACATTTGCAGCTTGAACACTTAAGGTCATGGTAGCACTTCCTGTGGCACTATTGTTATCAGTTACAGTGAGTCGAAAAACATATGTTCCCTGCACAAGTCCTGAAAGAGAAAGTACATTTGAACTAGCATTAGTAAGAGTTGCTGCCGGACCGCTTTGTTTTGTCCATAAATAAGAACTGATTGAACCATCTGTGTCAGATCCCGATCCGTTTAGCGTTGTTGAATTGGTGGGAAGTTGAATTGTCTTGTTACCGCCAGCATTGGCGGTTGGAGATTGATTAGCCGCACTAACATTTACCGTTGCTTGCGCAAAGGCAGTAGCACCGACATTATCAGTAACCGTAAGTCTAAAAACATACGTGCCAGCAACCAGATTTGTTAATTGTAAGGTTGGAGTATTTTGATTAGTTAAAGTGCCTGTGGCTGGGCCGCTTTGTTTTGTCCAGGCATAGGTAGCAATGGACCCGTCAGGATCACTTCCCGATCCAGCCAGACTAGTACTGTTTGTGGGTAATACTAAATTCTTATTACCTCCTGCATTGGCAGTAGGCAATTGATTTGCTGCTGCCGGATTTACTGTCACTGTTGCATCATTGCTATCAATATCCCCATCATCATCGGTTGCGGTTAGACGAAACACGTATACACCTTGAACAAGCCCACTGAGAGTCAATACTGAGGTGGATTGATTTGCCATTGTAAAAGTTGTCGGGCCGCTAATCTTTGTCCATAAATAAGAAGCGATGCTACCATCCGGGTCACTGGCGGAGCCATTTAGCACTACCGTATTTGCAGGTAATGTGAGTGTTTTATTGCCACCTGAACTTGTCACCGGAGGTTGATTTACTGATGGGTCTGTTACTGTTATGGTTACATCCTTAAAGCCAGTTTCACCTTCATTATCGGTGGCGGTAAGTCTAAATATATAGACACCTGCAAGAAGATCAGAAAGTGAAACTGTTGTGGTGGTTTCATTTGCAATGGTTACAGTAGGTCCGCTTTGTTTTGTCCAGATATAAGATGCTACTGTTCCGTCTGGATCATTCGCTGAACCAACAATTGTAGTTGAATTTGTTGGTAGTGTGAGAGATTGGTTAGCGCCTACAGTAACAAGTGGTTTTTGATTGCCTGCTAATTCAAAGGCACCTACATCCCAAGTAGCTCCGGCAGGTCTAGCAACATTATCAAAATCAAAAGTCACTCCAAAAGAGGCAACATCTCGCCCTGCATTAATAGCGGGTGATCCTGGTTGCAACCTATAATCATCCAGTGACGGGTTTACAAACATGGCATTCGCAAGGAGCGGGATAAATACGTTATTTCCTTTCTGCCAATCGGTATACGTATAAGTTTTATCCCACGGAGATTGGGAAGCGACAATAAGGTTATTGAACATTCTGTTTCCTGGTGCAGCGTTAATAAATTCTTCAACGACACCCTTGGGGCCTACATTGACAAAAGTGTTATTAATAATGTAAACCCCACCTAGCCAACCTTGGCTAACGATATCTGTCGTAAGAGGAGTAGGTCTGGTGTTGATAGTAATGCCTTGCTCCCCAGGGCTTACAATCACATTATTATAAACATAGTCATTGCCAATTCCTTGAATGGCTATTGCCGGTCCAGGACCAGACTTAATAAAATTATTATACATTCGCCCTGCCGTTCCAACACCAAATTGAATCCCTCCGTTCTGAGCCGATAAATTAGCCTGACCGTAATTAAGAACAACGTTGTTATACACCTCAACATCATCAACCCCTGATCCTACTTGAATCCCTTCCCGCCCAGTTTTATCAAAACGATTATTGTAAATTCTGACTCCCCTAACTTCATGACAGTATTGTGTACTTCCACAAAAAACAGTTGTTCCGTTGTAAAAGCTATCTCCTAAATAAATTCCCTCACCCCCAGTATCATGAACATAGTTATCATGAATCTTGGCATTGTAAAAAGTGAAATTCGGGCGTACAGAAGTTGTGTTTGCACAATTTGAGCTGGGATCAGATTTGAGCATCAATCCTGTATATCCGATGTTTTGGATTTCCATGTGGTCAATCTCAAAGTCAGATGAAAGACCTGCAGCTGCAATTCCTTGTGAGCCAGGGGCAGAGCCAACTATTTTCAATCCATAGTTAAATCCAGCATCGCCTGTTCCGGTAATTCGTATATATCTGGAGCCAATAAAAAGCATCGCATTATTTGCTGTTGGTCCGCCAATTAATGCCTGACCGCCACAATTCTTTATAATGACCGGATTCGATGCAGAACCTTTTACATCAGTAAATTGAACTCCCCCCTTGCTTCCAGCCATTATGCAAATCACATCACCAGGCTGAACGTTGCTAGCAGTGCCATTAAAATAAGTAAAGCCAGCTCCTGGATTAATAGTGAATTTGCATCCACATTGGCTAAATACGTTTAGCGTAGACATTGACAAGAAGCCAATTAAGCATAGAACCTTAATTGAGCTATACATGCCTGTTCTCATTTTGATAGATTGCATGTGAATCTGGTTTAAATGATTGTTAAGGAAAACAGTTTATAATATTGTTTCCTAGGATGTAACCTTTAAAAATATGAATTTCTGTCAAATGAACCCAATCCTTATATGATTTAAGGCATTTTTAGTGTATAACAAATTTTCCCACGGATTCCCTCTCTGTTAGAGGGTGAGCAAACGTTTGTATTATACTAAACCTTCCATTTTTCCTTCCACATTTGAAATATAAGTAGGTGCCAAATTTTTTGAATATTTTCTGAGTCGCCACGCAAATAACGATCTCGCAAGCCGATAACCTCATTGTGATCAAAGATGCCATCGCGTCTTAATCTTTCTTCACTCAATTGCTCCATAATAATATCCTTCAGCTCATTTTTAAACCATCCCATTATAGGCACAATGAAACCCATTTTAGGCCTATCCATAATTGATTTGGGAATATGCTTATGAACAATATTTTTTAGAATGATTTTAGTCTGTCCGTTTTTATGTTTGTATTCCGAAGGAAGTCTTGCTGCGAATTCAATGATTCTATGATCAAGCAGTGGTTCTCTTCCTTCTAAGGAAACGGACATGGTGGCTCGATCTACTTTTGTTAAATTATTATCCACTAAAAATGTTTTGAAGTCAATAGCCAACATCTTATTGATGTCATCATTCGATTCATTCAATTCATTAACAATATCAAAATCTGTTTTTAAATTTTTGTAATCAAACTTTAATCTATTTTTTAACTCACTTTCTGTATTGAACTGAGAAATAATTTTCATCGCATGAGTTGGATCATGCTTTTCAAGAATTGATTTTATTTTTTTGTACCGAGTTGCAAAATTGAAAGCATTACGCGTGAATGGAATTTTGTCAGGATTAATTAATCCCATTCCCTTACTAATTCTTTCGCTTGCCCAAGCTGGAAATTTATTACTGTAATTAATTGACATTTGAAATTTTGGATACCCAGCAAAAATTTCATCACCGCCATCGGCTGATAAAGCTACCTTCACCTTTTTTATAGCCACCTGACTTACAAGGGTTGTTGGTATTATTGAATTATCTCCAAAAGGCTCGTCATAAATATCGGGTAGGGAAGGAATAATATCAAAAGCTTCTTTGTGAGTGCAATAATATTCAGTGTGATCTGTGCCTAAGTAATCTGCGACTTTTTTAGCATGAGGAGCCTCGTTAAATTTTGGTTCATCAAAACCAATTGTAAAAGTTTTAAGTTTTTCAGAACGACCTGATTGTAAGATGGAGGCTACTGCGGAACTGTCGTAACCACCGCTTAAAAAAACACCAACGGGCACATCAGAAATCATTCGATATTCACATGCTGACTTTAATAGCGATTCAAGTTCTCTCTCTGCCTCTGCATAAGGAATATGAAGTTTAGGTTTATTATAATAATCAATAACATCCCAGTATTTTGTTGTTTGAATCGATTTGGTTTTCAAATCAAGTTCAAGAAAATGCCCAGGGCAAAGTTTATGGGTGTTTTTAAAAATGGTGTAAGGTGCAGGGATATAACTATACTGAAAATATAATGCTGCGCTGTCAAAATCAATCTCTTTTGAAAAGTGCGGATGCTCATGAAAAGATTTTAGTTCTGAGCCAAATAAAAAGGTATCATTTTTAAAATACCAATACATAGGTTTTACACCCGCCCTATCTCTAACTAAATAGAGTCTTTCTTTATTGTGATCCAATAAAGCAAATGCAAACATGCCAATAAATTCGTCAACACAAGATATGCCATTTGCTTCAAATGATTTAATGATTACTTCTGTGTCAGAATTTGACTCAAATGTGTAACCTTTTAAAATTAACTTCTCTCTTATTTCTTTGAAATTATAAATTTCACCATTGAAAATCAGAGTGAGGTTATTATGTTGATAGGGTTGATGCCCTAAAGGTGACAAATCAAGAATTGATAATCTTCTATGACCAAAGCCTACCTGGGTATTTTGAAATTCTTTCACAAACTGCCCCTGATCATCGGGTCCCCTATACGCGATAACATCCGTCATTGACTGGAGGATTGCAGCACTGCTACGCTTTGTAAAATCAGAGAAACCAGTTAATCCGCACATATTTATTCAATTTTTTTAACCACTCGTGCTGGGGTACCAGCAGCAACGCAATAGGGAGGCACATCTTTAGTAACAATGGCTCCTGCAGCAATTACAGAACCTTTTCCAATTCGCACACCCTTTAAGATCGTAACTCGTGTGGCAATCCACACATCATCTTCAATATAAATGGGGCTCGAGGGTCCGTCTTTGGAGTGATCTTTCAGATCATGAAAATCACTATCCATAATAATTGTGTAAGGTCCAATTTGAACGGTGTCACCAATTTGGATCAGTTCTCGGGCATCAATATGAACTCCATTCAAACGCGAATTTCTACCCACGATTAATTTACCTTGTTTACCTGTGTATAATTTCGACCGTTCTATATTGGACCAGATGCGAACCTCATCAGCGAAAGTCATTTCGCCTAGATTGCCAATTATAGGCATTCCATTCACTGAAACTAATTTACCAATATGGTTGCTGGATCTTAAATAAATACGGGCAAGTATAATCCTCCATGTACCTTGAATTATTGTATAAATAAAACCAAGTACAGATTCCTCTGGATACTTTTCTTTATATTCCTTAATGCGAGTTTTGATTAGAGGTATCGACAACATGGTTTAGTTAACATTAAAGTTGGTGAGGTTCCAGATTACTCCTTTATAAAAGGAAATTAATAATTTTTGTTTCCCTGAAAGAAAATAGGTGATCGTATTTTTTGGAATTGAAAAGAAGATAAAAAATAAAATACCTGACAAAAATGGTAATCCTGAGAAATTTCTTCTCATAAAAATTATTCGGTTTCTGGTCATGTAATATGTTTTCAATGGGCTCTCATTTCCTGTAGTAACAGATTCCTTATGTATAATTTTGGAATTTCCTAAGAAAAAAGTCTTATACCCCTTTTTCTTCACCATTTCGCACCAATCGTGTTCCTCGTAATATAGAAAATAGACTTCTGGCATTAAACCGACCTCATCCACCATCTTTCTTGGTACAATTAGAGCAGCGCCATGACCTAAATCGGTTTCATAGCACCTATCATATTGCCCTGAATCATGTTCATAAATACCCAGACATCTTCCCCTTCCCGTGAATGGACTAATGCCAATGGCTCCAGCAAACTGTATTGTTTTGCCATCCGGATAAAGAACCTTGGGCGAAGCCATTCCAACTTCAGGATGCAATTGCATGAATTCAACGATGGGCTCTAAGAAGTTGGGAAAGAGGAGAGTGTCATTATTCAATAGAAAATAATATTCTCCCTTAGCTGCATTTATTCCTAAATTATTTCCTCCTGCAAAACCTAGATTTTCGTCACTTTGAATAAAAGTTATCTGTGAGTATTGTTTTTTTAATTCTTCCGTTGGCTTTCCTTTTGGGGAGTTATTATCAACGACAATAATCTCAAGGTTGGGATATGTAAGCTTAGTAGTTGTCTCCAGAAACTCAATCGTATCTTTTAACGAGATATAATTAATTGTTATAAGGGAGACTAGAGGGTACTCAGTAGGCATCCTTATTTTTGTTTACTTGTTTCTGTTGTCTCAATAGTTGCCAGCCCATGAGGTGTGTGAATAAATTTTTTATTTGCCCCCTTTAATTTAAATAATAACAGAAACATATTTATAAATAGAAAAGGCAATTGAAAGATGGCAATGGCTAATTTTTTATTGTAGAATTCTTTGGGTATTGCAATTAGTATGGATAAGGTATTAAATGCAAACAATAAAATCCAAATCGTATATCCGAAGTATAAGTAATCCCTTACAAAGAAAAGTATACCAGTTAGCGAGGTGAGGAGCCCGATGTTGATTAAGCGTGGCAACTGAATATTTCTAAGCACTGCACTATTGAAGAATGTGACATTACCTTTGAATAGGGCAACTATTCCTGAAATAAAATATTTACGTAAGTAAAAGTATTGACTGGAAATCCATCTCTTCCGCTGATTTTGAAATGCTTTATTTTGTGAGACTTTCTCATCATACACGATGGCGCTTTTAAGGTATGATACTTTTATGCCGTCAAGAAGTAAAACCACCTCAAGCTCACGATCAAAACCACCCACGGAGCTCATGGAGCTAAGTTTTTCTTTCAGGACTGAAAAATCAAAAACTACCCCCGATCCGCTAATGGATGAGGAGAGTCCCAAAGCTGCAGTCCCCTGACGAAAAATATGATTATTGATTGCTTCACTTATTCCATCTAATAGTGCAAGCGAGTTATTTTTATTTTTAGGCTTTCGTTGTCCCTGTATTGCTTTTGTTGAAGAAGTGGCAATGGAGTTTATCGTTTTTAGAAAATCATACTCCATTACATTATCGGCATCCAGAATTACAGCATAGCCGTAATTATTTTCAAGAACTTGAAGTGTATGATTTAAAGATTTTACTTTTGTGCTGCTCTCAAATTGAACTTCAACCACTTGAATGGGCAATTCACGAAGTTTAATCAACGTTGATGGTTGCAAAGAATCGGCTATAACAACCACAGAATATTGACTATGTGGATAGGATTGATGCAATGCCTTCTTTGCTACTTCTAATATTACAGAGTCTTCCTTATAGCAAGGAATTAGCACACAAAATCTAGAGTATGAACTATTGTTTTTGAAAGGTTCATTGTAGAAAAAGCCTCCAACTGAAAATACTGTAGTATAGAGAACAACATAAATAAAATAGGACAAAACGATGAACTCAAAAATCCACATTAAAAATTACGATTAATTGCCAAAATTACTTGGCGAAGTTAACTATACTTTCTCTTTTTGAAACAATGCGGGAAAGGTTGAGAAAATAATTTTCATGTCCATTGAGAAGGAATTTTTCATAGCGTATTGAACATCCAAATGGATACGCTCATCCAAAGACATTTCTGCATTGCCACGTTTAGTTACTTGCCAAAGACCGGTGATACCGGCCGGAGCCATAAATCGCCAGGCAATTTGATCTTGTGTCAATCGCTCGGCTTCGTAGAGTGGCAGGGGGCGGTTCCCCACAATGGACATATCACCCTTGAGCACATTGAAGAGTTGAGGCAATTCATCCAAACTTGAGTTTCTTAGAAATTGCCCGAAGGGAGTTACACGGGGATCATCTTTGATTTTGAAAAAAACAGAGCCTTTATCATCTTCATTATATTGATTGAGGTGTGTTAGGTTCTTTAATTCCTTGTCTGCGCCAATTCGCATTGAACGAAATTTATAGAAATCAAAAATTTTATACCCTGAACCTGCTCTTTTTGAAATATAGAAAATCGGACCTCGTGACTCAAGCTTAACGATAAGAGCAATAAAAATTAAAAGTGGTGATAATATGATTAAAGCAAGGGAAGAGATAATGATATCCGTAAGCCTTTTCAATTTCCAGATCTTAATGGAGTTCACCGGTTGAACTTTGGTAGTTTCGTAGGGTTTATCCTCACGCTTGTTTTTATAGGCTTTGATTTTTTTAATAAAAGTCAACCTGGTTAGCATTGTATCGGTAAGTGCTCCAAACAAATAATCATCTACCTTAAATTGAAGAGCTTTTTCCTTATAACCCAACTCAAATTTTGATGAGTATAAAACGAAAGGGATTTCAAACTTTTTCAAGAGTTCAGCCAGGTTGTGCATCTGTTCTTGATTGGCATCGGATTCAATAAATACTGCATCGATGTGCATGGTTCCATTAAGAATTGCTAACGAAACATCCTCAATACACATAAAAGAAAAATACCAATGCTCCTGCGCGTATTCGAATTGACGACCTTTGTCAGATATTTCTACAAACACAATGTGTGTGTTGACTCCCGATAATGTAGCTTTTTGAAAATTTTTCACAGGTGTATCAAATTCTATTCTCATCGATCAATTGAAAGGGGATTTTCCAGCCTTTTAAATGTATTCTCAATCTCTTCAATAAGTAACTTGGGTTCAAAAGGTTTAATTAAATAATTGCTTGCTCCGAGCTCAATACATCGTTTGCGTTGCTCAGGCTCATCCGATGCGGATAATATAATGACAGGAATATCTCTTAAAATTCCACTGGATCTAACGTTTTCTAACAACTCTATACCATCCAAAGAAGGCATTTTTATATCTGAAATGATGAGGTTTGGTAGGTTTCCGTCCGATAACCATGAGAGAGCTTCTAAGCCATTTCTCATAATAATTGGTTCATATTTACCTGTTAAAATCTTCTCTAAAAGCCAGCAAAGAGGTTCATCATCCTCTATTACCAATACCTTTTTCATACTACTTGTAGATTAAAAGCCCAAAACCCTTAAAACCTCATAAATCAAACTGAAAAATGAATGTTTTAACACGAATCATCACTACAGACCTATCGTTTTAAACCCTAAACTGATTCAAACCAAACAGGATAGGCAACTTAGTCAATAGTTCATTTTGCTCCAATGATTTAGGTGACAATTTCAAATTTAACCCCTTAATAAGTATCCTATGTTATCTAAATTATAAGTTTTAGAAATTATAGCCTTAATATTTAATCTACAACTGATTACTTTTAAAGTAATGCAATCCATTGCAGTTGAATTATGGAGTTTTTAAGTTAAGAGTTTATGAAATCAGTATGTGTAATTTTTGTTATTAGTTGTTGCTCATTTTATGCAAGCGCGCAGTATGAAAATGGATTTCCATACGGAAAAATAACCTATGAGGAGCTAAATATCTCTACAAATCAGGACACAAGTGCTTCGGCAATGATATTGAATGAATTTGGTGAAGCCTATATTGATAACGGTGGCGAGAATAATTTACTACTTGAGTATCATGTGAAGATTAAGATTTTAAGCAAGAAGGGATTAGATCGCGCTAACTTTGAAATATTCTTGCGAAAGGGTGAGCGGAGCATGGAAACCATTCGGTCGGTTGAAGGCACAACGTATAATCTTGTGAACAATACTATTACAACTACCCGATTTGATGGTAAGCAAGTATTTACGACCAACCTTCATGAGTATCGGGATGCTTATAAGTTTACTATGCCTGCTGTAACAGTAGGTAGTATTATTGAAGTTCGATATACGCTTGAGTCACCTTTCATCTTTAATTTTTGGCCCTGGAAATTTCAATCGGATCTTCCAAAATTAAAAAGTGAATTCTGGGCTCGTATTCCGGGTAACTATGTTTACAATATGTCCTTACAAGGTTTCTTTAAGCTAAATATGAATGAGTCATCATTAATAAAAGAGTGTTTCACTCCCGGTTCTAACAAAGCAGATTGTGCTCTTTATAAATATAATATGACCAATATCCCGGCATTTGTAGAGGAGGAATACATGACAGCAAGCAGTAATTTTATTTCCGGAATCAATTTTGAATTGTCGGAGATAAAACATTTCGATGGAAGAGTAGCTAAGTACACAAAAACCTGGCGGGATGTTGACAAAGAATTGAATACTGACGAGAACTTTGGTATTCAGATAAGAAAGGGAAAGAATATATGGGCTGATAAGGTTACTGAAATATCAAAAGCAGAAAGTGATCCACTTAAAAAAGCTTCATTAATTTATGAAATGATTCGTGATTGGTTTGTTTGGAATGGAGTTTATGGAAAATATACGGATGAAGGTTTAAAAAAAGCATTCGAATCCCGTAAGGGAAATATTGGTGATATCAATTTGTCTTTGGTTGCTGCTTTACAAGAAGTAGGTCTTTCAGCTAATCCTTTAATACTAGCCACCCGTGAAGTTGGTTTGCCAAATCATCTTTATCCTGTTATATCTGATTTTAACTATGTGATTGCAAGCGTTGATATAAATGGGGAAAAATATTTATTAGATGCCTCTGATCATTTTTTGCCTTTTGGGTTACTGCCCGAACGTTGCTTAAACGGCAGTGGAAGAACGATCAGTAAAAAGGAAGAGGAGAGTGGTTGGGTTGATATTAAACCTCGTGAAAAGCAAAAACAACAGATTACGTTAACTCTCACACTGAATGAGAATACCTTTAAAGGAGATCTGTTGATAGCTTCGTCAGGTTATGAAGCGTATGACAAACGAAGAACGATTGGTTCTCAAGAAAGTATAGAGAAGTATAAAAATATGATGCAGCAAAATGTTCATAGTTTTCAGATTGTTAACTATGAGCTTGAAAATTTTAATGATCTTTCTAAGCCGCTAATTGAAAGGTTAAAGGTGGAGTCTTCATTGGAATTATCCAATCCAAACATTTTATATCTAAACCCTTTTTTTATTGAACGTTGGGAGCAAAATCCATTCAAATCAAACCAGAGATTATACCCTGTTGATTTTGGAGCACCCATGGAATCAACTTTTATCTTGAATTTGGATTTTCCCGATTCCTATCTTGTTGATGAAGTACCTAAAAGTGTTGCCATGGCTCTTCCTCAAAATGGAGGTAAGTTTTTGTTGAGTATAACTAGTCGAGATGATAAAATTTCTTTAACCAGTATTATCAACCTTTCAAAGGTTGTTTATTCATCAGATGAATATCACACTCTGAAAGAATTATTCAATAGAATTGTTCAGATGCAACAATCTCAAATAGTGCTAAAGAAGAAGTAATTCTTACATTAATCATACAGAATAGAGTTCTGAACGGATTTATCGACCGATAATCCTATTTCAATTGCTGTTTAAGTAGCATATAGTATAGTTTAGCTTTTTATTTAACGTCCGTACTATGAAACTTATACTCTCCTTGCTTCTGGTTCTATTTGTAAGCCAATCTTTCGCACAGTCAGCAGCCAAAGCTATTGAAGATCCTAATCTTAATTTGAAAGAACGCTATCAGGTTATGAAAGAGAACTCTCAAACCTATGGCGATTATAAAGTGATCAAAGAATTTATTTTAGATGGTTTCTGGAAATTGAATGTTGACTCTATTAACAAGCAACATGCTTTGCTTAAGGAATCGAATAGCCAGATAGCAGCGTTGAAGACTGAGTTGCTCGCAACTCAAAATGATTTGAAAGCACAGAAAGCTTCTGTAGAAGAGATTGTTTTTGATAGCAAACATATTTCAGTGATAGGTATTCCTTTCACAAAAGGAACTTTTCTTTTAATAGCTGCAATAATAATAGCTGGCTTGGCTCTTGTTGTGGCTTTTGCCTTCACCAGGATGAAAGTTGTGAATGCGGGTATGAAGGAGAAATCACTATTAGCACATGCTGTTGCGCAAGAGTTTGAGGAATACAAGCACAAGGCACTAGACAAACAGACTAAACTTTCGCGCGAACTTCAGAACGAACGTAATAAACTTCTTGAACTACGTGGTCAAAAAATGTAATTGGAACCTATCTCAAAATACAATCCAGATTCAGTCAGACATTCGCTTAGGTGTCTGACACTTTTTGAAGTGTCTTGACACCTACACCTAAATTTTTGTTGCTTGGCGCAAAACTAATTTCCATTGTTTTTTGATTTTCACATACACTTCCGTGTAAAGCAGGTGAACATTGAATTCGGATTTGTCGGGCATTAATCCTTTATAGATTCCTTTTCCCTTTACGACTGCACATTTATCGACTATCGAAACGGTTGATTCCTCAACTACTACTGAACCGTAATCGGATTTGCCAGATTTAAGATCATCAATTACTTCTTGTTTGGTTTGAATCCATCCATTAGAGTGAATATAGGTTAACTGTTCATCCATCAACCAATTCAATGAATCATATTTTTTATTGATAAGCCATTCAAACTTTTGTTTGTGAAGACGATTGACTGCTTCGGCTTCTTTCGATTGACCGAATGAGTTAATTGAAATAGAAACAATTACTAAAAGGATTATCTTTTTCATAGTTAATGTTAATTGATACAGGTATAATTTAGTTACCTCGTTTTATAGTTATTGATAAACACGAACATAGTCTACTTCCATTCGCTGTGGCCAGATAGAATCATCTATACCTTCTTTACCACCCCAATTTCCACCAACGGCCAGGTTTAAGATTAAATGAAATCGTTGATCAAAAGGCCAACCATTGAAATCATCTTTAGGATCGCGTGTTACTGTGTGATATAAGTTTTCATCAATATAGAAGTCTATTTTATTTTCACGCCAATCAATAGCATATACATGAAAAGCATCCATGGCATCTTCAACAGTCAGTTTACCTTCCTTTTGAGTTCCTTTTATGTGATTATAAGATTCTGTATGAATAGTTCCGTGAACAACACCCGGATCGTACCCAACGTGTTCCATAATATCGATCTCCCCGCTGGCAGGCCAGCCTCCATACTTCCAATCTGTAGATAGCATCCAGATAGCAGGCCACGTACCTTTGCCCTTGGGGAGTTTGGCTTTTACTTCAATGCGACCATACAGCCAATCGCCCTTCCCTTTACTAACCATACGGGTTGATGTATAGGCTTTTCCGCCCAGTGAGTCTTTGTGTGCCTCAATAATTAACAATCCATTTTCAACTCTTACATTCTTTGAATCTTTCGTGTAGTATTCAGCTTCGTTGTTTCCCCAGTCACACACATTGGGACAGCCATCACCCAAATCATAATTCCATTTGGTAGAATCCGGTGTGCCTGTATAGTTAAACTCATCAGACCATATGGGCTTTTTATTGTTATTGCAAGCCGTGAACAGAATAACCAGAATCAAAGCAGTAAGAGGATATCGCATATTCGTCTTTTTTATAAAATTAAAATAAATCCTGTAACCAATTTTGGTATCTTAAGTTTCCCTGTTAATAACCATTGAATTTGGAAGCGCTTTCGGACAATGTATTGATGATGAGGGTCAAAGAGGGTGACCTGGACAAGATGAGTCTGCTCTTTGAGCGCTATAAAAGACCGTTGTATGGTTTTTTCTATGGCCTCAATAAAGAACAGGAGCTTAGTGAAGATCTAGTTCAGAACACTTTCCTACGGATTCTCAAGTATCGACATCTCTTTCGCACTCAGGGAGATGGCGACTTTAGGGCCTGGATGTTTCACATTGCGCGTAATGTGAATAACGACCATCACCGGAAGAAGCGTGTTAAAGCAACGGAAGACCTAGAGAACTGGCAGGAGCGGGTTGGTCATCATGAAAACCAATCCAGCGAGATGCAGCACACTGAAGAGCACCACATGCTTTCCATGGCCATGGACAGACTGCCAGAAGACAAACGCGAGGTTTTGTTGCTTAGCAAGTTTGAAGAAAAAAAGTATAGTGAGATAGGGGCAGTGCTTGGTTGCACAGAAGGAGCAGTGAAGGTAAAAGTATTCAGAGCCCTGCAAGAGTTGAAGGTTATCTATAAACAGTTAGAGAAGAGTCATTAATATTCCCTCTCTCCGATAACGATAGGGATTGAGAGGGTAGAGATAGGTAGAAATTAAATTGAGATAAAATGGAAAAGACGCAGATTGAGGAGTTGGTGACTAAGTATAATGAAGGTGTGGCAGATCCAAAAGAAATCAAGTTGATTGAGCAGTTAATTGAGTCTGGAGAAATTGATCTTACTCAGTTGCGTGAGCTATCAGGTCTTGATGAACAAATTCATAAAATGAAAATGCTTTCGCCTTCTCTAAACTTAGATGATCGTTTTTATGCAGCCTTGGCAAATGAAAAGAAACATATCAAAAAGGAAACTTCATTCTCCATACCGTCTTTGAGTTTTCTCTTTCCACGTTTGGCCATGGCAGCTGTTTTAATTCTATCGGGATTTAGTGTTGGATATTTTTTGCAATCGCCTGCCCAAAAAAGTGAAGTGGCCGAGTTATCGCAAGAGGTGAGTGACCTTAAAGAGATGATGATGCTTTCCTTACTTGAGAAAGAGTCTGCAACACAACGATTAAAGGCTGTGAGTTTAACTTCAGAAATGAATGAGGTGAGTGACAAAGTAACAAACGCTTTGTTCCTGGCGCTTAATCAAGATGAAAATATAAACGTGCGACTGGCGGCATTGGAAGCAATAAAACCCTACGTAAGCAAAAGCTCTGTGCGCACCAAACTGATTGAATCTATCGATTCCCAAACCTCCCCTTTGGTTCAGGTTGCCTTAGCTGAACTAATGGTTTCCATTCAAGAGAAGAAATCTGTGAACGCACTTAAGCAACTACTCGAGAATGAATCCACGCCACGTGAGGTAAAGGACAAAATTTCAGAAAGTATCAAAATATTAATCTAACAAGTGCAGGTAAACTTTAATTAGATCAAATGAAATCAATAATAATAATGCTGTCTTTGTCAATTCAATTGACAGGGGTTGCCCAAACATTTACAGAGAAAATCACCAAAGCGTTGGCCTTTGAGAAAAAAGGAGAAAACGCATTGATGGTTGCTAACATTAATGGCTCCGTAAAAGTAAGTGGATATGAAGGTGATAAGGTAATGATAGAAGTCACCAAAACAATTAAAGCAAAAACAGAAGAGCGATTACAAAAAGGTAAAGACGAAATTCAACTAGGAGTAATCGACATGGCAGACACACTCATTCTTTTCACCGAAGGACTCTGCAGTCGATTTGGTCGCGCGGGCAAGAATAGAAATTGGAATCATACCTCAAAAGGTTGGGGATACCAATGGAGCCAAGAACAAAAGGGTTGCAGAGAAGTGTATGACTACACGTTGGATTATGTGATTCGTGTGCCACGAACTGTTAATCTCATTATCAGTACAGTTAATAATGGTGATATAGATGTTCAAAATGTGTTGGCGAGTATAAAGACAAACAATGTGAATGGTAGTATCAAACTTTCTGGTATTGAGCGCGAGACGGTAGCTCATACCATTAATGGGAATGTTGATATAACCTACACTAAAAACCCAGAGAAGCCTTGTAAATACTATACGCTGAATGGCGACATCAATGCTTGGTTTCAAAAAGGATTGGCGGCAGAACTAACCTTTGAAAGTTTTAATGGTAATTTTTTCACCAATGTTCCCAAGTTAGAATCTCTTCCAACGGAAGTTGAAAAGAAGGCAACCGATAAAGGGATTAAGTATAAAGTAAATGGGAATCGATTTAAAATTGGCAACGGAGGCGCGCTGCTTGATTTCGAAACCTTTAATGGAGATGTTTATTTAAAAGAAAAGACAAATTAATAAGAACATGAAAAAGCTAATAGCAATAGGAATATTTTTGAGCATGACGGTATCCTTAATGGCACAAGACTCAGGTGAGTTTGCAGTACCCTTGAGCGACCCGTCCAAGCGTGGTAAACTAAAAGCAGAATTGAAGTATGGATCAGTAACCGTGCGCGGCACTGCGCGTAAAGATGTGCTGGTAAAGTATGCAGCGCAGGAAGGAAAAGAAAAAAGTAAAAAGCCTACACCTGATGGACTTACGCGAGTGAGTGGAGGTACGCTTGATTTGGAAGTTTCAGAAAATGGAAATAATGTAAAAGTTGAGTCAGGTTCCTGGAGCAGTCGCTTGAATCTTGAAATTGAAGTTCCCTCTGGATTCGATTTGAACGTGAGCACCTATAACTCGGGTGATATTCTGATCGAAAACATCCAGGGCGAATTGGAAATAGAAAGTTACAATGGAAAGATTACAGCCGATGGTATTTCAGGATCAATGATTGCCAGCACCTATAACGGACCCATTACAGTTGGTTTTGATAAAATAAAAGAAGGTGCGCCTATGTCATACTCAACATACAATGGCAATGTGGACTTAACATTTCCTGCTTCGTTGAAAGCATCCTTTAAAATGAAAACTGAACGAGGAGAAATACTGAGTGGCTTCGATATGAAAATGATCACCACTAACCCGGTGCGCAAAGAAGATACAAAAACGGGTACTTATAAAGTAGTGATTGATAAATGGGTGCAAGGTGAAGTGAACGGAGGCGGAGCCGAAATTTCGATGCGCAACTATAACGGTAATATTATTATAAGAAAGAAGTAGAAGTTTTAACTCAATTAAAAGTTGCCTCAAAAGTCATCGGATCTTTGGGGCAATTTTATTTTTGTAGGGATCCACAAGATGGTGGATTTTAAGCTTCAACGGTTTTTCTGGTTCTTTCAAAGATTTTTAAAGAAACCAATGCTGAGATTATCATGACCGGTGCTGCTAGCACAATCAATGTTAAAGTCCGTTCATCAATATTAGGTACTGAAAAGAGGGGTGCCACGGCTGCACCTAAGTTGCGTGTGGTCATGCCCGTACTCAGTACTATTTTTTGATCATGCTCTAAGCCTACTCCAAACCAGTAGGTGCATGTAGTGAGTATGAGAAAGAAAGTGACTAAAGCGGCAACCACATATCCTGAAATATTTAATAATTCTTCACCAAAAACGAAAACTGATAGTCCTAATGTGGTGATAGCAAATAAGATCGTTATTTTCTTTACAATTGGTTGAATGTGTGCAGCTCTTGCTTTTGAATAATATAATGTCAACATCCCAATGATTAATGGAATCAAAATGATAGTGAGCATTGGTTTTGAAATTTCCCATACGCTTACGGATAATCCTTTTACCATCACAGGAACAATCAGTGGCATAAAGATTACCGTTCCTGTTGAAGCCATCAGCATGAAGGCGGCCGTGTAACCAACATCACCTTTGTCTCTTAATAACATCGGTAGGAAAGGGGCACATGGTGACATACCCAATAAGATAAGCCCCATTGTATAGGGAAATTCCAAAGGAATGATCAGAGTAATGCCATAAGCAATAGCCGGGCTTAAAACAAAACCCCATAGAAATGTGTAAGCTACAAATCGAAAATTGTTCAATCCTTTCAGGGCAGCTTGAAGGTTGAGCCGAAGGCCCATGTCAAACAAGTTTGCAGCTATAAAGATTGCGAGTGATACTTTTAATACTAATAACATTATACCTTATTTCCTCTACATAGAAAGACCAATTCCCTTTGCCATTAGTCCTGCAAGAAATGGAATAATGAAGAGCAAAAGCAATTCAATACGCAACATCCAAAAGATAAGTGATGGTGTTTTTATAATCTCATCTGGATTGCCTTTACGATTTTTAATAAAGAATATAGTAGGATAAATAGATAAAAGCCCAATGAGAATGAAGCATGTTAACTTGGTGTGAAAGATCCAGTTTTTAGTATAAAAGATAGCGGGCTTGCCTATACTACCTAACCATAATGTGAGTCCTGCGGCTAATAGACTAAGTGCTGCAAGTCCATAAACTGCATCAATGCGTGCTAAACGATTAATTTCTAATCGACTCATTTCTTTTTTTAAGAGTAAATGTTCAGATGCCAACGAACCAACAATCGCAAAAATGCTGATGAAATGAATGTAGCGTAAAATTATCTCGGTGTTCATGGTTTGTTAGTTAGAAACAATCCAAATTAGAAATTCATAGTGGAATATAAAACATTTAATTAGGCATTTATCAGAAACTTGGAAAGTTAAGGTAGGCTGCTTTTTATTAATTCAATAACTTTGAAAGGATTGTCTATTTGAAAATTTAATTTATTATGAATTACATCACGCATCTGGTATCTGACTATCTCGTTGAAACGGGAATAAGTCAGCACTCAGCAGAAATTTTGAATATGTTGGCGTTGCTTGTTGCTGGCGTGGTGTTGATTTTTATTATTGAATATGTATCTCGTTTTCTACTCATTACCGCATTCAATCAATTTGCTTCCAAAACCGAAACACTTGTCGATGATATATTAGTAACTAATAAACTACTTAAAAACATAGCGCATTTTATTCCAATGTTTTTTGCTTTGGAACTAACATCCTATGTCTTTGTCGATTTTCCTGCGGTTGAACGTTTGGTAGAACAAGGATTGGATCTATTCGTAATTGTCTTAATTCTCTGGATTATTAAAAGCATTTTAAATACAATTAAAGATTATGCTCAAACCTTCAAGCATTTAAAAGACAAGCCGCTTAATAGTTATGTGCAGGTGTTTATGATTTTCGCCTGGATAATCGGCTTCATGTTTGCCTATTCTTATTTAACAGGGACTACCATTTGGAAATTCTTCACAGTACTGGGTGCAGCATCAGCCGTGATTATCTTAGTTTTTAAAGATACTATACTTGGTTTCGTAGCAAGTATTCAGGTTACGATTAATGATATGGTACGGATTGGAGATTGGATTACGTTTGAAAAATATGCTGCAGACGGTGATGTAATTGAAATTACATTGGCGACCGTTAAGGTTCAGAATTTTGATAAAACTATTACTACTATTCCAACTTATGCGCTCATATCTGATTCGTTTAAAAACTGGCGTGGAATGGAAGACTCTGATGGAAGACGCATAAAAAGGGCATTAATAATCAAGCAAAATAGTGTAAAGTATTTAACAGAAGAAGACTTGGTTGATCTCAAGAAAATTGAATTGATAACAGATTATCTTGAGAAAAGGCAAAATGATATTACTGATTTTAATACTCAACATAATATTAATAAAGCGATTCCAATTAATGGTCGCAATCTTACTAACATTGGTGTCTTTAGAAAGTATATTGATTCGTACTTGTCGAAGCACTCTGCAATTAATAAAGAAATGATGGTGATGGTTCGTCAATTAGATCCCACACCTCAAGGTCTTCCTATTGAAGTGTATGCTTTTAGTCAGGATAAGCGTTGGGAGAACTATGAATATATTATGGCTGATATTTTTGATCATTTGATTGCTGCCGTACCCTATTTTAATCTTGAGATCTTTGAGTTACCGGATAATAAGGATGTAAGATTTAAGAAGGAAGAAGAGCATGTTGAATCTACAGCGTAAAGTCAATATAGCTTATTGAACCTGATAAAACCCATACGTTGGAAAGTGATCTGAAATGTTCATGGTTCTATTTACATAATAGTTAAGCGCTTTAACATCCTCACTATGAAACTGATGATCAATGCGAAGCAGGTAAGGAATTTCATTGAACGTAAAGCCAACTCCACGACCTCGTTCTTCAAACGTATTTTGATACTCTTTTTTCAATTGGTTGTAATTATAGGTATAGGGAGTTTCGTTGAGATCGCCACAAATAATGAAGGGATAAGGTGAAGATTGAGTGTGTATAATCAATTCTTTTATCTGTTGATTTCTTTTTACTGCCCCATATTTGAGCCTCTTGAGGATAAATGGAATTTTTGAGAAGCCCCGCGTTTCCTGAATTTCAAGATTCATGGATGCTAAATGAACATTATATACCCGAATTATTTTTCCGCTTATATCCAGATCAGCAAAGATGGCAGCGTTGGGTGTCCCCACGGCTTCAAAAACAATTCCTGAGTCAAGCATAGTATACTTACTTAAGATGGCCATACCAGGATTATGATCGCTATCAGCAACATTTGCTTGAAATGTAAAACCTGTATAGCCCTTCGCTCTTAATTGACCCGTAACATCTAGTGGTGCCCATCTATCATTGGTACTGTATTCTTGTAAGCATTTAATACCTGAAGTATCATTCGCAACCCATTCAATCATTTCTGTTGAAAACTTACTATAGGTTCTGGACTCTCGGAAAAACTTAGTATTGAAACTAAGGACCTGTATTGAATTGTTGGACGGAAGGGCAGAATTAAAAGCGAATGTGCTGTTCAAGAATGGCCATCCAATCAACAGTGTCACTAACGGTATGAGGGCTGTTTTTTTTCTTTGCAAGATTAATACAAATAAAACAATCAACTGGAAGATTATGAATAACGGAATTAACTGACTTAGGAAAGATGCTGGCCAAAAGGCTTCTGGGGATATAACTACACTTATATAACTAATCAGCGTGAAGAAGGAGGAATATAATACAATTCGGTTACGCGATACTACTTGAAGGAAACTCATCGTTAAGAGCGTATCAAATTAAGGTTTAAAGAAAATCCTCTTCTTATAGAGAAAGTAGCATAAGCACCATTCGGCCGCAAAAATACAGAGCGGAGTAATAATCATGATAAGTGCATGTGGTGCATGAATAATTTCTAGCAATCCATTCGTTATGGAACCTGCATATCCATTAAACCACCGATGACCAACAATTTCAAAAAAGAGGTAGATAAAGATTGAATTCATCCCGACAATCGTAAAGAATGCTAAATATTTTCGATGATTCTTTACATCAATCCACCAATAGCATAGTGCTAAACCAAACAAGCACCAGCCTCCAGAAGCAAGTGTAAATGAACTGGTAGCAATACGCTTTATGATGGGAGTGATTGTCCAGTCAAGTAGGAAGCCACTGACTAAGCAAATTGCACCTCCCAAAATCAGGAGCTTTATTTTTTTGCTTTCCGAAATCGTGCTTAATAAAAGTTTTCCAGCAACCGCTCCCCAAATTGTATGGGCAGCAGTGGGCAAACAATTAATGGCAACCCAACCCCCTGAGTTGATTTTATTCATAAGCACCAGATCTATAAAGTTTCCAAAGTTATGTTGATCAGTGAAAGGTTGATTAAACCCAGGGATGTTTGTAAAGCGATAAAGCAGTTCTGTTAGAAGCAAAAATCCCACACTTACTAATATTTGATTGGTAAGTGACCATCTGAAAATCAAGAATGCTACGAGCGTGGTAAATGAAAGCTGCGTGAGCACATCCCAAAGTTCAAAGGAAAGTCCGCCCGGTCTAACTGCGTAATCCAGAACTCCCCAGAAGAATAACCAGCCACTTCGGGTAAGTGCTTTCTTAAATTGATTGTTCCAGAGAACACCGGCTTCTTGTTGTTTATGCAGTGAGAAGGCCATAGTTGTGCCTGCGATAAACATAAAGCCGGGTTGTATCAAATCCCAGAATCGCAGTCCGTGCCAAGGATGATGAAAAAACTGACCAATGAAAGATTGGATAGCGTAGCCTTCAGTTAAATCAAAGAGATTGTCAAAAAGGCGGGTGCTTTCCAAAGCCAAGAGCACCATTATGAAGCCACGCAGAAAGTCGAGGGAAAGAAGACGGGAGTTTGCGTTGGATTCCATTGAGGAAAGATAAAAAGATTTAATCTTTCTTCTTTCTGTTCTTATTGATTGTAGCAAGTTATTTTAATGCAGCCAATCTTTGTAGCAGGGGAGGATGCGAGTAGTGAAAAAACACATAAGCCGGATGCGGATATAAATTACTTAACGAATCAACAGAAAGTCTTTTCAATGCATTTGACAATGCGCTACCATCATAGGTTTCTTTCGCATACGCATCAGCTTCAAATTCATTCTTGCGACTGAGTAAACTCATTAGCAAACCGGTAATGCCGGAGATCGGGGAGAAGAGAATTCCAAAAGCAATCAAGTTTAAGTGGATGGCTTGCTGACTTCCACCTAATGCGAGTGAAAGATCTTCATTGAAAATCATTCGCGAAAGCACAAACAGAACAAAAAATACCTGAACAATTGAAATGAGATAACTCCAGATAATGTGTTTCTTTTTAAAATGGCCCACTTCATGCGCCAGCACTGCTACCAATTCTTCGGTTGAATGATTGGTTATTAATGTATCATAAAGTACAATTTTTTTCTTTTTCCCGATTCCTGAAAAGAAAGCATTCGCTTTCGCTGAACGCTTTGAACCATCCATCACAAATATATTATCCAGTGGAAAGTTTACTTTTTTGGAGAATTGCTCAATGGCTGTTTTTAGTTCACCATCCCCAAGAGGAGTGAGCTTGTTAAATAAGGGTAGCAACAAACTGGTGTAAAACATGTTCACAAAAAGAATAAAGGTTGCTGCAATGAGTCCGAACCAAATCCAAAAATCAGGACCAATTGAATTGACGAGATAAATCAAAACTGAAACCAAAGCACCTCCAATAACTGCACCTAGCACATACCCCTTTAGTTTGTCAAGGATAAATGTTTTTACAGTTGTTTTGTTAAATCCATATTTTTCTTCAATCACAAAAGTGGAATACCATTGAAAGGGGATGGAAACGATATCTGAAACAATCATGATTACACCAAAGAATACCAACGCGAGCACAATCTGATTTTCTATTAGCGGACGCAGCCATGAATCAATAAAACCAAAGCCTCCAAACAACAGCATGCCAAACGATAAGATGAAACTAAAGGCTGATGAAAAGAATGAGAATCGTGATTGTTCCTTTTGATAGGCAAGTGATTTTTGATACTTCTCAGTATCATAAAAATCCTGAATCTCCGCTGGCACTTCGGGTTTTAATGCTTTCAGATTAAGATAGTCAAGGGTCTGATCGAAGAGATAACTAATCAAAGAGATCCCTAGAATAATGTATAGAATTGTTTCAGGATTCATAGAAATAAAATTCGCAAGGCGCGAAGGTAATAAAATAATTTCGGCTTGCTTAGGCGTTTAGAAGCTGTTTGAAAGCAGTTTCTGTTTTTTCAAAATGAAACGAACTAAGTGTTTGCGTGAAATTCGACTTAATCTTATCGTTATTCAGATTTCCGATACTGCCTTCGTGTGTGTGATTGACCTTTGTTGAGTAGGTGAATTTTCCTTGCTCAATATCACGACCGATTTGCTTGTAGGCATCCCGAAAAGGAACCCCTGAGAGAACCAATTTATTCACTTCTTCAACACTGAATAGGAACTTATACTTTTCATCTTCAAGAATATTTTCTTTCACCACAATTGCCGAAAGCATAAGGTGTGTCATTTGAAGACATTCTTTCAATGTGGTAATCGCTGGGAATAGTTTTTCTTTTAGGAGCTGAAGATCGCGGTGATAGCCAGAGGGCAAATTGGAAGTTAACAAAGTAAGCTCATTAGGCAGCGATTGTAGTGCATTGCATTTAGCACGGATCAATTCAAAGACATCCGGGTTCTTCTTATGCGGCATGATGCTGGAACCCGTTGTTAATTCTTCCGGAAAGGAAATAAATGCAAAGTTCTGATTGAGAAAGAGCGTTGCATCCATAGCTAGTTTCCCAATAGTTGCGGCCACATTGCTCATTGCTTGCGCAAGAATACGTTCGGTTTTGCCACGCCCCATTTGTGCATACACTACATTGTAATTTAAATCAGCAAAGCCTAATAGCTGAGTTGTAAATGTTCTATTGAGTGGAAAAGAAGACCCATAGCCAGCAGCAGATCCCAGCGGATTTTTATTTACAACCTGATAAGCTGCCTGCAACATAATTAAGTCGTCTGTGAGACTTTCAGCATACGCACCAAACCAGAGGCCAAATGAAGAAGGCATGGCTAATTGCAAATGCGTATAGCCTGGTAGCAATTTATTTTTATGTTCTTCACTCTTTGTAATCAGTAGTTCAAAGAGTGGTTGAATATTTTTTGTTATTTCCTCAATCTCGCTACGCAAGTATAATTTGATATCAACTAGCACCTGATCATTGCGCGAACGACCACTGTGAATTTTCTTTCCGGCTTCACCGAGTTTTTTTGTTAAGAGCAATTCTACTTGCGAGTGAATATCTTCCACTTCGGCTTCAATGGTGAAATCACCAATTTCAATTTGTTTGTAGATATTTTTGAGTTCTTTACTGAGCGTGGTTAGTTCCTCTTTTGTGAGCAGACCGATAGATTCCAACATCGTAATGTGTGCCAATGAGCCAAGCACATCAAACGGAGCTAAGTTGCTATCTAGCTCACGATCCTGACCCGTTGTAAAGTCGGTAACTACTTTTAGAGAATCTTTATCCTTTGTCCAGAGTTTCATCTTTGGTTACATGTTTCCAGTTACTTGTTGCAGGAATTTTACTTCGTATAATCATTCAGATTTTGCTCAGCCCACTGAATAAATTTGTTAACTTTTTTACTTAGTAATTCATATGCATTTTTTAATTGTTCAAAATGATCTTTGTCTTTAAACGATTCGGTTTCAAACAAAAATTCAAGATGAAGAATAGTTTCATCGCATTCAGCTTGAGAATACACAAGATACTTAATAAAATCTGCTTTGTATCTTCTTCTACCATAACCTTCAACAATCAGAGATGTTACGCTTTTTGATGATCGTCTGATTTGACTCCCCTCTTCAAAAGATTCGAATTTAGGTAATGCTAAACTCATCTTATGAATTTTAATGGCTAACAATTTAGACTCAGTGTATATCTCTAGATCTCTATAACTTTTCATATCCTGTAACGAGTATCTTGCAACTTGTAACTTTGGTCATCCCTCCTACAAACTTACATCATACCATAAAGATTATGAAGTTTCATGTGCTGCAGCAACATGATTGTTTTACCATCTTTAATCTCGCCACTCCCTATCATGTCCCATGCCTTACTAAAGGGTAGTTCGAGCACCTCAATATCTTCATGATCGCCCACGCCACCACCTGCTGAGGTTTTCATATCGCGAGAATATTCAGCAATGAAGAAGACTAAAATCTCGGTGACCGATCCGGGCGACATATAAGCTTCATACACATTCTTTACGTCTTTTAAAGTAAAACCGGTTTCTTCCTCAGTCTCTCTGCGGATTGCATCTTCCGCATTATCGGCATCTAGCAGGCCCGCACAAGTTTCGATCAACACTCCATCTTCATTTCCGTTGATGTAAGTGGGTAGTCTGAATTGCTTGGTGAGGATAACGGTTTTTAGTTCTTTATGTATAAAGTAGAATGGTGGCTCCATTTCCACGATCATAGGCTTCGCGATTTTGATTTACCCAACTTCCGTTTTTCTTTTGAAAGTCGAAGGTTATCTTTTTTAAAATGTACCAATTATCAGAAAGTATTTCTGTCTTCTGAATTCGAACTTTATCGCTCATAATATTATTTTTTCTAAGAGAGAAAGGTACGACTCAATTCCATCTTCAATTTCATGCATGTAGATAAACTCATCGGCACTGTGCGATCGCGCTGAATCACCAGGGCCCATCTTAATAGAAGGTGCAGGGATCAACGCTTGATCGGATGTAGTAGGGGAGCCATATAATTTTTTACCTAACGACTTTCCTGATAGTACTAATGGATGATTTTCTGAAACTCCTGAAGAACGCAACCGAAGCGATCGTGCAGTCACTTCACAGCTTACGTTTTGCTTCACGATTTCTAATATTTCTTCGAGTGTGTAGGCATCAGTAACCCGCACATCAACAGTAAACTTGCATTCTGCTGGTACTTGGTTATGTGCCTGACCAGCGTGAACAACTGTTACCGACATTTTTATCTCACCTAAGGCTGCTGATACCTTGGGAAATTTATACGTGCGAAACCACTCAATATCTTTAAGAGCCTGGTAGATTGCATTAACGCCTTCTTCACGAGCGGCATGACCGGCTTTTCCATAAGCAACGCAATCCAGCACCATTAAACCTTTTTCAGCAATGGCTATTTGGGTTAACGTTGGTTCACCAACAATCGCACAATCTATTTTTGGTAAGTCATTCCAGATTAGTTCTACTCCATTTGTTCCTGATATTTCTTCTTCAGCAGTAGCTGCAAGCACGAGATTGTATTTCAGATTTTCTTGGTTATAGAAATAGAAGAATGTTGTGATTAATGAAACCAATGGTCCGCCCGCATCATTACTTCCTAAACCATAAAGTTTGCCTTGTTCCATATCTGCTGAAAATGGATTCCGCGTGTACGCTGGATTTGGTTTTACTGTATCGTGATGTGAGTTAAGTAAAATCGTAGGCTTGTTATCGTCATAGAATTTGTTCGTTGCCCAAACATTATTGCCTTTACGGGTTGCTTCCATTTTATGATGAGCAAAGAAACTCATCAACAGATTAGCAGTTTTATCTTCTTCCTTACTAAACGAAGGAATAGAGATAAGTTGTTGGAGCAAACCAATGGCTATTTCAGGCAAATGTTCTCTCATGCCTGTGTAATTAATGTTCCTTTGGTATTGTAACCTGTGTTGGCGAGTAGGTGAGTATGTTCTCCAATCAAAACTTCTTTTACACCGGCTTGAATCGCCTGAAAAGAATTTTCTAACTTAGGTAATATGCCATCATGGAAAGACCCTTTCTTCAAAAGTTCCATATAAACAGCATGTGTAAGATTGCGTATCACCGAATCTTCTTTGTTAACATCTGTTAAAACACCTTGCTTCTCGAAACAAAATATCAAACGCACATCAAAATGTTTGCTAAGGGAAATAGCCAACACAGAAGCAATAGTATCGGCATTGGTGTTTAGCATAACACCTTCGCTATGTGTTAATGGAGCAAAAACGGGAATTACATTTTGCTTTAACAAAAAGTATAGCAAAGTACTGTTTACACTTTCAGGTGTGATATCGCCAACGAACCCATAATCTACTTCTCCAACGGGCCGCCTTTTAGCTTTTATTAAATTTCCATCTGCACCAGTGAAACCCATTGCATTGCAGTGATGCGCTTGTAGTTGAGCTACGATTTGTTTGTTAACTAACCCACCATACACCATGGTAACAAGATCCAGTGTTTGAGCATCAGTAATTCTTCTGCCCTTTATATAATGTGATTGAATGCCCAATTGCTCACCCAACTTAGTGGCGATTTTACCACCTCCATGAATTAATATTTTTGGTGCTTGAATAGAAGAGAAATCTTTCAGAAAACTTTTTAGGGATTTCTCATCATCCAACACATTGCCACCGATTTTAATAATATAAAGCTTATTCATAATAGTAAAGTTGACAAAGAACAATAAACAATTGACAAGGGATTGTCAATTGATAGTTGTCAATTGTTTTTTGGTTTTAATAATTCCGCCAATATCGCCTGCGCAGCCCAAACCCGGTTGCCCGCTTGTTGTGTAACGATGCTGTTTGGTCCATCCAGGATTTCGTCACTAAGTTCTACGTTTCTCCTTACGGGAAGACAATGCATTATTTTAGCATCATTCGTTACTGACAGTTTTTTATTGGTCAGCATCCACTTTGGATCATTGCAGTAAATTTTTCCGTAATCCTCGTACGTGCTCCAGTTCTTTATATAAACAAAGTCAGCATCTTTAAGTGCCTCATCTTGATTTTCCGTGATGGTAGCTCCTTTTGTAAATTTTGGATCGAGTTCATAATCTTCAGGATGGGTGATTACAAAGTCAGCCTCACCCCATGAGTTTACCCACTGTGAAAAGCTATTAGCAACACATTGTGGTAATGCCTTTACGTGTGGTGCCCAGGTGAGGACAATTTTTGGCTTTCGTTTTTCTTTAAAGGTTTCCTGAATGGTAATAATATCTGTCAGACTTTGTAACGGATGCACGGTAGCGCTTTCCAAGCTAAGTATGGGCACCCCTGAATACTTGATGAATTGATTAATGTATAATTCACTGTAATCGTCCTCTTTATTCTTTAACGAAGGAAATGTTCTGATTCCAAGAATGTCAAAATACTTTCCTAGCACAGGAGCAGCATCTTTTACATGCTCTACGGTTGTGCCACTCATGATTGCTTCGTCTTCAAATTCCAACGACCAACCATCTTGCCCCACATTAAAAACAATAGCATCCATACCCAAATTTTTAGCAGCAATTTGTGTGCTGATGCGTGTGCGCATGCTTGGATTCAAAAAGAGCATTCCTAATCTTTTATTCTTGCCCAACGTTGCATCTTTAAAAGGATTGGCTTTGTAAGCAAGTGCATTACTTACCAGGTGATCAAGATTACTTACTTCGTTTACGGATAAGAAATGCTTCATGAGGAAACAGTCTGTTTAAGTTCGGTAGATAAGGCTTCTAAAAATAAATCGGCTTCAGTTTTAGACAATGCAAGCGATGGAAGAAGACGAACTGTATTAGGCTTCGCTTCACCAGTAAAGATTGACTGTTTGAAAAGTAAATCTTTGCGCAAGCTTGCTAGTTCATCCGGTAAATCAAAACCAATCATTAATCCCTTCCCACGAATGGCTTTAATTTCAGAGAATGATTGAAGTTGCTCTATCCAAAACTCACCAAGCTTAGCGGCATTGGCCATCAAATCTTCTTGCTCAATTACTTCCAGTACAGATAAGCCTGCAGCACACGCTAAATAATTGCCTCCGAAAGTTGTACCTAACATTCCACTCCAGGGTTTTATGTCAGGATGAATCAATAAACCTCCAATAGGAAATCCATTGCCCATGCCTTTAGCGATGGTAATCAAGTCTGCTTGAATACCGGAAAACTGATGTGCGAAAAATTTACCTGTTCGGCCATAGCCGGATTGTACTTCATCTAAAATAAGAAGCGCTCCAACTTCTTTACACTTTTTGGAGAGTAGTTGTAAAAATGAATCCGCTGGAAAATGAATTCCACCAACACCCTGTGAGCCTTCAATAATTACTGAAGAAATTTCGGTAGTGATCGCCTTCAGGAAAGCTTGCTCATCATTCAGGGGAAGAAAAACTATTTCATGACCGGCATTAAAGGGAGCAACAATTTTTGGATTATCGGTTGCGGCAACAGCACCAGACGTACGACCGTGAAATGCTTTTTTAAAGGCGATTACTTTCTTGCGTCCATTAACGAATGATGCCAACTTGAGTGCGTTCTCATTTGCCTCAGCCCCTGAGTTGCAAAGAAAGAGTTGATGATTAGGATAGCCGGAAAGTTGACCAAGCTTATCAGCTAACTTTTCTTGCATTGAATTTTTTACACTATTAGAATAGAAACTGATTTTATCAAGCTGACTTTTAAGTGCTTCAACAAAATGGGGATGGTTATGACCAATGGAAATCACGGCATGACCACCATATAGATCTAAATATTTTTTTCCGTCTTTATCCCATAACCATGAACCCAAAGCCTTTACTGGTTCAATAGGGAAGAGAGGGTATACATCGAATAGTTTCATTGTCGATATTTTTTAACACAGAGGACACTGAGAATTCACCGAGCCTCTGTGTTCTCTGTGGTTATTTATTTTAAAAACCTATACTCTTCAATTTTAATCCCTCCATCTCATCTAGTCCAAACATCAAGTTCATATTTTGAATCGCTTGTCCGCTGGCGCCTTTTAATAAATTATCGGTAATGGAATGAATAACTAATTTCTTTCCAATCTTTTCCAAATGGATCAAACACTTGTTTGTGTTCACCACTTGTTTCAAATCGATCATATCATCAATTACATGAGTAAATGGATGCGAAGCATAGTATTCCTTATAAAGAGTGTTTGCTTCCAATAAACTGAGAGCAGATTCCAATACAGATGTTACAAAAATTCCTCGAGTGAAATCTCCCCGCCAGGGAATAAAGTTTACTTCTTCAACAAAGTTGAACTGTAATGCTTTTAGAGTTTGGTTTATCTCGCCTAAATGCTGATGAGTTAAAGTTTTATAAGGCGAGATGTTATTTGCACGCCAGGTAAAATGCGTGGTATCCTGAAGTTTTTGACCCGCGCCTGTAGAACCTGTGATTCCAGTTGTATGAACTTCTTTTAAAAGTCCGGCATTCGCTAAAGGGAGTAATCCCAGCTGAATAGTAGTTGCAAAGCAACCTGGGTTAGCAATATTTTTTGCTGTCTTGATTTTTTCGCGTTGAAATTCCGGGAGACCGTAAACAAATTCTCTTCCTTCGGCTGTATCGCCTAAGCGGAAATCATTTCCTAGATCTATGATTCGGGTAGTATCAGGAAATTTATTCTCTGCTACTAGTTTTTTACTTTCGCCATGACTTAAGCAAAGAAATAAAACATCGACCGCTTGATTAAAATCAGCGGAGTAAACTAATTCAGTTTCACCAATTAAATCGGGATGGGTGCTTGTAACGGGTTTACCTACTTGACTTCTGCTCTGAGTAAAAATTACTTCAACGTTAGGATGATTAAGTAAAAGGCGTAGTATTTCCCCTCCGGTATAACCGGCACCGCCTATAATTCCAACATTTATTTTTTTTGACATGGTAAAAGTTTAAAGTATAAAGCAGAAAGTTTAAAGCAATTTAGCTTTGAGCTTTCAACTTTTGGCTTTGTACTTAGTTTCCGCTTCCTGTTTCACTTGATGATAAATTCCAACTTGATTACCGAAAATCTTCGTAAAGCCTTTTACATCATCTGCTGTCCAGCCTAAATTCATTTCGCCATACTTACCAAACTTAGCCGACATCAAATCATAATTGGATGAAATGCCATTGATTTGAAAACGGTATGGAAAAAGCGTGACTGAAACTTCACCAGTTACATGTTGTTGGGAACTACTTAAGAATGCTTCCATATCGCGCATAATAGGATCAAGGTATTGACCTTCGTGCAACCAGTTTCCATAGAACTGAGCCAATTGATCTTTCCAACTCAATTGCCATTTAGTAAGCACATGCTTCTCCAATGCATGATGCGCTTTAATGATTACAACCGGGGCAGCGGCTTCAAAACCTACTCGTCCTTTAATTCCAATAATCGTATCACCCACATGTATATCGCGACCAATCCCGTAAGGACCAGCGATAGTTTGCAAGTGATGGATAGCATCGACTGAGTGCGAAAACTTTTTACCATTAACCGAAACCAACTCACCTTTATCAAAACCAAGTTTCACTTCTTCATTACCTTGCTTGGTAACTTGAGTAGGCCAGGCTTCTTCGGGTAGCTGCCCCATTGAATTGAGTGTCTCTTTGCCGCCAACCGAAGTTCCCCAGATTCCTTTATTAATAGAGTACTTTGCTTTCTCAGCACTAAAAGCTATTCCCTTAGATTTCAAGTATTCAACTTCTTCTTCACGACTTAATTTTTTATCACGAATAGGAGTGATGATCTCCGTGCCCGGAGCCAGAATTTGAATGATCATATCAAAACGTACCTGATCATTGCCAGCACCGGTACTTCCATGTGCTAAAGCATCTGCTTTTATTTCATTTGCATACCGAGCCGAAGCCAACGCTTGCGACATGCGTTCAGCACTTACACTAAGCGGATATGTTCCGTTCTTCAGCACATTTCCATAAACGAGGAAACGGATTACTTTCTCGTAGTAATTTTTTGTCTCATCAATTGTTTTGTGCGAAGCAACACCCAAACTCAAGGCGCGTTTTTCTATATCCTTAACTTCTTCAGCGCCAAACCCACCTGTGTTTACTGTAAGCGTATGTACTTCGTACCCCAAATCTTTTGCTAGGTAGATGGCACAATATGAGGTATCTAATCCACCACTAAATGCTAAAACAACTTTCTTCATCACTAAAAATAAATTAATAATTTCTGTATTTCACCCCTCTCCTCCGGAGAGGGGCTTGGGGTGAGGTTGCCTACCAGAAAACGAGAAAACTCATTAGCGAAGGCTTCTTACCTTCTTCAATTTGTTTCTTCTTCCAACTTTTTAGTAACACAAATTGCTTAAAGCGCACCCAACGCTCAAAAAGCTTGAAGTTTCCTTTAAATTGCCTTCGCTCGTTTTCAGTTTCTCCGTCAGTTGTAACGACTGCCTTTTTAAGGGCAGCTTCTTTAAGCTTGGCTTCCGCTTCAACTGGGTCAAATAGCATAGCCGTGCACATACAATTTTTGCGTTGCTTGGCGGTAAGAATATCAAAGTTGACACAACTGCGGCATCCCTTCCAAAACTCTTCGTCAGTGGTTAGCTCAGAATAAGTAACAGGTTCATACCCCAGGTCGGAGTTGATCTTCATTACCGCAAGACCTGTAGTCAAGCCAAATATTTTTGCGTTCGGATATTTCTTCCGCGAAAGCTCAAATACTTTACGCTTGATTTCTGTGGCCACACCCGACTTACGGAATGGAGGTGAAACTATAAGTCCGCTGTTAGCAACATATTTTTCGTGTTCCCACGCTTCAATGTAGCAGAAGCCAACCCAGGTGCCATCGCGTGTTATCGCAATCACGGATTTTCCTTCCTCAATTTTTTTATGGATATACTCAGGCGAGCGCTGGGCAATGCCTGTGCCGCGAGCTTTCGCAGACTCCGCCATTTCGGTCGTGATTGTCTCTGCATAATGTGCGTCAGCAGCCGTAGCTGGTCTGACAATTATATTGTCTTCCAATGTAGTAATTCGTTAATGGTGATTGAATGAAAACAGAAATGCTATAAAAGCACTTCAAGCGCAATCCGCCTTGCGGACTCGCTATTCAATAGTTGTGTAAAAGGTATCAGATTCTGATTTGCCTTCGAAAGCTTCTGAACCCCGCGCGGGGTGAGCAATCGCTACAGATGAGCATAGTTGCCGGAATGGCGAGGCTAACAAGATTGTCAGCGGGCTCAAAAGGGGTGTTGGTGTTTTTCAATTTCTGTTGTAGTGGTTAAATCGTCAGATAAAAGGCATTTAAAAAATTTTATACAAAATTAATGCATTAGAAAACGATTATTCTAATAGTTGGTTCATTTTTATGTGAGTTTTTTTGTAACGATCGTTAGCAAGCAAAAAGTAAAATGGAAAAATTTTTAGATCAGTATGGATATCTGGCATTACTCGTAGGAACCTTCTTTGAAGGTGAGACAGCAATCCTGGTTGCTTCATCGCTTATCTACCGCGGCCTCTTTGATTTTCCTTTTACCATTCTTGCTGCTTTTTCAGGCTCGTTCATCAGCGATTGGATTTACTTCCTGATTGGAAGACTCAACGGAAAATACTTTCTCTCGAAGCGACCAAATCTGCTAGCCAAGGTTCAACCAGTCACTAAGTTCTTTCATAAACACCAGTTGCAAATACTCTTTAGCTATCGGTTTCTTTACGGATTCAGAATTATCATTCCCTTGATTGTGGGCATGAGCGGCCTTTCACCTACGCGGTATCTCTTCTATAGTACCCTTACGGGGCTCATGTGGGCTACGCTTGTAAGCACTGCCGGGTATTGGGTAGGTCGATTGCTTAATCTTCAAGCAAAAGCATTCGAGGACAACTTCCTTTTTATTGTCCTTGGATTTGCTTTGTTTGGGTTGATTGTTGGTTATGTTATTCGCACACTCGCCTTAAGACGAATGAAAGTAGAATAATTATTCATACCGCAATGTGTTAGACGGATTGGTTAGTGCAGCTTTGATCGTTTGTGCGCTCACAGTTACTAAAGCCAACACAATTGCTCCAACGGCCGCGAGTATGTAGATGCCTACATTCATATCCACATGATAGGCAAAAGAATCCAACCACTGATTCATAAAATACCAGGCCAATGGCCAGGCGATCAGATTAGCTACTATTATTAAGATTACAATCTCTTTACTGAGTAATCCCAAAATGCTAGGCACCGAAGCTCCTAGCACCTTGCGAATACCAATCTCTTTCACCCGTTGTAGGGTATTGAATGTCGCTAACCCAAATAACCCAAGACATGCAATGAAGATGGCTAACCCTGAAAACACTGTGAACAATTGACTTTGTTTTTGCTCTTCCTCATACAGTCTGCGATAGTCTTCGCTTAGAAACTGATAACTGAACGGACGCTTGGGTAAAAACTCTTTCCATACCTTTTCGATGTGTTCAATGCCTTGCGTTATTTGATTGCCGGAAAGCTGTACAGACAAATCGTTATAGTTTAATCCCTTGCAAAAAAATACCAGCGGGATAATAGGTTGATGAAGCGATTCAAAATGAAAATCTTTCACAACCCCAATGAGCTTACCTTTTGTGCCACCATAACTAAAATCTTTGTCAAGGCCATCACCAATATTTTTCCAACCGTACATTTTGGCTGCAGTTTCGTTAACGATGAACGCTAAAGAGTCATCGGTAGGGATTGCTTTTGAAAAATCGCGACCGGCCGCCATTTCAATTCCATACGTCTTGAAAAATTCAGGATCGATCATTACCATTTTTGTTGTAATGGTTGAGTTGACCAGACTGTCACCGATGGTAACAAGCGGTGGTCCCTGGCTGTCCAATAATCTTCCGGTGGGGATGCGGGATGAAAGTGCTACGTTTTCCACTGCTGACGACTTAATCAATTCATTATAAAAGGCATCATAGTTATCGCCCAACTCGCGGTAAAAACTTAAGGATACAACCTGATCTTTTGTATAACCCAGATCGCGGGTATTCAGGAAGCCAAGTTGTTGAAATGTGATAGCAGTTGCGATCAGCAAAACAATTGAAATAGAAAATTGTGCTACCACGAGGGTCTTTCTCACCATACCCTTTCCTTTTATACTTCCTTGCTGCCCTTTTAAAACTAGAGCTGGCTTAAAACTTGAGATAACAAAGGCTGGATAAAGACCTGCGAGCAACCCAACTACCAAGGCAAATCCAAACAAGCCACCAAACAACATCAAGTTATCGGCAGGATTTATACTCATTGATTTTCCTGTGAATACATTGAGCCATGATATGGTACCGAACGCTAATGCGCAACCTAGTATTAATGCGAAGAATGAAATCAAAACAGATTCACTTAAGTATTGAGTGATCAATTGATTTTTAAATGCGCCAACTACTTTCCTTAACCCAACTTCTTTAGCGCGTTTAGTTGCGCATGCAGTGGATAGATTAATAAAGTTAAAACAGGCAATGAGAATTATGAACAAGCCAATCACAGCCATCATCCTGACATTGTTGATGTTGCCATTCACTTCCAACTCATCATCTAAGTGTGAGTACAAATGAATATCGCTTAACTTTTGCAAGAATAGGGTAGTGGATCTTGAAGCTTTAAAGTCGGCAGGAGCCCCAAAATTTGCTTTTGCAAAATTTGTAAAGTGCCGTTCCATAAAATCGGGTAAGCCTGCTTCCACCTTAGTGGGATCGGCTCCTTCCTCTAATAGTAAGTATGTACCAAATGCGTTGTTGCCCCAATTTGTCTCTAATCCTTTTCTTCCATAGATGTTATCATTCTCTAGCGTACTGAATGAAACCAGGTATTCTGGATGCCAATGCGACTGCGATGGGAAGTCTTTATACACTCCAGTTACTTCTACATCAAATTGATTATTTGCCCGAAGTTGTTTACCGATTGGATTTTCGTTGTCAAAAAACTTACGAGCCGATTTTTCGGAAAGCATGATGGTAAAGGGACGAGCGAGAGCAGTTTCCTTATCACCGGCCGTCACTTCAATATCAAAGATTTTGAAAATGTCGGGTTCAGCCAAAAAGAGATAATCCTCGGAAAAATTTTTAACCAGTTCACCGTTTTCTTCTCGGCCTATCACCAAACCAAAATTGATGGTTCGTGCCATTACTTCAACTTCACCAAAATCATTTTTGATAAGGGGCCCAATAGGAGGAGCTACATTACTAAGATGAAGATTAGCAACACCATCTCTATTAAGGAAGTTGCGTGTTACCCGATAGGTGCGATCCACCTTTGTGTGATAGCGATCATAACCTAATTCATCTGCTACAAATAAGTAAATGAGAATACAACACATCATGGCCAGCGCCAAACCTGCTATGTTGATGAAGGCAGTAAGCTTATTACGGAAGATAGAGCGAAGGGCAACTTTTAGGTAGTTATAGATCATAAGGGACTTTTATGGATTAGACTCCTGAAATTCAGAATCAGTTACAAAGACAGTACAAGATACTTTACGTTGCACCAAACTTTAAGTTCTACTATCAAAATGTTTGTTCATTTTGTGCGAAACCGGACAATTTACTTTAAGATTTGATGTTTATATTCTAAGAACTTTGCTCGATCTTCTTGAGTCACAGTTGAGCTTTTATCATAAAGACAAACGATACTCAGAACAAACAATTTTTTCGTCTTAATTAAGGTAAAAGAGAAAGCGATGCCTTAATATTAATAAGTAGATACCGAGTTTTACGGTAATCTAATGATTCTTACATTAGGCTTCTAAATCTAAATGCTATGTATATTCAAGGGGATGCAGCAAGAGAAATGACATATGATGCTATAGTTATTGGATCGGGAATGAGTGGAGGTTGGGCAGCAAAAGAATTGTGCGATGCAGGATTGAAAACACTCGTGCTGGAGCGTGGACGAGAAGTGAAGCATTTACAAGATTATCCAACTACCACAATGAACCCTTGGGATTTTCCGTTACGCGGAAAATTACCTCTTGACGTTACCGAGGCCAATCCAATAGCCGATAGATGCTATGCGTTCAATGATACAACTAAGCATTTTTTTATAAAAGATAATGAACATCCTTATGTACAGGAAAAACCGTTTGATTGGATTCGCGGTTATCAAACCGGTGGAAAGTCATTACTCTGGGCGCGACAAGTACAACGCTGGAGTCGGTTTGAGTTTGAAGCTCCCGGGCGAGATGGGTTTGCTGTCGATTGGCCAATAAGGTACAATGATTTAGCCCCTTGGTATTCGCATGTAGAAAAATTTGCAGGCATCAGTGGTAATCGCGATGGTCTCGAAACCTTGCCAGATAGTGAAGTCATGAAGGCTTGGGAAATGAATTGCGTTGAAAAGCATATTCAGGAAAAAATAAAAGCAGCTTATAAAGATCGTGATGTCGTTATTGGACGTTGTGCGCATCTTACTGAACCGCAGGAAATTCACAAACAACAAGGCAGGGGTCAATGTCAGGCGCGAACCATGTGTGAACGAGGTTGTCCATTTGGCGGATACTTTAGTGCTAATTCTTCAACGCTACCGTGGGCGATGAAGACCGGTAATATGACCTTACGACCTTTTTCAGTTGTTCATTCAATAATTTATGATGAAAAGAAAGGAAAAGCCAGTGGGGTTCGTGTTATAGATACCAACACGAAAGAAGTATTTGATTATTATGCCCGAATTATATTTGTAAATGCAGCATGCCTCAACACTAATCTCGTATTATTAAATTCTACGTCTAATCGTTTTCCGAATGGATTGGGTAACGATAACGGATTATTAGGAAAGTATGTAGCGTTTCATAATTATCGCGGAACTGTATCGGCCACGTTTGAAGGCTATGAGGACACCTATTACTATGGAAGAAGACCCACTGCCATCATGATGCCCTCTTTCCGCAATGTTAGAAAACAGGAGGAAGATTTTATGCGCGGGTATATGTCATTTTATACTGCTAGTCGCACCCTTGGAAAGAGTGATGGTATTGGAACTGAATTAAAAGACTCACTATCAAAGCCCGGTGCTTGGCATGTGAGCATGATGATGCAAGGTGAAACGGTTCCAATTGAAACGAATCATGTGCGATTGAGTACAGAGCAAAAAGATGCGTGGGGGATTCCACAGTTAATAACTTCTATTGAGCATACCGATAACGATGAGAAAGTAAAAAATGATTTTCTCACTGAGGCGCAAGAAATGCTTGATAAAGCCGGCTGCAAAAACATTGTGCCACACGACAGCAAGCAAGCGCCAGGTTTAGATATTCACGAAATGGGTGGAGTGCGAATGGGCCGCGATCCTAGAACCTCGTTACTCAACAAGTGGAATCAATTCCATAGTTGTAAAAATGTATTTGTAACGGATGGTGCCTGCATGACTTCAACAGGTAATCAAAATCCGTCTCTTACGTTTATGGCACTAACTGCACGAGCAGCCAACTATGCAGTAGAGGAGGCTAAGAAGGGGAATTTATAAAAATTCAGATAATGGGTCATTATAGATCATGGGATAAGAGTATATTTTTAATTCCAATTTTAATGTTTGTTTATGGGTGTGGATCCAAATCAACTGAAACAATGAATTCGATACTAACAGTGACAGGGGTAGCTCAAAACGGTAAAGGAGGAGCATTACTAGTTGTGGATGATAACATGGTTTATTATCTCGAAGTTATGGATGCATGGGAAACTAGTCTGACTGGAACCAGAGTTGAAGTAACTGGAACATTGAGGATCGAGACCATGAGTGAAGATGATCTTAAAAATGAACAAGGTGAGTATTCACAAGGAGTTGCTGGTGAAAAAAAAATTCTGACTAACGTGAAGTGGAAAACATTAGAATAGTAAACTTGATTTAGTTAGGGAAGAAGCGATTTTAAATCAACTATCCATCCTATGCTTGGCCTCTACGCACCAGAGTAGTTCTTGTATGAATGGAGCAACACGTTTCTCGATTGACACTTTATCAGAAGGTATCCCTGCTTCATCAAAAAGTTCTTTTGCCTTTGGCATAGGGCACATGGCAGGAACCACCCAGGCACGAATTTTAAAGAGTGAAAACTGTAGCGAGGTTATCACCTGTGTACCTCCAAAAGAACCATCTGACACCGTGGAGATCGCAATCGGTTTTCTACGCCACTCATTATATAATAAATCGACTACGTTTTTAAGGCTGGCCGGATAACCTCCGTTGTATTCAGGTGTGACAATAATAACTCCGTCCGATTTTTTTATTTTTTCAGCAAAGTCAAGTACGCTCGCTGGCGGATTGGGCTGATAACTAAGTCGCTCATCAAAAACAGGGAAGTTGTATTCTTTAAGGTCGAGTATCTGTGGAGTTGCTAGTTGATGTTCGATAAGATAGTTTTTAAAAAACAACGCTACCCGATGGCTAACCCGATCGATGCGAACACTGGAGGAGATAATTGAGATTGTTGGCATGGTCAATTATGAAATTGAACCCTAATATCGGCAATCATTTCACTATTATACTAACCGAATTACTTCGCTGTCACCTGAAAGGCCTTCTCGCCATTTTTTTCTACTTCGCGCAGGGTGCGCATTTGTTTCATTTCTTCCAGCAGTCTGAGGAGTGCGGCTTGATCACTCACGCCTATGTGGGTACAAATTTCAGCTAACGTTTTGATGTCGTTCGGTGCTTTCCGGAAGTCGGTAATGAAGTTGAGAATATCTATTTTTTTCATCTACAAGTAAATTATTAAGTACGATTTTATTTGTACGAAAAAATGTCAGGAAGGTTTACTTTCTTTGTTGAGTATAGGATCAAAGTGATAAATCTATTTCCATGAAAGTTATATGGCTGCTCGTTCCGGTTGTTCTTCTGTCTTGTTACCAAGATAAAAGAAATACCACTGTATCCATTGTCGGTAACCAATTCTATATAAATGGAGAGCTTACTTACAAAGGAAGATATTGGGAAGGAAATAAGATTGAGGGGTTACTCCATAATTCGCGAATGGTACAGGGAATATTCGATGACTTGAATCCTGAAACGAGAAATAATTTTGCATATCCTGACACTAAGGTGTGGGATGCAGATAGAAACACAAATGAATTCATTGCCAATATGGAATCATGGCGTAACAAAGGCTTACTGGCATTCACACTAAACCTTCAGGGTGGCAGCCCACTTGGGTATGGAAACAAAGGGTGGATAAATTCAGCATTTGATGAAAAAGGTGAGCTAAGGTTGGATTATATAGATAGACTTGAACGAATATTAAACAGGGCTGATGAACTGAGCATGGTTGTTATTCTTGGTTATTTTTATTTTGGTCAGGATCAGAATTTAGAAAATGAAGAGGCTGTCATCAAGGCAACTGATAACATTACGAATTGGATACAAACTAAAGGCTATCGAAATATTCTTGTTGAGATTAATAATGAATGCAATATTGAATATGATCACGAAATCCTTCGGGCCGAACGAGTGCCTGAGTTAATTAAACGCGTAAAGGGAATACATGTAGATAACAGAACTTTGTTGGTCAGCACTAGTTTTGGTGGCGGCACCGTTCCGTCACCGGAAATTGCTCAAGTATCAGATTATATTTTAATTCATGGGAACGGGGTCGCTACAGCCACTAAAATGCGAAACTTTATTCAACGTACACGCGAGATTGTTGGTGGATCAAAACCGATTGTCATCAATGAAGATGATCACTTTAACTTCGAGTCGGATACCAGTAATTTTGTGACAGCCGTTAATGAATATGTTTCCTGGGGACTTTTTGATTTTAGGATGAAAGACGAGGGGTATGAATCGGGTTATCAAAGCGTTCCCGTTGATTGGGGAATTAATTCCGAAAGAAAGAGATCATTTTTTAAGAAACTGGAGGAAATTACAAAGGAGTGATTAATCCGAATTTATAATTGGAATGTCAAGCATGGAATCATTTTGGAGTTGAACAAATCTAATTATGTTTTGCTCTTCTATATCGAGTGAGTCCAAGTACAAAAGCAACAATACCTACAAATAACATACTGATTAACCAGGCAATGATCATGGATTGTTTGGGGTTATTCAATTGAACAGCCACAGTTAGAAGGATAAATAAAACCCCAGCTATTGTCCAGATAGGATCAGTCATAAGTTTGTCTTTCGGTTGGTTAGTAAGATCAAGCTTTATTTGATGATCCTGCTTGAATAATAATGTCCATTTTTTATAATCCCATATAATTAGAAAAGTTGTACCCAATAACATGAGTGTCGTAATTAGAGGAGTTCCCGATCCAAAGTCTATTGAATTTGTGATGAGACAAACATTTAGAATAATTGGGAAAAATGTAAGTGCGCCTAAGGTTGAGAAACGTTGCGACATCAGGAGTGAGCCTGTAATAAATTGTGCCCAACCCAGGAAATTCCAATAAAACCCAGTTTGGTACATGGCTTCAAAGAAATAGCCCACGGGCTCAGAAGCAGGTATGCTTGTAAAGCGCTCGCCCTTAATCTTAATGATGGAAGCAAAAATAAATGCAAAGCCAATGATGTATCTCAGATAGATTACAAATAATTTTATGATAAGAAATTCCTTGAGATAATCGATTATTTTCCACATGTACCCGAGACGATTAAGTGCAGTATTTGTTACATGCACTTGCCGATTGGGAATAAAATATTAGGTGTGACTATACCGCCCTTTCTTTTGCAAGAATCTCAGCACAAACTTCTGCACACTTCCTGCATACTTCTGCACAAGTTTGGCAATGCTCATTGTTATGCTTTTCACACTCTTCAGCACATGCTTTGCATGATTGAAAACAGGCATCAATAGCATTTAGCTGTGCTTCCGAATCATTCTCACATTCGGTGGCACACTTCTCACATGCTTCAGCACAATTAATACACGCATTGTAGCAATCTTCCATGCCCGGCATATCTTCACAGTTTTCAGCGCAGGCGTTACACGTGTCTGCGCATTCGTAACAAGTGTCAATGCAAATCTCCATTACTTCTTGTGTTGTTTTCATAGCGGGATATGTTTTTTATCCCTATCATCAAAAGATTGTGCCAATGATTTTTCTATTGATTGCACTATCAAATTGAAATTATTGGAGGTTAGGGAGAGTAAGAATTTTCTCAAGTGTGTAATAAATCCCCTATATTTAGAAGCTAACTATGATCACAATGAGAACTGTCTTTTTGCTATTACTAGTCACCACCACACTTTCGTTTTCTCAGACTAAGCCGGTTAAAATATTTATCTCGGTGGATATGGAAGGCATTGGTGGAATTGGAACTTCGAAAATGGTATCAAGCGGTGGAAAAGATTATGAGACAGGAAGAAAACTAATGACTAATGAAGTGAACGCAGTGATAAAAGCCATCTTTGAAGTTGGCCCTGCTGAGGTAGTTGTGAATGATAGTCATGGCGATATGCAAAATTTGCTTCACACTGAACTTGATTCTCGAGCCGAATACATTCAGAGTAATATCAAACCGTTAGGCATGGTTCAAAATCTTGATGCCAGCTTTGACGGAATAATCTTTATTGGCTATCACGCAAAAGCAGGAACGGAGAATGGATTTTTAGCACATACAGGTTCTGGTAATGTAAAAGGACTTTGGATTAATGGAACGGAAGTTGGTGAAGGCGGACTCAATGCTTACTTCGCAGGTGCGCTAGGTGTGCCGGTTATTTTAGCGAGTGGCGATAAAACATTCACCGAAGAAATCACAAAGTTAGTACCCACCCGAACTGTGATTACGAAAGAAGCCATTGGAACCAGTGCTGCAAAACTCCTACACCCTGATGTGGTGATAAAGGCACTTAAGGAGAAGACTATTGCTGCAATAAAAGATTTGAAGAATGCAAAACCACTTTCTATAAAAGAACCTGTTGAGTTTGCTATCAAAGTTGATACACCTACCCGAGCTGATGTTGCGATGGGGATTCCAGGAATGAAACGGGTTGATGGGTATACAGTTTCTTATGTTGCTAAGAATATGAATGAGGCATATCCACTCATTCGCATTGTGTATAAATACCTGGATTGGTAAGCAGGTATGAAACGAACTTGTCTTGCTTTTTTTATTCTGATCGCAGCGTGTGCTAAAGAAGAAAAGTATCCACCAATTGATGAAGACTTTTGTTCTCAAATTCATTTTGATAGTCCACACTTACTCTCAGAACAACTCGCGCCACTGGCTGAACTGACGGCTACTAAAACGGGGGTCTATACACTAGAGGAAGGTGACAACTCCATGATTTCACGCGCGTGGTTGACGGAGTCGGCCGAAAAATCAATTGACATTCAATATTTTATTTTCTCTGCTGATAACATAGGACTGATTGCTATCGATTATTTAATTCGTGCCGCTGATCGCGGTGTGCAAGTTCGAATTCTTATTGATGATATTATGGTGGAGGCTGATGCCGATGATTTATTAGCGTTGGATGCTCATCCCAACCTTTCAATCAAAGTATATAATCCTACAGCCAACATTGGTAAAAACCTTCCAAAGAAACTGTATAGCATGGCCACTGATTTTAAAGGCTTTAATCAGCGCATGCACAACAAAACATTTATTGTAGATGGGCAAGTAGTAATAACAGGCGGCAGAAACATTGCAGATGAATATTTTGACTATGATCATGAGTATAACTTTAGAGATCGGGATGTGCTGCTGATTGGAAAGACAGCAGTCGATGTGCAAAATTCTTTTAATCAGTTTTGGGACAACTCAAAAAGTGTTTCCATATCCTCTTTGGTAGATGATGACGTTGAGTTGAACTCAAAAATAAAGTTTGAATACCTGCATCAATACGCTTGCAACCCGACAAACTTTTGGCCACAGGTTCGCGAAAAGATTAAGCGAGTTCCTGTCGCCTTTAAACAAATTCAGGAATCTGGAGATTTGGTTTGGGTAGATAGGGTTTCTTTTGTTTCGGATGAGCCCGGAAAAAACAAAGGCGATGGACTTGCCGGTGGGGGTGTGTGCACCGATACGTTGATCAGTTTGCTGAAGCGTGCTACTAAATCTATTTACATTCAATCTCCTTATTTAGTCACAACTCAATTGAGTCAAAAACTTTTTCTTGATGCAGTTCAAAGGGGAGTAGATGTGCGAGTGCTAACCAACAGCATGTCATCAACGGATAATTATGAGGCGTTTAGCGGTTATCAGCGCGAACGCGAAAACTTATTGAACACGGGAATTCAGATTTATGAATTTAAACCGGATGCAGCTGTACGAATGAAAATAATGAGCGGTGCACTGCAACAAGAAATAAACTACTCACCCATCTTTGGGTTGCATGCCAAGTCCATTGTAATTGATAGTGAGATTGCAGTGATCGGAACCTTCAACCTTGATCCACGCAGTGCTAATTTGAATACGGAATGTGTAGCTGTGATTTATGATTCAAAAATTGCTACCAATTTATTTCATGCCATGGAAGAAGATATGAAACCTGAAAACGCATGGCATACTACGTTGGCTTACAATCCCGACTCGGAAGTAGGAAGAATGAAACGATTTAAAATTTGGCTAAGAGGAATAGTTCCTAAGTCAATCCTTTGAAATTAGTTATCCCTTCTAATTACTAAAGACTATCTACTAAATACTTAACTTTCACTTCCCCCAGTCTTAAATCCCATCCTGGGTCTGCTGTCTTTAATCTCCTTAATTTCAAACTCTTTCACATCATCAAAAATCAATGTCTCCATTAACTCTGGTGTGCGCTCTTCTTTCTTAAGTTCAGCCAAGCGCAAGTGTTGATTCTTTATGGACTCTCCAATTACCTGCCGCACAGCACGGGCATTGCCAAAATGCTGGTCGCGGTTCGCGTGCAGAAACTCAAAATAATTTTTTAAGTGATTTCGTGCCGAGTCGTCCGGCTTTACACCTTCTTTAGTGAGCAGTGTCATGGCAATGGCAAACATATCTTCTGCCAAATAATCCTGAAACGGAAAATAATTATCGAAGCGCGATTTTAAACCTGGATTGGAGTTAATGAACTCTTGCATGTTTTCTGTATACCCCGCTACAATTACCCCAAACTTACCCCGCATGTCTTCCATGCGTTTTAAAATAACTTGTATCGCCTCGGCACCAAAATCGTTTTGAGAACTGCGGCCATGCGCCAATGAATACGCTTCATCAATAAATAAAATTCCACCCATTGCTTCGCCCACTTTCTCACCAGTTTTAATGGCAGTCTGCCCAATAAAGCCTGCAACCAATCCTTCGCGATCTACTTCTACCAAATGTCCTTTTTCTAAAATACCAAGACCTTTATAAATTTTTGCAAGTATGCGGGCTACGGTTGTTTTTCCAGTTCCTGGATTGCCAGTAAAAACAGTATGCAATGAAAATTTATTAAGTACATCCTTGCCAGTTTCCTGATAGAAACGAACAAGCTTTACCATTTCATTTACTTCTTTTTTAATATTTTCAAGGCCCGTCAATGAATTCAATTCATTCAAACTTTCGAAAAGAAGGTCGTCAAGTGTTTTGTTTGCTGATGTGGGTGCCGTTTGTGTTGCGGCTTGTTTAATTAGTTGCCCTGAATCGGTGACAACTTGGGCATCACCTTCTTCAAACTGTGGCCCCACCTGAAAGGGAACCACAGCGATCAATGTATCCATGAATACAACTTCCATGGTATACTTATCACTTTTCCAACGCCCTGGCGCTTCGCCACCCCAGCCTGGATAGATGGTATAGATCTGATCGGATGTGTTTGCGGCTACATAAGTTAGCATGGCATTGCTCCCTTTTGGAAGGCCTGCTTTGTCATAAAAGTTAAAAAAGATTTCAGCGTAATAACCCGCCTTAGTTTTATTCTTAAATTTAAATTCGCTCCACACATAACGGGTTTGCACTTGGCTGAATTGGCTCAAGTATTTTTTATCGGGCAGAAGATATGCTTGCCCATCGCCTTCAAATAGTTTTATTGAATCAATATCAAAAAACAAATTTTCACCAGGCTTCGATTGGCCAAGATCTTCAATATGAAATTTTGACTCACCTACTTTTACTTCATCAATGTAGGCTTCCCACACATAATCTCCTTTAAACCAATACGTACCTGCAGTGGCTTGTCCCCAGGATGTGCGGGCATACACAATGTTTTCTTCTTTTAAGATTTTTCTTTTTTCTTCCAAATTGCAGAGTTCATTTTTTTGGCTTCCGTTCAACGAAAAGCACTTAAAACGAATGGCAGTGTCCCATTCCTCTTCATCAAAGAGTTTATTGAAAAAAGAGAGCTCAACGCGCAGATAGGTGGTTTCAAATCGATCATACACCTTGCGGTATTTTTTAGTAGCATCGGCCATCCATTCATCGGATGAATACACTTTTAAGTCGCGAAACTTATACTTTACTAACATCTTATTGGAAGTCTCGTCTGCCATAATTTAAAATTTAAAGAAAACTAAGATAGGAAAATTACCGATTTGTGTCGTTTTCAAATTGTGAAATCAAGAGATTTTTTCTCCGCATGGCTCTGTTACGCAGCAGGATGAAACAATTTGAGGTTTTTTAAAACTCACATTCAATCCTTATCGGGAATTGTTTACTTTCATGTATGACTAAATCCATCTTCACGTTTATGCTTGGTGCGGTTTATTTGCCATCTCATCACGTAATGAAGAAACTGATTCAGCCAAAGATGATGGGTCAAAAATGTTCAGATTTCCGGTGACCGGTTTGGGAATCCAGAATGTTATGAGGAGTTAATGAAGCATGCACCGAAATCTAAATGAAGAATTAATTTACTTGATATGGTAAAATTTAAACTACTGATTATTTGTCTCGCTCTCATGCTAACAAACTGTTCCAAAAATGAGAAGGATGAGAGTGATTGGCAAATATTATTTGATGGCTCAAGTTTAAACGGTTGGGATACATACCTCGGGCCGCAATTCAAACCTGATATGGATCGGAGTAATTTTAGAATGCAGCCTCATTTAGGTTTTAATAATGATACGATCGGAGTTTTTAAAATTGTAAACCTTGAAGGTGAAAATGTACTGCGAGTTTCTGGTGAAATTTGGGGCGGCATTTCTACGCAACGTGAGTTTGAGAATTATCATTTACAACTTCAGTTTAAATGGGGACAGGAGAAATGGTATCCCCGCGATAAGGATACAGATCGGAGAGATAGCGGACTCATTTATCATGGTGTTGGCGAGCATGGAGTAGGAGATGGTTTTTGGTTAAAGTCACAGGAGTTTCAAATTCAGGAAGGTGATGTGGGAGATTATTGGGGCGTGGCAGGTGCGATTGAAGATGTGAAAGCAACACTCAATATTGATAGTGTTTATCAGTATGATCCAAAAGGTCAATTGCTAACCTTTAGTCAGGACAGCGAAAATGATCGGCACGTAAAAAAATATCCGGATGCAGAAAAACCATCAGGTGAATGGAATACAATCGATTTATTTTGCTTTGGTGGAACGAGTGTACATGTAGTAAATGGAGTTGTAACGATGGTGCTTCAAAACTCAAGGCATTTGGTGGATGAAAAAGAATCCCCTTTAACCAAAGGTAAAATCCAGATTCAGTCAGAGGCTGCTGAAGTGTATTATCGCGCCATCAAACTTCAGTCAATAGATGCAATCCCAGCTGAATTATTAAAGTGAGTGTAATAGAATGAAAGAGTTTATTGAAGATCAAACCTTTGAAGGTGTAGACTTTAAAGAAAAGGAGTTGGTGAAAGGAGAATATGAAAACTGTGTGTTTAAGAATTGTATTTTGGCGGATTGTAATTTAAGTGGACTGCGGTTTTCTGAATGTCGGTTTGAAAATTGTGATGTAAGTATGGTAAATCTGGCGGGCACTTCTTTAATCAATGCTCAGTTCAGAAATTGTAAGATGCTGGGTTTACGATTTGATACCTGTAATAAGTTGTTGTTATCTTTTTCATTTGAGGGCTGTGTGTTGAACTTCTCATCATTCTACCAACTCAAGCTAAAGAAAACACACTTTAAAGATTGTAAGCTTGAGGAAGTAGAGTTTATCGCTTCTGATTTTACAGGCTCTGCATTTTTAAATTGCGATATGACCCACGCTCGTTTTGAAAATACTGTTCTGGAGCGGGCTGATTTCAGAACGGCCTATAATTTTTCGATCGATCCGGAAATAAATAAGATAAGCAAAGCCAGGTTTTCGCAAGCTGGAATTGCTGGATTGCTGGATAAATATAAGATTGAAATAGAGTAGATTTTATACCACCGAGACACAAAGGCACAAAGATTTACAACATGGTCGATTTAAAAACGTTTAGAAAATTAGCATCAGCATTTCCGGAAGTAGAGGAAGCACCTCATTTTGAAAAGACTTCGTTTCGGGTTAAGAAAAAAATATTTGTAACGCTTGATGTAGCCAACGCTAAGGCCTGTCTAAAGTTAACCGGAATAGATCAATCAGTGTTTTCGACAAGTGCTGCTATCTATCTAGTGCCAAACAAATGGGGCAAGCAAGGTTGGACATTTATTGAACTCAAGAAAGTCAATAAGAAACTGTTAGAAGATGCACTTACTACAGCTTATTGTACAGTTGCCCCAAAAAAGTTGGCTGAATTGGTAAGACCAAAAACCTAATTAATCTCCGCTTAGCTTGGCTTCAACTAATTCACCATTTTTATAGACCTCATAGTGAGTTAAATTTCCTTGCATATCATAAAAGGATTGAACACCTTCTTTTAATCCTTGATTATATACGATATCAGATTCTGGAGATCCGTTTTGCTGAAACCACTTCCATTCACCATCACGCTTTCCATTGGTCATTTTTCCTGTTGCACTGACCTCTCCATTTTCGAAATAAGATTCATATCTACCATTTAGCTTGCCTTGTGAGTAATTGGATTTTAGCATGGTACCGCCATTATTTGGATATAACATTTCCCATTCTCCAATTCTTAAGCCACCTGATATTTTTCCTTGTTCCTCTACGTTTCCTAAGTCATCATGATAACTCACATAAGTTCCTTCCCCTTTTTTTACTTGTGGTTCGCCATCAACTGTCCACGAATCAATTATATAGTACAAACCATTACGGAATTCACCTGTTTGAAGAAGCTTTCCATCTATTGTATATTTTTTCCAGATTCCAGTGTGATTGCCATTTGTTACCGTTCCAATCTCACTTGTTTCTCCAGTAGGATAAGTATCTATGTGTATACCATTACCACCCTTTACAAGTTGCTTCCCTTTATCAGACCAACTATTGAGTATTCTAAAATTCTCACCATCGCTATATTCCAATTCAAGACTTTTAGTGCCATCCTCATACCAATATGTCCACATGCCTGTAGGTTCACTTTTTTCAAAGAATCCTTTCGAATTCATTTTTCCATTTTCGAAATAGACTTCCCAAAGTCCATCTGGTCGATCAAGTTTATAAGCGCCTCTTTGACTCATCGTACCATCTTCGAAATAAAAGACCCATGGACCGGTTTGTCTACCCATAGAAAAATTTCCACTTCCGCTAATTTGTCCGCTAGGATGATAGTCAATCCATTCGCCATGTTGAAGATTCTCAATAAATGATCCCTTCCTATAAAGTACTCCATCCTCATTATAGAACATCCACAGGCTGTCTTGCTTGCCATTTTTAAAATACCCAATTTGTTGTTGGTTGCCATTTTCCCACCAAAAATTCCATAGTCCATTTTCTATTCCTTGTTCCATATATCCTTCAGACATTTTAGCACCTGATGCATAACTAAAAGTTTTGATACCTACTGTTCCCTTCTGAACAAAATAGTAAGTCACGGACAAGCCCACAAAAAGAACAATAACAATTGGTAAACGAAGATTTGAATAGGGTAAAGGCTCTAACTTATCAGTAGAAGAAGATTTTATTACTTGATCAGGGATATTTCGGAACGCAAACTTATACCCTTCGTAGGCAGCAATTCCATAGAACAAAATATCCATAGGTGAGAATGATTCTTCGAAAATAGAGAGTATGATTGGTATGTTAAGTAGCGTAAGAACATCGAAATAACTCAAAGACTCTGCATCAGCAATGAAGGCAATCTGACTAAGCAAATTACCTAAAGCACAGCCGAGAATGGCGAAGAAACCACCAATAAATCCAAAGATATAATCGATACCGGCACCAAAAAAACGAACTGAAAATCCTACAATCAAACCAACAGCAATTGACATATAGCCAATTTGATATTTTATAGATACAGTTATCAAAGCCCAAATCAAAGCACTAACTATTGCTGCTGAAAGGCCTCCAATAATAGCATAAACTAAATCTTGTTGAACTCTGAGTTTATCCTTTACATCTTTTGATAGGTCACCAACTACCTGATACCCGGCTAAAGGTTCTGCAACTGGCGCTTCTACTTTAACGGATTCATCAACTTGAAAAGTTTCGCAATTGTTTTCAAAGTCAGCAATCTTTTTTGTAAGCCCACAGATTACTCCTAACTGGGGGTTGAATTCTCTATTTGTACAACGTCTACAAAACTCAAGGTGTTGATCTCGTGTCATAAAAGGCTAGGTTAGGTCATCAATTATAAGAATAATAATTGATAGAATAATCTGCCTGCAGCCGGGAATTTTAGTGACGTTACTTCTCAATCAACTCCACATCCAACTGCTGAATGAGCGCTTCCTTTTCAGGTGTAAGCGTAAAAAATACTAAAACGTTTTTCTTCGTTCCTTCCATTACAAAACTTCCGCGCAATTGATTTTCAGGTGCGAGTGGTTTGACGGAAATGATTTTTCCTGCGTCCCCAAAGATTTTATGGGTAGCTTCTTTTCTTCGCGCCAATGATTCATCCATAAAGAAATTCTCGGCAAAGATTTTTGTTTGATCTTCACTCCACACTGGTAGAAGTTTAACTATTTCATCTTGTCGTTTTAATAGAATTTCTGAAGGTGGCAGCATTCTGGGTTTTAATCCGGCTAACGAGATGAGTGTATCCAATGCTAATGCATTGGCCGCACTTGGTGCGCCATACGTATGATTGCTAAAAGAAACAATTCCAATTCCATATTCAGGATAAATGCGCCACTCACTACCAAAACCGGGTAAGCCACCACTATGCGAAATGCGCACAAGTCCATTGCAATCTTTTCGCCATCCTAATCCATACCCATAGCCCACAGCAACGGGGCAAAGTTCGCCACTCCTTGTTTTTGCATTCGTAAATAAATTATTGAATCGCCACGGTTGATGCATTTCACGAATAGAACTTCTGCGCACAGGTTCGGTCTCGACACTATTGCGTGCAGGCCAGGCGCTCAAATGTAAAGCAACATACTTTCCAAAATCTTCGATGGAACAAATCAATCCACCCATCGCGCCATACGCACCATCGTGTAACAAAGGAATTTCTTGCCATTCATTATCAATCCACTGATAGCCTAATGCAAGTTGCTCTTTCGGTACATCATTATACTCCCATTTGGAATCGTTCATACCTATGGGTTTCATAATGTTTTCGGTGATGTATTGCTGATAAGGTGAACCTGAAATTGAAGAGATTATTTTTCCAAGCAGGGCGAAACCCATGTTGCTATATTCAAAAGTTACTCCGGGCACATTTGAAAAGGAAATACCTTCGGTGATCTGTTTTAGTAACTCATCGTCCGCAGCATCCAATTGCCGATCGCCCCATGGATTATCTTCCGGAAAACCTGCAGACATAGTAAGTAGGTTTTGAATCGTAATGGGCGGAGCATCTTTGGTGAGCGCACCACCATTAGTTATTTCTGGAATGTATTTTGAAACCGGATCGGTTAAACTCAGTTTCCCTTCATCGCGCAGTTTTAGAATTGCCATGGCTGTAAAACTTTTGCTCATGGAAGCAATGCGAAATAAACTCTTACTTGTGGCAGGCGTTTTATCAGCAAGGTTAGCGGTGCCAACATTGCTCGAATAAATTAATTTGCCCCCGGCAATTACGCCATAACTGAGTGCAGGAAAATGATTTTTCTCTGCATAGTCGCGATAGATTTTATCAATAACCGGATATAATGATTCCAGTCTAACGAATGAGCTACTATCCTGAAAGTGCGGGATCGAATATTTATTAACGGAGTTTGCGTATTCCTGAACGGAATTTGAAGATTCTGAAATTTCTTCTGTTACGTTCGGGGCTGTGCAACTAAGGGATACTAAGAGTAACAACGTAAAATATTTATTCATTTTGCTTAGGTTAAGGCACAGTAATATAAAGAATCTTTTTATCAGAAATCGCAGAAAAGTATAGGCCACAAGATAGAATTGACCATTGGTCATCGTACTTTAGTTTTGAAATTGACAAATTGCAAACTATGCCCGAGTCCCGATTAAATAAAGTTGTAAGTATTGGAGTTCTTCTTGTTATTATTATTGCTGCGCTCATCTTTTTCAAGGAAATATTAAAACCCCTTGCCGTAGCGCTTGTTGTATGGTATATCATTCGGGCGTTGCAGAATTTCATTGGCAGTATAAAAATTAAAGGGAGAAAAGCTCCACGTTGGCTAAGCGGAACATTAAGTCTGGTTACCATTTCCCTTATCCTTCAGGTAACCATAAATCTAATAGTTGATAATCTCACTTTAATTTTAAGTAATTACAAAACCTATCAATTAACCTTTGAAGTATTTTTTCAAAAGTTAAGCACCTTCATTGGAGTTCCTGATTTGGATGAAAGGATTATGGGTAAACTGGATGGAATTAATTTACAAGCCTATTTAAATGGATTGCTCAGCAGTATGACGTCCATCTTAAGCAATTTAATTATTGTATTAATCTATCTTGTTTTCCTGTTGCTGGAAGAAGTTTCTCTGAAAAAGAAGTTGCGAAAGCTCTTTAGTAATGACCACACCTGGTATCGGTTCAATTCCATCAGCGATCAAATTTATACTTCTACCAATAAATACATTACATTAAAAACGTACGTGAGCTTACTAACTGCAGGATTAAGTTATTTAGTGCTGGTAATTATTGGTGTTGATTATGCATTCCTCTGGGCGTTTCTCATTTTCCTTTTCAATTACATTCCCTACATAGGTTCACTCATCGCAACCGTGTTGCCAGCCATATTTGCTGTTTTGCAATTCGGTTCTTTCTGGCCTTTCTTATGGGTGCTTGTTTTTGTTGAGGCTGTTCAATTGGTGGTAGGCAATTATATAGAGCCGAAGATTATGGGCAAGTCACTCAACTTAAGTCCGCTGGTGGTTGTGATTACACTTTCTCTTTGGGGTTATCTGTGGGACATTTTAGGAATGGTAATCTCAGTACCCATCACATCCATTATGTTAATTGTGCTGGCACAGTTTCCTTCTACCCGAAATATTTCGATTCTGCTTTCTGAAAATGGAGAGATTGATGAACTGGTCGTGAAAGATTTGAATCCGGAAAAGGAGATTAATCCGCGTCCTTAACACAACGAAAACCGGTATGATCCATGCCTGTATCGTAGGATGAACCCTGGCGGCCACTCGGTTTGTAATTGCTGCAATACTCATTACTGCATAAGAATGAACCCCCTTTCGATACATGTTTAATAGCTAATTGATCGTTGGGGTCAAACGTTGAAGCTGGCCCTTTAGGGTCAACAACCACAGCAGTATATTTTTTTGTTGAAAAATTATCCACGGCAAACCAATCGCTGCAAAGCTCCCACACATTGCCCGTAATATCGAAGAGTCCATACGGGTTTGGTGGAAATGATTTTACAGGAGCTGTCCCAACAAAGCCATCGTCCTTTGTGTTGCGGTAGGGGAATGCGCCCTGAAAATAATTGGCTAAATATTTTCCTTGCGGATTTAATTCATCGCCCCAGGCAAATTCTTTTTGTTGAAGGCCACCGCGTGCAGCAAATTCATACTCAGCTTCGGTAGGCAATCGTTTGCCAGCCCAGGTTGCGTAAGCCAAAGCATCTTCATAGGCAATTTGCACAACCGGATGGTTTCCTTTTCCTTCAATAGAACTGCCCGGTCCTTGTGGGTGCTTCCAGTCAGCACCAATAGTCCAGGCCCACCATTGCGAATAATCATTTAACATCACTGCTGCTGAAGGAGGAGTAAACACCAACGCACCGGGTTGTAATGCTTCATCGGGTGGTCTTGGGGTTCCCGCAGGAACCATCTTTTTCATTTCTTCCCAATCAACGGGTTTCTCAGCAAGGGTTTTATAGTTGGTGGCTTTTACAAATGCAGCAAACTGATCATTAGTTACTTCCGTTTCGTCCATCCAAAAGCCTGCAACTTTTACGGTATGAAAGGGTTGCGCATCGCCTGTACTACTTTGTGTTTTAGCACCCATGGTAAAATCTCCGCCCGGAATCCAAACCATGCCTTGCTGCCTAACTAAAGATTGTTCATTCTTTTTAGTCTGCGTTGTTTCATCAGCAGGCTTTTGTGTGCATGTAAAAAATATAATCGATAAGAATAAGAGGGAGAAACGCATAACCATAATGGACTAATAATATTCGGATAAAGTTACTGAATGAATTGTATTAATTGTTTTGCCCGAAGTTCGACCGTGGGAGTGAAGTCGTAATGTTAAGTCTGTGCTTCCTATATTAAATCAATGCTTTTGGGGTTTCAATTTGCTCGAATTGAAACCTTTACTCTTCCATAAGTCGATTTTGGCTTCCATTTAGGCTCTTTTTTTTCTTTCTTTCTTTATAAAAAAGAATGCAAGAAATTAATTGTTGCTAAAAAAGGAGTTTAGTATAGTACCGGTTTCTTCTTTCGCCTGAATAAAAATTTTTAAAATGGAAGACGATGGTCGTATTTCTATTTCCGAAAAAGTAGTATCGTACTATGATGAAAAGTAATCTTAATTAGTATGTTTGGTCATACCGAATAGATGATAGATATAAAACGCCCAAGTAAAATGACCAACTAAATTACTTCATTAATAAAATCTAATTGTTAATTTTGATATGTACTCTAAATTTATGTTGAACAAAAAATTTTTTACAATGAGAAGTCGTCTATTTTCTAATAGCATTTTATTCCTGCTGATGCTAATGCCCGCATTAGTACAAGCACAGCAGAAAAAACCCAACATCCTGGTAATCTGGGGTGATGACATTGGTACCTGGAACATCAGCCATAATAACCGTGGCATGATGGGTTACAAAACACCCAACATTGACCGCATTGCAAAAGAAGGTGTTTCTTTTACGGATTATTATGGACAGCAATCGTGTACCGCAGGACGTGCTGCTTTTATCAGTGGAAGCGTACCGGTTCGTTCTGGTATGACCAAAGTAGGTATGCCTGGCGCAAAAGAAGGATGGCAAAAAACAGATGTTACCATCGCAACGGTTTTAAAAAGTCAAGGCTATGCTACAGGTCAGTTTGGAAAGAATCATCAGGGTGATCGGGATGAGCATTTGCCAACGATGCATGGCTTCGATGAATTCTTTGGAAATCTGTATCACTTAAATGCAGAGGAGGAACCAGAGAATGAAGATTATCCTACTAAAATGGTAATGCCTAATGGCAAAACATTTCGTCAGGTGTATGGACCAAGAGGTGTATTGAAATGCAAAGCTGATGGCAAGGGAGGTCAGACTATAGAAGACACAGGCCCATTGACCAAGAAAAGAATGGAGACCATTGATGATGAGTCACTGGCTGTTGCTAAAGAATTTATTACACGGCAGGTAAAGTCAGGTAAGCCATTCTTCACCTGGTGGAACGGCACACGCATGCATTTCCGTACACACGTGAAGGAGGAACATCGGGGTATTTCAGGGCAAGATGAATACAGTGACGGAATGGTTGAGCACGATATGCACGTTGGTGAATTGTTGAAGCTTTTGGATGAACTAGGAATTGCTGACAACACCGTAGTACTTTACTCTACTGATAACGGCCCGCATTATAATACGTGGCCCGATGCCGGAACAACACCGTTTCACGGTGAGAAAAACTCCAACTGGGAGGGAGCTTACAGAGTACCAGCTTTCATTCGTTGGCCTGGCCACTTTCTTAAAGACGAAACACTTAACGGAATTGTTTCTCACGAAGATTGGCTGCCAACTTTTGCTGCGATTGCAGGCAACCCTAATATTTCAGAACAATTGAAGAAAGGAGTAACACTGAATGGGCGTACGTATAAAAATTATATTGATGGTGCTAATCAGTTAGATTATTTGACTGGAAAATCAAAAGAGTCGGCTCGCAAAGGATTTGTCTATGTAAATGATGGCGGTGAAGTTTCGGGCATACGATTTAATGATTGGAAGGTAAATTTTTTGGAAAACAGAGCTGATCAATTGCAAATCTGGCTTGAGCCATTTGTTCATTTGCGTGCGCCTTATCTTTTTAACCTTCGCAGGGATCCCTTTGAAAAAGCATTACATGGCTCTAACACTTATTACGATTGGTATATTGACCGTGCATTTATCATAACACCTATTCAGGGTTACGCACTTCAGTTTCTATCTACGTTCAAAGATTATCCACCAAGTCAAACACCAGGTGATTGGAGTCTTGACAAAGTACAAAAGCAAATTGATGCAATGACAACAGGTGCTACCAAGTAAAGCACAAGATTCAATTAAAATTTATTGAATTAAAATAAACGAACTGGATTTTGCCTGTGACTACGAAAGTGTCACAGGCATTTTTCAAAACTAACCAGCATCATGAAAAATAATGTTTTAGTTCTTTGTATTTTATTGATTACCGTAATCAGTTGTAAACAGCAGCCAGAAGTAACTGAGGAACAAAAAAGCGCAACTCCAGCTGACCCGCTTCCTTCCTGGAATGATGGCACCTCAAAAAAATCGATCATTGAATTCGTAACGAAAACCACCACCGAAGGTAGTGCGGATTTTATTCCTGTGGCTGATCGTATTGCGTGCTTTGATAATGACGGAACATTGTGGAGTGAACAACCGATGTACTTTCAACTGGCCTTTGCATTGGATCAGGTAAAAGCCCTGGCGCCACAGCACCCAGAATGGAAAACAAAACAACCTTTCAAAGCGTTGCTGGAAGGTGATTTAAAAACAGCATTGGCAGGCGGGGAAAAAGCATTGCTGCAAATCGTTGGAGCTACTCATTCCGGAATGAGTACCGATGAATTTGAAAAAAGTGTAACCGACTGGCTGGTAACAGCAACGCATCCAAAAACCGGCAAGCACTATAACGAAATGATTTATCAGCCAATGGTTGAACTGCTGAATTACCTGCGTGCAAACGGGTACAAAACATTTATCGTTTCAGGTGGCGGAGTAGACTTCATGCGTCCCTGGGTGGAACAGGCGTACGGCATTCCTCCTGATCAGGTGGTGGGCAGTTCAGCAAAAGTAAAATACGAAGTGAAGGAAGACGGAACACCTGTTCTTATTAAACTCCCTGAATTAAATTTCATTGACGATAAAGAAGGTAAGCCGGTAGGCATCCATCAATACATTGGCAAACGTCCGGTATTTACGGCCGGAAATTCCGATGGTGATTACGCCATGCTGCAATGGACCTCAACGGCAACAGGCTATCCGCGTTTTGGAATGATTATTCATCATACCGATTCTGTTCGTGAGTGGGTATACGATCGTAGTTCACACATCGGTCAATTAGAAAAAGGGTTGGATGATGCCAGTAAATACAATTGGCTGATTGTGGATATGAAGAATGACTGGATTAAGGTTTACTCTTTTGATTAGTAGATTCCAGATCAAGACCTCCGCATTTCTCTTTGAAATTAATTTCTGCTACCTAAGCCAATCTAATGATGAGGCATGCAATGAAACTAAATCCAATCTTTTAGACTTCTTCAGCACAGAATTGAAGCGTTCAATAAAAGTAAATGGCAGCAATGCCCTTCACGTTTACGTTTTAAGGCCGCACCCGCGAAATAGGCCATAGTTATCCAGCACATGACAGTATACCTAAAGGTTTAAGACATCTAATAAAACCAATATTATTAAGAGAAGTTAACTGAGTGCCGGCAGATGCTTATTTTTGACCTCTAATCATAAAGGCAAAAAACCCAGGTCACATTTAATGTAGGCTTATTAGCGTAATCAAGGCGAGAAATGTGATCATGCAAGTCCCAAAAATATTCTTACGAATAGCCAAAATCCTTGGAAAAACAATACTAGGTCTTTTGCTGATTTTTTTCCTGGTGTTGGCTCTCATCCATCTGCCACCCGTACAGAAGCAAATCACCCGCAAATTATCAACCTATCTGTCGTCCAAAATTGAGGCGAAAGTAGACATACAGAGAATCTCATTCTCCATGCTGGGTAATTTGGCTATCGATGATGTAACGGTTTGGGACACTAACAACACCCGGATATTTTCGGTCCGCAAAATAGAAGTGGCTTCCAGTATTTACAATTTGATTACTGGTGATTTCATTTTTGATCAGGTCTCTATTTCAGGGGCAACCTTTAAATTAACTGAAGATCAAGAAGGATTTAATATTCAATTTATCCTCGATGCATTTAAGCCAAATGAAAAGAAAGTAAGTATTCAATCAAATTCAATTCTTCAATTCAAAAAAGTACACCTTGAAAATGTCCGGTTTGAATTCATCTCCACACTAAGTGGTATCTCCGTGGATGTCGACCTTGGTTCTTTAAGGAGTGAGCAGGCCGAGTTTTCCACAAACCCTGTTTCTATCAAAGCTGATCAGCTTACTATTCAACAGACTCAGGTGAGTACATTATCTGCAGGGCAGTCAGAAATTCCACGAGACAGCATTCGCACCGCTACTACCACATTTCTTAGTCCTGATTTTGGAACGGGTATCGTATTTGTGATCAGGGATCTTGTGCTGAAGGATGATCATTTTTCTTTTCACAAAGATCAGGTAACAGAAACCTCAAAATTTGATCCGAATCACCTTACGCTAAAGAATATACAACTTCAACTTGCTGAGCTCTCGATGAACCAAGACACGCTGTCTGCGGGACTACAATCACTTTCCGTTCAACTTCCCGGATTCAATTTAACAAACGGAAGCACTGGTCTATTCTTGAATAACAATCAAATAGTATTTTCTAACCTGCACCTTGCTTCCGGCAACAATGAACTTCAGGCCGATATTCATACTCCCAACAATTTTTCGTCAACCAACCATGCTAACGGTCCAATTGAAGTAACTGCTCAAGGTCAATTTAATCCAGCCGACTTAGGCTATTTTTTTAGTGACGCTGTGATAAATCAATACCGCCACTGGGGCTCTACTGAGTTGGCGGTTACTGGTGCATATCATCTGGATCAAGGGGAAATAAAAACATTAACTATAAAAACCAGCAACAGTCTGCTTCATGCTGAAGGTAAAGTGTATGATGCGTTAGACCCGAAAAAGATAAACTGGAAAGATGTGGTAGTCAATGCAACCATTGGTTCCGATTTTAAAAATGTCTTTATGCCTTTTCTCTCAACTATTCATGTTCCGCCACACGCAACCCTCCAACTGAAGAGTGCGGGAAATATGGAAAACATGAACATGGACGCAACTATCTTAACTTCATGGGGTGATGTTAAAGCCAACGGACAGATCACTCGACAAGCGAGTAGCCTACATGTTGATATGAACCTAACGGGTGAAAAAGTTGATCCTGGAAAATGGTTCAATCTAGCGTGGGTAGGTCCTATGAATCTTTCGGCACACGCAATCGGGATTATTGGAGATAATCAGAATCTAGCTGTTAAAGGATTAATCAACGAAATAGAGTTATTAGATCAACCCATCCACAATATCGCTTTTGAAAGCCTGACCAGAAAAGATAATGCAACGGTTAGTGTTTCCGTTTCGGACCCAATTTATCGTTCAGAAGTTAGTTCTGAGATCTCATTTGCGGGCCCACTGATTTTTACAAACAGCATTCAAGTGGATAGTTTTAATCTGGGTCGATTAATACAAAGAGACAGCACGTTGCTTATTTCAGGCGACACAAAATCTAAACTAATTATCGACTCCACATCGATGGAAGGTTATGTAGCAGGTACTCAAATGTTATTTCAGAAGCATTCGATGAAGTATGCCCTTGATACATTGGCAATACATACTCTGCTTTCCCCAACAGCAAGCGCGTTCGAGTATTATACGGATTATGCAAAAGCTAACCTCGTGTCAAACTTTGATATCCGGGAAGCTGATGAAATAATTCAAAGCTGGTCGGGTACTATGTTAGGAGAAAGTGGCACCATTCCTCCTGCCAGATCAAGAACAGCTACAGTTAACATCGAAATGGAAAATGCTGGTTTTATTAAATTGTTCGGAATTGATGTTGATGAATTCGCTGCCCTGCGGGTTGCAGGAGAATTTGAAGAACAAAAAGAATTAGCAACTCTTGCAATCAACTCAGGTAAATTTACTGGCTATGGTATTTCCCTGGATAGTCTGACTTCTCATCTAATGATATTTCGAGACAGTGCACATACCAGCCTACACGCATCCAATTTTCTATACAATTCTATTAAGGTAGGTGATCTGGATTTGGATCTAATGAAAAAAGGAGATAGCACCTTATCGAATCTTCAGGTTTCGAACGACACGATTACACTCCTGGGTTGGCGAGCACATATTTTACATTCGGATAGTGGTACGTTCATTTATACAAATACCCTTTCGGCTTTCGATAATGAATTTTCCATTGATCCGGAAAATTCTATTCAAGTGGAAAAAAATAATCTGGTGTTAAATCACTTCCAGATCAACCGCGATAGCATGCAACTTAGCTTGGATGGGGATTTGAATGCATTCGATGTTTCTTTCAAGCATATTAATCTTACTCCACTGAACTATATAATCTCGCCCGATACAACTCTAATTGATAAAGGATACCTCACCGGAAAGGTCTCATACTCCCAAGATCAGCTACTGAATCTCACGGCTGCTGTTGATAGTTTTCGGCTTTATAACTCAGAACCCTTAACGATTGCCACCACTGCAGTGAGCGATGGGAACGAGGTGCCCTTTCAGTTGCTGGTTACCAACGCATCTAATAGTATTGATCTGAAGGGAAAATATTTATCTGATAATAACGAGGTCGATGCCTCCCTACTGCTTGATGTTAATAACCTTGAACTGTTTCAATTTTTAGTTACCGGATTTATTGATGAGATGAAGGGTGAAATTCATGGAGAAGCAACGATCCGTGGATCAATACAAAAACCAGCACTGAAAGGACACCTGCAATTTCTTGATGTAGGCTTAACAACTGTCAATCCAAAGTTAACTTTTAATGTGGAGAATGACCGCATTGCGCTGAACGATTCAACTTTGCTATTCGACCATTTTACCCTCCATGACCTGGAGCGTCACCCTCTTACCATTGATGGTTCTATATCCTTACAGGATCAATCCTTTGCCTACGATTTGCAATTAAATAGCGACCAATTTAATCTCATCAACCATCCAGACTCTACCCGTGGTAAGTTAAGGGGCTTGCTGGTGATTGATAGTAATGTAAAAGTGAAGGGTAATGGGAAGGATACACATGTTGAAGCCAACATTAAAATCAAAGATGATACTGATCTTACATTTGCCAATTCAAGCGATGACATTGCCTTATTAAAAGCTGAGGGAATAGTTGACTTTATTGATCCGGCTCTGCTAGCGGACTCTACCGCGCTAGCTCAATCCACTAATTTCTATGATTCCTTAGTCGCCAGTCTTCCGGACTTCAATCTTAATTCAACCATCACTATTGAGGATAATGCAACTCTTCGGGTATTGATTGATGAACAATCGGGCGACTACATAGAAGCTGCAGGTGCAGCAACGCTGGAGCTGAGTTATGATCGAAGTGGAAATCTTAATCTTGCAGGTGAATACACTATTAAGAATGGCGCATACCGTTTGTCGTTTTATGATCTTGTCAAAAAGAATTTCAACCTCGTTCCAGGTTCTTCTATTACCTGGAGCGGAAATCCAGAGAGTGGCGATCTGAATATAAAGGCCGTGCATACAGTAGAATCTAATTCTATTGGATTGATTGGGCATGAGATTAGCGAAAATGAAAAATCGATTTATAAACGATCACTGAATTATGAGGTAGGGATCAACATCAGCGGCACCATTGAAAACCCCATCGTGTCTTTTTCACTGGACCTTCCGCAAAACGAAAAAGTTAATTATCCTGTATTGGCCAATAAACTTGATCGCATGCGACAGCCGGAGTATGCTTCCGAATTGAACAAACAAGTTTTTGGGCTTCTTGTCCTTGGAGGATTTTTACCTGAGTCCAGTGCTGATGTCAACTCGAGTGTGATTGCAACAACAGCCCTGAGCAACAGCGTGAATAGTTTGTTAGCAAGCCAACTGAATAGGTTTGCGAGCCAATACATTAAAGGGGTGAACATTGATGTTGGCATTCAATCGTTTAGTGATTATTCGGCTCCTGGAGGAAAGACCCAAACGGCAATGGATTTTCGAGTATCGAAGAGTATTATGAACGATCGGTTATCTTTTGAAATCGGTGGTGATTTTGACCTCAATCAGGATCAGTCCGGGGGTAACACTGGTAAAAATTACAGAGGCGATGTTGCGATCATTTATGATCTTACTGGCAATGGAGACAAGCAACTTAAATTATTTAATAACGAAACCTATGATATAGTTTACCAGGAAATCCGGAATACCGGAATCTCATTAATTTTTATTAGGGAATTTGATAACAAAAAGAAAGCACAGGCTAAGAACACGGATCAATGATCATGTCCATTACATCTCGGTTGATATTACTTTTATTGCTGTTTGCAACAGGCTGCACCGGGCTTAAAACTATTTCGACCGGGGATCCACTTTATATTGGTAGTGAAGTAAAGTTGAGTGGATGGGAAAACAAGAAAAAGTTAACTCCAATTATTAAAGATGTACTAAAACCGAAACCCAATAACCGCTTTTTATGGATGCGACCAGCTGTGGCTCGCAATAACATGCTTTCGGATAAAGCCAGAAAGAAGAAATTCTGGAGAAATAAGATTGCAAGCCCCGTATTGCTTTCTCATGCCAGTCCAATTCAGATCACGTCAGCGATACAAAACAGAATGTTTCATCAAGGTTATTTTCACAATATAGTTGCCTTTGATACCATTCGAATAGGAAAACGAAAAGCGAAATATAAATACACCATAACCCTCCGCGAACCTTATCGATTTGAGGCGATTGAATTTCCGAAACCCAGCAATGACCTCACCCAAAAGATAAATAGTTCGCGTGAGGAGTCGTTGTTGAAAAAGGGAGACATCTACACGTTAGAAGCCGTGAAGAATGAAAGAATCAGGATAGACAGAAGCCTCAAGGAAAGTGGATACATTTATTTTAATCCTGAATTTATAACTGTAAAAGCTGATTCGATAACAGGCAATCATCAGATAAACGCGGATGTAACTATAAAACCAGAAACACCTCCTGAATCCAGAAAACCGTATACGATCCGAAAGATTTTTATCCATGACGACCATGTGCTTGATAACACGCAGGCTGACACATTACAATTCTCTAATTATTATTTGATTTCGCAACATAAGGCCCTACGCCTTGCAGCGCTGCAACAGGGCATTTTTCTAAAACCCAATGAACTGTATTCGCGCTCTAATTACCTGCAAACCATTCGCTATATGAATGAGTTGCCCATCATCAGAAATGCGAACATAAAGTTTATACCGCATGCGAAGACCGACTCCCTTGACGTAGTACTTTATTTGTCGCAACGAAAACGGTACGCCTACTCCGCTGAGCTCAACGCCATATTCAGGTCTACGAATTATTTTGGTCCCGGAGTAGTATTCAGCTTCACAGACCGTAATCGAAATTTGGGCTCGGAAATGTTAAAAATAAATCTGCGTGGTAGAGTTGAGGTTCAGATTGTAGATGGAGAATTTAATCCCGCCTATGAATTAGGTTTGGAAGTAAACTACAGACTTCCACGGTTCTATCCGATGTTTCTATTTAATTCTGCCAAAAAAAGCTTACCTAAAACAAATATCTCGGTAGGATACAACCTGTTTAACCGATTAGATCTTTACCGGTTGAATTCGGTGTTCACAAATTTTGGGTATCGATGGAGTAAGAACGACCGGGTGAGCCATTCCTTCAATCCGATTGAAGTTATCTTTACCCAGATTCCGGAAGATTCAAAATCGGAAGAGTTCCTTGACTATCTTGAAGAGAATCCTGGCGTGCAGCGAAGTTTTGATGAGCAATTTATTGTGGGATCTGGTTATGAATTTACCTATCAGCCAGCCACGGGTAGCGTCAATGAATTCTTCTTCAGAGGTGGAATTGATATGGCTGGAAATCTTTTGAATGGATTGTATTCCGGTACCAATTCCTCAAAGGATTCGCTGGGAAGATATACCTTGATGGGGGTACCGTTTTCGCAATATTTGCGCACCCGCATTGACCTGCGCTATAATTTTAATTTCAATAAACGATCAAAACTCGTTGCCCGTTTTAGCACCGGAGTTGGTGTGCCTTTGGGTAATTCAAAGGCACTTCCATATGTAAAACAATTTTATGTTGGTGGCACTAATAGCTTGCGTTCTTTTATAGCAAGATCCGTGGGGCCAGGAAGTGAAGCTCCTCCTGTAGGCTACAATGACCTTACGGGTGATATCCGGTTGGAAGGAAACCTGGAATACCGGTTTGATGTTTCGGGCAACCTGAAAGGTGCCTTGTTTATGGATGCAGGAAATATCTGGTTATTTAATGAAGACTCATCAAGACCTAACGGAACATTTCGCTTCAATACCTTCGTAAATGAAATTGCGATCAGTTCGGGTTGGGGATTGCGATGGGACTTCACTTTCCTCGTAGCCCGGCTTGACTTTGCCTACACGGTACGGACACCTTACTTACCAATCGGAGAAAGATGGATCACAGATTTTAACTTTTGGAAACCTGCCCTCAATATTGCGATCGGATATCCCTTCTGATTGCAAGCAGCTACCATGTGTTCAACTAGTTAAATCTTATACCTGTGGTCCACCAATTCCATTTATTTATAGGTAAACTCAGTTCCTTTAAATAGAGTAGCACCTATTGATAATACCATGGCATTGCCACTGAAATTCTGATACGGCTGCCCGCTTGAATCCGTATAGCTTTTCTTATAGAAGTCAGTTAGATAATAGCGGAATTTAATAGTGGCACCATAAGGTAATTGTATGCCAGCCATTACGTATTGCTGTATCGGAGTTCTTTCTGAAAACCAGGTACTAAATTTTGTTTTCTCTTCATTGACAAATGTTTTCTCCTTATAGTTTAACGGAAACTCCACAGCATAGCCACCAAATAGATAAGCGCCATTCATGTTGCCAATTTTAATCCCCATCGGAATACCCAGGTTATAAGAACGGACTTTCTTGCGGGTGAATTCGTCAACGTCATAGATGAAGCCCACGTTGCTTATTGAAACGCCTAAGAATAGACCCGCCTTTTCTGAGAAGTCCTTGTTTACTGCATTCTGAAAATTAAATACTGGGGCAAAGCGAATCGGGCCTGTCAGATCCTGCCCATTGTTGCTTGCATCCGACCAACTGAAAAGGTATTCGATTGAACTGGTGGTATATACGTTTTGATCTTGTGCCTGAACAGCAAAGCCAAGAACAAGTGTTGATAAAATGATGATTAGCTTTTTCATGGGGATATATTAAATAGCGGCTTAAATTTTTGCGAAATTCATTTGAATTTCACTCCCATACAAATCTAAATCACAATATCTTAAAGAAATATGACTGATCTCATTAGTGGACGAAACCGTCTAAGATCTATCAATATTTTACAGAATATTCGCGACTTGAATGAAAAGGTCTCTAGTCATAATTCGAAATATTGACTATAGTAATCACTCATGCGATTCTAAATTTATTGAACAGCCTAACTGACATCATTTGCCAATCAATCAAACCGGATCGGATATAGCCCAATGAAACAAATTAATTTAAAACCACTGCTAACAATTGTTGCCTGGCTCATTTCTTTTACTATATCGTTCGCTCAAGACATCCCCGTTAAAAGGTGGCATTATGTGGGCGACTTGTATATGATGTTTCCAAATATGAAAGGCGAAACAACCGTAGCTAATCTGCCCGAAGTAGAAGTGGATGCCGATGAAGCCGACATTCTCGGCAATCTGAAATTCGGTGCCATGTTTTACCTCGAAGCCACCAATGATGATTGGGCGATCAGCTCCGATTTTATTTACATGAAGCTGAATCAGGGATTGGAAACTACCAACCTGATTAAGACTGGCTCGATCACCATGGAACAAATAGCATGGGAAGTGGACGGGTTAAAACATCTTACCCCATGGCTGGAAGTTGGTCTGGGCGGACGTCTGGTTTCATTAAGCACAGGGATTGATGCAACAGGAGTGTTGAATGAAGTCCGCAACGGATCGGCTTCGAAAACCTGGTATGATCCTGTGATTGTCATGAGAACTCAAGGTACCATCAAAGAAAAATGGTTGCTTCAATTCCGTGGTGATGTGGGTGGCTTTGGTGTGGGTTCGGATTTCTCCTGGCAGATACAAGCCAATGCTGGTTATCGGTTTTCAAAATTATTTCAGACTACCATCGGCTACCGATATATCAGTATTGATTATGACAAAGGTGAAGGAGCCGAACGTTTTCTATATAACATAGATACCTATGGATGGGTAGTGCATTTTGGATTTAACTTTTAGATTGTATCAATACTATCAAACTTTAACAAATCAAACTTTTTACTAATTAAACTATGAAAAAAAATCTATTAATTATCGCATTGATTTTAATCTCTACGGGAGTATGGGCACAGGAGAACATGTTTACCTTGAGCTATGGTTGGGCAAACCTAAATCCAGAAGGATCTGATAAAAACGCAAACGGATGGCGGATCAATGGATTGTATGAATTCAATCCGAACGAGGGTAAAATTGCCCATGGCCTAAACATAGGGTATGTGCTCACCAAGTACGATCAGGCAACTCAGGCCGGCACAACCAACTTTTCCTTCCGATCATGGCCGGTATACTATGCGCCAAAAGTTATCTTGGGCAGCAGTGACAAATTCAAGCCCTTTTTGAAAGGTGCGCTCGGTTTGCATTTTTCAAAATATTCATCAGAAGGTACGGCTCTTAATCTGGAAAGTAACGATACCGGTTTCTATGGTGGATTAGGTGCCGGGGCTATGTTGTTCCTGAAAGAAAATGTTTTTCTTAACATTGAATATGAGTGGGCGTATCAGACCAACTATTATACTGGCAATGCATTTCTTAACACTGCACAGTTAGGTATTGGATTTAAGTTTTAAAAATCAGGTTTTGACACTGGAACAATAAATTAATCATGTGAAGAACCTATTGATTTTAATCTTTGTACTGATCGGATCAACGCTCGCGATAGCACAAATTGATAAAGAAAAATTGGCCCTGGATGTAAGCAAGGCCGATGAGGCTAACACGAAGCAATTAATGACGTACATCTGGAAACGTTATTCAACCGCTACGGTGAGTGGACAAGTAAAGGCTACCGTGGTTACCGAATTTAGCTTTAATGAAAAAGGTGAGATCCAGGTAAAGCAGGTAGGCGGTGAATCTGCTACGAAGCAAAAGCCCGGGGTGCGTGGCAAGATTCAGGAGAATCAAATGGAAGCAAGCGCTGATTATATCGGAAAAGCTCTTGAGTTATCACTTGCCTATACCTACATGACCAAGGGCCAGTTGATGGATTTTATTGACAAAGCAATCGTAACAGAAAAAGATGGCGTCATTGAAGCTACCGGCACCGACATTTATGTGAAAGGCGATAAACTCACCATCCTGATTGACTCAAAAACCAGTTTGTTCATCAATAAAAAATTCTCCAGCGCATTGGATAAAGATCCGGTTGATGGCGAAATCAAATATGCTAAATTTAGTTCAGGTGTAGTTTACGGATCGGAAACCACCTTGAACCTGCTCGCTAAAAAGGCGGTGATTGCGGCTACCAATAAAGATTATTCTCAACGTACTAATTAATATAATAAGTAAATAAATCTAAGACATGCACTTTGAATGGTGCATGTCTTTTCTTTTATCAAGTTTATTCAAGTGGTTTATGGCCGTTATCACCAACTCATTTAAACAGTTTATTTGTTTACTACTTATCTGCCTGGGCACATGCTGTGTCCGTCAAACTCACGCGCAAGACGTTCAGCTTTGGTTAGACGGCTTCGTATATAAATCATTTGGAAAGAAATGGGAATATGAAGGAAACGTTGGTGTAAATAAATTGCTTCAAAAGCAAGGATGGGGTGACCTTTACCTCTGTAACACTCTGAGCTGGCAAGGTCCATGGTGGTATGGCGCGGAAGGGAGCCTTGAATTACACTATACCAATGATCAGCAAAACTCTGATATTGTGGAGGTGCGTCCGTGGGTTGCTCAAAAATTTATATTCGCAAAGTTTGTTAAAGCACTGCGTATGGATAAGCCATACATGTACATGCGTCTTGATCAGCGTTTTCTTTTTTATCCGGAACAAGACACCCTCGATGTTAAAACACGTCTTCGTGTTCGCTTTGGAGGAAGAGTACTATTAAACAACACCAAACTCACGGATAATACTTTTTACATCCCTTTCTTCTTTGAAAATTTTTTCAATTTTAATGGGGAAGCCATTGAGCGTTATGCATCACGCAATAGAACAGTTGTTGGATTGGGATACATGTTCAATTCAACATGGCGTGCAGAATTTGATCATTACATACAACGCTCACGCAATTCCATTGATGATGCCATTGTCAAAACGGACATCATGCTACAGTTCAAAGTAATGTATTACCTGGAATAATTTTTTAACTTGTTAGCGATCACGGAAATAGTTTTGAGCCAAGTATAAAGTCAAACGTGTACTTGACGCTTGGAATAAATTTCGTTGGCATCCATTAAATTTTCCAGATGAGAAATAATTAATAACTTACAGTAGAAATTACTAGGCATGCCACGACCCAACTCCCTTCAAACCTGGATTGATAATGGATATGCACTCTTCGCACGTGAGGGTCTTGAAGGCATTCAGGTGGAGCGTCTTGCCAAAATTCTAAACCTTAATAAGTCAGGCTACTATCATTATTTTGGCAGTCAGGATGTTTACCTCGAACAATTAATGAACCATCATTTCCAACTCGCAGACCCGCTGGCAAAAGATATGAGAAAGATCAGGCAATTTGATCCGGACTTTTTTCAAACGCTTCTTAGATATAAGACTCCCGTGATGGTTCACATGCAATTAGTGAGAAACCGGCATCATCCATCGCTGGAAAAAACATTTGTGAAAGTAAATAACCTGGTTGACCCAGCCGTTGTCCCCTCCTTTCCAGAATTCATTGGTATGCCTGGGCAGATCGAATTGGGACGTAAGTACTTCGAACTTTCCAGGGACATGTTCTATTCGCGCATTACAGAAGATAAAATGAATGAAGAGTATCTGAGGAGCCTGCTCTATGAAGTTAGAAAAGTGTTGCTAGATGCAATTCAACATAAAAGCATAGAATGACACCTAGACGCTGCCGTTTATCTGGAGTTCTGTTTTCTTCCTAACTTTTCCCCATTTATGTCATATTCTCCAACTTGAATTTATACTATCTTTGAACCTTATAATTATAATTCTCAACTATGAAAACTTCGTGGACCAAAATTTCTGTTTTTGTGGGTTTACTGGCCTTTATGGCTTGTGAAAACAAAAAACCAGAACCTGCTGTAGTCAGCACTAATGCAGAGGGTATTGATCGTACTTCGCTTCCTATTAGAGAACCAGCTCGCCCGGTTTTCACTGAATTGGATGTGCGTAATGCAACCCGACCACCTCGCTTTGAAGTAAAGGCACCAAAAGAAGCTCCCAACGTAGTCGTTGTATTGATTGACGATATGGGCTTCGGTGCTTCGGAATCCTTTGGAGGCCCAATTAAAATGGCGACCATGGATAAGCTCGCGCAAAATGGCTTGAAGTATAATAAATTTCATACTACGGCACTTTGCGCCCCAACACGCATGGCACTTTTAACAGGTTATAATCACCACTCCAACAACATGGGTGTGATCACTGAACTTGCCAGTTCTTATCCAGGATATACGGCCGTTCGTCCACAAACCATTACTCCAGTAGCTGAAGTATTGCGATTGAATGGTTACAATACAGCACAGTTTGGTAAATGCCATGAAGTTCCACCGTGGGAGATTTCTAACAACGGACCCCAGGATCGTTGGCCTACACGTTCAGGCTTCGAAAAATTCTATGGCTTTTTGGGTGGAGAAACCAATCAATGGGCTCCGCTTATTTATGATGGCGTTACAATGGTTGAAACCCCTCAAGATCCGGACTATCATTTTACTACGGATATGACAAACCAGGCAATTGCCTGGACACGAACACAAAAGGCATTGCAACCTGATAAGCCTTTCTTCATTTACTATGCACCAGGCGCAACCCATGCGCCTCACCATGCACCGAAAGAGTTCATCGATAAATACAAAGGTAAATTTGATGGTGGCTGGGATAAGTTGCGAGAAGAAACATTTGCGCGTCAGAAAAAACTGGGCATCATTCCTGAGAACGCACAACTGGCTCCTAAGCCTTCAGAGATAAAAGATTGGGAAGCACTATCTGCAGACGAAAAGAAATTATTTTCTCGACAGATGGAAGTGTACGCAGGCTTTGCTGAACACACTGATTACGAAATAGGTCGGTTGGTATCTGCTATTGAAGGGATTGGTCAGCTAGACAACACGGTTATTGTTTTCATCGCGGGTGACAATGGCTCCAGTGCCGAAGGGCAGATGAATGGCATGTATAGCGAAATGACGTATTTCAATCAAGTGCCTGAGACCGTTCAGGAAATGTTAACACATTATGAGGAATGGGGATCACCAAGCACGTATCCGCACTTTTCTGCAGGCTGGGCAGTAGCGAGCGATGTGCCTTTCACATGGACAAAGCAAGTTGCATCCGACTTCGGAGGTACACGCAATGGCATGGTGATTCATTGGCCAAATGGTATCAAAGCAAAAGGCGAGATGCGCTCACAATTCGGACACGTAATTGACATCGGGCCCACTATCTATGAGATCTCAGGAATACCATCGCCAAAAACTGTAAATGGTATTGCGCAGGATCCCATTGAAGGAACCAGTCTGGTGTATACTTTCGCGGATGCAAGTGCTGCAGAGACACATACTGTGCAATACTTTGAAATGTTTGGTAACCGTGCGATCTATCAGGATGGTTGGTATGCGCGTACTATTCATGGAGCACCTTATTTGCCCAAGGCCTATAACTCATTACAGGAAGACAAGTGGGATCTTTACAATACAACTGAAGATTTTAGTTTGACAAATAACCTAGCGTCTGAAAATCCGGATAAACTCAAGGCCATGCAGGACTTATTTATGAAGGAAGCAGAAAAATACCATGTGCTGCCAATCGATGACCGTAGATTTGAACGCATGATAGCCGCTGACATGGGACGCCCTACTATTATGGAGGGCCGCACTTCCGTGACCTATTCAGAAGGCATGAAAGGAATGGGTGTGGATATTTTTATTGACCTCCGAAACAAAGCTTATACCATGACTGCGGATGTGGAGGTAGGTGCAAATGGCAACGGAGTAATTGTCGCGCAAGGTGGTCGCTTTGGCGGATTATCATTTTATATGAAAAATGGTAAGCCCTCATTTACCTATAATTTCCTCGGCCTTGAATCAACTACCATCGCATCTCCACAAGCATTAAAACCTGGTAAGTATACAATTGTGTATGACTTCAAGTATGCCGGAGGTGGCCCCGGTAAAGGTGGAGTTGGGACGATTTCCATTGACGGTAAAAAAGTAGTGGAAGGTCAGATTAATCGCACACAACCTGGTATTTTCTCTGTTGATGATCTGGCCGATATAGGCCTTGACGAAGGTACACCTGTAGCAGATTATCCAGTGCCTTCAAAATTCACTGGCAAGCTTAATAAAGTGACCATCGAACAGAAAAAATAATATGAGGTGTCCTACCTCTTGAAAGATGTAGGACACCTTAATTTATACTAAAAATCTTCTTTTATGAAAACCAAAATTCAATTACTAATCCTTATATCACTCGTTAGCTCACTTGCATTTGCTCAGGTTGACAAAGAACAACTTGCGCTTACCATCAGCAAAGCGGATGATGCCAACACCGAAAAACTCAAAGCCTATATCTGGAAACGAAAGTCGGATGTTTCCGTTGGTGGAGAACACAAACTCACTACCATCACCGAATTCAGCTTTGACGAGCAGGGCAAACTTCAGGCAAAGATGGTAGATGCCGAAAGTAGCGTGAAACAAAAACCGGGTCTGAGAGGCAAGGTGCAGCAAAGTGCGGCAGAAGATAAAATGGACTATGTGGGCAAGGCCCTCGAACTCTCACTGGCTTATACCTTCATGACCAAAGGTCAGTTGCTGGATTTCTTTTCTAAGGCAACCGTAACTGAAAAGGATGGTGTTATTGAAGCAATCGGCACTGACATTTATGTGAAGGGTGATAAGCTCACGATCCTCGTGGATAAAAAAACAAATCTCTACACCAAAAAAGTTTTCTCCAGTTTACTTGGTAAAGATGCCATTGACGGGCAGATCAACTATGAAAAATTCAGTTCGGGTGTCAACCATGGTTCAACGACCACGCTCAACATGCCTGTACAAAAAATGAAAATTGACGCAACAAATCAGGACTATTCACAGCGCGTAAAATAAAGGTGATTTGCCTGATCTCTATGAAAACATTACTAACTATAATGGCAATTTTTGAAGGGATCACCGGCCTTTCTTTACTTACTATTCCTGCCTTTAGCGTATCACTATGTGCTTCTTCTGGAGGAATAATAATTCACACCGTTAAAGAAACTATAACTTGAAGCGGGCAACAGAATTTTATCTTCCCCGTAGTATAGGTCAACCAGGCGTCATTCTATTTCTGATTGGTATACTGAGTGTACACTGTGTTCGGGCTCAAGAAGAATCAGTCATCATAATTCAAGATACCACCTGCATTCCGCGCGATTTACCCGATGTCATCCGGAGTGCCATGAACAAACCACTCAAAATAAAGGAGGAATCTGCCGGTTCTTTACTTCTCATTCCTGTCATTGGCTCAAATCCGGCCACTGGTTTTGTCTTTGGTGTTGGGGGGCAGTATGCTTTTAAAATGCCAGAGAGTAAACTCTATTCGCTTATCTCCGGTAGTGCGCAAGTCACAACAAAAAACCAGTATATTTTCATGCTCAAGAACAGCATCTATTCCAGAAAGCAAAGATTATTTTATTCGGGTGACTGGCGGTACCTGATTTACTCGCAATCCACCTATGGATTAGGCACCAACGCTCCGGAGGGAGGCATCCTGGAGTATCAATATAATCTGGGCGGACTTGAAACCTCAACTGATTCTCTCACCCAACCCATGCAATTTAATTTTGCACGGCTACATCAATCGATCGGGTTCAAGATACGTGAGGGAATTTATCTCGGATTTGGTTATCAGTTCGATGGGTACAATAAAATTGTTGACGAAAAGTTACGGCTAAATCCGGGCGACTCAGTGATCACCAGCCATTACGCATACAATACAAAATATGGCTTTGATCTGGATAGTTATTTCTCCTCTGCTATCAATGTAAGTCTTATCCTCGATACCCGCGACAATATGATTAACGCCTATAAAGGATACTTTGCTTCGATTGGCTGGCGGGGAGCAAGTAAATTAACCGGAAACCGAACGACTGACAATATCTTTCAAGTGGAGTGGCGAAGTTTTCATGGTGTTTCTAAAAAAAATCCGGCACACCTGGTTGCCTTTTGGTTGATGGGAAATTTTTCAGCTGAGGGCGATTTCCCCTACATGAATTTACCAGCTTCCGCTTATGACCAGCGCGGCCGCAGTGCACGGGGCTATACCCAAGGTCGCTTTCGCGGAAATAATTTCGTGTACGGTGAAACAGAATATCGTTTCCCAATATCAAAGTGTGGTGGCGTGCTCAGCGGTGTTCTATTCCTAAATGCTACAACCGCTAAT
>JBGSIM010000060.1:0-2976 GCA_041742535.1 Cyclobacteriaceae bacterium | reverse complement strand
GCAAGCCCAACCGATTCATTCACATAGTAATTGGTTCGCTTGGTTCCATCAGGAAGTAAATCGTATGCTTTCTTAAATACAATAATTAAATATGGCGCGGTTTCAAGAAAGGGTTTTTGCCAATCTGTTTGCAAATGTTTTAAATCCTCCAACCATTCTTCACTCATCCGGTTGTCATAGCTTTCTTTCTCTTCTTTTTCGGCTGCTATGCGAATTTCTTTTTTGATGGTCGGGTCTGTAACCACACAAAATGTCCAAGGTTGTTTGTGTGCACCCGATGGCGCGGTGGATGCGGCTTTGATAATATTTTCGATGACTGAGTAGGGGAGTTCTTTGTCAGAGAAATCGCGTACGGTTCTTCTTTTATCACTCCAGTGAAAGAACTCTTCACTTCGGGTAATCATTTCTTCTGGAGAATACGTCTCTCTGGTATAAGAAACGAAAGGATAGCCATTGATGAGATGTGTTTCGGAAGCCATATCTTTTTTGATTCTAAAAAATAAGCAAGTCGATTGAATGAAAATGCAAGCAATCTGACAAATTAAAGATTGATATTATTTTTTGAGGTGTCTGCTTTTTAAGACTGCAACAACATCTCCCATGGTAAATCCTTTAGCCGCAAGCAAAACCTGATAATGATACATAAGATCCGCGGCTTCACCCAGAAAAAGTTCTTTGTTGTTGTCCTTGGCTTCAATCACAAGTTCCACTGCTTCTTCACCTACCTTTTGGGCAACCTTATTAATCCCGGAATTTAATAATGAATTTGTGTATGATCCTTCTTTCGGAGTCTTTACGCGTTCCTGAATGATGGCTTCTAAAAAATTAAGCCCTGATTCTTCATTCTTTTCATTGAAGCAAGTATCCGCTCCTGTATGGCAGGTTGGACCTGTTGGACTTACTTTAAATAATAATGTATCGTTATCACAGTCTTCAGTTACATCTACGAGGTTCAAATAATTTTTAGACGTTTCGCCTTTAGTCCACAAGCGTTTCTTTGTTCGGCTAAAGAACGTTAATCGTTTCTCCGATAAAGTTTTGCTGAGTGCTTCTTCATTCATGTATCCTAACATTAACACCACTCGGGTGTTTGCATCTTGCACGATGCAGGGGATAAGCCCATCCGATTTTTTGAAATCTAATTTTGTAATGTCTATCATATCTTTTAATTAAAGCCGGACAGTGACTTGATTCGAGTATAAATAATTTTTAAGATCGGGAATACTCAATTCACCAAAGTGAAAGAGAGATGCGGCTAATGCTGCATCCGCTTTGCCTAACACAAACGCTTCCAAAAAATCCTGCTTACTTCCCGCACCTCCTGAGGCAATCACGGGTATCTTTAAAAGTTCATGCAACTTAGAAAGCGGATCATTGGCAAACCCCTGCTTCGTTCCATCATGATCCATACTGGTAAAAAGTATTTCGCCTGCACCACGTTCCTGCCCTTCTTTAGTCCAGGAGAATAATTTTCTTTCTGTGGGCTTGCTTCCACCATGCGTGTGAATGATCCATTGATTTTCAATCTTGCGAGCATCTGCGGCCAGCACCACGAATTGCGATCCGAACGCTTTTGCTAACTCATCGATGAGTTCTGGATTACGCACGGCTGCCGAGTTAACACTAACCTTATCGGCTCCGGCTTCCAATAAGGGAGCAACATCTGCCACACTACTAATTCCCCCGCCCACAGTAAACGGTATGTTAACATGTGCTGCAATTTGTTTCACTAATTCAACAAAGGTCTTTCGATTTTCATTGGTGGCTGAGATGTCGAGAAAGACTAATTCATCAGCACCTTGTGCGGCATAAGAAGCGCCTAACTCAACAGGATCACCGGCATCGCGGATGTTGATAAAGTTTACGCCCTTTACTGTACGACCATCTTTAATATCCAGACAAGGAATAATACGTTTTGTAAGCACTGCTATCGATTAAGAATTCTGAAACGCCTTTAGCTCTTCTAATTTAATATGACCTTCGTAAATAGCTTTGCCAATGATAACAGCATATACTTTAGCATATTTTAATTCTTGTAAATCATCAATTGAACTTACACCACCGCTTGCTACAATTTTTATATTGGGGAATCGCTTAACGAGTTTTTTGTATAATCCAATGTTTGGCCCTTGCATCATTCCATCGGTGTTAATGTCCGTGCAAGTCAGGAACTCTAATCCGAAACTTTCAAATTTAGAAACGAGATCGAATAACCGAAGAGAGGTTTCTTCTAACCATCCGTTAATCGAAATAAAGTCACCTTTTACATCTGCACTTAGCACGAAATTTTCTGGACCATATTTGTTTAGCCAATCAGAAAAGGTTTCTGGTTCTTTAACAGCCAGACTACCAATGTTAATTTGATGTACCCCAAGTTCTAACAGTTGCTCAACTTCCGCTTCTGTTTTAACACCACCGCCAAAGTCTACACTAAGGGCGGTTCTTTCTTGAATCTTTCGAATTACATCCCAGTTTACGACTTTGCCTTTTTTTGCACCATCCAAATCCACCAAATGCAAACAATCCAAATCAGCATCTTGAAATTCCATGGCAACTTCAACAGGATCTTCACGATATACTTTTTTCTTTCCGTAATCTCCTTGGGTAAGCCTCACACATTTACCATCAATAATATCAATTGCAGGAATAATTCGCATTGTCTTTATTTATCTGGTCATACTTTTAAGAAACTCTGTAACACTTTTTCACCCACCTTAGCCGATTTCTCGGGATGGAATTGCACGGCATAAAAATTATCTTTTTTCATGGCCGAACTAAACGGTTGAATATAATCGGTAATGGCTGATGTATGCGGATTGACAGGCACATAGTAACTGTGTACGAAGTAAACGAATTGTTCGTCAAGTGTAGAATCTAACCAGCTATTTTTAACGGATAAAGAGTTCCACCCCATATGCGGTACTTTTTCTTTTGCCTGTGGAATGAAAAGTTTTACCGTTTCGTCAAAAATCCCCA
>JBGSIM010000059.1:0-92998 GCA_041742535.1 Cyclobacteriaceae bacterium | reverse complement strand
GAATATGCTACTGAGGCAAGTGGTATCTCAACCAAAGTGATTGCAATCAGTTCAATTCTTGCTGTCTCTTTTGTTCATTGGTTTGGTGTTAAGACAGGCGGGCGCATGCAAACTTTGCTGACTTCTTTGAAACTTAGTCTGATTGTATTTTTTTGTGTTGCTCCTTTCTTCATCACTCTAGAAAACAACCCTGTCATACATTTTCTGCCACAACCGGGCGACTGGGATTTAATTCTGAGTCCCGGATTTGCAGTTTCGTTAGTGTTTGTTGTATATGCTTACACTGGCTGGAATGCTTCAGCATACATTGCAGGTAATCTCAATAATCCCTCAAGGAGTTTACCCACTTCATTAATATTGGGTACGTTAATCGTCACTGTTATTTATCTTTCCCTTAACGGGATGTTTTTGTATTCAGCCTCCTTTCAGGAATTGCAAGGACAAAATGATATTGGAAATGTAGTAGCGACTAAACTCTTTGGTGAAAAAGCAGGATTAATTTTTTCGGGCATTTTTAGTTTTGCACTGCTATCTACGCTAAGTGCAATGACCATTGCCGGGCCACGCGTCACAGAAGCCATTGGTGAAGATTATACCTTGCTAAAATCATTCTCAGTTAAAAATAAATACCACATGCCTTATCTCGCTATTCTGATTCAGGCAGGTTGGTCAATTTTTTTAGTGTTAGTAAGTTCCTTCAAAGAAATTATTCAATACATCTCGGTAAGTCTTTCCATTTTTACCGTGATGACGGTCTTTGGAATTTTCTTTCTGCGCAAGCGAACCAAAACAACCGACCATTATAAAATTCCATTGTATCCCTTACCTCCTATTATCTTTATCGTTTGCACAATGTGGATGATTTGGTACGTTGCCATCGAGGATTTCAAAATCATTCTTTATTCGCTAGGAACCATGGTTCCAGGATATGTGCTGTATTTAGTATCTACACGACACAATCGAATGAATAATTTTGAAATTCCTTAAACGAAATCTTTTTACCGTTTAAAGAACTCCATTATATAAGCTGGTAAACATTTGCTTATTTCCATTTTAAATTGTCAACTATGAAAAAACTGTTACCTCTTCTATTTCTCATTACTACTGTTTTATTTGTGCACGCTCAAACGGGTTTTATTGGCGGTAGTGCAGCAATACAAAGTAAAGCCGAGGAAACATTCCTGAAGCAACAGGAAAGTGAGCGCTATAAAAATCATTTAAAGAACTTAACAAAGGAGCCTCACATTGCGGGCTCCAAAGCCAACGAACGCGTACGCGATTATATGGCCGATGTTATGCGTAAGGCAGGTTTTCAAGTGGAGATTTTTCCATACGATATTTATTTACCCGTAATGCCGGGCACCGCTGCCGCAGAATTGGTAACACCTATCCGATTGCCACTTAATAATAAAGAATACATTCACAAAGAAGATCCGTTTTCATCTGATCCTAACTTGCCAGTAGGATTCAATGCCTACTCGGGCACGGGTGATGTAACGGGCGAAGTAGTGTATGCAAACTATGGTCGCAAAGAAGATTTTGAAAAATTAAAAGCGTTAGGCGTTTCTGTAAAAGGTAAGATCGTGCTTGCACGCTATGGCGGAAACTTTCGTGGTTATAAAGCAAAGTATGCAGAAGAGAATGGTGCGACCGGATTGATCATTTTTACCGATCCTGGTGATAGCGGATATGCAAAGGGAATTGTTTATCCGGAAGGTCCTTATTATGATGAGAGCAGTATTCAACGTGGTTCGTTACTTACGCTAGATTGGACAGGTGATCCGCTTACACCGTTCGAACCTGCACTCCCACTTGATGGAAAAAAGAAAATCGTTCGTAAAAAACCAGAAGAAGTAAAAGGCATGCATAATATACCTGTGTTGCCTTTACCTTATGGATCAGCGAAAGAAATAATTGGCCGTATGACCGGCAAAGCAGTTCCAACAGGTTGGCAAGGCGGTTTGCCTTATACCTATCGTTTGGAAGGTGGAAGTGAATTGACAGTACGTGTAAACGTGTCACAGAAAAGAGAGATACAGCGCGTGTATAATGTAGTAGGAACTCTCGCGGGAAGTGAGAATCCAGATCAATGGATTATTGCCGGAGCACACTACGATGCATGGGCCTTTGGTGCAACTGATCCGAACAGCGGCACAGCCATGTTATTATCATTAAGCGAATCGTTAGGAAAACTTTCGCAAGCAGGATATAAACCAAAACGTACTATAAAAATTGCTCATTGGGATGGAGAAGAACAAGGTGTTATTGGCTCTACAGAATGGGTGGAACACTTTCGCGATGAGTTAGATGCGAAAGCTGTTGCCTACTTTAATGCAGATGGTGCAGTAACAGGTAGAAGTTTTGGTGCTGCCTCAAGCCCATCCCTAAAAGCACTAGCAATTAGTACAACTAAGTCAATTCAATTTCCTGATTCCTCAAAGTCGGTGTTTGAAGTTTGGTTAGGAAAGCGCACAACACCTGAACCTCCGCTTGGTAATTTGGGTGGTGGCTCAGATCACATTGCCTTTTATACACACGTGGGAATACCAAGCTGGAATGGTGGCACGGGTGGTCATAGCATTTATCATTCAAACTTCGACAGCTTTGCTTACTACGAACGCTTTTGCGATCCTACGTTTAAGATGGGTCCTTTGGTAGAACAAGTATTTGGTATGATGGCCTTGCGTTTGGCTAATGCCGATGTAATTCCATATGACATCAAACGCTATGGAACAGATTTACACACGCATTTCGAAGGACTACAAAAACTAACGAATGCCTACGATAAATCAGCCACACCGTTTTCATTTGATGCATTGATAAAAGCATCTGATGAATTGAAGAAACTTGGCGAAGAATGTGAAGCCGCCTTGAAAACAGCCAGCGAGAAAAACAGAAAAGCGATTAACATCGAATTGCTTTCGCTCGAGCGTCAGTGGATTGATAAACAAGGCATGCCGTATGGAAATTGGTATCGTTCACTATACGCTTCACCCGATCCATTCAGTGGCTACGCTTCATGGATGTTACCGGCATTTCAATATGAAGCTGCTATTCGGTCAACCGCAAACTTGAAAGCATATGAACAACGGCATTTAGATGCAATCAATAGACTAAAAGCTAAAGTGGAAGGGATTACTAAGTTGGCGAAGTAAAGGATTATCAAATCTTACTAAGGATTCTCATTAATATACCTTGTTACGGTTTCAGAAATTTTAATTAAAATCATTTCAACGTCCTGTGCTAGAGTTTCAAACGAGTTAAGTAGTAAATCATTCTTGAATAATTTTGATTGAACTTGATAGCCATTGATCCCTTTTACATATCTCCCTTTGAGGCTATAAGCATTGGGGAATCTATTAACATTAACAAAAACAACATCGGTATCTCTACCTTTTAATCCAATTAAAAGTTCATCTATTCTCTCCGATATTCTTAAGTCATCATTAAAAGTTTCTTCATCACTATAATTAGACTTTGAAAAAAGTGGTTTAGGGCTAGGTAAAATAATTTTTGACTGAATACTCTCATCCACTAACCCAACATCAAAACTTTTTGCTCCATAGGGAACTCTAATTTCAGGTTTTTGAATTCCTCCTACAGTCTCTGCCAGTCTAGGAACCTCATCTGCTGCAAACTGAAAAAGATTCATAACATCTATATATTTACCATCCCTGAGTGCTGCACCTTTTATTCCAAACAACAAAGCGTATGTTAATAGTCCTTGACCATAAATTGATGCTTCATAACTTACAGCATCGGCAGCTGAACCTGATAAAACATAAAGTCCGGTACGATCCTTAATTCTTTCAAGTGCTCGAATCTCGCTTGCTGGTTTCTCGCTCCGTGCTGAAGCTAGTAAATCATAGGTGTATTGTCCGGCATGACATGCATCAATTACCATAACTTGTTTTAGACTAGGCACCATTTTTATAAACTCAGTAAGTTCCTGACTTGAAATACTTACTGATTTACGTATGGCAGGATCTTTAATATCAGCAGATGAAGCCTCGGCCGTTAAGAAATAAAAATCCCCCTCCTCTCCACCATAATTAAGGCCATGGCCAGCAAGGTAAATCATCAAAATATCCTGAGGTTTAGCCTTACTTGATAAAGAGGTAAAATAGTTCTTTATGGTTTCCTTACTTGGCTGAAGGGTTTGGTCTTTACCCGAGGTAAGTGAAGTGATATGAGTGTTAATTAACCCAAATTGATTTTCCGCAGACCATTTTATTGATTGAGATAGCGATTCCGCATCCTTACTAGCATATCGAAGATCGATTGCATCTCCACTATAATCAGAAACACCTACAAATAATCCATAAAAATTTATGTCGCTATCCCTTCCACCTTCACTATCAATGACAAAATTAAATCTCTTAGGTCTGCTTTGCAGATATTCTTCCTTATTAAACGCAATAACATCAATTGAATTTAAAGTGTTTTGGAGTAAAAATGGATGATTAGAAAATGGGAAATCAATGACTACACTGGAATCTGATAAAACTTTTAAAAATTTCCGTGCATCATCAATTGCCTCTTTGCCATTAATTTTCACAACTACTTTACCTATACCACCGCCTTGCTCAGTGAGCTTGATTCGTAGTGTTGCTTGATCATTGTTAATATCTTCCAACTTAATAGAAGGATACAAATCCAGCTTCCCTAAGCCTTTTGATTTGCGCAATATCTCCCGTGAAAATCCAAGTTTTTTCTGCAGCAGAAATGGTTCATAGAACCGTGACTTTATTTGATTAAGCTCAATAATATCAAGATCCTTTACAAAATACAACTCATGAAATTCATTTGGTGAAGCGTCAAATAATCCATCGGGCGACTTCACAACCCATTCATCACTACTTGGGTTTCGTAACTCAAGTATTTCCTTTTTCGAGTGAACATCCCAAAATTTTATTTGGCCATCAATTGAGCCTGACACCAAAATCGAATCATTTGCAATAAAATTCAAATAATAAATTAACGATAAAGAAGCTGAAGGAATCGTTTCCAATTTATTTGAGCTTAATCCCTTGAAGGTTATATTTTGGTAACCATAGCACAATTTTTGATTTGCTTTATCGATTGCTATAGACGTATTGAATAAAATGAGATTAGAAATTTCCTCTCTTGGAATGAATTCTTTGGATCTAATCTTATTTCTCTTTCCTGTAAGTAAATCAACTTGGAAAATCCCGTTATGAGTTGTGTAATACATTTGATCGGTTGATGAAACAGCATAGTTTTGAAAAAACACAGAATTACTAGTTTTAAATTCTGAAATTTTGTTTTGCTCATAATCAAAAATTATGCTCTTCTCCTTTGATTTGCGTGAGCCATACATTACGACACCTTTACTATTTCTAAGAAAACGGAATCTTGAAATAAGTTTGGGTCCAATATATTTTGAGCTAAGAGGCTTATGCACAACACCATTTTTTATATTAATCCATTGAAAAGGATGAAAGGTTCCATCAGATTCCGTGAGAATCATCAAAGATTCGTCTTCTGAAATTATACATTCTGATTTTTTTGTGAATTTATATCGTTCATCTAGCTCAAAAGATATTAGAATCTCATCTGAGATTAGGTTAACAAGTTTATATCTATTTGCTAAAATTGATTCCCGCTTAACGGCATAAATTTTAGAATCATCTTTAATATAAGTGCAGAGAATAGTTGAGTCTAAAGGATACATCTTAATTGCATTTGTTTTAAGATCCCAAACTCTAACCAATGATTTACTTTGTAGTACTAAACTCTCTTTTGATGAATACCGAAGGGTAGAACTTTCGAATGAGCCTTTCAGTGTTTGAACAAGTTCTCCAGACCGTGTATTCCATATCATGATTGACCCGTCAGCCACAGAATTTGTAAGTACAAACTTTCCTGACGAGGAAAATCTGACTACTTTAATTTCTTGAGGCATCCTCGGTAGAATAACTTCATCAAAATTCTCAAGTGAAATTATTCTTGCTGAGTTATCTAATGTACCCCCAATCAATGCATATCGCCCATCATAGCTAAGATCGAATGCAGTCCAGGCGAAGTCCGACTTAAAAATTGTTTTTTTAATCTTGCCCTGATTTAGATCAAGAAGATCGATGGAATAATCATTGTTGTTAACCAGAGCCAAACTATTGTTTAATGAAAATCGAATGGCATTTAAATCTTTTCCTTGCTTTAAATCTGAAGGGATAATTATATTATCATCGATTTTCAAGGTGCTATAGTATCCATTGAATTGACCAAAGAATAATGATTTTGAATCTTCACTAAAAAGCATTCCTCCAACGGAATGACCGATCTTTCTTTGTATTTTCTGCGTCCTTGAGATCAAATCCCAAACAGTAATTAAGTCATCACCTAAAAAACCGAGAAACTTTCCATCAGGTGAAATGACCATTGCATTGTAAGTAAAATATTTGGCATTTTGCTTAACTATTTCTTGGATTCCAGTCTCAATGTCAATGAGTATATATGCATTTGACTGAGTTGAAACTATTATTTTTCTGCTGTCAGGAGTAAAAAGTAAATCCTTAGAAAAGAGACCACCTTTCCAAGTTCTTAACTCTTTACCAGACTCAATATCCCAAAGTTTTACACCGTCATAACCCAAAGAAGCTACATATTTTTCATTCGGTGAGAAACAAGCATTAGAAATACCACTAACTGCATGCCCTGTATTACTTCTTAAGGTTAATTCTTGAGAATATAAATCTGGGTATATAAAACAATAAAATAAAAGGAGTATTGATGGTAACAATTTCATATATGTGAAATTAATGAATTAATTTTTAACTAAATAGATCGTGAATTACACCATACACAAAGTCCTATTTAATAATCAATTTGAAATTCACCCTTGAATACCTTCGACATCTGTAAACAGAAAATTTAGTAGCTTTGAACTATGGGACTCATTGAAACCTACAAAGCACAAATACAGAAACTCTGCTCCAATTATGGGGTGAAAAGTCTGTATTCGTTTGGTTCAGTGAACACCGCTCGATTTACAAACGAAAGTGATATTGATTTTGTAGTTGAATTTGAAACTAATGACCCTTTGGAGTACACTGAAAATTATTTTGATTTAAAATTTGAGTTGGAAAAAGTCTTCAATAGATCGATTGACTTGCTAGAAAACAAAGCTGTAAAAAATCCTTACTTAAAATTGAATATCGATAAATCAAAGATTCTCATTTATGGTCGATGAGATAAGAACCTGGTTAAAAGACATTGAACAAGCTATTGCCGAAATAAACTCATTCCTTCCCGAAACAAAGAATTTTAAGGATTTTCAAAAAGATCTGAAAACCAAGCGAGCCGTTGAACGAAATATTGAAATCATAGGCGAGGCTGTTTCCAGAATCACAAAGCTAGAACCCACAATTAAAATCAGTCATACCAGAAAAATCATTGATACCCGAAATAGAATTATTCATGGATATGATTCTGTCTCTGAAGATATTATTTGGGGAATTATAATCAAGAATCTTCCTGATCTTGAAAAGGAAATTAAAGACTTACTGATTTAACTACTTCCTATAATCCAATGCCGGTGGGCGAGTACCAATTAAAGATTCGTATTTAAAATCTACTCCGGTTTTTAGCCTGAATTCTTTCCAGGCAGTGTCAACAACAGTTGGATTAGTGAAAACATCAATCATACTAAGGGCAAGTGTTTTAGCCGCCATCATCATACCTTTATTACCAATGGATGTGCCCCCGGCTGCAACAGCTTGCCAACTGTGCGCAGCAGTACCCGGCACCCAGGTAGCGGTTGACAATCCCGCGGTAGGAACTACCCAACTCACATCCCCTACATCCGTAGAACCAAAACCAGATCCTGAATCTACTTTAAAGTCTCCAATGGAATTTGTGGAAGTAAGTGCCGGAACTTTAGTAGTAAATGTCTTTTGAATTTTTTCAGCGAATACTTTTTCCTCTGGTGTTAATGTATAGCCCCCTACTGCTCTCAGATTTGTATCAACTAGTTTAGCCAGCGTTTCATTGGGCAACAAGTCATACACACCACCGGTTATCTCCCACTCTACTTTCGTATCGGTACCTAACGCTGCACCTTGTGCCGCGCGGGTTAATCGTTCCCACAAATCTTTTACTACTTCGCGATTGGGATGACGCACATAATAATATACTTCCGCGAAAGCGGGAACTACATTAGGTGCTTCACCACCACGCGTAATCACATAATGGATGCGAGATTCTTGTGGCACATGTTCTCGCATCATGTTTACCATATCATCCATGGCTTCCACTCCATCCAACGCAGAGCGTCCACGCTCGGGCGATGCAGCTGCATGCGCAGCAACTCCGTAAAACCGAAACTTACCCGTTTTGTTTGCCAACGAACTTGATGCACTCGCATTATTTTGAGCACCCGGATGCCAATGAAAAACAAGATCTACATTTTTAAAAAATCCATCACGCACCAGATATACTTTTCCTGAACCACCTTCTTCTGCTGGCGTTCCATAAAAACGAATCGTACCATTTTTATTATTGGCTATCATCCAGGTTTTAACAGCGATGGCTGCTGCCGCAGAGGCCGTTCCGAAAAGATGATGACCACACGCATGGCCAGCTGTGCGACCCTCTACAGTTTTGATTTCAGGAACAGCATCTTGTGAGATGCCTGGCAAGGCATCAAACTCACCAAGTATCCCAATTACTGGTTTGCCCGAACCAAACGTAGCAATAAATGCGGTGGGCATACCCGCCACACCTTTCTCAATTGTAAATCCTGCCTGAGCCAGCGTCTCTTGAAGAAGTGCTGAACTTTTTGTTTCCTGATAACCCACTTCAGCAAACTCCCAAATCTTGTGCGCCACATCCGCATAGGTGTTTGCCTGTGCATCAATGGATTTAATAACATCTTGTTTTGTCTTTTGCGCCCATAGAGGAATGGAAGACATAAGCAGTACTACACAAATAATTCTTTTCATTACTGTTAGATTTGAAGTGAAATTTATCATCATAATTAATTTATTTCTTAGGTTTCTTACGCTCCAGAATTTTCTTATCCAATTCAATGCCGGCTGTGCCGCGTGCCCTGAAAATCCATTGAATATTATCGCGTGTAATTAATGAAGTATAATCGGTTACAACTAGTGAATCTACCAGTAAATCCATTTTAGAACCTGACTTACCGCGTTCAATACCTTGTTCTATTAATAGTGGCAAGCCGCGCAGCTCTTCTTTAATATTTCGTTTCACGGTATCGGCAATCAGCGGAATCAATCGATCATGAAGCATCCAATCGGCAGTATTGAGAAGTGCCTCTTCAGTACTTAAATCATAGCGGAGATTTTTTAATCCCACGATATGCTTCACTGTATCAAAATACGGTGAAGCACGCAGGTAAAGTTTTCCCCGAAAGGAACCCCTCACTTTCATTTCAAGAGCAAGTTCTTCTTCAACGCTGCCATAAAGTTCAACATCGCGTATCATTAATCGGTAGGTCTCGTACGAAAACGAAAACTTCTCCAATTTCTGATTAATAAATTCATTCAAACTTTTGTATGAGACAGAAGCGAGCACATACAAATCGAGATCGGCTTCTGCTTGTTGTGCATACTTATGTTTAGGCAAGGGCAGTATTTTATAGGGAGGTGGTTCTTCAAACCATGCATATACTTTTGCTTTTAAGGTAATCATGCCTAAAATATTACCGTCAGCATGTGGATTCCATCGAGACGTTAACCCACTGCCGTGAGCAATCAATCCGATACGAGGGGTTGTCTTTTTCAGGACTATTGGTTTCTGAATATCCGCCCATATTTTTTGAACTACTTTTCGCGTGTCTAATACCTGATTGGTAAGGCTATCAAATCGTTTAGTAAGCTTGTCCTGATTTTTAGTAAGGTACGTGTCGGCAATCTTGCGCAGGTTTATATTTACAAAAACAACTTTAAGCGAAGGCTCTACTCTCCAAACCACTGTATCGATAGAAGTTTCTGAATTAATTTCCCATCGATCATTAAACCCAACGTTTGATTTAAGATGAAGGTCAATCTCCGACACAACGGGTTTAACATTCTGGAGTTTAATTCCCAAAGCCTTCGTTTTAAATTTAAAACTTATGCGAAGGGGAATGATGGCACCCAACGTGCCGGGTTTCCAAACAAGCCGTGCCGAATCGGTACGCTCAATTTCTAAATAGATACTATCTTTTTTATTTCCTGTGGCAATCCAATCCTTTATAAATGAACCTTTCAATTTAGTATTGACCAATCGTTCCAAATCTTTGGTTTTAAATTCGATAGGAATGCGAATGGTGGAAACGGGAACCTCAAGGGTTGAATCTAAGGTGGTTCGCTCGGGGGCTTCAGGTTTTATGGCAGGCTTGGTGACAAGCATGAAAATCCACACCCCTGCTGCCAACACAAGCACTACAATCAAAAATAGAATTCCCTTTTTCATTTTCCCCTCATCCTCAATTTATAGTCAGTTCTATTACCTTGGATAGTATTCTATTTTGAAATTACTTACTTTCCAAAAACTTTATTTCTAACCATGAGAAAGATATTACTAATTCTCGGATTTTGTGTTTCAGGCACTCTATATGCCCAAGTCACAAAAGCACCCGAAGTAAAGGAAGGCGATGGCCCATATACACAACTGATCATTCGCGGGGTAACACTAATTGATGGCACAGGTGCGCCTCCGGTTGGCCCAGTAGACATCGTTGTAAAACAAAATAGAATAGTACGAATTGCAAGTCTCGGATTGCCTGTGCCCGGAATGGCGAGTAGTTCAAACCGGCCACAACTTGAAGCGGGCGGGAAAGAACTTAACTGTGAAGGGATGTACCTGATGCCTGGCTTTGTGGATATGCATGGTCACATCGGTGGTGGACAAGCACCCAATGCCGAGTATGTTTTTAAACTCTGGATGGCACATGGCATTACAACCATACGTGAACCTGGCTCGGGTAATGGAATTGATTGGGTGCTCGATCAAAAAAATAAAAGCAGTAAAAATTTAATCACGGCTCCGCGCATCAAAGCGTATGTTTCATTTGGATCGGGAAGCAAAGAACCAATAAGCACACCGGAGCAAGCACGTGCGTGGGTGAATGAAAATAAAAACAAAGGTGCTGACGGAATTAAATTTTTTGGTGCAGCTCCTGAAATTATGGATGCCGCCATTCGTGAGAATAAACGATTAGGATTACGCTCTGCCTGCCATCATGCACAACTGGGTGTGGCGCGTTGGAATGTTTATAATTCTGCAAAGGCAGGATTGACATCTATGGAACATTGGTACGGTTTGCCAGAAGCCATGCTTGAAGGTTCAACATTGCAAAATTATCCGTTGAACTATAATTACTCGAATGAACAACATCGTTTTGAAGAAGCGGGAAAGTTATGGAAACAAGCGGCCGCTCCATATTCACCTAAGTGGAATGCGTTGATGGATTCTTTATTGAAATTGGATTTCACATTAGATCCTACCTTTAATATTTATGAAGCGGCCCGCGACTTACACAAAGCCCGCAGACAAGAATGGCATGAAGACTACACACTTCCTAAACTTTGGGCATTCTATCAACCGAGCAAACAAGCACACGGCTCGTTTTGGTTTTCGTGGGGAACAGAACAGGAAACTGCGTGGCGCGAAAATTATAGATTGTGGATGGCGTTCATCAACGAATATAAAAATCGTGGTGGTCGTGTAACGGTGGGCACCGATTCAGGATTTATTTTTCAATTGTATGGATTTGCGTATCCGAGAGAAATGGAATTGCTGCGCGAAGCAGGCTTTCACCCACTGGAAGTTATTCGTTCCGCTACCTTATATGGTGCGCAAGCACTAGGGATGGATAAAGAAATTGGTTCGGTTGAAATAGGTAAGCTTGCCGACTTTGCTATTGTAGATCAGAATCCGTTAGAAAATTTACAAGTGTTGTATGGAACAGGTGCCGTTAAACTAATGGATGATAACACCGTAAAGCGTGTAGGTGGTGTGAAGTACACCGTGAAGGATGGAATTGTATATGACTCCAAAAAATTACTTGCCGATGTTAAAAAGATTGTGGACGATGAAAAAGCGAAAGCAGGTTTTGTGTTGAAGCAACCAGGGAATTGACCTCACCCCCATCCCCTCTCCAAAGGAGAGGGGTGACTGTAGAATGACCTTATCACGAAAACTAGCCACTGAACTTTAGTGAAATAAATGAAAGTGGATTAGTGATGATATCAGAGCGACTATTCCCTCTCCTCTGGAGAGGGCCAGGGTGAGGTAAAAACTTAAAATAAACACCATGAAAAAAATATTTCTATTACTCTCTGTGCTAGTGTTAACTCGTTGTTCTCACAACCCGGAACAAGCTTATGCCGATGCACCCGAAGTTTATTCTCTATTGGGATTAGAATACTTTGCACCTGAACCTCCCAATCCAAAATTGGATAGTAACCTCTCTGTTGCTCAGAAAAACTTTGATGCTGATCCTTCTGAAGAAAATTATATCTGGCTGGGTCGAAGAACTGCTTACCTCACAAGATACAATGAAGCGATTCAAATTTTTAGTGATGGTCTTGAGAAATTTCCAAATTCTTATAAACTCTATCGGCACCGCGGGCATCGCTACCTCTCACAACGAAAGTTTGATGCTGCTCTTTATGATTTTAAAAAAGCGGCTGAACTCATGCCTGCTGCACCGCTTGAAATTGAACCGGATGGTGCACCCAATAAATTAAATATTCCGCTTTCCTCCACCCAGTTTAATGTGTGGTATCATTTAGCGCTGGCTCATTACTTAAAAGGAGATTTTGCCGAAGCTGAAAAAGCATACCTGGAATGTATGAAAGTAAGCGACAACGATGACTTGATTACAGCCACGGTTGATTGGCTTTACATGACGTACCGCAGAGAAGGAAAAACTGAAGAAGCAAAACAACTCTTAGAAAAAATTACACCTGCCATGACGATCATTGAAAATGATTCGTACTTCAAGCGATTAAATATGTACAAGGGGTTGCTCCCGCCCGATTCTGTTTTATCGGTGAACAGCTCAAATGCTGATGTTGAGTTGGCGCTTGCAACACAAGGCTACGGTGTTGGCAATTGGTACTTATACAATGGCGATACTACGCAAGCATTAAACATCTTCGAAAAAGTAGTTGGCGGCAAACATTTTTCTGCGTTTGGATTTATTGCTGCAGAAGCGGACTTGGCGAGGTTGAGGTAAGAACTTTCTCTTCTAAAAAAATCTAATGAGGATTTCATTTCTAATAGTCTCTTTGTTTTTCTTGATTCTACAATCTTGCACTGAGCAGCCCAAAGAGGTTCTTTTCATTGGTAATAGTCTTACCTATTATCATGATATGCCATCAATGCTAAAAGCGATGCTAAATGAAAAAGGTTATGATATAAATATTCAACAAAGCACATTCCCTGGCATATCCTTATCACAACACTTGATGCAACCCGAGACCTTAGAAAAATTAAATAGTCAAAATTGGGATTATGTTATTTTGCAAGAGGCTACTGTAAGAGTTTTAATCGATGAAGTCGTAGCCTATAATTTCGAACCCTCGATCATAAAACTTGATAGCATCATAAAACTAAAAAATGCAAAAACAATTTTATATCAATCCTACCCTGTATCGATATATCCTAAAAAATATTGTTATCCATCATTTTTGGTTAATCCCAAAATCCCAGATGTCGAGTACTGCTCAGATAGTTTGTTTAACAGCAACCAAGAGTTTAAAAAAATAGAAGCTTCATTCAAAAGAGTGTCAGATTTAATCAAATGTGATAATGCACTAGTCGGTCTCAGTTTTGAATTGTGTAAAAGAAAATACCCTGAATTAATTTTATTTGAAAGTAGTTCTGATACTCATCCCTCAATTTTAGGATCGTACCTAATCGCCTGTGTTTTTTATCGACATTTAACGGGTCAAAAAACTACATCTGTTAAATATGCAGATGGCATAGATCTTACTGAGAAGGATAAAGTCAATCTATTAGTTGATTCGATGTAATCATTGGCGTTATACTCACCAACAATCTCCACAACTTGATTACTTTTGTCAAAATTTGAAACATGCCAGAATCTACCCAATGCCCAAGTTGTAAATCGTTATACGGCTACCCTACTGGCACCTCTATGATGTGTCCTGAATGTGGCCACGAGTGGAACCCGAATGAACAACCTGAAACTGTTATAGTAGAACAAGATCCATCTGTTGTGAAAGATGCCAACGGAATGGTGTTGCAAGATGGAGATACTGTTATCACGATAAAAGACCTGCCGGTAAAAGGTGCCAGCAAAGCGATTAAGGCCGGCACCAAAGTAAAGAACATCAAGCTAACCAGCGGTGATCATAATATTGATTGCAAAATAGATGGCTTTGGAAGCATGGCGCTCAAATCCATTTTCGTCAAGAAGAGTGTATAGAAGACTTAGTCGTCAAGACCACCTGCCTACCGCAGGCAGGCTTCGAATGGTCTTGACGAATATACTACATCTTTAACACAGATGTCTCTAACTCTTTAACAAATGGCTGACTGTAAATCCGCTTGCCTGTGCCTTTATACATAGCGTTGGCCAGCGCAGCAATTACCGGTGGAAATGGTGGTTCACCTAAACCAGTTGGATCGATTTCACTTTTAACAAAATGCACATCGATAGCAGTTGGTGCTTCCTTATGACGGATCAGACGATACTTATCAAAATTTGTTTGATCCGGCATTCCTTCCGTAAATGTCATGCCGCTATACATTGAGTGGCCAATGCCATCAATGCTTCCACCTTCTACCAAGTTTATAGCCGCGATGGGGTTCACCACAATTCCGCAATCTACTGCGCAATGAACTTTTTGTACACGTGGCTTTCCATTCTCCATCACCAAATCAATCACGTGCGCCACATAGCTATCATGACAAAAATACGCTGACACTCCTCGATACACACCGGGTTGTTCAGTTCCCCAGTTCGATTTCTCTTTCACTAATTTCAAAACACCTGCATAGCGATCAGCTTCATAATCATTCTTCTCACCCACCGGACTGTTTACTGCTTTCTCTAACAGTTCAAGTCGAAATTCAATCGGGTCTTTGCCTGCGGCTTCCGCAACTTCATCAAGAAAGGATTGTTCTGCTCCTGCAATGAAGTTCGACCGTGGCGCGCGAAACGCCCCCACTGTAATGTTTGATTCTTGTGACCATTCTTCGGCCAGATAGTTAGCAACTGCACCGGCCGGAAAACGATTGGCAAACAAAGGGCTTTCAGGAATACCACCCGCATTTACATGAAACGCGATGAGATTATTATTTTCATCTAGCGCAGCACGATACTTTGCGTGATACGCAGGACGATAGGTTCCAAACGTCATATCATCTTCGCGAGAGTAGATCAGCTTAACAGGTGCTTTCATCTTTTGCGAAATCACCGCAGCTTCAACAAGAAAGTGTCCATACAATCTTCTTCCGAATCCGCCACCCATGCGCGTCATTTGAATGTCCACTTTTTCAAGAGGCAAGCCCAAACGAGCCGCGACACTTTTCTCCATAAACTCAGGAGTTTGAATTGGGCCAACTAACTCCGCCATGTCATCGGTAACGTTGGCGAAAAAGTTCATGGGCTCCATCGTATTGTGTGCCAGAAACGGAGCCGTATAACTTCGTTCAATAACTTTCGCGGCTTTTTTAAAGACAGCATCTGGATCACCATCCTTGCGAACAACTTTTCCTTTTTTTGTTGACATTTCTGCCATCTGTTGAGTATGCTTGGTTGAATTCTCTAAACCAGCAGGCACTTTAATAGATTCACTCGTGCCCCAAAATGTAGAGAACGTTTTAGAGTGAGTGTCAAAGGTTTCCCACTCCAACTTCAAGGCCTTACGTGCGTTCATCACTTCCCAGGTTGTGTTACCAACTACAACAACTAAATCCGAAAATGCATCTACATCACACCATTGCCTTGAATAATCATCGGCATACGTATTAATGGTGATTACATCTTTAATGCCGGGCATTGCTTTCGCCTGCGAATCGTCAACATTTTTTAATCGCATACCAAATGCAGGTGGGTGTGCAATCATAGCAATCAGCATGCCTTCGCGCTTAGTGTCTATGCCAAAAAGCGGTTTGCCCGTAACTATTTTTAATCCGTCAACATTCTTACGATCGGTACCGATAATCTTAAAGTCTTTAATCTCTTTAAGCGTTACTTCTTTTGGTACTTCTAATTTTGCTGCAGCCGATGCCATCTCACCGTAGCCCGCAGACTTGCCACTTGCTTTGTGTGAGAGAATTCCCGCTTCGGTTGTAATTTCATTTACTGGTACTTGCCACGCAGTAGCCGCTGCTTCGCGAAGCATCTGCCTTGCAGCACCACCAGCGGTGCGCATACCCTTCCAAGCACTATTTATCGATTGACTTCCACCGGCTAATTGTCTTGTGAAAATATCCGTGTTCAAGGGAGCTTGTTCAACAATCACATTCTTCCAATCCACGTCCAACTCTTCAGCTACCAACATAGGCATAGATGTTTTTACGTTCTGACCTATTTCAGGATTGGGTGACATGATGGTAACGACACCATTATCACCAATTTTTAAATAGCCATTTATTTCAAACCATTCTTTCGGCAAGGCTAGCACTTCAACTTCCGATTTGTTCGTGCAAGAAATCAGGCTATTAAAACCTAGCACTAAACCTCCGCCTGCAAGCGCAGACACTTTCAAAAAAGATCTTCTTCCGATGGATGTTTTTACAATAGTCATGGTTGTAATCTTTTTAAATTAAACGTTTGAAGTTGCTGCAGTTTTGATAGCGGCCTTTATTCGTAAATACGTTCCGCACCGGCAGATATTTCCATTCATTGCATTATCAATGTCTGCATCACTTGGATTTGGATTCTGCTTAAGCAATGAAACCGCACTCATGATTTGGCCCGCCTGGCAATAGCCACATTGCGGCACGTCATGTTCCAGCCACGCCTTTTGCACAGGATGATCTCCGTTTTCTGAAAGTCCTTCAATGGTAGTAATCTCTTTTCCCTCTGCCGATGATACTGGCAATTGACATGAGCGCGTTGAACTGCCATCAAGCAGGATAGTGCATGCGCCACATTGTGCAATGCCACATCCAAACTTTGTACCCACCAGATTTAAGTGATCGCGCAACACCCAAAGCATGGGAGTTTTTGGATCAACATCTACGGTTTGTTTCTTTCCATTAACATTCAGATTGATAGCCGCCATGGTTTTTTAGATTTATTTAAGTATTTTTTGATTAGGAGCAACTAATATAATGAATCAAACCATGGATTCATTACAAAAATCAATCAATGGCCGATAAACTATTCGAATTAACAGATTATTGTAAATCGTATTGTCGGAACTTTTATTACCTTGAATGCTTCAAAAAATCAAGATATGGCCAATTATAATATTGATGCGAAGAAAAATATGACCTATGATGCCATTGTTATTGGCTCAGGTATAAGTGGAGGTTGGGCTGCGAAAGAGCTATGCGAGGGTGGACTAAAAACTTTAGTATTAGAGCGTGGTCGAATCGTTGAACATGTTACCGATTATCCTACCATGATGAAAGATCCGTGGGATTCTGAATTACGTGGAGCGCTTGATCAGGAAACTCGTAAAAATTTTAAGGTGGCCGGTCGTTCTGGTTTTGTGGGTGAAAATAATCATCACTTCTACGGAAAAGATGAAGACAATCCATACACAGAAGTAAAACCTTTTTTATGGATTCGAGCCAATCAAATGGGGGGTCGATCTTTGTTATGGGGTAAGCAATGTTATCGATGGAGTGATCTCGATTTCACAGCCAATATGATAGACGGACACGGAGTGGATTGGCCCATTCGATATAAGGATATTGAGCCTTGGTACACCTATGTTGAAAAGTTTGCCGGCATTAGTGGACAAGCTCAAGGGTTACCGCAGTTACCCGATAGTCATTTTCTCCCACCCATGGAACTCAATTGCGTTGAAAAAGAAATGCAGGGAAGAATAGAAAAAGAATTTTCCGGACGTAACATGATCATCGGTAGAGTAGCGCATCTTACCGTTCCACTTAATAATAGAGGCAAATGTCAATTTAGAAATCGATGCGATCGCGGTTGTCCGTATGGTGCCTACTTCAGTAGCAATGCTGTTACCCTACCTGCAGCAAATGAAACCGGCAACTTAACGATTAGACCCTTCTCCATTGCTGACTCTATTATTTATGATGAAGCAAAAGGAAAAGCAACAGGGGTAAGAGTCATTGATTCCGAAACGAAAGAAGTGATTGAGTACTATGCGAAAATTATTTTCGTCAATGCATCCACAATAAATTCAACTCAGATTTTATTGAATTCAACTTCCAATCGTTTTGAAAATGGACTCGGAAATGATAGTGGAGAGTTAGGTCACAATTTGATGGATCATACTTATCGCGTGGGTGCTATGGGAAGAGTGGAGGGTTTTGATGATATGTACTATAAAGGCAGACGACCCAATGGAATTTATATTCCACGCTATGTGAACCTCAATGAGAAAACGAAGTCAGATAAATTTGTTCGAGGTTTTGGATTTCAAGGTGGTGCAGGGCGCGCTAATTGGGGTGCCGGTGCAAACCAGGAAGAATTTGGTGGTGACTTCAAGGATAGTTTAATGAAACCCGGGCCATGGGAATTCTTTATTACGGGATTTGCTGAATGTCTCCCTTATCATGATAACAAAGTAACATTAGATAAAGACAAATTGGATAAATGGGGCCGACCTACATTGGCAATAGATTGCGAGTTTAAAGAAAACGAACTAGCACTTAATAAACAGATTCAGGAAGATGCTGTTGAAATGTTGGAGAGAACTGGTGTAAAAGATATTGTTGGATTCGATAATAAGCATGAGCCTGGAAACGGAATTCATGAAATGGGCACAGCGCGCATGGGTCGTGACCCTAAGACTTCTGTGTTGAATGGAACAAATCAAATTCATGCAGCCAAGAATGTATTTGTTACAGATGGCGCCTGTATGACTTCGTCTTCATGTGTGAATCCATCGTTAACATATATGGCAATCACCGCTCGCGCTGCACATCATGCAATTTCAGAACTTAAAAAGAAAAACCTGTAAGCTATGTTACGAAGAGAAGCATTGAAGCAAGTGTCGTTGATAGGAGGATCAGCCATTATAGGAACCTCCCTTTTATCATTATTACAATCTTGTCAACAACAACCACGAATAGATTGGAAGCCAACTTTCCTTACTGAGAGCCAGGCCGAATTCATTTCAACGTTGGTGGATACTTTACTACCAAAAACACAAACACCAGGAGCACTAGATATGAAGGTGGATATGTTTATTGATGCAGTGATTAATAAATTATTTGATGAGGCCGGTAAAAAATCAATGACAGATGGAATAGATAAATTTGATGCGGACTGCAAAGAAAAATTTGGGAAAAAATTTGTCGATTTAGATTCGAATGAAAGAAATGAAATACTGAAAGCAGCCGAAGCGAATTCCGGAAAATATAATGGTCAGGTTTGGGGCACGGCTGTGGGGATACAAAAACCCGTTGGATTTTATCGATCGATAAAATCACTTGCCATCTGGGGATATTTTTCATCGAAAGAAATTGGATCAACTATTCTTAATTATGATCCAATACCAGGCGACTACAAAGGTTGCATACCACTTGCGGATATCGGAAATACCTGGAGTTTGTGATTGCAGTCGTCAATACCACTTAGAGCCTGCCTGCGGTAGGCAGGTGGTCAGACGACTAGACTAGCTTTCAATCGCTAACTGAATTAATTACTACTTTGAATCAGATTATCATTCTTATACTATGAAAAAGGAATCCATCACTCGTAGGGATTTTATTCTGCAATCAAGTTCGTTAATAACCACAGCCGCGCTGGCAACCGGATTTACCCGTACTTCAAAAACAAAATATAAAATGGGTTTGCAGTTGTTCACCATCCGCGAACCACTGTCGAAAGATGTAGCAGGCACGATTAAAAAAGTTGCTGCGTTGGGCTATCAGGATTGTGAAACGTATGGATTCAATCCCGAGCAAGGCACGTACTATGGATTAAAAGCATCAGACTTCAAACACTTACTTGCAGACAATAAAATGATTGCCACCAGCGGGCATTATGATTTCACTAAATATTTTGATGTGCCACAAGATGCATTGATGCGCTATGTGGATCAATGTATTGAAGGTGCGCATGCATTAGGCCAAAAGTATATCACCTGGCCGTGGCTTGATCCAAGTTTTAGAACCTTAGAAAACTTTCATGTGCTATCCGCCAAGTTGAACGCGATTGGCGAACGTATAAACAAAGCGAAGCTGGGGTTCGCATATCACAATCATGATTTTGAGTTCACCGATTATAATGGCGACAATGGGTATGCGATCATCATGCGCGAAACAGATGCCGCACTCGTGAAGCTGCAAATCGATTTGTATTGGGTCATGCATTCCTCGAAGTTGAGTCCGGCTGAATTGTTTAAGCAACAACCAGGACGCTTTGTGATGTGGCACATTAAAGACATGGATAAAATTACCCGCGATTATTCTGAACTGGGAAATGGTTCTATCGACTACACCGTTATCCTTCCCGAAGCATCGCGTGCAGGTCTTCAATACTATTATATAGAGCAAGGCGGAAATTTTGCAAGCAACCCCATGCAAAGCATTGCCGATAGTGCGCGCTACTTCAAAAAGAATCTGGAGAAATACTTGAGGTAATATGATAGTCGTCAAGACCACTTTGAGCCTGGCTGCTGTAGGCAGGTGGTAAGACGACTAGCTACTTTTTCTTTTTAGGCTTTTTTATTTTGGGTTCAGGAAGCGCTTTTACGGTAATCATCACTAGTTCGCTTAGCCATTGCCAATCTTCCAATTTATCTTCAATTAAAAAACAGTTCTTGGCTCCGGAGTATGGTGGTGCCTCCACTACCTTTTTGATAAACGCTCTTCCGGGTTCTGTCGGTTTTATAAATAATTTATTATCACAGATGAGTGCAAATAATTTTCCATCAGCATATACTCCAAACTCACCAAACATGCTCTTCGCTGTTATAGTGCCAGTCTTTTTAATTTGATCGACTACAACTCAACAAATTTTTTGTCGGAGGCCATTGGTTAAATGTAAGGAATTTAGAACAGTGGTTCAATCCATATCCATTAATACTGAGATAGGTTCTAAAATGGAACTTCTCAATTCAATTGCTTCCTTAGAAAACTCATGACTTTGTTTCTCACTTCATCCGCATCGAACATTATTCCGAAGTGTGGTGCATCTTTTACAATGATGAGTTCATTTTGAACACCCTCCACATTTAACCAGGCACTTAGTAATTGTGATTGCTTTGGTGAAACCAGATCATCCTTTTCACCATGAATAATAAGAAAGGGAGGATCGTTTTTATCGACATACGTTACAGGACTTGCCGCTTTCGCTAAATCAGGACGAGCCAATGGTGCTGCTCCAATCAAAAGAGCTTCCGGTGATTTTTCATCATTGGCTCCTGGAAACAAAACCAATTCAGCAGGACCATAAAAATCAACCACCGCTTTGAAGTTGAATGATCTATTTGAACCAGGCATGAAGAAGGATTCGACATTATTGTTCTTGGATAAACCCACCATGGAAGCAAGATGTCCGCCTGCTGAAAAACCCATGAGCGCAAAACGATTTTTATCAAAACCATACTTATCGGCATTGTCGTACAAAAAAGAAATGGCGCGATTGCAGTCGAGCATCTGCGCAGGAAAAACCGCTTGTGTTGCAAACCGATAATCGATCGAAGCCAAAGCAAAACCGCTGCTGATAATTTCAGCAACGGTTTTTTTCATATAACCCATGTCCGCATACTTATCATTCACTAACCAACCACCACCATGTATAAAAATCACCAAGGGTATTTTTCCTTTTGCATTTGCGGGTAAGTAAATATCCAACAAGTGTTTTGGTAAGTCATCATTGTTGTAGGCTATGTTTCCGTGCAAAGTAGTGCCCTTGGGAAATATATCGATGACAGGGTTGTTTTGCGAAACAGCAGCAGTCGATACTATTAATGAAAAAGAAACGATGGCGTATACAATTCGATGGATCATACTTGTTAGATGTTAGAATGTTAAAATAAAGATTAGTGTCTAAATGTCATTTTGACTTAGTGATTTGATACTGCTCGTCTGTAACTGGCTCCATCCATGTAACGAATCCATTTTCTGTTTTTGGCAGAATATACATTTGCGTAAGACTGTTATATTCAGTTGCACCATGCCAGTGCCTTGTGTTTGCCGGAACCTTGATGACGTCACCCTTTTTCATTGTTTGCCTTGGCTGTCCTTCCAGTTGATGATATCCCTCACCATCGAGTACAATTAGAATTTGCCCGCTTGGATGTAAGTGCCAATTTGATCGTGCACTTTTTTCGAAATAAACATTTCCCACGAGAGTGTTGTAGATAGAATCATCTGCAACTAAACCATAATTGTAGGCGTTGCCTGTGAAATTTGTTGCAGACCCAAGTTCGCCCTTTGGAAAAATTGCTTCTTTCGAAGAATCAGATTCTGATTGCTGACTTTCGCCTTTGTTGTTGCAGCTAATCAGTGTGGCCATCAATAACAAGACAGTGATGGAATTAATAAGGTTGAGTTTCATCGTTGAGTTTTTAAGTTTATCATTTGCTGAGCAGCTCAAACGTGACCGTCACGTTACCCGAACCTAATGCCTGCGAGAGGCCGCTGGGGTTTTCAATTTTTCCAAGCCTTGTGTAATTATATGAAGTATTGAAAGTTTTATAAAACAATACCAGTGTATTAGAGCCATATAGCATCAAATCGCCATTTTGGATAGTTCCAGGATTGGAAGCAATGGTGGGCAAACTTCCCTTTAAATCAGCATATTTCTCGTTTTTGTTCAATTCACTCATAGTGAGTGTCACAGGCAAACGTTCTTTAAAAGCATTTGCTGTTGCATTGTTTTGTAGCGTAGCTGAAAAAGAAGATGCTCCAATAGTTATTGTGATTTTCACCGTGTCTTTATTTTCGGTTTCACTTTGACTTTTAGTTGGTTGCGTTTCATCCTCATGTGTACAAGCTGATAATTGTAAACAGAAAAGGCTTATTGATAGAAAAGCTAGTGTTTTTATTGACCCACTCATTCCTGTATCGTTTTGATGATTTTTGCAGGAATACCACCAACGATGGTGTTATCAGGTACATCTTGTGAAACCACCGCGCCTGCTGCAACTACTGAATTTTCTCCTATAGTTACTCCCTGTAAAATGGTTGCGTTTGCACCGATCCAGGCATTCTTCTTAATGTGGATTCTGCCTGCTGTAAGTGCATGTCTGTCTTTGGGTGAAATAGGATGGCCTTCAGAAAGCAGACAGACTTTAGGTGCGAGCATTACATTGTCTTCAATGATTATTCCTCCCAAGTCCAAAAAGGTGCAATCAAAATTGATAAATACGTTTTTACCTATTTTGGTATTCTTTCCATAATTGATATATAAGGGTGTAAAAACAGCAACACTTTCGTCAATTTCGCTATCTGTAATTTCGCTCAAAAAATTTCTGATTTCTGCTGGTTCAGATGTATTGTTCATCTGCAACAATAGTTTTTTCGTATGATATGAAGCTTCCCGCATTTTGTAGGCATCTGGGTCATTGGGTGAAATTGCTTCTCCATCTACTAATCTCTGAAAAACCGTCTTCGCTTCCATTCTCTAGTTGCAGTTGTTTGATTGAATAAAATTAGGTTGGATATAGATTACATTTGTTACACTATATACATCATAAATGTCAAATATTACCTGTACCTATGGAAGCTGATTCATTGAACTCTAGGGAAGTTAAACAAAGGTTCCCTCGTATAGTCAAGTTGAATTTGACCGGTGAAAAAGACTTTCCGAAAGACTTTCAGATTAACTATCATACACATTTACTTTGTCATAGTGGTAGTTTCACATTCTTCTTTAATAAAGAGAAGATGACATGCAAAAGCGATGAATTTGTGTTTTGGTTTGCTAAAAGCCGATTGACAGATTTAGAATTTTCAAAAGGTTTTAGAGCAACTGCGCTGCTCGTTGAGAATCAATTTCTTAACGATAATATACCTGACCAAAGCTGGGGAATTGATGCAAGCTTACATTCCCGTCAATTTCCTATAAAACATCTGAATGATAAGAATGATCGGCTAAGGGTTTTAGAAAACTTTCAATTGTTATTTAATAAGTTTCAGGATACAGAACACCGTTTTTATGAAGAAGCTCTGAAACTTCAAATGCGTTTATTCATTCTTGAAATGTGGCACACATTCGCCAGAGAATATGAGCGAAGAAAACGCAGTTTACAAACCGGAACTTTGTATGAGCGTTTTATGCATTTAGTTCAAGAATACTGTTTGAAAGAGCGTGAAGTTCAGTTTTACGCCAATCAGCTTCACATCACTTCAAAATACTTGAACTCAATCTCTAAACTAAATTCAGGTGTCACCGCTTCCGAATGGATTCAGCGTTTTTCTAAAGAGCGAATCATTTTGCTTCTGCAAAATGAAAGACTTAATATTTCGCAAATAGCTGATAAAATGGATTTTTCGAGTCGCTCATTCTTCACTCGGTATGTGAAAAAAGTTTTAGGCGTAACGCCCAGTGAGTATCGAAATAGGTTGGGGTAGAAGTGAAACATTTCATAGACCATGATCCTATTATCATTCAATTAGCAGGATGCCAATTGAATTTATAAATCCAGAAAATTTATTTAACAGTAAGATTTATGGTTTTTCTCAAGTCGCTGTCTGCCAACAAGCCGGTAAGATCTTTACCACAGCAGAACAGGTAGCACTTAATGCGAACGAGGAAATTGTGGGCCGGGATCTCGCGAGTCAAACACATCAAGCATTATTCAATATAAAAAAATGCTGTTGAAGCAATTGGTGGTAAACTAACTGATGTCATGATGATACGCATTTATTATGTACACAAACCAAATTTAGACACCACTGAAATTGGAACTTTGTTGAGAGAATTTTTTGGGACACAAAATCCACCAGCTAGCACATGGTTGGGAGTATCCTCTCTGGCAAGACCTGAGTTCCTAATTGAGATTGAGGCCAATGGAATGATAAGCCATTAAAAGTCGATTTTTTAAACAACATGTTGGCATGTCATCTAATTACTACCATGGATTGAATTAGTCGTCAAGACCACTCCGAGTAGTCAGAATACTTAGTGCTAGATCCTATTTTTTTGTTTGCTCTGCTGTGGAATTGAAATGATTGATGTGTGGAATGCCACATATATTCGATGGTGAAACGTATCCTTAGCAAGAGAATTATCAATTGCACTCAAAAATCAACTCTTACAAACACGTTGGGTGTAAAAGCCAAGCCTTGCAGTTGCACCGCAGCTACTTGACCGGCAGAATTAATTTGGTAATACCGATTGAGTACATTTTCACGATTCAATACATTCCAAAGTGAAATACCAGCATGGCTTCTAATGTTGTCGCCATAATAAAAATGCCAGCGTGCTGACAGATCGACCCGAAAATAATTATTCAGTCGTGCGCTATTGGGAGGCTCATAGTTAATCTGGCCTGCTACAATCTCATTGTCCGCAACCGGATTAGTAACAGGCCTGCCTGAGTGCCAGTTGGCTCCTGCAGAAATTTCTACCTGATTGAAACGATAACTTATACCACCATTGATACTATGCCGGATGTCAAGATTGTTGGGGAAAGATGCGGGCACCAGATCCGGAAACTGATAGTCACTTTCCGCGAGCGAATATCCAAGCCACACATCGGTCTTCTTTATTTTCTGATTGATGAGTACATCTATCCCATTGATTTTATAATTGCCACTGGATCGTACATCTTGAAATTGATTCTGAAAACCCTGGCTTGAAGTAATAATACCGTCCACTTTTTTATAAAACACATCTGCACTCACCAGCAATCCACTCCGGTTAAAATTAAGTCCCGCAGATGCCTGTTTACTTTTCAGCATGGGCACATCTTTACCATTCGCCATCAGCCACCGTCTTTTTTCAACGCCCAAAAAATCATTCTGCAAGTCGATCACTTGCACACTGGTTTGTGTTTTTATTTCACCCAACACCTCAAAAGAAAAACAGGCACCCAGTTTTTGATTAAACACCAGGCGGGGTTCAAGAAAGAAATTGTTAAACTTGGAATAATAATTTGATCGCAATCCTACTCGCACATGGGTGCGTTCTTCATTCGTGGAATAATTACCTTCCACAAACAGGGCGTGGGTACGATTGACCTCCTTAATCAATCGGCTAAATTCCGGATTGTTTACTGCATCCGAATTGGTGATGCCACTCTCAAAAAACTGATAGCCGGTTTGCAGATAAAGATTCTTATGAATCTGAATGAGTGCAGCCAGCCGCACGCCCAGGTCCAGCACCTCATTATTCTGCGTTAACTGTTGGTTGATGGGAATGTTTTGATTGATGGCATCGAGGGAATAGCCTGAAATATACCCTTCAAGGTCTGTCTTCACTCTTTCACTCCAAAGACGAGAATAGCTGATGCTGCTGCCAAGGCTGTGTTGCTCAAGGCTGCTTATCTTTTGTTCAGAATTACTTGCGCGTTGCTGGGAAATTTCTTCATATTCCAGCTGGTTGGCGATGTTAAAAAATGTAGCCCTTATCTTATCCTGCGAGGTGATATCATATAAGAATTTTACACTCGTATCAAAAAAATAAAAATCCTGATTGCGAGTGAGCGAGTCATTGTTGGTATTCGCAACTTCGGTATTACTAAAGGCGCGATTGAAATATTGTTGATAGGTGGGCGTTTGCCACGAAGAAGGCAGCGAGCGTCTTGCCGCAACTTGTATTGACATTTTTTTTGAGAGGGGCACGTTAAGATATCCATCAGCGTATAGCAGATTTATTCCACCACCACCAGAAAGTTTATCGCTCACCTGGTCCTGTGCCTGAATGACAATCGTTCCGGATGTGCCATCACCATAGAAAGCGCTGGTGCCATTTTTGGTAAGGTTTACTTTCGACATGATGTGCGGATTGAGTCCTGAAATCAAACCAAAGAAATGCCCGGTCTGATATACTTTGATACCATCTAGCAACACCAGGTTCTGATCGTTGGTGCCACCGCGGATATTAATATCAGCAGCAGCTTCGGCAACACTTTTAACACTGGGCAAATATTGAAGTGTTTGCAAGGCATCGGGTTGAGGGAGCCCGGGGAGGATACCAAGAATTTCAGGACGCAATGTCACCGAGCCATCTACTTTCTCTTCAATACCTGTAGCGATTACATCATTGACAGTTACTTCCTCCAGCGTTGTGTAACTAGGCTTCATCAACAAGGGTAGACAGTCACCAATAAAATCGCTGGTTGAAAGTGAAAGGGATTCATACCCGAGTGATCGGATCAAAATAACTCCCTGCTTTCGTGGCAATATAAAATAACCCGCATCATTGGTGACTGTAAATTCACTTCCGTTTTGCGCAGTCGCGCCCGCAATAGGTTCACCGGTATCGGAAGAGCTTATGTAAGCACAAATACTTTCAGTTGTTGTTTTATCAGGCTTACTGATGATGACGTAACGGCTGTTGAGCTGTTGAAAGGTAAGCCCTGTTTGTTGTCTCAGGCTTATCAATACATTTTCCAGGGAAGATTTTTTTGAAGGTGACGTCACGAAAACATCTGCCACCAGCTCATCGGCAAATGTAAAAACCACATTAAATTTTTTCTCGATAGACTGAAGCACAGCGCGAAGTGGTTTTGCCGTAGTTTGCTGAGCTTGTGCAGAAAGAGCAAGTATTGAAAACCCGATGATGAAAACAGCTATCCGGTTAGTCACCATGCAGCACCATGATTTCTTTACCATTTACCTGATACGTTAAACCAAAAGGAATGGTAACAGATTTTAAGGCTGTAGTCAAATCCGAATTGGGGAAACGACCTGTATATAATTGTGTGATGTCAATATCTTTTGTTTTAACTGTTACCCCGTACTGCCGCTCGAGTTCATTGAGTACTTCCTGATAAGGTACGCTTTCAAATTCACTTTCTTTATTAAACCATGTTGGCGTGTCTGTAATTTCCAATACTGCTTGTGCTGCCTGCTTGCGCACTTCACGGTAGGAATGTTTTGCTGTGAGCTGGACGCGTGCTGAATTTGCAGCTACCTGCACCTTGCCCTCATAGCAAATCACTTCGTAAAATTGATTTCTATCCTTGACATTAAACTGTGTTCCCAATACTGTTACGGTGCCTGCATTAGTCACCACCTGAAACTTCTCTCCTTTTTGAACAGAAAAAAATGCTTCGCCATCCAGTTTAACAGTTCGATCTTCTTTCCAAGTATCTTTTGAAAAGGTAATGCTTGATTTTGCGTTCAACGTCACCACTGATTGATCAGGCAAAACAACCTCGCGTGTTTCACCAATGCCTGTTTCATAAACCATATCGGAAGACCCAAAGAAGATATCTGAAAAATAGAAGAGTACGCTCGCGCCAATGATAAGGGCGGCCGCAATACGAAGAATGGCAGGCCAGTGCAACGAAACCACTTTGGCCTCCTTCTGCCTGCGGGATTTAATTTTCTCGAATGAAGCTTCTGCATCAAACTGCGAGGGAGTAAAACGCTTCAACGCATTATCCATTCGCTGCAGGTTGCGATACTCTTGGGTTTGCTCAAACAAGGATCTTTCACCCTCATTTAAGGTATCGGCCAGCCACTTTTCTATGTACTCCTGGTTCTTCATAAAACCTTTTGTCTGACTATAAAACAGTTTGGCGTCAAAAACTCCTACCGGTCAGGTTGAAATATTTCCAACTTTTTGTTGCAGGCTTTCTACGGCCTTGTAAATCCTTTTTTCAACAGCCTTTTGAGAGATTCCCAACAATTCAGCAATCTCACGATGTTTCTTTCCTTCCACCCGATTCAATAAAAAGGCCACGCGCTGTTCTTCGGTAAGTTCTTCGATAGCCTTTTGCAGGCGATTCATGTATTCATTCTCTTCTAATATATAATGAGGCGATTCATTGGTTTGAGATATCTGGTCTTCCTTTTGGTAATTCAATACCGTTTTCTTCTTCGCCAACTCGTTGAGCATCTGATTATTTGCCACGGTAAAAAGAAATGACCTGGCTTTCTCGGGGCTTACTTTTTTACAATTATCCCAAAGGCGTGTAAAGGCCTCCTGCATCAAATCTTCTGGATGGTTCTCAGCTCCGTATTTATAATACAGAAAATTGAATAAGTCTCGGGAGCACTCCTTAAAAATCCCGCGAAATATACTCTCCTCACAAATATGTTGATATTCTTCTTGCATGAAATCAGAATGCGATAATACAATTAAAAATCAATTCCGATTCATTCAACCGTATCTCACCCGGTTGTTGAACAAATAACAGAATATTTTCCAGGGCCGGGGTAGGAGTTTTTCAAGGTCACCTGTTTTATTATCAGAACGACACTGCTCAAAAAACATAAAGAATGGAAGATATGCGAAACGTGATAAAATTTATTCTCCTCGCAATGATGGCTCTTGCTCTCCTCACCGCTTGTCAGGAAGAAAAGATAGAAATAAAACTCCCTCCCACTGGCACCACGATTACCAGCGCTACACCTGTGACAGGACTTATCTCCAGTGTTTCCAAAAGCGATGGTTCAGTAGACAATATCCTTGACAAAGCCAGTTGTATTGCCCTTGTGTTTCCGGTAACCATAAAAACAAACGGCCAGACAATAACCGTAAACTCACTGGATGATCTGGATGAAATTGAAGATCTCTTTGACGATTCTGGTGACGATGATGTGGAGTTTGATTTTCCAATAAAAGTGATTCTTGCCGACCATACAGAAATCACCATCAACAATGAAGATGATTTTGAAGACCTGGTTAATGACTGTGAAGAGGATGATGACATCGAATGCATAGACTTTAAGTACCCGATTGAATTTAATACCTACGATACAAACAATCAGGTTGCAGGAAATGTCACCATCAACAATGATGAAGCACTATTCAACTTTATTAAACAACTCAAAAAAGAGGAGTTCGTGGGTCTTAAATTTCCTGTTACACTCATTCAATCCAATGGCTCAGAACTAGTAGTTACAAATTTTGAAGAACTGGAAGACGCGATCGAAGATGCTGAAGATGATTGTGATGAAGATGATGACAACGATTATAATGATGATGATGTGGATGACTCCAATTTTGTAACCGTGCTGATAAACGGCCCGTGGAAGGTAGATTCATTTATTGATGATGGATCTAATCGCACCAGCGAATTAACAGGATATGCCTTCACGTTTGGCTCAGGTAAATCTGTGGAAGCTGTTAAAACAACAACTACCATCCCAGGAGTATGGGACACCGATGGTGACGGTGGTGAATTAGAATTACTGATATCGATGAGCGGCAATGATCCTTTTGATGATATAAGTGAAGACTGGACAGTAAAGGAATTTACTTCGACCATGATACGTCTTGAAAAAGATGATGATGACGATAGAATACTGGTGTTCAAAAAAATATAGGAATAAAAACAAACTAAATACATAAATAAACAAATTATGAAAACTACACTTTTTGCGTTGATGACGATGGCCTTGACGATGTTGATGAGTTGCAATGATGATGGGCCTGCCATGGAAGGGTTGAATCTAACTATGAAAGCAACTACCAATACTTCTAAAATAAATAAATCAGGAAGAACTCAGAGCGGAGGCTACACATTTGAGACTGCCATGATTGGTGTACGGGAATTTGAATTTGAAACGGATGATGATGACGATAACGGTGACGATGATAATGAAGAAGTGGAATTCAAGGGCTCTTATGTAGTTGACCTGATTGCCGGCACAAGCAGCCCCGAATTTGTAAATGGTAACCTAAAGCCTGGTTTCTACGAAGAGTTTGAAATTGAATTGGGAAGAACACTTGCCAATAATAACTCCATGTTCATTGCATTCAAATACAAGCCTGCATCAGGAGATAGTGTACGTGTAGAGTTTTCATCAAAAGAAACCCTGGAATTTGAATTTGAAGATGACAATGGCTTCGAAGTAACGGAGGGTACACTTAAAAACTTTCTGGTTCTTATCAACCTCGATAATCTTTTTAGTGGAATAGATTTAAGTAACGCTTCGGTGAGTGATGATGGTGTAATTCGGATTAATGATACCACCAACAGCAGCCTGGCCAGCATCGTTAAAAATAATCTGGACAAATCGTGCGAAGGTGGCGATGATGACGATGACGATGACAACATCGATGATGATAACGATTAAATAGAGGCCACCATTTTAATAATTGGTTATGTACAAGAAAGACCGAGTAACCCTATTAAGTGGAGAAGTTGGTGAGATTCTGGAGTGTTTACAAACGATCCCTAAAACATACAGAATCCGTATTCTTGATACTCGTGAAATCGTCTATTTTGATGAAACAAAACTGACTCTCAAGCGAAAACATTTTTTTAACGTGATATTGAGGAGATAAGATTGAGGAGATGAGAATAAAAAAGCCCCGGTAACACGGGGCTTTTGTTTTCATAGTGTAATCTAAAATTATCTTACCATCATTTATTCGTCTGCTGTGCCGAAATGCCTGTATATCGGTCTCCAAAATTTTTATTTTATTCAATTCTGATGTTAACTTATTGAGTTTATCGGACGTAAACTCCAGTAAGGTTTCCGATTTCTCCATCATGTTAAAGATACTAAACTCATTACTTTATTTTCATCGATGGAATGAGGGGAACCGTTTCGACAAGTTCTATCGACTTCACCATTTCCTTTGTACCGTTTTTATATTTGATGAAATGCGCAGTTTCAATATGAGCTTTATATGCTTCCGTATTCGCATAAATTTCTAAAATGGTAATGTGAGTCGGCTTATTCTTTTCAGCAACGGCATATAAAGTCAACACGCCCTTCTCTATCCGCACAGAAGTTTCAATTTCTTCTTTCAGGAAAGCTCTATAGCTATCGAGTTGTGTTGAATCGATCACCAATTTTGCCAGTCTGACCATTTGATCTTTTTCCTGAGCTGAGACGCTTTGATATAAGCACAGTGTAAGAATGAATGCGAGAATAAATTTTAATGATTTCATTTTAGGAGATAATTTATTCAATTGAATTAACATTATATTCTATATCGAACAGATTTCCGATTACAAAGAAATCTTGTTTTTTGATGAGGTTCAGAACAGATTTCAAAGGGTTGATTACGAAATTCAAACAATGAGCACATATTTAGTATCTTTTGCGAAGAAAATCTCAAAAATGAAAATTATCAAGACATGCTGTGCTATAATTGTCTATATATCAGTAGGCATATTTTTCTTTTCATGCACCGCTCCAAAAGACGACAAAAAGAATTGGTCTGTGGTAACCTTACCAGCAGATGCGGATACTACCACTGAATATTGGAAAGGCATTGACCTTACCCCAAAAGCTCCGGTGCTTCCCTTGCCTGTAAAAGAAGAAAAACAAAAGTTCCTGCTTCCTTCCGGTTATTCATTAGATGCCGTGTTAACAGAACCAAACATTCAACAACCAGGGGCTATCACGTTTGATGGCAACAGTAGAATGTATGTCCTTGAATTGAGATCGTATATGCTCACACTTGATTCGGAGGGAACACTTAATCCCGTAAGTGGCATTTCACGATGGGAAGATTTGGATAACGATGGCATTTATGAAACGGGCGGAATGTTTGTTGACAGTCTTGTGTTTCCACGTTTTGTTTTACCTGTGGGTCCTAATAGTATCCTCACCATGGAATCCAATGCCGACATTGTTTATAAGTACACGGATACTAACAACGATGGCCGTGCTGATAAAAAAGAATTCTTCACCGATAATTTTGGACGTGCCGGAAATGTAGAACATCAACAAGCATTTTTGTATTGGGGCATGGACAACTGGTTGTACAGTACTGTTAATCCTTTTCGGGTTCGCGAAACATCACAAGGTGTCATTCGTGAATCGACAGGTTCCAATCATGCACAGTGGGGCATCACGCACGATGATGATGGGAAGCTTTGGTTTCAAGGTGGCTCCAATGGTGTGCCTTCATACTTTCAATTTCCTATTCACTACGGAGATTATATTGTTGAGAAAAATTATGCAGAAGGCTTTGACATTCCATGGGGTGCTCCCGTTTTTGTGGCCGATATGCAAGGCGGTATGAGTCAAGTACGAATGCCGGAAGGAACTCTTAACCGGGTAACAGGAGCTTCAGGAAATGATGTTTTCAGAGGTAATCGTTTACCGAAAGAATTAGTCGGGCAATATTTTTATGGTGAACCTGTGGCGCGCATCGTGCGACAAATTAATGCCGAAGTGAAAGGCGGACTTACTACACTTCATAATGTCTATCAAAATCAGAAGTCGGAATTTATTCGTTCAACGGATCCATTATTCAGACCTGTTGATATGGCAACTGCTCCGGATGGCACGATGTATATCGTAGACATGTATCACGGAATTATTCAGGAAGGTGAATGGACCCCCGTGGGTTCTTATATCAGAACTAAAATAGAACAATATCAACTTGACAAAGTTGTGAGTTTGGGAAGAATCTGGAGATTATCGTACAATGGCATGGAGCGCGACAAAACAAAACCCCACATGTATGATCAAACTTCTGCCGAGTTGCTTGTACATCTGGAACACCCTAATGGTTGGTGGCGTGATATGGCACAACAAATTTTAGTGCAACGAAATGATAAATCCGTAGCACCCGAGTTGGTAAACATGGTTCGCTCAAACGAAAATATTCTTGCCCGGTTCCATGCACTCTGGGTGTTGGAAGGAATTGGAGCCTTGGAGTCTTCGTTAGTTAAAGAATTAATGAAAGATGTAAATCCACGCATGCGAGTAATGGCGCTTTGGGTAAGTGAATCACTTTATAAAGCCGGAGATCAATCGTTCGCCAAAAATTATTTAGAACTGATGAATGACTCCGATACACAAGTAAAGATGCGCGCCATGATGACGGGAAGGTTACTAAAAATTAACGGCACGAATGCGATCGTAAAAAAAGTTATTGCTAAAGACACAACAGCAGGTGTGCAATTGGTGGGCAAGCAAGTATTGGAACCACGCGTAGTCAATTCCTTTTTTGGAAGAACGAATCCTAACTTAAGTGAAGATGAAAAAGTATTAGTGGAAGCCGGATCAAAAATATTTAGCAGCCTATGTGCCACCTGTCATGTACCATTGGGTAATGGAGCGCCAGCCGGTCCGGGAAAATTATTAGCACCTTCATTAATTGGATCATCGCGTGTTCAAGCACACCCTGACTATGTGATCAAAACACTTCTTAATGGATTGACCGGAGAGATTCAAAAAGAATCTTATGCTGGAATTATAATGACACCTATGGGTAGCAACACGGATGAATGGATTGCTTCCGTGGCTTCGTTTATCAGAATCAATTTTGAAAATGAATCGTCCCCTATTACTCCGGCAGATGTTGCGCGTGTTCGTAAGGAAACTGCCGATCAAAAAACACCTTATACGTTTGATGCACTCTGGGCATCCGTTCCAAAAGCATTAGAGGTTAAACCAAGTTGGAAGATGAGTGCAAGTCATACCGCTGAAACGCGAAAAGGAAGCACCGCCTCCGCACAAGGAGCGTTTACTTTTGAAGGCTGGACAACCGGTGTTACACAACAAGCAGGTATGTGGTTTCAGATTGAACTTCCATCGCCTGCAACCATTACCGAATTACAATTTAAGTCACCACCGATTAGTCGTGGTTGGCAAAAAGGATCTCCACCACCCATTCACACATATCCTAAGGAGTATGATGTGGATATCTCTTTAGATGGCAAGCAATGGACGAACGTAATAACGAAAGGTGCAGGCACAGGGTCATCAATGACTATCCGTTTCAATCCCGTGAATGCAAAGTTTTTAAGGATAACATTAACAAAATCTGAAACAGTTGTTCATGGCGAACGAAGAGGAAAGCCATTCGACTTTGAAGTGGCGTGGACGATGCGAGAGTTCAAGATTTATGGATTGTAAAAAAAAGAGGCTAATTTTGGTTAGCCCTCGTTAAACTCAGTGAAATGTTCACTAATTAATTTTCTTCAGTCCTTTTGACTTCTCCTTCTCTTCTTTATTCTTTTCTTCTTTGATTTGCTTATCGGACTCCTTCTCTTTTAATTCCTTTTCTTTTTCCTGCTTCTCTTTATTTTTATCCTTCGTGAAGAACGAATCATTTTCTTCTTCGTCATCATCATCCCAATCAAAATCATCCTCATCCATGTCTACATCGATATCCATGTCCATATCCATGTCGAAGTCATCGTTATCAAAGTCGAAATCGAGTGGCTCAACATTCACATCAAAATCAGGAATATTAATTACAATTGGATCAACATTAATATCGAGGTTCTTCAAGTTGATTTCAATGGGCTCAATATGAATTTCTAATCTTTCCATTGCATGCTCAACCGATTTCATGGCATCGCGGATAGCCGATTCGATCGATGCCTCTAAGGCTACTTCATCAATGTTTACATTAATGCTTAGATTTTTAAACTGATTGCCACCAGCAATTTTCGTTAGCCCCGCTGATTTGGAATCCGAAGGGGTGTTGTCTTTTTTGGGCGTTACTTGTGAAAAACCGGGTATGGCAATCAAGCCAATGAACAGGCATGTGAGTAGTTTTTTCATAATCTGTTGTGTTTGGGTACTTATAGAGTACTGAGTCTGAATGAAAAGGTTACCTGTCGAAGTGAATTAATTTCACATAAAGGATTTTTGTTGAAGAATCTAAAAAAAAGACTAACCCATCAGCACACTATGCCTAGCGATTTCTCGGTCCTCTTTCACCCCACCTTTCCTTTGCGTTTTTGTCAAATTGAATCAGGCGTTCTTGCTGTTCAGCCGTTAGAATTGGTTTTAATTGAATTTTCAGGGAATCGAAAATAGAGCCCATTCTTTGATTGGCCTGACTTCCTACTGAATCAATTTGAATAGCAGCCCATGCAAGAATGGGTTGCATTTGTTTAGCCTGCACACTATCCGGTTGCAGTACTCTATTCATTAGTCCTGCAAATTCCCTTTTGCGATTCGGATTTTGCTCGCGTTCCTTATTGTCAAACCTACCCCGATTCTCCCATTTGTGAATAAATCCAGGCACAAGAAGGCCAATCAGTATTCCTACCACTAACGTCATCGCTAATATAAGTATCGATTTTCTTCGTTCGCTGGTCATAAATTTTCATTTAAGGTTTTAAAGAAATCAAAGGAAACAACAGTCTCCTCCGTGCTTGGTGTTGCTTCTCTGTCAAGACCAAAGATTGAAGGAATACTCACCTGATCAGAAAAAACAATGTTAAGAATGAGAAGCACAACAATGGCTCCTAACGCTGCCAATTGAAATTTTCTGAAGAAAGTGAATATCTGGCGATCGATAACAACACCTGTATTTTCAATTTTATTAATAAGCTTGGAAGAAAAGTAAGGCCCAAAAGAGGCTGGTACTTTAGCCGCCAACATGTCTCTAACTTTTTTATGTTGTGAAAATCGTTTTGCCAGTTCAGGATGCGCTTGAAGTTCTGAAAGAAATTTTTCTTTTTCAGCAGGTGTCATAGGTGCGTCCAATGATCGGATATACAAATCTTCCAACTCTTGTTGATTCATGATGATCTATGTTTATCTAGTGCATCCTTCAATTTTTTTTGTGCCCGTGAAAGTCTGGATAAAACTGTTCCCAAAGGAATGTTTAAAATTTTTGAAGTCTCCTCTGTAGAATACCCTTCAATCATCCGCAGTGTAACAACGGTTTTAAATTCAGTATCCAGTTTGTCGATTTCATAATGAACCATCTCACGCACATCCACTACTCCTTCATCGGCCTTCACGTGTTGTCCCTTTTCCAAGGGACTAAAAATTTTATCGCTTCGCTTGCTCCGCTTAATTTCATTCAATGAAAGATTAATGGCTATCCGAATTAAATACGTACCTAAAGACGATTCTCCTTTAAACTTGTCGAGCGATTCGTAGAATCGAATAAAGACCTCCTGCCCAACATCTACCGCTTGTGCTGTATCGCCAAGCATCGGTTTAATCACTCCTGCCACTTTTCCTTCATAGCGTTCAACCAGCATTTTAAATGCAGCCATCTCTCCATTTCTGGAGCTTGCTATCAATTCTTCATCGCTAGATTGATTGCCCATGATTATGATAGCGATTTTATCTTCTGTTTTGCTTTAGACATTTGAAAAAAGGATTTCATTCCATTTTAGAAAATCTTCCTAGTCGTTCTTAAACTTATGCTATAATGTAGTTGAATTTAAGGTTATACCCAAGGTAATATTGGATCTAATGTGCGGCAACCACCTATTATGTCTTTCTACGATTTTTTCAGTCTCTTTAATTTTTCTTCTTAGACAATGCTGAGTAGTGGTTTATTCCCGAATACAAAACTTCTCTTCGATCACTCAAATTACAATTGGTAAAAATATTTGCAGCTAAGGGAATAAATAAGACATTGCAGATGTCTAAAAGGGCAACAGCATAAACCAGAACCAACTACACTAATAATTATATGGCTGATAACACACCAAGAATGAGAGTTTACCACAGATACCTGGGCTTCTTTTTAGCCGGCATCATGGCCGTGTATTCCATTAGCGGAATTTCATTGATTTTTAGAGATACCAATTTTCTGAAAAGTGAAAAACACACTGAACGGCAATTAAAGCCAAACCTCAGTAATGAAGAACTGGGCAGAGAATTGAGAATGCGCGATCTTAAGGTTAGTAAGGAAGAAGGAGACATCATCAGCTTTAAGCAGGGTACCTATAATAAAGCAACTGGAGTTGCAAACTATTCAACAATGGAGTTGTCCTCTTTCGTTGATAAATTGCAACATCTCCACAAGGCTGATACGAAGAGTCCCCTATTTTTTCTCAATATTTTTTTCGGACTCTCCTTATTCTTTTTTGTTGTCTCGTCCTTCTATATGTTCTTACCCGGCACTTCCGTTTTTAAGAAAGGTTTGTATTTCACGCTCGCGGGTGTGGTGCTAACACTCATTATGATTTTTGTTTAAATACGCAAGGGTAAATCGTAACAGGATGCTGGGCGTAATTCTATTCGAGGGTAATGGCTAGAGTTATTTTGCTAAGCCGAACTCCTTCATGGCACTTGCAAAATTTTTATTCTCATGGTTGGGGCGGCTAAGCTTAGTCAAAGCAAAACGTTGCAAGTCACTAAGAGATTTCCATTGATCGATAGAAATAGTCCAACCAAACTCGTTCAATTTATTGAGTAACGATTCATGAATCTCTGAAAGTTGCGCCCACGCTGGATTTGGTTCAATCGGCATCTCGGTTGCAGTCTCGCCTGCTCTATCTAATACCATTAGCTCAACAAGTTTTTTATAGCTGAGAAGTTGAGCTTGTGAAGTTGCCTCATATTTTGCCAACCGATTTTGCTCGGCTATGGTTAAACTATTCCATTGAGAAAGTTCTAGCTTAATGCCACACTTATCTAATTTAAATCGAACCACCATGGGGATGCAGCGAATGTCATCCTTCATAAAAACTTCCTCGAACCGAAATAGGTGAGTCGTTGTAGTAGCCTGTTTGAGCAGTGATTTCGTTTTGGCCGAAACGTGAAGTTGATCTGCGGCTGAGATAGCTTTTGGTGTCATCTTCTTCACTGTTTTCTGAATGATGTCAATCACTTTACCAGTTTCGTGCTTCGCTGCAAAATCTTCCAGATAATGTTCAATGAAAACCAAACAAACAACATCCTCCAACAATTGTGTTTGAGCATTGGTAGCTAACTCCTTTTTTAATACTAAAGTCTTTACTTGCTCAATCGTTTCTGATTCGTATCCGCATTCGCTCAATATTCTCTCCGCAATTTTCGCATGATGTATTTTCTCTGCATTGCGCCATTGCAAGTATCCTTTTTTGTCCATGGGATAAGTGCTCCTTAAAATCTCCCAACGTCCAATATGCTGACACCGTGCAGCGAGTCTTACTGCTTCGGAAGCTTTCGGCTCAAAGTGAGTTAACTTCTCCGTCATACGTTGAGCATAAAGGATTTCCTTTGGAAATTTTTTACCCTCAAATTCTTCCTGATTTGGATCACTCTGATTGTAGCGATCAAAAGCAGCAATGGCTTGCTTGAATTTGCCAGTAGAATTATTCATGAGCTTATTCTTTTAGTTCTATCCTACACCAGAACTTAAATATACAATGTAGCAAGTTACATGATGGAAAACACATCTTCAGCTACTGCCTTAAAAAGCCTTCGCATCAATCATAAACGGATCACTGAAAATTCATCGTTCGAATAAATTTCAAAGATTTATTCGAAACCTTTCACTGCCATGTGTCACTGCCATGTGTGATAGCGAAAAGAAATATTTTGTACCGATGCTGATTGGCGGTTAGTCGATTGAGGCTAACCCAATCGAGGACTAAAAGCCAATGGAATAATTAAATGTAGTTCCACCCAGAATCGAACTGGGATCAAAAGTTTAGGAAACTTCCCTGCCTGAACTGTCGCTTCGGCAGGCAGGTATTCTATCCCCGTCCGACTGGCGTCTGCAGGGCGGGCATTGAACTACAAGACTATTTCAATTTCGATTTTAAAAATCTTCTTCCTGCTGAAGTTTTAAAATACATTTCACGCTTAATGGCATCATTTGTCTCAAATTCTTCGAAATACACTAATGCAAATGGAATATATTTTTTAATAGATTGAGTAAAGCCTGCATTGTGTTGCTTCAAGCGAATTTCCAATCTTCGCAATGCCCCTTATAGAAAAAATCAGAGGTTAAACTCTGAATCACATAAGCGTAAAACATAGTAGTTCCACCCAGAATCGAACTGGGATCAAAAGTTTAGGAAACTTCTATTCTATCCGTTGAACTATGGAACCAATTTTTCATCTTAATAACTACTCTAAAAATTTTTAAACTCCTATTCTATCCCCGCCCGAACGATCCCAAAAATTCCATATCAGAAGGATTCTATTCGTTCGGATCGGGCGGGCATTGAACTACGGGGCAATAGTTATTGGAGGCGCAAAGTTAAAATAATAATGAGTTTGGCCAACATCTTCCATTTCCTCTAGGGATTACCAAGTGAAAATCCTTTGAAAGGCTCTTAACAAATAATAGTTAAATAGTCACTCGCTTCTTTTGAGCCACTGAACGATAAACAGCTTCCACAACACGAATATCTTTTAACCCTTCTTCACCAGGTGCAATCAACGGGGTGTTATTCATAATGGCCAACGCATCGTCATCCATTTGAGTGGCTTGTTCATTGTTGATAGGAGCATTCAATCGAATGCCATCGCTGGTTTCGCCATCTATTCCATTATAGGCCTGAAACGGAGAAAGTTTGTACCAGCCTTTGCTACAGGTAACCAACAGATCATTCATTCCTTTTCCGAAGCTTGCTTCACATGCGGCCGTTGCACCACCCGGAAATTCAAGGTCGAACTTCATTGTTTCTTCTACTTCCTTATAGATTTCAGGTCGAGTGGTAGATGCATAAGCAGTAACGGCTATGGGTTCAAGACCCACACTGTACCGCGCTGCATTTAATGGATACACACCCATGTCGCCCATCACACCACCACCCATGCTTTTCTTTTGCTTCCAATGATCCGTACGCGGATCAAAGTATCCGGCTTTGGCTTCAGCTTTTAATACTTTTCCATACACCAAATCTTTTCTAAACTGAATAATTTTTTGTGTGTTGGGCTCATGTTGCATGCGATAACCAATTGCCAGTTTTACTTTATTTTTAGCACAGGCATCGATCATGCTTTTACATTCAGCTTCTGAAACGGCCATCGGCTTTTCGCACCACACATGCTTTCCTGCGTTGGCCGCTCGTATGCTATACTCCGCATGCATAGAAGGTGGCAACACTACATACACCACATCGATATCCGGATTGTTGGCAATGGAATCAAAGTTTTGGTAGTTATAAATATTCTTGTCGGCAATGTTATACTTCTTCTTCCAGCTTTCAGCTTTGGATGGTGTGCCGGTAACAATTCCTGCCAGGTAGCAATGTTTGGTGAGTTGAAGTGCCGGAGCTAGAAGATCGGTGCTATAATATCCCAATCCCACTAACGCCACGCCAAGTTTTTCCTTCTTCTTCTGAAGAAGAATATTAGAAAAAGACGCCTGACTTATGATTACACCTGCAGCCGTTGTGGCTGTTTGTTGAAGAAATTTTCGTCTGTTGATCATGATGTGCAATTATTAAATTTCGGAAGTCAGATAAAGATACAGCTATCATGGCAACTCAGCAACGACTTAATTTAATAACATGATTTTATGTCATCACTCCGATCGCAACGATTCAACCGGATTAGTCTTGGCTGCCTTGATTGAATGGATAGAAGTGATCAATGCTGCCAGGGCTAAAACGATAAGACCTGAACCAATAAATACCCATGCATCGATTGTTATCTTATAAGCAAAGTTGTTTAGCCATTTATCCATCGCATACCACGTAAGGGGGACTGCTACTAAAAAACTTAAAGCCACAAGTCGAACAAACTGCCCGGAAATCATAGTTACAATGGTTGAAAGATTAGCTCCTAACACTTTTCGAATTCCTATTTCCTTCATTCTACTCTCAACGGTATAGGCAGATAAACCGAGCAAGCCCAGGCACGCGATTACAATTGCTAACCCCGAAAAGAATTCTACAATCTTACCCATACTATCTTCCGCCTTGTAAATAGAATTCAACCGATCGTCAAGAAATTCATATGCGAAAAGACTATTGGGAGCAAGTGTTTTCACAGTACGTTGAATGTGATCTAGTCCTTCATTGGTTTTACCAGCTCGGATTTTAATTGTGAGATAACTAACAGCGCCCGGTTCATATTCAATAATTAAAGGTTCTATTTCATCATGCAGCGATGCAAAGTGATAGTCTTTCACAACACCAACAATTTTTCCCTTCCGGTGATTTCTGGTGAAATTGTCGAGCGACTCATTTATGGGATTATCAAGATTTAATAGTGCTGCTGCACTTTCATTTATCAGAAATGATGTTGAGTCGTTGAACTTTCTGGAGAAATTTCTACCCGCTGCTAACTTAATATCCATAGCATTCAAATAATCTTCATCAACTCGAAGAACCCGTATGGTGGGTATTTGATCGCGATCGGGATCTTTACCTTCTGGCACAACAGTTTCCATGCTTAGCCGCTCTCCGATTAAACTTCCGGTACGGCCTACTGCAACAATATCAGGGCTCTTTAAAAATTCGTTCTTAAAAACATCTGCTTCGCTATACGCCAGCCACCATAAATACCCATAGAGTTTTACATTCACTACCTGATCTTTATCAAAGCCAAGGTCTTTGTTCTTCATCAAATTCAGTTGCCTGTACATTAATATAGAGGCAGAGATCAACGATACAGAAACAATAAATTGAAATACAACCAATCCACTTCTAACACGAGTAGGTATTGAGCTAGGTAGCTTGCTATCTTTCAAAAAAGTACCGGCCTTGAAATTTGCAATGAACATAGCCGGGTATAAACCGGAAACAACAATGATCAGAGCAAGGATACCTCCCAGTATTAAAAGAAAATCCGAATTCAGAATTTGCCAAAATTGTATGGACCGTCCTGAAAAGTTATTGTAAATTGGAAGTACTGTATAGTAAATGCCAATCGCTATAATAAGAGCTGCCAAAATCAATAATACAACTTCAGTTAGAAACTGAGACATGAGTTGCCCAGGTTTGGCGCCCATAATTTTTCGCATTCCCACTTCTTTCATTCTCTTGATAGCCTGCGTGGTGAACAAGCTCATGAAATTGGCGCAGGCAACAATCAGAATCAAAAGCTCAACTCCTAAAAAAATATATAAGTACATGATGTTACTATTGGGCTGCATCTCATTTTCTAAATGCGAATGAAGATGAATATCTTTTAGGGGCATGAGTTGCCAGGCTTTTGATTCAACCATCTTTTCAATTTCAGGGTGGCCATCATAATATTTTCTGATGAACGCTGGCATTCTTTCTGAAACTTTGGGATAACTATTATCCTTCAATTTTGCATACGTGTACATTCCCATCCATTCACGCCTGCTGATCCAATCTTCCGAAACATCTTTATAAAAGGTGGGCATTGAAATCAGGTAATCAAATTTCAAATGAGTGTTCTCAGGTAAATCTTCAATTACTGCCGTCACAGGAAATTCGGTTCGGTTATCGAACTTTAAAATTTTACCAATAGGACTTTCACTTCCGAAGTAACGATCTGCAACTTGTTTGGTAATTACAATGGTGTTCGCTGCCGATAACGGATGACGATCACCTTCAATAATTTTAAATTGGAAAAGATTGAAAACGGTGGAGTCGGCATAGTAGCCCGTTACCTCACCGGGATTATTATTGTCAGTATTTACAACTCGTGTTCCATAAAAAGAGAAGCGAGCGATGGCATCAATTTCGGGAATGAACTCCTTTATTTCCTGAGCCAGAAGTGGACTACTCTTAGCCCAGCCTTCACGATGAACGCGATAAATATTTTCATAATCACTAAATGATTTTTCATAACTCAGTTCATCCTGAACATGCATGGCAATGATTAAGCCCGAGGCAATTCCTATGGCAAGCCCCACAACATTTAAAACATTATAAACTTTCTGTTTAACAATATTTCGAATCGCAACTTTAAAATAACTTTTATACATACCGTAAATGTTTAATTTTTTATATCCTTCTGCTGGTCTTATGATTCCCGGTCTAAATAATAAAAGCACATCGATGATAAATCGAACATCCGCTTTTAATTTTCCACCGTTAACTTTCCGCGCTTCATACACTTCCATCAAATCGCCTTCTATATAATCCTGCATCTTCGGATGGCAGTACCAGCGAAAGAAGCGGAGAAAAAGTTTGGGTGGTGATTGTTTCATTTTTATTGGATAATCGTTGACGGTTATTGGTTAATCGAACAGTACCGACAACTACCGAACAACTATCAACGTTTTTGTTTCCAAGACTACTTTCGGAATTGCTTTCCACAACTCATCGCGCGTTGATTTCGCATGCTGCATTGCTTTTTTTCCTAACGCGGTAATTTCAAAATAGCGTTTAGGTCTACCGGCTCGCTCTTCCGTTGCCTCACCTGCAAAAGATTTTAAATAGCCTTTGTCTTCAAGTCGCTTAAGCGCTGTGTGAAGTGCACCCATACTTACACTTCGTGCAAGTCGCGATTCGATTTCGGTCTTTATGGAGACACTGTAGGCGGAATTGTTCAGGATGCCTACCGTAAGAATAACTATTTCTTCAAACTCCCCTAGTTGATAATTCTTCATAGCATAATATTATACTCTAAATGTAGGAATAATAATTATGCCAATTAATTAAAGGCCTGAATGGATTTAAATTAAGGGTTAACAAAAACTGTTCGTATCATTTCCGAACAGTTCATGACCGAAGTTGGTCACATAATGGTTCTTCTTAACTTAGAGTAATGATCTAACTTAGGGATTAAATCAAAACCATCATGAAAACTGAAAGCAATTACGGTCACAAGGAAATACCGGGAAATCCTTCTACCGCAAAATCAAGTGCTCTTAAATTGAATGACCGCAGTAATGGTGAGCCACTTCGTCAACTCAGTGAAGCAGATTGGAATTTTTGGATCAACAATGGATATGTGATTGTAAAAAATGCAGTGCCCACGGAGCAGGCTAAAAAGTTAGCTGACTATTTATGGCAGTATGAAGATAAAAACCCTCACGATAGTGCGAGTTGGTACAAGAGACCGAATGCCGAAATGCAGATGAAAGAACTTAACAATACGGGCATGGTGGAGATTTATAATCATCAATACTTGTGGGACAACCGACAGATGCCTAAAGTACACCAGGCCTTTGCCGATATTTGGGGAACAGAAAAACTTTGGGTTACAATTGACCGTGCTAATCTAAACTTTCCTTTACGTCCCGGCTTTGAATACAAAGCTTTTATCCATTGGGATTATGATCCGGAAACTAAACCTCAAAATGTTCAGGGGGTGCTTGCCCTGGCCGATCAAACCGATGAAACCATGGGTGGGTTTCAATGTGTACCTGAATTGTTTCGTACGTACGATACCTGGAAATTAACTCAACCGGATGATCGAGATCATTACAAACCTGATACAGCAGGTTTCGAAATTGTAAAAGTGAAACTAGAAGCTGGCGACTTATTAATTTTCAATAGTCTTCTTCCCCACGGCATACGAGCAAACACAAGCAACAAAGTTAGAATTGCGCAATACATAGCAATGATGCCCGCACAGGAAGACAATCAAGAATTGAGGAAATGGAGAATAAACATCTGGAAAAGTCGGGAGCCCATGGAAGGTTATGCGTTTCCGGGAGATCCTTTACAACGAGAAAAGAAAAATTCAGTAGCTAAGCTTTCACCGTTAGGCGAAAAGCTACTGGGAGTTACCAAATGGTAGTATTACTCAATCATTTCGGCATTCAGTTTTTCCTCCACCACTTTTCCATCTTTCAGCGAAACAAAGTAGCAGTTATATTTTGAAGGGTCTGTTGACACCACTTTAAACGGTTTGCCATTTTTGAAAATCACACCCGAATAATCATCCATGGCATAGCCTGCTTTGAAAATTCCATTCTGAATATTTTTGTGATAGAGCGGCCTTCGATATTCTTCGCTATGATAATGCGGAGAATGACTATACGGAAGAAAACCAAGACACTCTACAACGCTTAAATCTTTTGGGCGCGAGTCGGTTGTTCCATTATCAAACCAGGCAAGTGATCCGGCACTTCCACCTGCCAACACAATTCCTTTCTCCAATGCCTTTTTTAACACCACATCAATTCCTTGCGCTTTCCAAATTGCAATCATGTTGAGTGTATTTCCTCCACCCACCACAATGGCATCCATACCTAGCAACACTTCTTCGAAGGAGGCTTTCTGATTATAGGAACTGATCCAAACTTTTTGAACATAAGGTTCAACGGATAAATCATGTACCAGATCATACCAACGAATAATGCCTTGCTCGCTATCGCCTGAAGCAGTAGGCAAAAAACAAATCTTCGGACGCTCCTTTCCTGTTAATTTTATGATTTGTTTAATGAAGGCTTTATTCTGGCCACCCCCATAAGGAAAAATATATTGATCCTGAGCTTGCATGGAGATTGAACTTACTAACATGATGAATAAAAGAACAAGTTGTTTCTTCATAGTGCTCATTTTACTCTTGAAAAATAACTAAAAGAATTCGTTAGGTCAATCAGGGCAACTTGAATTCAGGATTGAAGATAATACCAATCACATTATGCCACGGATCTTTAACTGCTGCCACTACAAGTTCACCGCCCACATTGTGTGGAGCCTCAAACTCGGTGGCACCCAACTTAATAAAACGTTGATATTCAGTTTCTACATCGTTTACACCCCAATAAGTATGTACGCTGTCACCTTTTGTTGCAGTAGGATTTTCATCAGGAATTAGTCCTAGTTCATACCCAGCTATATTAAAACCTACATAAAACACTTCATTAAAATACGGTTCGGTTTGAAATGCTTTAGTGTACCAATCTGTAGCCGCCCTTAAATCGGATACTTTATAAATGGTAGTTCGTAAACCAAGAAACGATGTTGTCATAATTTTGAATTTATCATTGAATACTACTTTTATTTCTCGCCAAAGCGATTAACCCCAACAGCGGGCCGATCGCCAACACCATATAAATAAACTGAGGCTTCATATACGGGGTGAGTAAGTTAATAAATTGAATACTCACAATCGTAATTGAAAAGCCTATACAATTCACAATGGTTAGCGAAGTGCCTTTTGATTCTACTGGAGCACTCTGCGCTACCAATGTTGAAAAAAGTGGTGAGTCGGCAATCACAACAAGTCCCCAAAAGAATAGAAAGACTACTAACAAAAGTGAAGAACCACTTGATAAAAAGATTGGAGAAGCAATGCAACACAAACCTGATAGCAATAAAGAAATAGTGGCAGTTCGTTTCACTCCAAAATATTGTGAGGCATAACCACCAAAAACACAGGCTAAACTTCCAACCCCAATGACGAGAAATGAAAGCAGTGGAATATTAAACTCAGTGAGTGGATTTTGATTTTTGAATGTGAACAGGATAACCGGAACAAAGGCCCAGAACGTATACAGTTCCCACATATGTCCGAAATAACCAAAGGCCGCTGCGCGAAAATCTCGTTTCTTAAACCCAGCTATGAATGCAGTAAAATTAATTTGTTGACCTCCTTTTCGATTTGGTCCATCAGGTACCAACAACCACATACATAATCCACCAACTGCTGAAAGAGCTGACGTTGCATAAACCACATAGCGCCAGGGCAATTGAGTTGTGATGGTCTTTACTAAATGCGGAAACGCAGTGCCAAGCACAAGCGCCCCTACCAAAAAACCCAAAGACTTACCAAGGCCTTGTTGATAATAATCAGATGCGATTTTCATACCGACAGGATAAATACCTGCCAGAAAAAATCCGGTTAAAAATCTAAACACAAGCAGTTCAGTAACATTGATTCCGTCAAACGATATAGCCAAATTAAATAGCGCAGCGACTATGGCACTGATAAAGAAAGTGAGTGAAGGCGAAAACCGATCAGCAATAGTAAAGATTGCAAACACAAACGTACCACTGATAAATCCAAATTGAACAGCACTGGTTAAGTGTGCCAAAAAATCAGGCGTTAATTCAAATGCTTTGGCCAAATCCCCAATGACGGAATTGCCTGCAAACCATAATGAGGTGCAAAGAAATTGAGAAACAACTATTACAGGTAAAACTCTTTTCATTGATTTCGATTCTCTACACCATAAATGGCTCGCCAATCTTTACTAGTTGAAGTTTATTTTTAATCTTCTTTTCTGATTCCAGTTGTTTTAAAATTTGTTCTGGTTCTGATAATGGTTCATCCGAAACATCAAACGTTCCATAATGAAATGGAATCATCACTTTTGCTTTGGTTTCATTAAAAGCAATTACTCCGTTTTCAGGGTCTTGATGATTGGGTCCCATGAACCAACGCGGTGAATAAGCACCAGTTCCAATTAGCGCAACGTCAATACCCGGAAATAATTCTCCCACTTCTTTATAATGACTACCATAACCAGAGTCGGCACCCACATAAATCATTCGCTCCTTGCTCTTTATTATATAGGCACCCCATAAGCGCTTATTAATATCACTTAATGACCGATTTGACCAATGACGCGTAGGCAAATAAAAAATCTCCAATTCATCATCAGTATTATATTGTTGATACCAACCTGCTTCTTGAATTTCATTTGTGTTACCCCAACTTCGGAAGAGGGATTCCATTCCCAAACCAGTTAAGAACTCTGCTTTGGGATTTTGTTTTTGAAGGAGTTTTAAACTTGGTTTATCGCAATGATCGAAATGCGCATGTGATACTAGTATATAATGAATGTTGACAAGGTTTGATGGCGAGACCGGAAATTCAGAGTAGCGTTTGTTAGCAGGGATCGTTCCAATAACAGGATCAATAAGAATGTTTTTACCAGCCAATCGAATAAAGAAACTTGCGTGCCAAAGCGGCACAATCATGTCATGAGTATTTGAAAGAAATGAATCATCCTTTACAACAGGAATACGCCAGGGGTCTGTCTTCTTAATTTTTTTCTGCGGATTGGACTGCAACATCCACTTAAACGCTTGCCCAAAACTTTGAATAAAAGGAAATTCATGATTCATAAACCTCCCATTACTATCTAAAGGCGTACCTTGCCATGAAGGTAAAATAGTCTTAAGGCCTGGATTGGCAATTCGCTTACTTACCATTTTAATACGTTCCCTGATTGCGATGATCCCCAAAACGTTTCAGGAGATGAGTTATCCGCTTGAAGACAAATTGTTTCATGTCCTTCTATTTAATTTGAAAAAATCACTTTATTTTACTCCTGCGCTCCATTACCTCACGCCAGGTGGTTAATATGATTCCTTCATCTTGTAAAAACTTTTTAAAAGTGGGATCGGTCATTGCCAACAAATCTCCTTTGCGAATCTGTCCTGAGGTTGAGATGTGAGGAAAGACTTCGGTAGTAAGTGTGCAATGCATGATGACCATGGTGAGGCCTGGTTTCAGTTCCTTTATTGTTTTGATGTAGTTCTCGGTAGCAAATTTTCGGTGTGCTTCTTCTGAACTATGTTTCACCTTGTCATACTTAAAGCCATAGCTAACATTATGGAGATCGTCCAGCACAGGCAACCCCGAATTCCAAATGAGTTGTCCGGTTCGTTTCATCTGATTCATTGCCTCGGCTGAAAAGCCGCTAGTTGCTGAAATCATCGTATTGTGCCCCGCTGGAAACATGACCGGAATTTTATTTTCAATACCGACTTTTACATAGCGCTGTAAAAATTCGGGAGTAGCAAATAATGTTCCCATGTGCGAATCCAAATGAGTGGGTTCAAATCCCATGCTTCGGGCACGTGCAAGTTGAGCCCGAATTTCACTTTCAACTTCATCTGCGGAAGCGTGTTTTACAACTGCTTCTACTGAAGACCACAACGCCCCTTCCTCATCCACCAAACCCGGGGACGAAGGCTTTCCGGTTAACGGCCCCCATCTGTATTCACTCCACTCTGATGTTAGAGTCAGGTGTAAGCCCGCATCAACTTGAGGATGCGTTTTTAAATATTGAACATAGCCAGGAACCCAAGGACAGGGCATCATAATACTAAGTGAGTTTGCCACTCCTTTTTCCATCGCTTGAATGGCGCCTTGATTAGAATCGAAACTCATGCCTACATCATCCACATGCAGTATTAAAACTTTTGCGTTTTCAGGAAAGCCAAGTTTTTCAGCAAAGGTCTGTTGCGCAAACGCTGTTCGATGTACGCTACACAAAACCAGCAACAGAATTAGAGTATTTCTGTATTTCATATTTTAAGTATTTTGATTTGAGATCAAATCAATCTACACATTCTCATCCAATGTGTATTCACGACCACTTACGAAATTAGGATAGATGCGAAGATGCTTTTTCTTCACTTCTTCAAAAACAAGTCTGCGCAGCTCCTGAATGTTCTCTTTACTTTCAGCTGAAATAAAGACCACATGCTCAAAACCCTGTTCTCTATAATATCCTTTCAGTTCGTCAAAACTAATTGGATCTTCTTTCTTCTCCAGTAGATCGATTTTATTCAGCACAAGAATGGTAGTAATATCTCCCGCACCTAATTCGGCCAATGTGTTCTTTACAACTTCAATTTGATTATCATGAAAGGGATGGGCAACATCAACAACGTGTAACAGAATATCTGCTTCACGCACTTCATCCAACGTAGATTTAAACGACTCAATTAAATGATGGGGCAACTTGCGAATGAACCCTACAGTATCGGAAAGCAAAAAAGGAATTTCACCAATCACCACCTTACGTACTGTTGCATCTACGGTAGCAAATAATTTGTTCTCTGCTTTAAGAGTTGACTTAGAAAGTACATTCATTAGGGTAGACTTGCCTACGTTGGTATAACCCACTAATGCAACCCGCACGGTACTACTCCGCGACTTGCGTTGAGTTTTGCGTTGCTTATCTATTTTCTCAAGTTCTTCTTTTAATAAAGTAATTCGGTAGCGAATGTTTCGTCTATCCGTTTCAATTTCCCGTTCACCAGATCCACCCCTTGTTCCTGTTCCGCCTCGTTGTCTTTCTAAGTGAGTCCACATCCGCGTTAAGCGTGGCAACAGATATTGATTCATGGCAAGTTCTACCTGCGCCCGCGATTGCGCTGTTTGCGCACGCATGGAAAATATATCCAAAATCAAAAGACTTCGATCATATACACGCACTTTGATATCGCGCTCGGGAGTGTTTAGTTCTTTTTCAAGATTTCGCAATTGAGAAGCGCTTAGATCATCATCAAAAATTACATTATCGATTTCCTTGGATACCACATACTCCTTAATCTCCGCCAGTTTTCCTTTACCTACAAATGTGCGCACATCTGGTTGAGGCAAACGCTGAACAAAACGATTCCTTGTCTGTATTCCTGCCGTCACGGCCAGGAATGCCAGTTCATCCAGATGCTCGTTGGTTATATCTGTATTTTTATCTGCCAGTGCTACTAAAATTGCCTGAATCATGCTTTAATTTATGTGAGTTCAAAAATCAAACTTACCTTATTCCAACCCATTGAATATAGCTACGGATACTAAATTAATTTTTTGCTGAATACATGTAAGTAATTAGTAAGAAATTAACGATTTTTGAACCCGAAAAGTAAAAATCTAAACTGAAAGTCTTATTCTGGTCTGTCAAGCCAGATAAGTTGGCCAATGAAAGTAGCGATCGTCTTAAACACCTCCTGGAACATCTTCAATTTTCGTCTGAATTTTGTCAAAGCTTTACTTGAGAAAGGTTATGAAGTTCACACGATAGCTCCCCACGACAATTACACCCAACATCTACAGTCAATCGGGTGCATTCATCACGATGTGACAATGGACAGCCGTGGAGCCAATCCTATTAAAGACATTGCTTTAACCTTCGAATTATTCGGTATTTATAGAAAAGTAAAGCCTGATATCATTCTGCACTACACCATTAAGCCTAATGTGTATGGAACGTTGGCGGCATCAATGCTAAAGATTCCCAGCATTAATAATGTATGTGGATTGGGTACAATTTTTTTAAAAAATAATGTGATCTCTGCGATCGCTATGTTCTTGTACAAAGTGGCTTTTAGGTTTCCGAAGAAGGTATTTTTTCAAAACCCTGATGATCTTGCCCTGTTCCTTAATAAGAACTTGGTTCCTGCAAAATCAGCTGATTTGCTTCCCGGATCTGGAATCAATCTAAGTCATTTCAAGCCCATGGAATTTAAGCGAAACGAAACGTTTACATTCCTACTGATTTCAAGACTGATTACGGATAAAGGAATTTTAGAATATATCGAAGCTGTTAAATCGCTTAAGAAAAAAGGTGTTAATGCACGTTTCCAATTGTTGGGAGCAAAAGATCCAGAACATAAAAGGGGCATTCAACTTCCTGTTATTGAAAACTGGATTCAAACCAACACCATTGAATATCTTGGCACTACGGATGATGTTCGTCAGTTTATAGAGAAAGCAGATTGTATTGTGCTGCCCTCCTATCGCGAAGGAACTCCACGCACTTTGTTAGAAGCTGCAAGTTCATCCAAACCTATAGTAGCAACGGATGTACCCGGTTGTCATCATGTTGTTATCGATAATTATAATGGCTTGCTGTGCAAACTTAAAAGCTCAGAGGATCTTGCTTTAAAGATGGAGCAAATGCTTTCGCTGGATGACCAAACTATTAAAAAGTTTGGCGAAAATGGAAGAAAGAAAATTGAGTTTGAATTCGATGAAACCCTCGTAATCTCAAAATACCTTCAGGAGATCTCCACGCTTAAAGCAGCAGTGTAGAGAGTTTTACTCAAAACAGCCAATTTCAACGAGTTATTGATAAAATCAGTAATTTCACCTGTTTTTTATAAAGTATTGGTCGTGCGCATTCTATTTTTTGTACTCTTTCTACTAATGATGTCATGTGCTTCGTATAAGCAAAACATCATGTTCAAGTCTACCGATGGAGTAGAGCCTGAGCAAGTTAAAAAAGAAGTTCTCTCAGTCGAAAAAAATTACCTCATTCAAAAAAATGACTTGCTCACACTTCAAGTCTATTCAAATCAAGGCGAGCGATTAGTAGATCCGGCTCCAGAATTACGCATGGAGAATGGCACAACGGACGAACCCACTCAATCTGAAATTACTTATTTAATCAACCTTCAGGGTGTGGTTCGTTTTCCCATGATTGGAGAAATTAATCTCGAAAATTTTACGATCCGTCAGGCGGAAGAAATTGTGCAAAAGGAATACGCAAAGTTTTTTAAAGAACCTTTTGTAATGATCAATTATGTAAACAAGAGAGTGACTATGTTGGGTGCTGTTGGTGGACAGGTAATACCTCTTACCAATGAAAACATGAGTCTCCTTGAAGTGCTTGCCTTGGCTAAAGGTTTAACGAACGACTCAAAAGCGGATAACATTAAACTTATTCGTGGCGAAAAAGTTTTTGAAATTGATCTAAGCACTATTCAGGGTTTTAAAGATGGAAATATAATTGTGGAACCGGGTGATGTTATTTATGTTGAGCCTATTCGAAGACCATTTAGTGAGGGCTTACGTGATAATGCAGGAGCCATTAGTTTACTAATAAGTTTGATAACACTCCTGGTAGTGGTAAGAAGTTATTGATATTGGAATTTATAGACATGCAAACATCAACTTCTACAGATTCTATTGATCCCGAAAAACTCACAGCAGTATTTCGGAAAAATTTAGTGTGGATCATTGTAATATTTGTTGCCACCAACTTAGCTGCTTACCTCACCATCCGATATACAAAAGATTTATTCGAGTCCGAATCAGAACTAAAACTAGACATTAAGCGCGATGCTACTGAATTAGGAATTAAGACAATGATTGATGACCAGAACTTGAATATTGTTTCTGGTGAAATTGAACAAATAAAATCTAAGCTATTTTTTAGCAAAGTATTAGACTCTCTCGATTTGTCTATCAGTTATTACAGTGTGGGCAAGGTGCTAAAAGACGAAATGTATAGGCGATCAAGTTTCCATGTAAAAACCGGAAAAATTAATCCCGCTCATTTCGACATTCCAATCTATTTCGGATTTAAAGGAGGCACTCAATTTTCAGTTCAAGTGGGTGAGTCTGGGCAATCGGTTACTGCCAGCTTTGGTGTTCCTTTTTCAATGAATGGGACGGAATTAACAATTACTAAGTCCATCTATTTTCTGGACGATGATGATAACACTTATTATTTTACACTGAATAGCCGCAATGAATTAATAGAGTATCTATCTAAAAATATTCAGGTTGATCCCCTAAATTTTCAGGCCAATACCATTCGTATCTCTTTCAGGGATTATAATTCACTGAAGGCGTATGATATCGTAAACAAAATTGATTCGCTCTATATAACCTATAGCAATGAGCAGAAGAATCTTGCCAACAAGCAAAAAATTGAATGGCTCAATAATGAGTTGACTCAGGTGGAAACAAGAATGGAAGGATTTGAAGATTACTTCGAAAACTTCACCCTAAAAAATAAAAGCAGTGATCTAACCCTCGACTTAAAGAGAACGATCATTTCAATTAATCGTGTGGACTCTCAACGGTATATACTTGCCAAAAATTTGACTGAACTTAACGCGCTCCTCGATGTAATCACGGAGGGCAAATCTACCACCGTTCATCAACCTTATAAATTCCTGCCTGATTATGTTAATGAGAAAATTGAAGACTTTAATAAAATCACTCAGGATCGGGATCGATTAAGTCTTGCCTACAACGAAAACACATTTGCCTTTAAACAAAAAGAGCAAGAACTAAATGCATTAAAAGATCAGATGTTTACTCAACTAACAAAAATCAAAAAAGATTGGTTGACAACCCAAGCTGAACTAAGTAAACAAAAAGAAAATCTTGAAAGAGAGTTTGCCGGAATGCCTGACAAAAATACTGAGTTTTCAAAAAACCAGCGTTACTATAAACTATATGAAGAGTTCTATTTGTCGATGATGCAATCCAAAGCAGAGTTTGAAATTGCACAAGCGGGCAGCACCCCTGATTTTAAAATTTTATCACCAGCTACATTACCTCTTATCCCCATCTCTCCAAAAAAATATATGATTCTGGGTATTGGCTTAGTGGCTGGCATTGTGCTAAACTTTTTCTTTATTGGATTATTATATCTACTCAATAATAAAATAACTAGCATTAAAGAAGTTGAGCGTGGCACGCAAGTGCCCATGCTAGGTGCTATCCCCACTTCTCACAGTAAAATAAAAACCCTGTTTCATGTTATCGACAATCCAAAGTCGATGGTAAGTGAAGCCATTAGAAGTTTGCGAACAAATCTTGAGTATTTCAATTCCACAAACCATAGTAAAGTAATTACAATTTCATCCACTACTTCCGGAGAAGGGAAATCATTTTTGGCTATGAATCTTGGTGGGGTCTTAGCCATGTCAAATAAGAAAGTTGTTCTTGTTGATCTGGACATGCGTAAACCCAAGGGTGATAAGTATCCCATTGGAGATTCAAGTAAAGGCATGAGCACCATACTGATCAACAAAAATCTCTGGAAAGAATGTGTGGTTAAAACTGCATTGGAAAATCTCGACTTCCTTCCATCAGGTCCACATCCTCCCAATCCATCTGAGTTACTTTTAAATGGTGCCTTTACTGATCTACTAGAAGACCTTCGCAAAGAATATGATTTTATTGTGATCGATACACCACCGGTTGGGTTGGTCACTGATGGCATCATGGCGATGAAGCGATCTGACTTATCCATCTATGTGTTTCGGGCAAATTACTCCAAACATAACTTCATGGATAATTTGAATCGCGTTGTTACTATCAACAAACTCACCCATGTTTCATCCGTGGTTAATGCTGTGCCAATAAATGGAAACACGTATGGGTACGGATATTATGAAGATCGTCCTGCTAAGAGTGGTTGGAGAAAATTACTCGGGCGGTGATTTCATTTTTTCAAAAGAAAGAAAAATTTCAAAATCCCCTCCAAACGGATATTCATTCTCATCTATTGGCCGGCTTGGATGACGGAGTTAAAACACAGAAAGAAGCTATTGAAGTTGTCAAGCACTTCCATAAACTTGGTTATCAAAAACTAATTACAACCCCACACATTAACAGCGACTATTATCGTAATGAACCCGAAGGAATAATAAAAGCGTTAGCAGAATTAAATGATGCCTTAAAAACAGAAAGAATTCCAATTGTTATTGAGGCTGCTGCCGAATATTATCTGGATGAAGAGTTAATGAAAAAAATTGACTCAAAGGAAAAAATTCTAACCTTCGGGCAATCTCATCTTCTATTCGAAACTAATTTCTTAACAGAACCCTATCAACTCAATAATTTTATTTTTAAAGCAATCACACAAGGATATAAACCGATATTGGCTCACCCTGAGCGTTATGCTTATATGACATTAGAGAAAGCAGAGGAGTTAAAAAACAGAGGTGTACTTTTTCAACTCAACATCCCATCCCTCGTTGGATTTTACTCCAAACCTATTCAGCAATTAGCGTACAAACTGATTGACAAGGGTTGGATTGATCTACTGGGAAGTGATTGCCATAATGCTATTCATCTTCAAGTTTTAGAAGATGCGGTTCAAAACAAGTATTTTAGAAAGGCGGTAGAGTTACCAATTCTTAACAATAGTCTTTAATATGATTGCTGTAACAGGTGCTAATGGATTATTAGGTAGTTTCATTCTGCGAAAGCTAGCTTTTGAAAACATTCCTGTTATTGGTTTGCATAAAAAAGGTAGTGACTTAACACACTTAAGTGATTTGACAAATGTATCCTGGCGTGAACTTGAAATCTTAGATCCCATTTCTGTAGAGGAAGGAATTAAAGATGCAACGCATGTCATTCACACTGCCGCTTATGTGTCGTTCAATCCGCGACTTCAAAAAAATATAATGGCTGTAAATGTTGAGGGTACTAAGCATATTGTAAATGCTTGCCTTGCACAAAATATTCAGCACCTTATTCATATTAGTTCAGTCGCTGCGTTAGGTCGAAAAAAAGAAACCCCAAGCATTGATGAAACCTCACGATGGGTTGAGAGTGATCTGAATACTGATTATGCAAAATCAAAGTATCTGGGTGAAGTTGAAGTTTGGCGCGGAGCTGAGGAAGGGCTTCCAGTTACAGTAATCAATCCATCTGTTATTCTTGCGCCCTCCGATTGGGGCAAAAGCAGTGCGCAATTGTTTCACTATGTATGGAAGGAGAAAAAATTCTATGCCAATAACTTGGTTAATTATGTCGATGCCCGTGATGTAGCGGAAATCATCTGGCAAGTTTATTCTCAAAAAATTACGGGTGAGCGATTTATTGCCAGTGGAGGAAATATCGAAATCAAAGATTTATTTGACCTGATGGCGATTCGATTTAAAAAGGAAGCCCCATCCATAAAAATACATACTCGGTGGGTTTCTGTGTTTGCGCGATTAGAAGAATTACGTGCGCGCTTTATGGGTCGTGAGCCTCTGATAACAAGGCAAACCGCGAAAATCACAAAAGAAAATTTTCGCTATCTAAACACTAAAGCCACCAGGCAATTGGGCATTTCTTTTAGAAAGCTGGAGGAAACACTGGATTGGTGCTGTAACTACTATTTGCAGACTTATACTACAAACAAATAAAAAGTGCAAGGTTGTCTACAGATAATAATTACCTGAAATTTGCACGTAGAATTTTAGGAGAAGACAATTTTGTCTATCTTAGGAAAACCTTTTAGCTGATGGCCCAAGAATTCAGAAAGAGACAGGAAGAGGAGGAGTTGATCAAGCGATACGAAGAGAATCTAAAACATAATCATGCCGAGTTTTTCGACATCGATTCTTACGAAACAATCATTGGCTATTACCTTGAGAAAAGTAAATTCAAACGCGCCCTTGTTGTCGTTGAGCAAGCCATTGAGCAATTTCCATTCTCAACAGACTTACTAACCGTTAAAGCTCAAATTTTTACCAACCTTGAGCGGTACGATGAAGCACTCGATCTTTTAGATCGCTCACGCAATTTACATCCGCACGATTTAGAAATTTATTTATCGATTGGATCAATCCTTTCTTTACAAGCAAAATATGAAGAAGCCATTGCCTTATATGAAGAGGCTTTAACATTTGCTGACGAAGAAAAAGATGAATTGTACTATAACATTGGCTTGGCTTATCAAAGTATGGAAAAATATGAGCAAGCCATTGAAGTTTATAAATTATCAATAGAAGAAAATATAAGCCACGAAGGTTCTTTGTATGAACTCGCATTTTGCTTAGATGTGGTGGGTCAATTAGAAGGAAGTCTCTCCTACTACAAAAAGTTTATTGACGAAGATCCGTTTTCTGGAGCTGCCTGGTATAACCTTGGAATTGTCAGTAACAAACTAGAAAAATTCGATGAAGCGATTGAAGCATACGAATATGCTATCGCGATAGATGAAAATTTTGCCTCTGCTCATTTCAATATGGGAAACTCCTATATGAATTTAGAGAAGTACGAAAAAGCATTGGAAGAATTTAGTAAGACAATTGAAATTGAAGGTCCAAGTCCTGAAGTATATTGCTGCATGGGCGCTGCGTATGAAAATATGAAGCAGTATGATTTGGGTCTAAAGTATTTTCAGAAATCCACCAAGTTGGATGCATTGTATGATGAAGCCTGGTTTGGTGCCGGAAGTTGTCTTGAGAAGCAAGAGAAATGGTATCAAGCATTACACTTCTTTAATAAAGCCATTAAAATAGACAGCCATAATCCAGAATATTGGAAAGCAGCCGCTCATGCGGAATTTAAAATAGGGAATACAATTTCCAGTATTAGTGCGTACGAAGAAGCCAGCATACTAGGACCTGATGATAAGGAAGTTTGGTTGAATTGGTCTTTTATTTACTTTGAACAAGGTGAACATCAGAAAGCCATTGAAATACTTCTTCAAGGAATGGATGAGCAACCTGATGAATCTGAATTCTTCTATCGAATGACTGTTTATCTGATTGAATCCGGTCAATTTAAGGAAGCACTGAATTATTTAGAAAATGCATTAATTTTGGACTTTGAAGGCCATCAGGTTTTATTTGATTTCTTTCCAAAATTAGAAACACAAAAGGCCTTACAAAAGATTATCGACCAGTTTAGAAAAGACAACCCCTAGATGAATTACACAATTAATAACCTACCTGAGCGCACTGTTAAGCCCAGGCAAATGGGTTTCACCATGGCAATGGATAAAGGTCTTAGTGTGCGCGAAGCCGAAGACTTTATGAGTATTGCTGCCGATCATACAGACATAGTAAAGTTAGGATGGGCAACCAGCTACGTAACTCCAAATCTAAAAGATAAACTTAAAGTGTATAAGGAAGCAGGCATACCCTGTTACTTTGGAGGAACGCTTTTTGAAGCATTCATTATTCGTAATCAATTTGACGATTACCGCAAGGTGCTCGATAAATATAATATGTCTTTTGCCGAGGTTTCCGATGGGTCAATCGATCTTGATCACGATAAGAAACTCGAGTACATTCAAAAATTATCTGAACAAGTAACCGTACTTTCAGAAGTTGGTTCTAAAGATGCGGATAAGATCATTCCACCGTATAAGTGGATTGAACTTATGCAGAAAGAATTAGATGCCGGTGCCTGGAAAGTAATTGGTGAAGCACGTGAAGGCGGTAACGTTGGTTTGTTCCGGTCTTCTGGCGAAGTTCGTTCTGGTTTGGTGCAAGAGATATTAACAAAGATTCCGTTCGAGCGAATAATTTGGGAAGCACCACAAAAAGCACAGCAAGTTTGGTTTATTAAATTGCTTGGCGCGAATGTAAATTTGGGTAACATTTCTCCTAACGAAGTAATTCCGTTGGAGACAATTCGCTTAGGTTTACGGGGCGATACCTTCCTTCACTTCCTTGGCTTAGAAAGAAAGAAAGACAACTCCACTCCTCCTTTTTACGCAGACTAGTCGATACTTGAGAACTCCTAAAGACTATCTTCTCCTGTTTTTTAAAGGTATGGGCATGGGCGCTGCGGATACAGTGCCTGGTGTATCCGGTGGCACCGTTGCATTTATCACTGGGATTTACGAAGAGTTGATTGCCTCCATCAACAAGATTGATGTCGAAGCCTTAAGGTTACTCACTAAATTTAACATTGCTGAGTTCTGGAAGAAAATTAACGGAAGTTTTCTCCTCACTTTACTGAGCGGAATATTTGTGAGCTTACTTTCCTTGGCTCGATTGATGACATACTTATTGGATAAATATCCCATATTAATTTGGTCATTTTTCTTTGGGTTAATTTTAGTTTCCTCGCCACTCATTCTCCGAAACATTACTAAGTGGAGCATAGCTTCTGTAGTAACGTTTATTGCGGGAATTATTATAGCCTACTTTATCACTATTGTATCACCAGCCGAAACTCCTTCAGGCTATCCATTCATTTTCTTTTGTGGTGCTATTGCCATTTGTGCCATGATTTTACCCGGCATTTCTGGTGCCTTTATTTTACTCCTTTTAGGAAAGTATGAATTCATGATCAATGCGCTCATTGGTTTCAACATTCCAGTCATTGTTGTTTTCATGTTAGGCTGTGTTTTAGGCCTATTAGGCTTTTCGCGATTTTTAAATTGGATTCTAACACATTATCGGTTTCCTACATTAGCTTTGCTCGCTGGCTTTATGATCGGATCGTTAAATAAAGTGTGGCCCTGGAAAGAAGTGATCTCTTACCGACTTAATCATAATGGAGAACAAGTGCCCGCTTTCGATAAAAGTATTTTGCCGTGGGACTATTTCACCATCACTGGTCAAGATCCTCAAGTATTCAAAGCCATCTTGTGCGCAGCATTTGGTGTCTTCTTAGTAGTAGCCATTGAAAAAGTAGCGGCTATGTTAAAAACAAAATCGTAAAAACATGGAAAAGAAATTTGGTCTTATAGGAGCAACCGTGAGCCATTCATTTTCAAAATCATATTTTGATGAGAAATTTTTTAGAGAAGGACTTCGTGATTATCACTATGATTTATACCCATTAGTTGATATTGAAGGATTAAAAAAACTTTTAGAAGAAAATCCTGAATTGGCAGGCCTTAATGTAACCATACCTTACAAAGAGCAAGTAATAAAATTTCTTTCTGATATTGATGCAGATGCCCGCAGCATTGGAGCAGTTAATGTGATCAAAATAAAAAATGGAAAATTGACGGGCTTCAATACGGATAGTGATGCGTTTTATGAATCCCTAGGAAAATGGATTGCTGGTAAAAATGTTTCCAACGCATTGATCTTGGGAACCGGTGGATCCTCTAAAGCTGTGCAACAAGCCTTAAAAAAACTTTCTGTTTCGTTTGAATTAGTTTCACGAGAAAAAAGCAAAGGCCAACATACCTATGAAAGCCTCGAGAAAGATGGTACTCCCATCTCTGAAGCAAACCTAATCATCAACACCAGCCCACTGGGCATGTCTCCGAATACAAGCACCTACCCGCCCATTGATTACGAGCTATTGACTCCTAATCATTATGTATATGATCTGATTTACAATCCGGCTCGCACGGTATTTCTTCAAAAAGCTGAAATGCGAAACGCCCATATTAAAAACGGCTTGGAAATGCTTCACATTCAAGCAGAAAAAGCCTGGGCAATTTGGAATAATTAATTTGAAGTTGTCTTGCCACAAAGGCACTAAGACACAATGTTAGTATTTCTCAGGCATATTCTCAGTGTCTGAAGTGCCTCGGTGGTGAATTGCATTATTTCTCCAATCGCACGAAAATAACTATTAACTTTCCGTTTCATGGATTTCAATCTCAATAGCGAATACGTTCCTACCGGTGATCAGCCTTCGGCAATAAAAAAATTAGTTGCCAGTCTGGCAGAGGGTGAACAACATCAAACTTTGCTGGGCGTAACGGGCTCGGGTAAAACATTTACCGTTGCAAACGTAATTTCCCAGATCAATCGCCCTACTCTTATACTGAGTCATAATAAAACCCTTGCAGCTCAGTTGTATGGAGAATTCAAGCAATTCTTTCCAGAGAATGCAGTGGAGTACTTTATTTCCTATTACGATTACTACCAACCCGAAGCATTCATCCCATCCTCTAACTTATATATTGAAAAAGACCTTTCTATTAACGAGGAAATTGAAAAACTAAGACTCAGTGCTACTTCTTCTTTGCTTAGCGGACGAAGAGATGTGTTGGTGGTGGCTTCCGTTTCTTGCATCTATGGTATTGGTAATCCGGAAGAGTTTGGAAAGAACAGAATCCAACTTAAGGTGGGTGAGCTCATCCCCAGAAACAAACTTCTGTTTGCTTTGGTAGATGTGTTATATCATCGCACGGAAGTAGAGTTTAAACGTGGAACCTTTAGAGTAAAAGGTGATACGGTAGACGTTTTTTTAGCGTATGCTGACTACGCATTACGCATTTATTTCTTTGGCGATGAAATCGAAGCCATTCAATTAATTGATCCTATCTCAGGTAAGAAAATCTCAGATGAAAAAACTGCGGTAATTTTTCCAGCCAACTTATTTGTAACAGCAAAAGATCAACTCCAAACTGCCATTCACGAAATTCAGGACGACATGGTGTTGCAAGTACAAATGTTTGAATCGGAACGAAGGCACCTGGAAGCAAAGCGGTTAAAGGAGCGCACCGAATTTGATTTGGAAATGATGCGAGAGTTGGGGTATTGTAGCGGGATTGAAAACTACTCACGTTATTTCGACAGACGAGCTGTAGGTGCACGACCTTTTTGTTTGATCGATTATTTTCCAGATGATTTTTTGATGGTGATAGACGAGAGTCACGTTACCGTGCCGCAGGTCCGGGCAATGTGGGGTGGTGACCGATCGCGGAAAGCCAATCTTGTTGATTATGGATTTCGTTTGCCATCGGCACTTGACAATCGTCCGCTTACCTTCAATGAGTTTGAATCGATTCTAGGCCAAACGATTTATGTAAGCGCCACTCCTTCCGAATATGAACTTCGTAAATCGGAAGGTGTAGTGGTAGAACAACTTATCCGGCCAACGGGATTACTCGATCCTGAAATTGATGTGCGCCCTAGCAGAAATCAGATTGATGATTTGTTTGAAGAAATAGATGAGCGGGTTCAGAAAAAAGAACGGGTGCTTGTTACTACATTAACTAAGCGAATGGCCGAGGAGCTTACTAAGTTCATGGCTCGCGCTTCAATAAAATGTCGGTACATACATTCTGAAGTGGCAACGCTTGATCGTGTCGAAATATTAAGAGAGCTACGTTTAGGAGTGTTTGATGTGTTAGTGGGTGTAAACTTGCTCCGCGAAGGACTTGATCTTCCCGAAGTTTCATTAGTAGCAATCATGGATGCCGACAAGGAGGGATTTCTGCGCAACCAGCGATCACTCGTTCAAACCATTGGTCGTGCCGCCCGAAATGAAAACGGTAAAGTTATTATGTATGCGGACAAAATTACAGAGTCCATGCATCAAGCTATTGACGAAACAAACCGTAGAAGAAAAATTCAAATTGATTATAACTTAGCAAACGGTATTACCCCAAAGACAATTATCCGGTCGAAGGATTCTATTCTCGGGCAAACCAAAGTGGCTGATTCCAAAAAGACGAAACGCTATTATATTGAAGAGGAAGAAAAATCACTCGCTGCGGACCCGGTAGTTGCGTATCTCTCACTAGATGAACTTAAAAAAATGGCTGATCGTACTCGAAAAGCCATGGAGAAAGCCGCCAAAGAACTTGAGTTTATGGAAGCTGCTCGTTTGCGAGATGAGTATCTGGCCATTCAAAAAATGATTGAAGAGAAAAAATAATTCCTACCAAAAAGCATGAACAAAAATAGATTCCTTGTCATTTTTATTTCATTAGTGTCATATACTTTGCATGCACAAAGCAGTAATGACATTTTAGTAGGTGGTGGTTTTGATTTGATTAAAACTGACAATAATCAACTATTTGACAAGGCTCAAATTGGTTTGCAGGGTCATTATTTTGTAGTCCGAAATTTTGCAGCGGGTGCTGGTTTTGAAATCTGGCCGCGACAAAAAAGCTCTTTCATGATGGGAATGCGTTGGTATGCGCTTGATCATGTATTTATTCGTGCACGCGGATTGATTGGTGCTAACGATTTTTCAATTGGTGGCGGGTGGACAAAACCAATTATAAATGAAAATTGGCGGTTTGAAGCGATTGGTGACTTCTATGTAGCCGATACTGAGTTTGCCATTCGGGCTGGGGTGAGTTATATTATTAAGAAGAAGTGAGTTAATTCTTTCAATTTTAACCTAAATTTTAAATTTAGAAATATTTTTTATTGCACGATGAGATTATTACTACTATCGGTGACGCTGCTTTACTCTCACATTATTGTTCATGGAAAATCCAAAGACGGTTGGCTTGTCTTAAATAATGGAGATACTCTTAGAGGTCAGATTACCGAACAAAACTGGAGCATAAATCCTTCTAGTATTGAATTTAGTGTTGAGACTGGAAAATCCAGTATATACACAACAGATGATTTGCTTTCTTTTGGATTAGCTAATGGCTCAAGGTATATCAAAAGAAAAACAGATATTGATAAAAGTGAACATCGATCCGATCAAGTCGCAAAAAAAGGGATTAAAGATATTGTCATCCAAACAGAACAAGTATTTCTGAAAGTACTTATTGATGGACATTACGACCTTCTGCTGTTAAAGGACAAAAACGGAAAATCACATTTCTTCATCGAGTCAACCGATTACAAACTAAAAGAACTTATCGTTAGAAAAATATGGTCGAGTGAATTAAATCAAGTGATTGTTCAAAATCTTTATACTGCAGAACTCACTAATCTGGCAATGGGATGTGATGGACTTTCAAATAACACGAATAAGATCATTTACAAAACAAAGGAGTTAGTTGCATTTGTTAAAAAAATAAATGCATGCAAAGGATTTGGTATTGAATACGAAAGCGAAGTAGGGGAAACCATTGTTTCTATCTCAGTAGTAGGCGGAGCTTCCTCTAGCAAAATAAAATTCGAAAGTAGCACCATCTCAAATAACCTCACCAATGGAAACTATCCTGTTTCGGTAAACGGGTATGGTGGATTAAAGGTGAATCTAACCTTTCCACAGAATAATAAAAGATGGTCGCTATTTGCAGAGACCGCCTACAAAGCCATCAATACTACTTCAAAGTTTGACTACGAGCTTCGAGTCAACTACTTGAAAATAAGCATGGGGCCTCAGTTTACATTTCAATCCACGAAATCTAAAATATTCTTAAGTGGTGCACTCTTTATTGGGGTTCCGCTATCTCATAAAATTGATGGGCTGAGCTCAACAGTTGTGTACAAAACAGGAACAAAGACAATCGATGGTTTTAGAAAACTAGAACAAGGAGTATTTATTGGTATAGGTTCTAATGTTACAAAAAAAATCAAAACAGAGGTAAGATTTGAATCCTCATCTGGAGTGTCTGCTTACCTGGCAATATCATCTCCGGTAAAATCTGCTTACGTGCTTTTGAGTTATCAGTTAAGTAATAAATAAAAATATCCTAATCAACTGGGTAGATTATAGCATGTCTTTTTACCATTAAGATATGAAGTAGCATCCTTAGCACACCAATTCGAAACCATTTATAATGGGGAGCCTTGGTATGGAAATTCCATTACAAAAATCTTACAAGAAGTAACAGAAGATAGTGCATTCTGGGAACCTGTTGAAGGAGCGCATTCTATTGCTCAATTATTATCACACACAATTTACTGGCGAGAATCTCTTATTAAAAAACTAGAAAATGATCTTGAGTATAAGTCATCCATGAAAAGTGAAGATAATTGGAGAACAAATAAGGATTTAAAACTCATCGGATGGAAAAAACTACTCGACCAGTTTGAAGAGGCGCAGAATAAGATAGTTACCCTCCTTGCAAAACAAGACGATTCATTTCTAGAAAAGCCTTATAAAAAAGCAGTCACGATGCATGACCTCATCAAAGGAATTATTCAACATGATATCTATCACCTTGGTCAGATTGCTTATGTGAAAAGTATAAACAAAAAGAGGTTGTGAAATCACAACCTCTTTTTTTATTAAAAAAATAATCTTAAGCAAAGCGCTTAGCTACTTCACTCCAGTTTACAACACTCCAAAAGGCAGCACAATAATCCGGTCTGCGGTTTTGGTAATTCAAGTAGTAAGCATGTTCCCAAACATCCAATCCTAAAAGCGGTGTTCCTTTTACTTCAGCAACGTCCATTAAAGGATTATCCTGATTGGGTGTTGATGTAATGGCCAACTTACCAGAAGCATCTTTAATTAACCAGGCCCAGCCTGAACCAAAACGTCCGGCAGCAGCTGCATTAAATTTAGTTTTAAATTCGTCAAAGGTTCCAAAGGCAGCATTAATAGCATCTGCTAAAGCACCTGTTGGAGCACCACCTGCATTTGCTGCCATGCTTGTCCAGAACAACGAGTGATTATAGTGACCACCAGCATTATTGCGAACAGCAACCGGATACTTAGAAATATTCTTACATATCTCTTCAATGCTTAGATTTTCCTCCGGCTTACCGGCTACTGCATTATTTAAGTTAGTAACATATGCGTTATGATGTTTGCCATGGTGAATTTCCATTGTGCGAGCATCGATATGCGGCTCCAAGGCATTGAATGCGTATGGAAGCGCGGGAAGTGTAAAGGCCATAATTAATTTTTGTTTAGTTTATAAAGAGAACAAATATACACATACAACCCACGCTGCGCCTTAAAAGTTTTGCTTAACGTGGATATTTTAGTAGGATCTAAATCTTTCGAGCTTTGTATCCTTCCTTCGTTAATATTGCCAGTATCTTATCACGCGCATCTCCTTGTATAAGAATCTCACCATTTTTAGCAGAACCACCCACCCCACATTTTGTCTTTAATAATTTGGTAAGCGTTTCTAAATCAGAATGTGTTCCTACAAATCCTGTAACTAACGTCACCTGCTTTCCGGCCCGGCCAGAGTTGTCCATCATTACTCGCAAACTTTGTTTTGGGGGTGCTAATGTTTCGGCCTCCTCACCTTGTTGATGATTATACTCAAATTCATTGCTAGTCGAATAGACCACACCTTCTCTCAATTTCCAATTATTCTTTTTGCTCATCGATTAGAAATTATGAATTTGTAAAAAGAAAAAACTTAACAGGATCAGAAAAAAATTAACGACTCCTAAATTAAATCTAAACTCGGTGCCTTTCCAGTAAAATGTACCCAGCAAGGAAGTAATCAGCAACACCAACGGCACGAATGCAAAATTTCCATAAATGGATAAAAAAACTTTGGTTTTAAAATGTGTTCGTTCATTTTCCAAAATCATGGGCACAGAAAAAATCTTTGAGCTGTAGATAGTAATGGATGATCCTTGCAGGAACTCGAGCGCAGTTTTTTGATTGAGAGTCATCGTTTCACCATCTTCCAATTGCAACTGAATCGTGCGATCTCCTCGCAATTCGCGTTGCAAATCGAGATTGACTACCTCTCGTTTTACTTTTTCTGGAGGCAGGGTGTAATCAGCAATTAGCACAGCAGAAAACAACAATGCAATACGCGATGCCATGAGCGCATAGGTTAAATTCGCTTGCATAAATTCCAGAATCTCCTTCTTTCTGGAGGTGTTTGCATATGAACCTGGTGGTCGTGGTCGATAACGTGGATCACGATGAGGTTTTGAATCGGTTGACCCAAGTAATAGCTGATCGTATTGAAATTTCTGTTGCGGATCACTTAGAATCTCATAGGCCTCATTAATCTCAATGAAAATTGCGGCTGCTTCCTTGGAAGGGTTTTTATCGGGATGGAATTGTAAGGCTAGTTTTCGATAGGCATGCTTTATTTCATTTTCCCGTGCGTTTGTGGTGAGCCCTAATATGAAATAGTAATTCTTCAACGATTTGCCTTTAGACCAATAAAGTTAAAAAAAATAGCCTCCTGAAATTCAGAAGGCTAAGTAGTCTTGTATTTACAAATACTAACGTTTAACAACAAAAGTTAGTACAGGTCGCTTCGCATGTCCTACAACATCTTCAGCAATGCTGCCTGCTAATACATGCGCAAATCCAGTTCGTCCATGGGTAGCCATAGCGATCAAATCTGCATTGATGCTTTCCGCGAAGTAAATAATTCCATCCTCTTCCGTAAGGTCGTTGAAGATGTTTATGGTGTAATTCTTTAGTCCTAATTTCTTGGCAAATTTTTCCATGTAGTCTCTCACCACATAATCCCGCTGAAAATCTCCCGGGGTATTGATCCGAACTAAGTGGATTTTTGAATTATATAAGTCTTGGGTCTTTTTAATCATGCGAGAGAAAATCTCTTCATCCTTATGCATAGCTGTGGCATATACGATATTCTTAAAATTAACTTTTGCAGGCTTTTTATGAATACTTAACACCGGGCATTTTGCATGACGTACTACGCGCTCGGTATTACTACCGATCACCATTTCTTCCAGCTTGGTTTTACCTGATGTACCCATCACCACCAAGTCAACTTTCTGTTCAGTGATAATTGTACGCATTCCATGAAAAGCATTTCCTAAACGTAACTCACCATTTACTTTTACCGCTGAAAAACGTGGATCAAGTACAAGCTTTTCCAATTGTGCTTTCGATTTTTCAAGAAGCTTAACAGTAAACAATTTGTCTTCCCAATTTTCTGAAGTGCGCCATTCTCCTGCAACGGAATAAGAACCCTCAGTTATGGCCTCCACTACATGTAATAGGGTGATTTCAGCATTTGCCTTCTTAGCAATCTCTACAGCAACTTCAAGCGCAGAGACTGAGATCTTGGAAAAATCAGTTGGGACGAGTATTTTTTTCATTAGTTGAAAGTTTTAACAGTTGTAATCTAGTTAAAAGTACTGAATTCGACTCGAATTTTAAAACTTTGCCGAACACTAAATGTGGACAATTCGGTTGATAAGTTGTCTAATTCTTTTGGTCAAGATTCTTTGCAGGGACATATAAGTCAACTACTTTCATATCACTAAGTTGATTTTTTATTCGGGTGATTAACCCGCACCGAAAAACAAAAGTTATTTTCTACGGAAGGTAATTACAAAAAAGCGGAGTGGGTTGGTATTGCCAACGTTGAACTTTCTTCGGAAAGTATGGCGAGTCAAGAAGCGTAGGGCAGTTATTGTGAAGTAATTGAAGTGCGTTTTGCTGGAATAAAAAGCAGTTTAGCGTTGTGCTACAACCACGGTTGTTACATAACAAGACGGGGAAAGTCAAGCAATTGATCTTTCCCCGTTTTATTTTACTCACCTACCAAAATATCAGTCCGTTCTTTATTCTTGGAAATGTGAAGTGATTTTTGCGCTCTTGCTTTAATTAATTCAATATAAGCATCACCATATTCAGGTTCTTCTGTGGAAGATGAAAGAAGGGCACCATCTTCAGGATTTGGAATCTGATGAATCTCAGCCACATCAATAAATTTCCATTCTACTTTCTCTTTACTGTTATTCAGGAAGCAACGTTGCTCAAGCCAACCAATAACCGTTGATTTTTCATAAGCCCAAGTAACTTCATCAGCACGTATCAGTCGCACCTGTTCGTCAAACTGTGGAGTGTGAGTTCCCTCTCCACTCAGCACTTGAAAAACTAATTTTACCAGATACCAGTTCATGTGATAATATTTGAATTGTTAAGTCCACGGTCGACCGACTACAGTTGACCGTGGACTTGATTAATTGTAACTTTTGATATCAACCCCACCGAACATAACGAAGCCGGTTAGGATTAATTTTTTACCCGGGCTGTAACCTGCTTGTGGCGTGTTGCGTTTATCATCGACCCCACCTAAAATGGCAGTTAACTCAGACTTCAATTCCCAATTAGATGGAATTACCAACTTGACACCTCCAAAAAGTTGTGTTATGTCTATTACAACTGTACCTGTTATGTCTGCTTGTGAAAGATCAATGTCGGCACCACCAAACATGCAGGTTGTTTCTCCCCCTTTAAAGTTTTTAGAAAATACTTTGCGTTTGTTTCCGCCAAATATGGTCGTTAAATCAAAATAATCTTCACCCCCTTCATCCGTAGTGATCACTCCATCACCCCAACGCGCCTTTTTTGCTTCGCGCGATGCTGACCCCAATAGAGACCTACCTAAAATAAAACCACCTACAGCGATAACTCCAATAGGAAATGCATATTGGCGCAAGTCATAAGGAAAGCCAGGAATATGATCCAGCATAAAAAAAGTACCAACTAAAATCATAACCAGCCAGCCAATACCTTCAAAATTTTTCCTGATTCCAATAATTACTCCCAACACAATTAAAAATGTATACCAACGAAAAACCCAGTGTGGAAAGTATAGAAAGTCCATACGGTCGAGTAATAGAAATGATCCAATTACCACGATAGTAGCGCCTACCCAGAAGCTGCTGCTCATCTTTTTCTTGTCATTGCTCATAATGCGTTGTGTTTGTTTACCCAAAGAAACGGAGTAAATGTCTGCACAAAGAGGCCTAATAGGCTATCGACCGTCAAAAGTCGGTGAAACCGGAGTTTTATATGGGTGAAATCGGAAGGACGGTATTAACCACAAAGACACAAAGGCGCAAACATCATTTGCTCCATATAATCTAAAGAATGATAAACTTGTTCTTAGCCTTTGCGACCTCGCGACTTAGCGGTTAAAAATTCGCTTCTTTAATTCGAAAAGACTTTAATGATGTCGTTCGAAAAAGCGAATACCATGATCACCAATAATATGGCCATTCCTACTTTGATTGAGTTCTCAAAGAATTTCTCTGATGGTTCGCGACCACTGATCATTTCATACAATAAGAACATCACATATCCACCATCAAGCGCAGGAATAGGCAAGAGATTCATAAAAGCCAGCACCATGGAAAGTAATCCGGTCATTTGCCAGAAGCGTTCCCAATCCCATTTCCCGCCATACGCTTGCGCAATACCAATCGGGCTAGAGATAGATTTTCGTAATGAAAGGTCTCCTGAGAAAATTTTTCTGAACGCTTTAATCTGAACGATGATTACATTAAACGCTCTACCTGGACCTAACAACACAGACTGACCGAATGAATATTCCACTGTGGCTTGACCTTCTGTGGGCACAATTTCCATTGGAATTGCAAACCCGATTCCTTCAGCACCTTTAAAATATTCTGCGTAGTGAAGAATCTGTTCACCACGCTTAACACCAAATTGTAATGAATCGCCAGAGAAACTGGTAAGGGCAGCTCTTAATTCATCGTAGTAGGTTATTGGTTTATTTTGAACTTCTATAATCCGATCTCCTTTTTGAAGACCAATCCGGGCAGCAATAGTACTGTCCTTTACTTCATCAATAAGTGGCAACCTTCTTGGAAGTACAAAGCGGAAGATTGATCCCTTCTTGTCAAACTGTTCTATAAAATCTGTAGGGATTGGAATTTCAATCTCCTGACCATCGCGTAAAACTGTGTAAGCTGAGTTGTGTGATAACAAAACATCTGGCTTAGCTACATCATCAAAATACTTAACGTCATTGCCATTTATTTTAATGATTTGATCTCCGGTTTTAATTCCTATTTGTTCGGCCAGTTCCATCGCCTGCACACCGCCATGCTTATTTACATAGTCATTAAGAATATATTGATCACCTAACCAAAACGTTATTCCAATAAAAATGAGAATACCTACAATCACGTTAACTATAATTCCGCCCAACATTACAATCAAGCGTTGCCATGCTGGCTTAGCGCGAAACTCCCAAGGCTGAGGCTCAGCTTTTAACTGCTCCTTGTCCATGCTCTCGTCTACCATACCGGCAATTTTCACATATCCTCCTAACGGGAACCAACCGATACCAAATTCCGTATCTCCTTTCTTATATTTCAACAAAGAAAAGTTTAACACATTAGCCATTGGGAACAGAAAGTCGAAGAAGAGATAAAACTTCTCCACCCGTATATTAAACATGCGAGCCGTTATGTAATGACCCCACTCGTGTACCGCTATTAAAATCGAAAGGCTCAGCAGCAGCTGGGCCGTCATAATCAATCCTTCCATCAGTTAATCAGTTCTTTTGCTTTAATTCTTGTCTCTTTATCTGTATTCACATAGTCCTCAAGGGCAGGGCTAGCGATATAATCCATTTTTGCCAAACATTGTTCCACAATTTCCGACATCTGCAGAAATCCCACCCGATCCTTCAAAAACTCCTCCACTGCCACCTCGTTCGCAGCATTTAGTACACAAGGCATATTCCCACCTCGACCCAATGCCTCAAATGCGAGCGCAAGATTACGAAAAGTTTCCGTATCGGGCTTCTCAAAAGTGAGGGCTGGATAATTGGCAAAGTCAAAACGCGGAAAACTGCTTTTTAAGCGCTGTGGATAGGTCATTGCAAATTGAATGGGTAAACGCATATCGGGCAAGCCAAGTTGTGCTTTTATTGACCCATCCTCAAATTGTACCATGGAATGAATGATTGATTGCGGATGCACCACTACCTCCACCTGTTCTGCTTTCAAACCAAAAAGCCATTTGGCTTCAATTACTTCCAATCCCTTGTTCATGAGTGAAGCAGAATCGATCGTGACTTTAGCTCCCATTGTCCAGTTGGGATGCTTGAGGGCTTGAGCTTTTGTTACCTTGGCGAGATCATTCTTTTTCATCCCCCGAAAGGGGCCGCCCGAGGCCGTGAGAATTATTTTTTCAATAGGATTATGAAACTCACCCACCATGCATTGAAAGATAGCCGAGTGTTCAGAGTCGATCGGATAAATATTTACACCCTTCTCCTTTGCTAATCGTGTTACTAGTTCCCCTCCCACTACCAATGTTTCTTTATTCGCGAGAGCAATACTTTTTCCAGCTTGAATGGCACGCATGGTTGGCTTTAAACCCGAGTATCCAACTAAAGCCGTTATTACCAGATCAATGGTATCCATCTCAACGATTGATGCTAACGCATTCTCACCGGCAAATACTTTTATACCCAGCGGCAACAAAGCGTCTTTTACCTCATTGTATAATTCCTCTTTTCCAATTACTACTGCATTGGGAATAAACTTCTTCGCCTGTTCAATCAGAAGGGTAGCATTATTTTGAGCAGTTAGAACTTCAACCTCAAACTCATGTGGATGTTGGGCGATTACTTCTAAGGCTTGTGTGCCGATTGAACCCGTGGAGCCAAGTATGGCAATTGCTCTTTTTTTATCGGTCATGATATTGAAAGAGGTTTATCGAAATGTGTTTTGTAATGCATTCTTGTAATTCGATCGGCAAAGAAATAATAACAACTTTTCGTTGCAAGGTAAACGAATAAAAAATAATTCTTGGCATGAAATGGATTCGCACCCAAAGCTTTAAATGCATTGCACCAGGCACCATCAATTACTTTCCAGTATAAATGGGTAAAAGCGGTATGCCTGTAAACAAACGAAGGATCATCCGTATATTCTTTTGAAATCTCCACAAGTAATTTGTCAACTTTCTCAGGTTCACCTTTCATCAAACTGTCTTCACCCGATTTCCTCCGTTGTTCACTTAAAAAAGCAATGGCTTTGTACAAGTTAAGTAAACGCACTGTAACATTCTTGCGCGATAGCGAGGTTCGCACGATTCGATAGTAATATAATGACGGTGAAAGGTTAACTGCCTTAAACTGATCAATAATACGCGAGGCTAAATCGGAGTCAGCAATGTTATCCTTAAAATACAAGCGATAAAATTCAGGGAAATAATTAATTAAGCTACTCCGCATGATCGTTGTTCCTCCTAAGAACTGGCAACGGGCTGGCATTTGTTTGTAGACGTCCATGTAATTAGTTGGCAAATGTAATTCACGAAATAAAAATCCCTTTTCATCCACAGCGGCATACGAAGTACCACACATCATTAACTCCTGATCATTCCTTAAAGCTGCCACTTGCAACTGCAATCGTTGAGGATGAGAGATGTCATCCGCACCCGTTACAGTAAAAAAATCAGAACGTATCTTTTTAACAAATTCATTTACAACAAGTACAATTCCTCTATTCTCATCACAGAAAAATCCTTTGACTCTTGGATCCGAAAATGACTTTATTAATACTCGCGTGTTATCCGTTGAGCCGTCATCAATAATCCACAATTCAAAATCCTTAAAGGTTTGATTAAGTAAACTATCAACAGCTTCATTTAAATAGAGAGCTACATTATAAGCAGGCATTAAAATAGTTAGACAGGGAGTAACCATTGCCTATTCTAAACTGAATACGACTGCAACGCCTCCGCAATCTTTCTATCATTTGAAAGTCGGGGCACTTTATTCTGACCACCCAACTTACCCAATGACTTCATGTATTCAATGAAACCATTCTTTTGTAAGGAAGTTATTTTGAGGGTGCGTAAAATATTTCCTGTTATCAAATCATCGTAATACACATTTAACCTTCGCAATTGATTATCTAATTCTAGTGCAAAAGCTTTAGCATCACTTGGTGGGTTAGCAAACTCAATGAGCCATTCGTGATGTGGCATGCCTTCAGCTGGGGCAACATTTGGAGCTACTGTAAATTCAACTAATTCAACTTCAGGAAATTTTTCTGTAGTGAACTTCATTGCCTTCTCTACTTCTTCGCCAATCACATGCTCACCAAAAGCAGAAATGAAATGTTTTATCCGCCCACTCACAATAATGCGATACGGATTTTTCGAAACAAACTTTACCGTATCACCAATAGAATAACCCCACAAGCCTGCATTGCTATTAATGATTACAGCATAATTTTTGCCAAGTTCAACTTCCTCAATGGAAAGCCTGCGCGGGTTTTCAGTAAAGTATTCTTCGGTAGGGATAAATTCAAAAAAGATTCCTGAGTTTAGTAGCAATAATAATCCTTCCGCTCGCTGCGAATCCTGGTACGCAATAAAACCTTCTGAAGCCGGGTAGGTTTCAACAGAATCAACATGCTTGCCAATCGTTTCAAATAGCTTGGCGCGATAAGGTTCAAAGTTTACCCCGCCATAAACAAACATGGAGAAATCAGGAAACACATCTTTAATCTTTTTTCGCGTGCGTGCTTGTATGCGATCGAAATACATTTGCACCCACGGAGGAATGCCTGAAATCAAGGTCATGTTTACATTAATCGTCTCGTCAATTATTCGATCCAGTTTTTCTTCCCAATCTTCAATACAATTAGTAGCATAACTGGGTTTTTGATTGGTGCGCAGATAGCCAGGAACATGATGATTCACGATTCCCGAAAGGCGACCTGTATTAATTCCTGCTTTCTTATCTAACTCCGGACTTCCGGACAGAAAAATCAAACCACCATCTAAAAAAGTAGCATTACCAGTTTCATGCACATAACTCAACAATGCGTTACGTGCGCTGTTGATATGATTTGGTATCGACTCTTTTGTTATAGGAATATATTTAGTACCAGAAGTTGTGCCCGAAGTTTTTGCGAAATATTCTGGCTTGCCTTTCCACAGAATATCAGACTCGCCTTTTACTACTTTTTCTACATAAGGTTTTAACTCTTCATAGTCGCGAATGGGAACTTGTTTTTTAAAATCTTCATAGCTTTTTATGGATGCAAAGTCATGATCCTTGCCAAACAAAGTCTTGCTGCCGCCTTCAATCAGATGATTAAAAACCGTGCTCTGAAATTGAACTGGTTTTGATGACCATTCCTTAGTTTGTTTAGCAATGTAGGCCGCAAATGGCCTGGCGAGTACGGCACGAATTCCCATAGGCTGCAAAAGTAAGGGTAAGCAATGCAGGCTGCAACCATAATGACATCAGGGTGACAAAACTTCCGAAATCACTTTTTGGGGCAATTTTTGTATAAATCCAAGAACTTTCCCCTATGGGAAAACATCTGAAGGGTTCGATCGTTCGACTATTTAAAATTAGGTACTATGAATTTCTGGAAAATTGTTATCGTTGGATTTATGTCTGGATTGGCAGGCGCATTTGCATTCTTTTCCTACCAAACAGAAAAAGAAAGTCGTCAAAAAAATGAGATCAATACATTGGTCTCCGACTATAAGCCTTCAGAGATATATCGCCCCAATAGTATACAGCCGAGTTCAACAGTAAATGCAATTGAAACTGTTGATTTTAGTCTGGCAGCATCGAAAGCAACACCAAGTGTTGTCTATATCAATAGCCTTTCTCAAAACAATGTTTCCTACTCTCCCTGGGATCTTCTTTTTGGTGGTGGTGGTTCGCAGACTCAAGTAAGCAGTGGATCGGGTGTAATCTTTAGCTCAGATGGATACATCGTTACCAATAATCACGTAATTGAAAATGCAGAAAAAATTCAGGTCTTGTACAACAAGAAATCGTATGAAGCAGAATTGATTGGTACCGATCTATCAACCGATTTGGCCGTGTTAAAAATTAAAGAAAGTAATTTGCCAGCAATCACCATCGGAAGCTCACGTGCATTACTAGTGGGCGAATGGGTAGTAGCCGTAGGTAATCCTTTTTCACTTTCATCAACCGTCACGGTGGGTATAGTAAGTGCAAAGGGTCGCAAAATAAATATTGTGGATGATCGCTTTCCGTTAGAGTCTTTTATCCAAACTGATGCAGCTATTAATCCCGGTAATAGTGGTGGAGCGCTTGTCAATAAAAATGGTGAACTGGTGGGCATCAACACTGCCATCCTATCGCGTACAGGCTCTTACACAGGATATGCATTTGCTGTGCCTGTTGACATTGTAAAAAAATCAGTGGACGATCTTATTAAATATGGCACACCACAAAAGGCATTATTTGGTGGAAGTGTGATTGAGTACGATTACCTGAATGCAAAAAAATACGGGTTGAATGCCGATGTAAAAGTATTTAGAGGAGTGCTGGTTGGTAAAGTGGAACAAAGGGGCGCTGCTGATAATGGCGGACTACAAGAAGGAGACATCATTACCAAAATAAATAATGTAGAAATTGATAGTGAAAGTGCTTTTGAAGAAGAATTAAGTTATCGCTACCCTGGTGACAAAATTACTGTGACGTATCTGCGTAACAATAAAACAAACACAGCATCTCTTACTTTACTAAATAAGAATGGAGACGTTAGCGTGATCAAAAGAAAAATATATAGCAACGATGTTCTGGGTGCAAACTTAGAAGCGGTTGACTATGGCGTAAAGGTGTTTAAAATTCAGAAAGGTCTATTCAAACAAATGGGATTACCCGAAAATTATACCATTGTTCAAATTAACCGCAAACAAGTAAAGAACCCGGAAGATGTAATAGAGTTCTTCACGTCCTACAAAGGTAGAGTGCACGTGTTTGGCTTAAATGGAAATAAGCAACAGTCGCAACTTACGTTTTACCTCCAATGATAAATTTTTAGTCGTCAAACCACTCAAAGTGGTCTTGGCGACTTATTTAGAATAAGAAAAAAAAGGATTTAACTACCTGTCATGCGCGACTTGAACTTTTTAGTCAAGTCATCAACACTGTTCTTGAAATTCGCATCGGTTTTCATCATGTCTTCAACAGACTCTAATGCATGGATTACTGTGCTGTGATCGCGACCACCAAAGTTTCCGCCAATCAATGCTAGCGTAAGCTGTGTATAGCGCTTGCAGAAATACATGGCCACTTGCCGTGGAATTACAATCTCGCGCTTCTTCACCTTGCTCTTCATCTGTTCAAGACTCACCTTAAAATAATCAGCAACGGTCTTCTGAATAAAATCTACACTAACATCTGACTGAATCTCCTTTACAATGTTTTTCAACACTTCTTTGGCGAGTTCCAGATCAATTTCTTTTTTCAACAACGTAGCATGGAAAAGCAAAGAGTTTAAAACTCCTTCCATATCGCGCAAGTTCGTATCTACGCTGTAGGCTAAGTATTCGGCAACTTCAGTTGGAATCTCAATTCCATCCGATTGCATTTTGTTGTGAATGATAGCAAGTTTGGTTTCAAAGTCAGGCTCTTGCAAATCGGCCGTGAGCCCCCATTTGAAGCGTGAAAGCAATCGCTCCTGAAATCCTTTCAGATCACGTGGAGGACAATCGCTTGTCATAATTATTTGCTTACCCGATTGATGAAGTTGATTGAAGATGTGGAAAAACATTTCTTGTGTTTTTTCACGACCCGCCAAAAACTGCACATCATCCAGAATAAGTAAATCTACCTGCAAGTAATAATTTTGAAACTCCTGTATTTTATGATTTTGTAAGGCATTCAAAAACTGACTAGTGAAATCATTTTGATCTACATACAAAACAATTTTCTCAGGAAGGTTCTTTTTTATTTCATTTCCAATAGCCTGCACCAAGTGCGTTTTTCCAACACCCACACCTCCGTAAAGCATCAAGGGATTAAATGACGTGGTTCCTGGCTTCTTCGCAACAGCCACACCAGCCGATCGCGCCAAGCGATTACAGTCTCCCTCCACAAAATTACCGAACGTATATGCCGGATTTAACCTTGAATTAACGGTTTGTGGATTGAGTGCTTTAAAGCTGAACGGTGAATAATCTTCATGCATGCCATTGCCATTCATTGGCTGCATATGATTACGCTTCATTCCGTTACCGTTCGGGTAGTTTACCATCAACGGTGGATTTTTTTGATTGCCGCTATCTACAACAACTGAATATTCCAATCGTCCATCAGGACCTAATACTTCATGAATGGCTCTCTTTAATACCGGCACATAATGTTCTTCAAGCCACTCGTAAAAAAATTGAGAGGGAACTTGAATGGTAAGAACATCACCATCATTCTTTAGCGGATTTATCGGCTTAAACCAAGTATTGAAATTTTGATCATCAACTTCCTTACGAATTACTTCGAGACAATCACTCCATACAGTTGCGCAGTCAACTACCATTTATTTTTAGCTTGCGTGTAGACGAAAAAGCCTCAATTTTTTTTGAGGCGGGTGACAAAGATGTAAAAATTATGAAGAACAAAAAAACAAAAATTCGCCTTGCTTTTATTGAATTTTTTGGCGTAATGATTCAGAGTAAAATCATAAAATAATTGCTTTACTCAGTACTAAACTTCAACTTGACCATCGAATTTCAATCGAATTCATGACTGAAAATAATCCTGATTTTAGTTTTCCTGCATCTGCAATCACTGATTGGCTTGAAACAGCTCAACAAGAGTTGGGAGAGAATGAGCCAATGGAGAAATTGAGCCGGAATAAGGGTTCAATAAAAATAAAACCTTACTATGACGCTACAACAGCCCCTCAACTAGAAGATTTCCAACAATTACCTGCAGTCAATCCATACTATGGAGCCCGCAACTGGATGAATACACCACGAATTGAGGTAGCAGATGAAAAAATTGCCAATGAACTCGCCCTTACTTACCTACAATCTGGTGCTGACGGAATTTTGTTTGAACCCGTCAAAGCGAATCTACGATTTGATGTTCTGTTGGATCAAATTAAACCAGAATTTTGCACGCTTTCGTTTTTGATTCATTCAGAGCATGTTCAAAATGCATTAGATTTCAAATCATGGGTTGAGAAGAGAGATGATTATAAACTCCTTGCAGGATGTTTAATCGGGGAAGATTTATCAAATTTTGATTTTGAGCAAATAAATTTTAGCTCGCAGAATTTTTTTCCGTTCGGATTATCAATTCCAACGCAGGAAAATGCCGAAGATGAAATTGTGTTCGGTCTCGAAAAAGTCGCACACTTTCTTGATTCTATTTCAGCTCAAGAAGATGTAAAGCAAATCATTAATCATTTTGCGTTCTCTCTTTCCGTTGGCACTGATTTATTCTTAGAGATCGCGAAACTTAAAGCCTTGCGAAATCTTTGGTATCAAATTCAAGGCGCATACGGAATTACGGAAATGAAACCACTTCATATTCATGCAAAGTCAACAGTATGGACAAAAGAAGCATTTCAACCTCATGGCAACATGATAAAGTCAACGCTCTCTGCGCTTAGTTCTATAGCTGGTGGTTGTGATAGTCTTACCTTAGAACCTGAGGGTAACGATCAAACAGAAAATCGTATCGCGCTTAATGTTTCTTCCATTCTTCGTGAAGAATCCTATTTGTCGAAAGTTGCAGACCCAACAGCAGGCTCTTATTATCTCGATTCGTTGGTAGCTGCATTATCTGAAAAAGCCTGGCAAAAATTTCAAATCAAAATGAAACGATGAAGCCTGACTTTTCCAAAATAAAATTTAATCAGTATAAACCGAGTACTCAATCAGGTCAACATACATCATGGCTTTCGCCCGAGAAAATTGAAATCAAACCAACGCTTTCGAAAAAAGATTTAGAGAACAATTCAACTAAAGATTTCTCTGCTGGAACTCCACCCTACTTGCGTGGACCCTATGCAACGATGTACACCGTTAGACCCTGGACTATTCGTCAATATGCCGGGTTTTCTACCGCCAGAGAATCAAATGAATTCTATAGACGCAATTTAGCTGCAGGACAAAAAGGATTGTCGGTTGCATTTGATCTGGCAACGCATCGTGGGTACGATTCTGATCATCCACGCGTAACGGGTGATGTGGGCAAAGCAGGAGTTGCAATTGATTCGGTGTTAGACATGAAAATTCTATTCGACCAGATTCCATTGGATAAAATGTCAGTGTCGATGACAATGAATGGTGCCGTGCTTCCTATCATGGCTTTTTATATTGTGGCAGCAGAAGAACAAGGAATAAAACCACATCAATTGAATGGAACTATTCAGAATGATATTCTAAAAGAGTTCATGGTACGCAACACCTATATTTATCCACCTGCTCCTTCCATGCGCATTGTGTCCGATATCTTTTCGTATTGCTCCAAGCATATGCCCAGATTCAACAGCATCAGCATCAGCGGTTATCATATGCATGAAGCAGGTGCGCCAGCTCATATTGAATTAGCATATACATTAGCTGATGGACTAGAATATATTCGTGCTGGTTTAAAGGCCGGAATTCTAATTGATGATTTCGCTCCGCGACTTTCATTCTTCTGGGGTATTGGAATGAATTTTTTTATGGAGGTTGCTAAGATGAGAGCAGGTCGAGTACTGTGGGCAAAACTGGTTCAACAGTTTCAACCTCAAAATCCTAAGTCGATGGCATTGCGCACGCATTGTCAAACTTCAGGCTGGAGTTTAACTGCACAAGATCCATATAACAACGTAACACGCACAACCATTGAAGCATTGGCTGCTGTGCTAGGTGGCACTCAATCATTACACACCAATTCATTAGATGAAGCTATTGCATTACCTACCGATTTCTCTGCGCGCATTGCACGCAACACACAATTGTATTTGCAAAAAGAAACCGGAGTTACTGAAGTTGTCGATCCGTTGGGTGGTTCATATTATGTAGAATACCTAACCGAAGAGTTAGTAAAAAAAGCGTGGGAACTTATTGAAGAAGTTGAAAGATTAGGAGGCATGACGCGCGCGATTGAAAGCGGAATCCCAAAAATGAGAATTGAAGAAGCCGCTGCCGCCAAGCAAGCCCGCATTGATTCTGGCATAGATGTAATAGTAGGAGTGAATCGATATCAAACTGATGAAGTTTCTGATATTGAACTTTTAGAAGTTGATAATACTGCTGTGCGCGATGAGCAAATTGAAAAACTAACTAAACTCAAAAAAGAACGCAATCAAAATGAAATTGACAAAGCGTTACTTGCCCTGGAACAAGCAGCTGCTGGTGACGGTAATCTTTTAGAACTTGCAATAGTTGCCGCAAGGCATCGGGCAACCTTAGGAGAAATTTCATTAGCATTAGAAAAATCTTTCGGTCGTTATAAAGCAACTATAAAATCTATTTCGGGTGTATATTCGGGTGAAATGAAAAATCAAAAAGAGGTGGAGGAAGTAAGGGCACTCTCCGATCGTTTTGCTGAGTTAGATGGTCGCAGGCCACGCATACTCATCGCCAAGATGGGACAAGATGGTCATGATCGTGGTGCCAAAGTAATAGCAACCGGTTTTGCTGATCTTGGTTTTGACGTAGATATCGGTCCATTATTTCAAACACCGGAAGAAGTGGCCAAACAAGCTACGGAAAACGATGTACATGTAATAGGTGCCTCTAGCCTTGCAGCAGGGCACAAAACATTGGTACCACAACTAATTGAAGCATTAAAAAAAATTGGACGACCCGACATCAAAGTAGTTGCGGGTGGAGTAATCCCACCAAAAGATTATGATTTTCTTTTAAACGCGGGTGTAATAGGAATTTTTGGGCCGGGTACACCTGTATCAGCATCTGCCAAAGAAATTTTAGAAAAATTGATGGCTGAGTAGATTCCTCTACGCATGCTGTATTGAATCAATTTTTTTTAGCTTGGCTTCGCCCGAAAGAAATGCGTACTTTTAAGTTGGAAAATTTTATTGATATGAAGCGATCTGCCATTTTATTGTTTTCGTTGTTTTTGATTAGTTCAGCTCCTTCCTGGGCCCAGAAAAAATATGATAAACTCTTAAAAAAAGAAGAAGGCTACTATGAGTCCGGTAATTACTCGAAGGCGATTAGTACGCTAGCAAAGTTTAAAAAGAAAGCATTTAAGAAATTAGGCCAACAGAATGTTTATACGCCTACCTATTTCATGCGGTTGGCAAAAAATGATTTGGCTTCAGGTTATATCAGCGACTTTGAAACCAATCTTTCTTTAGCCATTGCAAACAGTAAAACCATCAATCAGGAAAACAGCCAATCACATGGCCTAATTTTAGTAGAAGCAGCTGAACTGCATAATCTTAATGGATCTTTTTTGACTGCACGAGGCCATCTTGATGAGGCAAAGAAAATTCTTGAAGCCGGTGACTTCATGAAAGATGTGGTAAAAGGCCGATACAATCTCGCATTAGCAGAAGCTATGACAGGACAAGGCTATTTTACTGAAGCCATTGAAATTCTAAAGGAACAGGAGAAATATTTTATTGGCAAGGCGGTAAAGCAAGATACGTTTGTTGATGCGAAAGGTAATCTTTCCAGTCGGAAGCTAACCGATGAAGAACGGTTTGTTCGGTATAATGATTATGCCCGATATATGACCTTGCTAGGCAATGCCTACAGACTACAGGGTGATTATAATAATGCCGATAAACAATTTGGTGATGCCAGCAGATGGATTAGTAAAAACTTAGGTGAGTCCACCACTGCCTATGTTTTAAATCAATTTTTATCAGCCAACTGGTTAATCGAAAACGGACTTGAAGGCTCCCTTCCAAAAGATATGGAGTATAGTCGCATTCTTAATAATTTAAAGATTAAACACAGCGCATCGCACTACTTAGGCATCTCTATTTTTGAAGAGTATCTAAAACAATTGCAAAAACAAAAAAGCTCTGCCCGGTATCTCAACACAAAGCTCGAGTACGAGAAAATGATTAGCAAAAATTTTAAAACCTCCAGCATTTATAATGTTCGGTTGAAAGCCGTTGAGTTTGATGCTAAGTTAGATAAAGAGCAAACCCGCACACTTGAAAATCAAGCGAATAACCTGATCACTAATACTGCCTCGTTGCCGCGCAACAACATGGTAACTGTTAATGTAACTGACTTCCTATATGGCCTTGCCATCTACAAAAAGAACTATACTGGTGCTGAAAAATATCTAAATGATATTGTAGAGATAAAAAGCAATCTTTTTGGTCCTGATGCACCTGAGACTCACCTTGCCCGATTACACCTTGCCAATTTTTACTTAGACAACACCAACAAGATTACTGAAGCTGCCAAATTGTATGAAGATAGTTATATAAAAATTGTTTCGAAGGAAATAGAATCGTGGCACAAAGACCATCTGGAGATTTTAAATCACATGGCAGTGCTTTATGAACTGACCGATAAATATAACGAAGCCTCCCAAACACTTGAAAAGGCAAGGTTAGTGGCGGGATTAAAGTATGGCAAGGAAGATTGGCAATACGCTGCTGAAATAACCAATGTTGCACAACTTGAATTAAAGTTAGGACTCTACGAAAAGGCAGAGGAAAATATTAATGATGCTTTAAAGATTATGGAAGGCTTTAGACGCGATGAAGACAAAAAGATTTATTTAGTTCATGCTATTGACACACAGGCTAAACTGTTTGGAATAAAAGGGCAGTTTGACGAAGCGGAAGACGCGTTGGATCGTTCAGCCCGCATTATTAGTAGATCAAAAAAAATGACTGGGATTGATGAACTTGCTACAGCACGCGAACTATCTTCTTTGTTTATTCAATTGGGCCGTTATTCAAAAACAAATGAAATTCTTACTGATCTAATTACAGAATACGAAAAACTATACGGGGTTAACTCGATTCGGTTAATCGACCCACTTGTTGATAAAGGTCAGTTGGCTTTAGCCAAGGGGGACTATACCGAAGCTGAAAAAGTAGCACAACGGGTAAATAGAATTGCTACTGATGTTTATGGAGAGAAATCTACTAAAACAGCCCCTACCCAAAAATTATTAGCAGACATTGATTACGCGATTGGTGATTATGACAATGCACAGGAAATGATTCTTAAAGCACTAGCCAGTCAGGAAAAACAATTTGGCCGAAGCCATGTGGAAGTAGCCAAGTCACTTTCGGAATTGGCACTTATCAAATTCCATAAAGGAGATAAACCGGCTGACGTTGAAAAAATTATGATTGAAGCTCGTGAGATAATGGGTAAAAAACTCGGTACCGATAATCCTCAATATGCTGATATCTTGAAAAATGTTGCGATTTTAAATATCTCACAAAAAAAATACAACGAAGCTTTTGGAGTGCTTACTCAGGCAGAAGCAATCTGGCGGACTAAAACCGGAACAAAAACTAACATTAATGCAGCCGCTATTTTTACCCTTACAGGAGATGTGTATTACCAGATAAAAAATTATAGCCGCGCAGAAGATTTCTATACTCAAGCTAAGAAAATCTATGAAAGCTATTTTAACAAAACACATCCAGAGTATGTAAAGATTCTTTCCAAACAGGCCAAGGTGTATTATATGGAGAAAGACTTTAAGCGGGCTAAAAGAAACATTGAAGAGGCACTTAATAATTACGATGTGTTCATTAAACAATACTTCCCGGCATTAAGCGAACGGGAAAAAGCTGAGTATTGGAACACGATCAAAGGCGATTTTGAATTTTATAATACCCTTGCGTTCAGTCAACTTGATGACTTCAAAGATTTAAGTGGTAAGGTATATGATTATCAATTGTTGACAAAAGCACTTTTGTTAAGTTCTTCTATAAAAATTCGTGAACGTATCTTAAATAGTACGGACGAGAACCTAAAGGCTTCGTACAATCTATGGATTGAAAAGAAAGAGTATCTCACCAATGCACTCTCCATGAGTACACAACAATTGACTGAAAACGGAATTGATCCAAATGCATTGAGTACCGAGGTAGAAAAGTTAGAAAAAGAAATCAGTTTAAAATCTGAATTGTTTGGTCAGAGTTTCGATAACAAAAAAATAAAATATAACGATGTGCAAAAAGCAATTGGGAAAAACGATGCTGCTGTTGAGATTGTTAGATATCGGTATTTTAATCATTCATTCACAGATTCAATCATATACGTTGCTCTCTATGTGAAGAATGATAATGCGCGACCAAAAGCAATTGTAATGGGTAACGGTGCTAGAATGGAAAAGGGATATTTTAGTTATTACCGCAATTCAATCATCGGAAGATTACCTGATAATAACTCGTATAAAGTTTACTGGGAACCTATTCAAAAAGGTATTGGCACAGCAGCTACTGTTTATTTGTCAGCCGATGGCGTTTATAATCAAATTAACCTGGAAGCTATTCCTACTCCCGATGGAAGGTACGTGATTGACAATGCAAATATTGTGATGATTAGTAATACCAAAGATCTTTATTTAAACAAAGTAAAATCCAAGTCAGTATCAGCCACCAACAGTGCAACAATGTTTGGTAATCCTACCTTCTATTTAACTGCTTCCACTAACAAAAAATATCCACAGCTTCCGGGCACTGAAAAAGAAGTGGATGAATTGCAAGCATTATTAAAGCAAAAAGGTTGGATAACGGATGAGTTTAAGGAAAAAGCAGCCAGCGAAGAAGAAGTAAAAGCTCTATCGAATCCTAAAATTTTACACTTAGCAACTCATGGTTTTTATACACCCACTGAAGATTTAGACGGCTTAGACGAACTCACAGAAAGTGAAGCAAATGCAACCGAAAACCCACTCCTTAAAACAGGACTTCTATTAACTGGGGCAGGCGATTTATTAAACAAAACAAAATACAACTACAACATGGAGAGTGGAATCCTCACTGCATATGAAGCAATGAGCCTCAACCTTGACCAAACCGATTTGGTAGTATTAAGTGCTTGCGAAACAGGACTCGGAGAAATTTCAAACGGAGAGGGTGTTTACGGATTACAGCGCGCGTTTCTCGTTGCTGGTGCGAAAGTTTTGATTATGAGTATGTTTAAGGTTGATGATGAGGCAACTCAAAAATTGATTCTGAATTTTTATAGAAAATGGCAAACTTCAGGCAATATGCGGCAGAGTTTTATTGATGCTAAGAAAGAATTACGCGTTGAATATCCTGATCCATATTACTGGAGTGCCTTTATCATGATTGGTACCGATCAATAGAAAAAATAAATTTCACATTAAAATGCCTGAAGAAATTTGGGCATTTTTTTTACCAACTAACTACCCAATACCAAATCATAACCAGGCAAGCAATTAATTTTATTCCTGTTGAAAGAAGAAATCCCATAAAAGATCCCAACGCAGCATTAAAAGCTTGCGCTGAATTTTGATTCGCCAACAGCTCGCCAATAAAAGCACCGAGAAATGGTCCAATAATAATTCCGATGGGACCCATCCACAGCCCAACAAATAAACCAATGGTGCAACCCCAGATGCCATACTTACTACCACCCATTCTCTTTGTTCCGTAAACAGGTATCAAATAATCCATTAGGGTAATCACGACTACAATCCCAACCCAAATCCAAAGAAACTTAGTTGAAAAAGGAAGTTCAGACTTTAATTGTTGAATCCAAAGACCAACAAAGGCAATCGGTGGGCCCGGTAAAATCGGAAGAAAGCAACCGATCAAGCCGATCACCAAAAGCACACCACCTAAAACAATCCAAAGAATATCCATGTAGATGCTGTGTCGAACAATAATTGTCCCCGCTGATTTCACAGAAAGACGCTTATCTCTTTACGAGAATCTGCGGGATATGTAATATTATAAAATCAATCCTAATCCAAATAATAAAACAAACAGAAGTGTTGAAAGTGCCATTTGTTTTAAGAAGGGATCAAGTTCTGATGAAGGACGATTTTGAACAGACATTCCATTTCTTATAAACAACGGAACGGTGGCTAAAAAAAGGAACTGCCACAGTGATTGATATTGCAGTAAAGTATAACCTAGTGCTGCGCTTAAGCCAATGATTAATAATACCCAATGGTATGTGACCGCTTTGGGTTTTCCAATCCGTACCGGAATAGAAAATTTGCCTGCACTGCGATCAGATTCAATATCTCTGATATTATTAATGTTTAGCACCGCGATAGAAAAAACACCGCAGCTAATGGCTGGTAATAATTCCATCCAGGTAACTGAATGTGTAAATAAATAATAAGAACCCATCACTCCTACCAACCCAAAAAATATCAAAACAGAAATATCTCCCAGTCCAATGTATCCATATGGTTTTTTCCCTACTGTATATCCAATAGCTGCTGCAATGCTAAGCAACCCTAAACCAAAAAATAGTGCGAGTGCTCGCCAATTCCAGCCAAACGAAAACCACAAGAGTGATAATCCGCTGAATAAACTTAACAACACAAAAACGATAACGGCTTTTTTCATTTGAGCCGCTGAAATTATTCCAGCCTGCACAGCCCGTATTGGTCCGGTACGATCTGCATGGTCTGCTCCATTAATAGAATCACCATAATCGTTAGCCAGATTAGAAAGTATTTGCAGTAGAACAGTGGTGAGGCAACACAAAACAAAAAGTAGTAAATTAAATTGACCTGCTGCGGCTGCTAAAAAACCAGCCATACCAATGCACGCCAATGCTAATGGAAGTGTGCGCAAACGAAAAGCAGAAAGCCAGGCTTTTATCATGTAGCCCTAAAATTAAATGAAATTTCAAACATGGCTTAAAGAATATTCTGAATCACAACGGATCGTTTATTGAAAGTAAATTGATCCCCCACCTTTTTAGTCATCAGCACCGCTCCAATCGGAGAAACAGGAGAGATTGCAATAATCTCGATGTCAGATACTGTTAATTTACCAGCACTAATCGCCACATAAAAATTCCCACCATTGGTTATCACAGCACTCCCTAAACCAATCTGATGAGTGGTAATAGTTGGATTAATTTTATCTAATGTTGCTTTAAGTTTAAGCGCTTCATTTAATTGTCGTGCTGACTTTTCGCGTTCGAGGTGCGCCATGGCTCGACCCGTTTCATATTTATCCCCTGCACTGCTCTTTTCTTCTGCATTAGCGGAAGCTTGCGCATCATTTAATGCTTGTTGTGCATTTTCAATTCGTTGATTCACGAATGCCAAACATAAATCATATAAGGTTTGTTTGAGATTGTCAGGGTATTTCATGCTACAAACCCAAACTAATCTTAAGTTTGGCATAACCGGTTTTACTAATTGGTATTTGCTGTCCACCCCGAAGAATTGCCATGTGAGTTTCCTTTTGATAGGGTTCAATCTTGGTGATCTGACTAATATGAATTATGTATGAACGATGTACCCGAACAAATTGCTGTGCATCGAGGGTTTGTTCATAAAAAGCCATGGTTTTATTTTTCAGGAATGTACCCTCGCCTGTTACGATTTTTACAAAATCGTCATCTGCTTCCAGATATTGAATTTCGTGAACAGGAATAATCTTGACTTTACTCCCGGTCTTTACAACAATACGGTTATTCTGTGCTGGCGATTGCGCCATCTTTTCCAGAAGATCTGAAGTTTGTGCTTCGGTGGGTGCTGATCCCGATATCAATCGGGAGTCTAAAAACTTTTGAATTGCCTTTGCAAAGCGTTCCTCAGCAACAGGCTTCAGCAAATAGTCAATGGCATTCGCTTCAAATGCTTTTAAAGCAAACTCATCAAATGCAGTAATAAAAATAACTCCCGGCATCGGCTGAGTAAGTTCAAGCATTTCAAAACCATTTATTTTTGGCATCTGTATATCCAAAAAGATTAAGTCTGGCTGATGTTGTTGAACTGACTTCACACCTTCAAAGCCATCATTACATTCCTCCACCACTTCAATGGTAGGAAATTTTTTAAGATAACTCTTGATGATCTCTCTGCTCAATGGTTCATCGTCTATCAAAACTGTTTTAATCATGGCTTGACGGGTATAGTAAGATTAACAGTAAATGTATTTTCATGAATGTTCGTCTTCACTAAATTATTTCGGGCATAAAGTAAATAGAGTCTTCTTTGTAATCCTGATAATCCAAAACCGCTTCCCGAAGAAGGTTGCATGTCTGAATCAAATGGGTTTGTAATTTCAATATTTAGTTGATCGTTATTCACGTTTGCTTTCAATTCGATAGAAATCTTACCTGTCGTTCCATATAATCCAAACTTTACAGCATTCTCCACAAGTGGCTGTAGCACTAACGTTGGGATGCTCCAGTCAAAGCTTTGTTCTTCAATCGTTAATATTACATCAAGTCGATGACCAAAACGAACCTTCTCTATCGCCAAATATGTTTTCAGATATTCTAATTCTTTCGAAAGCGAAATCCAGGGTTCATCAGCGCGCTTAATTGTGAGTCTTAAAAATTCTGACAACTCCTGAATCATTTTACGCGCTTCATCAGGGTTAACTAAAATTAAAGCATTAATGGAATTGAGACTGTTAAATAAAAAGTGGGGTTGCAACTGTAATTGAAGTTTTTGTAGCTCGGCATCTTTAGCAATGGTTGCTAAATCAGACTCTCGTGCTTGCTGCTCTTCAGATTCCTTCCATCTTGAATAATAAATCGAACTTACGCTAATCGAAGTCAGCGTTACAATACCAAAAGCCAATCGAATTGGCATTGATTGTGTCATAAATTCAAGGTAATCCACCTCAGGTAAAATGGTACTAATTGCTTGCCAAAATACCCATTGACATGCTGTGGCCACCAGCAACGCAAGCCCAATCGAAATTTGAAAAATTCCAGTGCGTGGCAAATAAGTCAGTAGCAAAACCAATAAAACTGCACCACTGATAATTATTAAATTATAGATGAAAGAATCCCAACCAGCAACTTGCCAAGTAAAGGCAAAGTAATAATTGAGAATCCAGGCATGAAATGCAGCCCAAAGCAATGCAGCGCCTACCACAGGCAAACGAGTAACTAATGTGGATTGAAATTTGGTCAAAGTCTCAATGTTTAACAGCAAATGTAATGGATGCAAAGCCCTATGGAAATGACCTTAGAAAAATATATCTTTGATACTTCAAATGAAACTCTCATTCCTTTCGGTAATCAAGCAAAATAAATCCTGGTTGGGATTAACGTTTGTTTTTATACTAAGTTTCTTCTCTGGCTACTCAAATCCTTCATTCAGCAAAACGCCTGTTAAGGTTCAGACCGAATGGGTTGTTTCAAAGAAAGAAGTAAAAGCGAATGATCATTCAAACAAACAAACTTCTTCTCAGGCTGTTGATTCAACATTTCCGCAGGGTTCAAACTTATTTTCTGAATTATATCAAAATAGGATTTCACTAATTAATTATAAAAGCAATCCTGGGATCACGTTAATCCAAATCACTTCTATCCTCTCTTCCAGAAATCTTCCACAATCAGAAAAAGAAGATTCTCAAGCTTCCTAATTAACTGATGTTCGGTGTCTGACATCTCAAAGATGTCTTGACACCTTGCTAATCAGCCTAAAGCTGATCAATCAAATAATTATTTAATGATTCAATGTTTAAAACTGATGCTACGCATGATATGCATTAAGTAAATTCTACTTAATCAAACTTTGTGACTTGGTGTCTTAGTGGCTCTTTGAATAGTGCCACAAAGGCTCAAAGACACGAAGAAAGCACTAAGTGGTAACATCAGTTTAAAAAGCATTTGAATCCTAATTCCATTTTATGGATCGTTTTAAAAAAATACTTAGAATAGCAGGATTAGTCCTGTTAATTATACTTGCCTTATCGGGAATAGGAATTGCTCCACCAAAAACCAGGGAGTTATTTATGAATAAAGAGGATACCATCGAACTTGTTGAAGAAAAGAAAGGTGGTTCGGAAGAAAGTAAAACATGAAAAAATTTCAGGCGTCTGACCACTTCAAGTGGTCTTGACGCCTTGAATTGCCAACAAAAAGCGGACTTTAAAAAAATATTCATTTGTTGATTAAACCTTCATGAAGGTTGTTACTCTAATCGGGTCATTCATTTAAATGACGTTGAAATTTTTTCATTTTTCTTCGCCTCCATTTTAAACTTCGATAGATCACTCGCCTCTAAGTCTTGAAAACAAACTTTAACAAGACTATGAAAACAACACACATTAAAAACTTGCTGCAGGTAATGAAAAGTAATTTGAATGTACTCTTCATTGGCCTTTCGTTAATGCTCCTTGTATCGTGTAACAACGATGACACAACTCCAGACTTCTCTGCGGATGACATTGAAGACGCAAGTCTGGATGCCATAGAAGATTCTTACTTTGACGATAGTGACGACCTCGTAGGTGAAGCCTTCACCAGCTCCGAACAGGATTTAACTGGTGGTCGCGTAAGCACAGACGAAAGATTAATCTGTGCCACGCTAACGCGCACCGGTTCAAAGTCAGAAGGAAGTCTTCGCGTTGACTTTGGGGATGGTTGCACAGGCCCGCGTGGAAATGTTCGCGCTGGTGCCATTGTAGTAACTCATACCGGAGATTGGAGAACTGCTGGTTCGACATGGAGTTTCTCTTATGAGAACTACTCAGTGAATGGAGTTCAATTGGAAGGCGAAAGAACAGTTACCATTGTTAGTACTTCTGATGAACTGGTTGTGTCGGATGTAACTCTTGTGGGTGGAAAGATTACCTGGCCTGATGGTCGTGTTGCAACACGCGAAGTAAAACGCAGACGCGAACATGAGCGTAATGAAAATCATTTACTGGATCGTTTGATTATCTATGGAACTGCACAAGGCACTTTCCGTAATGGCCGTGGATATTCAATAGAAATTCTTGAAAGATTAATCTACCGCAGAGCGTGTGCAGCTGAAGGAGTAATCATTCCGGTAAGTGGGGTTAAGTTAATTAAACATGGTGATCGTGAACTAACTGTTGACTACGGTGACGGAACGTGTGATAACATTGTTCTTCTTACCAACAAAAATGGTGAGTCATACAGATACGAAGTGAAGAAGTAGGATTAGTGAAGAGAGAATGGAAGTCTGCCTGAGAAGGTGGACTTCTTATTTTAGATGGAATCCCTCTCTATTATAGAATTGCAAATTCAAATTGATCAGCGTTCGACATTGCAAATGTCGAACAGCAACGAAAAAGAAGTCCGCCTGAGTAGGTGGACTTCTTTTTTTCTGAATTGTAAATTCATTTTATCATTCGTTCGACATAACAAATGTCGAATAGCTCAGGGTATTTGTGCAACAGCTACTTTTTTAATGGGCTGGCCCATTACACTTTACTAAATCTCAACATCCGTCCTAAAGCTGTCCGTTCGATGTCCACAGTTTCACCCTTTTTTAAATTAACTAATCCACCGTGTCTTTTATAAATGATAAAATAGAATGGCCAAAACAAGATTAGCTTTATTTGTCGCGAGTTGGCTCTAAAAATCACTCTAAAGCGTTTCCTTGTCTTCGTCCCACGATTGAGTTCAAATATTTTAATAATCCAATTAGGCATAACTAGTCCACAGAGAAGAGGTGAAGCAACTATTAATGGAACTAGTGAGTATGGTTTTTTTAAGTTCAATAAATATTCTTTAAACGTTGTCGGAGGCGTCCAATCTTTAGTTTTGTTTTTGGGTCCTATGAACGGTGATGCGAAAAATCCTAAAACTAAAACAATAGCAACTAATTTCATTGCATTATGGAACTCATCTGATCGTCTCATGAAATTTGTCTCTTCAATTAGTTCCTTGTCCTCACTCGTTAATAAGTCATTCATTTATTCTGGGCTTGTGCACATCATTCTAATATAGGAATTTCTTTATCCCTTTATTCGGTGTAAGGCTCCCTAAAAATAGTACAGTTTAAAAGTAGAAAAAATTACTTTTAAATTGTATAAAAATGAAAAGGAGCAAATTCAGTCCAAATCAAATCGCCACGATACTCAAGGAGTTTGACGCTGGCAAAAAAGCAGAG
>JBGSIM010000058.1:0-2334 GCA_041742535.1 Cyclobacteriaceae bacterium | reverse complement strand
GTGCCGGTCTAGCCATGTTGTAAGCACCGCAAAGCAAGCTGTACAAGATCGCACCCGCTGTATTCAGTTCGTGGCGGTTTATTAGCATAGCATCGTTTTCATGGAATTCTGTAGTTCGAAATCGTTCGTCTCCAACGCGTTGCAGTGCATACACACGGCCACTAGCCATTGCCGCTGGGCCCGTCGTCGGGCCGTTTTGCAGGGCTCTTAACACTGCCTGTCCTTTATGTCCGTTTGGAGGCCCCTCGGTTAGGCCTACGGCCCGAAAGCATTTTAGTAGCGCCTCAAGTTCCCCACCTGTTTGTGGTCGTTGATGATCGACCTCCAACGATTCTATTGGCAATATGACTCCGCAAGTGGCGCAGGGCATCGCCAGCCATTCGGACTGTTCAGCAACCTCTTTTCCTTCCTTTTTTAATTCGTGGGTGAAAAAATGCTGCCTCGCTCCGTACATTTTTAGCCATCCTGCATCTTGCAGTGCATCTTCACGAGGTTTATTAAGCGCAAACTCGTCTAATTTCCCTAGGTAGAGCATGAACTTTGCCATATCGGTAGTTGATTCGATTTCGATGCTGGGCTGTCCATCGACTTCGACTTTTTTCAATAATGTAACCGCAAGTTTCTCTTTCTCCTTCACCGAACCAAATTCGGATAACTCATAAACTGGGTGTACTACTACCCATAATTTTTCATTAGACAATGTGCGGGCTTTGTTCAGCGTGCGAAAGGCCAGCAACTTACCTTCTTTTGCTAAATGAGTGGCGGTCAGCTCAATCAGACGCTGAATTACTTTGTCTGGTGCTAGGGGTGTAACTTGGTGCTGAAGCTCGTTTCGAAACGCCGACGTCCACGCATCCTTCCATGTCCCCACGTAGGTTACCAACCATTCTTTCACCTTGCTTGATAGCGACTTTGCCCCCAGGCGATGCATTGGTTGCTCTTCTTGGCCTCCTGCTTCAAGTCGTTGTTGATTCCACTGGGCTTGCAGTTGCGTTTCATTCGAACTTTCCATTTCATTCCCCTATACTTATAAATCGAAAACTATAAACAAATATAAAAATTAAATTTTTATCGTTCCGTTTTGCAAAAAATATACCTTATATCTGTTACACTAAGATGAACCATAAGTAACAGTTTGTAACGATTTTGTATTGACCCAGGGTATCCTCCCAATAATTTCACCTAACTTTCAGTAATTTTTTTATTATTTTATCTACTTCCATAACTGCGGAGAAAAGCAATGCCTGAAAATCAAATTAATAAGCGTTCAAATAAAAAGTTTATCTTAGAAGAAAGGAAAAATTATTATCTTGCATGGAAAAAATCAGAGCTTAATAGGGGTAGTGACCCCATTCATGGCAAAATTTACGGTTTCGCCATTGCATCACAACTGTCCCTAATTTAACCAATAGTCATTTCAACATTATCAGGCAATTGTCCAGTTAGGCTGTACTCTATTCTGACGTCAGACTAAAACTGAAAATCTGTCAGGTTAGAGTACGTCTTAAAAATTATTGACAAATGTTGCAGTAACTTTAAGAGCTTAACCTGACACACTTAAGAGAAAGTGGGGTGGAAATTTACGATCTGAGAGTATTTTCACCATTCAAACCGTAAATTTTGCCACGAATAGGGTTGCTACCCCGACTTGCGCAGCACTTGCCAACCTGACCGGATGTGCTAAGCTAAAACGAGCAGAAGAAAAGTCAGATTGGGCTGACGGAAATCCTTGATAGTATGAGCCGAAAGTGGCAGCGGGCTTACAAAGCGAAAAGCCGTGAATTTGGTTTTCCTTTTTTGCAGTTGGAAGTTTTTTGATGCCGGAGCGCATATAGTATTAATGGAGTTGTTAAAAATGCCGGAATTGAAGAATAATTTTGCTAAAACGTTACGCTTAAAAGCTATCGATTTGTTTAGTGGATGTGGCGGCTTAACCGAAGGACTTAAGCAGGCTGGATTTGAAGTGATCGCAGCTATAGAAATTGATCAAAAAGCACGTCAAACATTTAAGATGAACCACCCTGAAGTTTGGCTTGCGGGTGACGATATCCGTAAATCAAATCCAGAATGTATAATGCAAGAACTGAATATGAGTCCTGGTGATTTAGATTTACTTGCTGGCTGCCCTCCGTGTCAAGGTTTTTCAAGGCTACGTAACCATAATAGAGGCAATGCTGTGGCTGATGAGCGAAATGCTCTCATTGATGATTTTTTGAAATTTGCTGTTGCTTTGATGCCAAAATTAATCATGATGGAAAATGTTCCCGGATTAGTAAGCTACGGCAAGTTTAAAAATTTTATAAAAATATTAAAAAAAAATAATTATCAAGTTCG
>JBGSIM010000057.1:0-3100 GCA_041742535.1 Cyclobacteriaceae bacterium | reverse complement strand
GTTTTTTACTTGATTAAGAAAATTTGTCCCCAAACTCCTCCCACATTGACAACCAAACGTCAATGATGAATGAAAAATGAGTCCTAATATTATCGTCAATCGTAACATAAATTGTTCTTAAACCATGCGCCACAACACCCGTATATACGTATTACGTTTATTCACTTTATGTCAAGGGTGGTTTGTGGCTAAATTTTAAGCTTTTGCTCTTTGGAGGACAAAAAAATTATCCGTGTAATACCCGGGTAAATCCGTTTATAAACGCTTAGCTGTTGTCCTTCATCAATCTCTAACCTTACATCTTCTCCCCCAGTGTTACACCTTTCATCTCTTCCTGTTTCATAAAGGGTTGGTTGTACAAACGTTTGCCAGTCGCTTTAAAAATTGCGTTGGCTACCGCACCGCCTGTTGGTGGTAAGGCTGGTTCGCCCAGGCCTGTAGGGTCAATGCCATTATCTACAAAGTGTACTTCTACTTCGGGCACTTCGTTGTAGCGAATGAGGCGGTAGTTGTTAAAATTCTTTTGCTCGGCTGCACCGTCCTTAAACGTAAGTTGTCCGTATAGCGCATGACCGAGGCCATCCACCATACCACCCATTACTTGTTGTCGGGCGCCACTTGTGTTAATAACAATTCCACAATCCGCAGCCGCATACATTTTTTTCAACACGGGCATTTTATTTTTCATTTCAATCTCCGCCACCTGTGCTACATAACTGCGGTGCGAGAAATATACACTGAACCCTTGCGCTAAATTTTTCTTCTGGCCCCAGCCTGATTTTTCAACGGCCAGTTTTATCACACCTACCATGCGATCGATGTCATACTTAATAGCACCCGTAGGTGACTGCTTTGCTTTCTCCAGCAACTCCAATCTAAATTGAACCGGATCTTTCTTAGCAGCCAAAGCCACTTCATCTAAAAACGCTTGCTCCGCGAAGGCGAGAAAGTTTGTAATGGGCGCGCGCCATGCACCCGTAGTGATGGGCGATTTATGTTCTACTGAATCAATTAATAAATTATCAACCGCACCGCTCGGAAAATTATCTTCCCGTGTTGGGTTGCCGGCATTAATCCCTACTCCCCGCAGTTTATAGCCAACCATGTTTCCTTTCGCATCTAACGCTGCTTCAAAACGATAGCGCACAGCCGGGCGATAACTTCCGCCCATCATATCATCTTCACGTGTCCACGTAACTTTTACCGGAGCTTTTATCAAACTCGAAAGTTCGGCTGCCTCTAATACATAGTCTGCTTTTAACCTGCGACCAAAGCCTCCGCCCAAGCGGGTGAGTTCTAACGTAATTTTATCTGGCGCAATGCCAAGCAACGTTGCTGTTGCATTGCGTGCCATATCAGGTGTTTGCGAAGGACCAGCCAACTCAACTCCATCTTCACGCACATGCGCAAAGAAGTTCATCGGTTCCATCGGGCTATGTGATAAAAACGGACATTGATACTCGCGCGTAATTACTTGCGCTGCAGATTTGAAGGCTGTTGTAACATCACCATCTTGTCTGCGCACGGTTGCTTCCTTACTATCCAATAATTCTTTAAAGATGCGATCATGATCAGTGGTACTTTCAAGATCACCGTCTTTTTCATATTCAATCTTCAACGCTTTGCGCGCTTTGCTTACTTCCCAGGTTGACTTACCAACAACAGCCACATTGTTTTTAAATGTAACTACATCCACAATGCCCGACATGGCTTTGGCTGCAGTAGAGTCTACTGATTTTAATTTCATCCCAAACTGAGCAGGTCGTTGAATCATTGCAAACAACATTCCTTCGCGATAGAAATCCAATCCATACAATGGCTTGCCGGTAACCATTTCATGATTATCCACATTGTGTATCGCCTGCCCTATGATCTTAAAATCTTTTTTGTCTTTTAATTTTACTTCTGCGGGAACAGGAATCTGTGCAGCTTCGGTAGCAAGTTCTCCAAAGGTTAGTTTGCGGCCATCCGGATGAATCACATATCCAGTGTTTGCAGTTAATTTATAGGAAGAAACATCCCAGCGTTTAGCAGCAGCCTCCACCAACATGTGGCGCGCGGTTGCGCCCGCCTTGCGCAGGCGTTCCCAGCTATGCGGCACGGCACCACTACCACCGGTCAGTTGGCGTTCGTATTTTTTTGAATCGAGATTGGCTTGCACCACTTTTACTTTTTTCCAATCGGCATCAAGTTCTTCGGCCACCACCATGGGAAAAGAAGTTTTGATGTTTTGACCTAACTCCGGGTTGGGAGAAAAAATAGTGATCACATCATCGGGAGAAATGGATAGATAACTATTGAAGTCAACATTCGCGGCAAGCGTTGCTTCGCTCATGGCTTCCATCGATAACGCTGAAGTACTACTCCAATTAAATCCAAGCATGAGTCCGCCCCCAGCGGTTAATCCCAACTTTAAAAAATCACGTCTGTTTGTTTTGGTGAGCGTTTCCATAATTATTTCATTTTCGATGAGGCCAATACAACTGCTTCCTTAATGCGATGGTAAGTGCCGCACCGACAAATGTTTCCATTCATGGCTGCACTAATTTGTTCTTCGGAAGGTTTCGGATTTTTTGCTAGCAACGCACTTGCACTCATAATCTGACCCGCCTGACAATAGCCACACTGAGGCACATCAATTTCCTGCCACGCTTGCTGAACAGGGTGATCTCCTTTTTCAGAAAGCCCTTCAATGGTGGTGATTTTTTTATCACCAATCGCTGAAACAGGCATGGAACATGATCGCACGGCAGTGCCGTTTAAATGAACTGTGCATGCACCACATTGTGCAATGCCACAACCAAACTTAGTACCTACTAAGCCAAGACTATCGCGAAGTACCCACAATAGCGGAGTGTCGGGTAACACATCCACTTGTTTCGTTTTACCATTTACATTGATTGAATAGGATGCCATATGAAATGAATTTATGTTTCTGTTTGAGAATCGAATTTCGTAGTTAGTCGTCCCTTAAAAACTCGTTTTGAGTAGAGTTTGATTTTTGAAGACTAAGGAAAGTGTTTCAAAAAGTTGGGTCAAAAAGACGCTTGGATTTATTTTCCACTTGTTGATCATCCGTTTGAAGTTCATGCCTGCTGCT
>JBGSIM010000056.1:0-9902 GCA_041742535.1 Cyclobacteriaceae bacterium | reverse complement strand
TGGAATGATTCATCCTGGAGATAGAGAATGGAATTATCTCCGATCTCATTTTGATTTGGTAAAAGTCGTTCGGGTCGAAGCTTTTCGCAGCCTAAACCTATTATCATTATTTCGCCACCAAAGTTCGGATTCTGTGCAATGTTTTGGATAGTTCGGATGGGAACGATGGCTGCCGGTGCATCAATGGCAATACCACACCCATAACTATGATTAAAAGCAACCACATCATCCACATTGGGATACTTAGGCAGCAATTCATTTTTGATCTTGGTAACGATGAAATTGGTTATTCCCGCTACGCACTGAACGCTGGTTGTAATACCAAGTACGTTTTTAGTCCCAACACTTCCATCAGGATTCTTATACCCCAAAAAGGTATAGCCAGTTAGGGGTTCGTGTTTAGGAGGATTGGGTTTAATATATTCAATCTCATCCAACTTGGGTGGACTGGGTAATGAAATGTTAGTCTCATTGATCCATTCTCCAGCAAGGATAGCTTTATTGGCATACCCGATAATCTGTCCATATCGAATAATCGCACCACCTGAGGGCACATCCACTAAAGCTACTTTATGCCCCATGGGGATGGATTGCTTTAGGATTACCCCTTCCAAAACAACAGCTCCTTTATCCAGTCCTTTCGGATTGCTGACAATCCCTACATTGTCCTGCGGGGTGATTCGAACGATGGAACTTAAGGTATTCATCTTAACTCAAAGATATAAGATCAATGCGCTATTTGTTCAAGGAGCCATTGCTCAGCAGCATCTATATCTTCAAAAATCGTAATGGAAAAACCCCTTTTTTCGCTGATCTCCTTCCAGTAGTTGGCAAAAGTGAGGTTCCGACTATCAAAGACTGCTGCAATAATGATACTCCTTAACTCTGGAATGGTTGTCTCGTATCGTTTTACAATGTTAAACGCTTCGGTAAGTTTAACATTGATTTGAAGATTCCGATAGTCAACCAAAAGGTATTGACTGTCGGTTTCAACAATTTTATCATAAATCAAGTTTGAAGCCTCAGCCATTGATGAGAAGCTATCTCTCCTTCCATGACCAATCACTAACAGATACTTTTCCTTTAATTCAAATGATACCAGTTGATCCATCTTTCCTAAAGGTAAGATTGCCCTTCCAAAAAAGATAAGAATTTAATGAGAGAGATTCAATTGGATTAATAATTAATTAATACCTTGTTCATTATTTTTTAAACTTTTAAAAATATTAACCACTACAACCATGAGTTACATCGAAGCTCTCATTGACATTGATCAAACCGAAAGTGCAGAAATTCGCATTGATCCAATTACGGGAAACAGATCTCTTTTCTCCAGAAAGTTTTTCCAAAAAGGTGAAGCGATTATGGATTTTCTTGCCAAATCTGTTCAATCAACACCTACTTATTTAACGGTTCAGGTTGGTGAGACTGAACATATCGAATTGTTCCCTGATTGCCTGGCCTGTGCCAATCACAGCTGTGATCCGAATTGCTTTTTTGATACAACCAGCATGCAGTTTGTTTGCGTAAAGGATATTGCGGAAGGCGAAGAGTTTACATTTTTCTATCCTTCTGCTGAGTGGGATATGAATCAGCCTTTTAAATGCAATTGTGGTAGCAATGATTGTATAGACTTTATTCAAGGTGCCAAGTATTTGTCGCAAGAAAGCTTAGCGAAATATAGATTCACTGATTTTATTCAACGTAAGTTGAAGGGGTGATAGCTATATACTAGATGCCGGATACTCGCAAGAATATTAGATCAAGTATCCAGTAGCGAGGATCAAGTATCCAAAACTAAGCTTCGAGTTCCTGAATCACGGTTCTGAATTCATTCAACATCATGGCCGTTGCGCCCCACACTACTTCGTTTTCAATTTCGAAGTGTGGTGCCATCATGGGGAACATATTGCCTGCCATAATTTCTTTAGTTCGCACAGCATCAACATGTAACAGGTCATCTATTGAAGCTATTAATATCTTCTTTACCTCCTTTGAGTCAGGTTTGAAATCAGGGCTGGATTTTAAATACCCAACCACAGGAGTCACTAAAATATTACTGGGGATCACAAAAAATTCTGTTAAAGAACCCAGCACTTCAACTTGTGTTGTCTTGATACCAATCTCTTCTTCTGCTTCCCGCAAGGCGGTTTCGATTCTACTTTCTCCAGGTTCGGCCTTTCCGCCCGGCAAACTAATTTGTCCACCATGGGTACCCATATACTCTGGGCGCTTAGTTAGCGGAAACATAATCTTGCCTTTCTCTTCGTATAATAAAATGAGCACGCTACCCGGCTTGGGTGGCGAACGATGTTCAAATCGTGGTTTTATTAGTCCTGAAGGTACCGCACGAAGGGGTTCATGGGCTGCCGATCCAGGCAAAGGGTTCTTCAATCTATCGGAAAGTAACTGATAATCAAGCTTCATCGAAATACGGTCATCGAATTAATCCGCTAAGAACGATAGGATTTTTGTACTTTGGATTATGAGAGTCAATTAAAATGAAATTTATGCGATACTTCTTGGTCATTCTGCTCCTTTTATTCTTAGAGAAATCGTTTGCGCAAATTCGCGTTAGCCTCGATCAGCATTACCTAATGACTACAGAAGGCAAACCATTCTTTTGGCTTGGCGATACCGATTGGGAGTTATTCCATCGCATGACACGCGAAGAAGCAGAAGAATTTCTAGAGATCAGGAAGCAACAAGGGTTTAATGTAATTCAAGCAGTTGCTCTTGGTGAGGAGAATGGAATCCGGCAACCGAATCGCTATGGAGATTTGCCTTTGATTGATGAAGACCCAACCCGATTGGCTGTTACACCCGGGGCCAATCCGGCCAACGAGGATGAATATGATTATTGGGATCACGTTGATTTCATTATCAATAGAATTGCTGATAAAGGAATGTATGTTGGCTTGCTGCCCACCTGGGGCGATAAGGTTGCACACTTATGGGGTGTTGGTCCGATCATTTTTAATGAAGCTAATGCAGAAATTTATGCAGCCACCTTAGCAAAGCGCTATGCAAACAACTGGAACATTATCTGGATTTTAGGGGGCGATCGTCCTGCTACTTATAAAGGGAAGTTTAATGGCGAAGAAAAAGAGTTTGATGATCGGGCTATTTGGCGAGCCATGGCCAAAGGCATAGAATCTGTGTTGGGTCGTGAAGCATTTATCACGTATCATACCATGGGCGGATCGTTCTCAACTACTTCCTTTATACATGATGAACCCTGGTTGGATATGAATTCTTTTCAGTCGGGACATGGATCACGTGAAGCAGATGCCTGGAATTGGGTGAAGCGAGACTTAGCGATGAAACCTCAAAAGCCTACGCTGGATATGGAGCCGTGTTACGAAGATCACCCGGTAAATCCATGGGATGGTAAATGGACACGCAAAGAACGTGGATACTTCAATGCGTATGATGTCCGTGCTCGTATTTATCGATCCGTCTTCGCTGGTGCTTGTGGTGTTACCTATGGTCATCACCAAATCTGGCAGTTTCTTAATACTGATTTAAACCCACCAATTAATATTGGGGATACATTGATTGGCTGGCAAAAGGCTGCTAAAGCCGAGGCTGCCAATCAAATGCAATACCTTAAGAAGCTTATGCTATCGCGACCTTACTTTTCACGTATTGCAGATCAAAGTCTGATTGCAGCAGACCCTGGCAGTAATTACAAGGATGTGATAATTGCAACCCGAGATGAGAAAGGCACGTATGCTTTCATCTATCTTCCACAAAACAAACCTGTTTCGATTGATCTCAGTAAATTATCGGGTGATAATAAAATCATTACCTGGTTTGACCCAAGAACGGGTAAGTCGATCATTGAAAAACCCATCTCGAACAAAGGCATGGCAATCTTCACTCCACCCAAAAAAGGTCCCGATAGCTATCGGGATTGGGTGTTGATAATTGATGATGCTTCGCTGGATTACAAAATGCCTTAAGAGCATCTCTAAAAACCTAAAATATAACTGTCATTCAGAGGGAGGCACGACCGAAGAATCTTTTTTTTTCTGAATTGTGAGGTTCTTCGCTCACGCCTGCCTTTGCCGAAGCGGCTACGAGCAGGCAGGCTCTGAATGACAACTGAGGTTTTTAAAGATACTCTTAAATATTATTTCTTATTGCACTGCTTGATCTGTTCAGCAGTAAGCATGCGATCGCCTCGCTCTTCTGATTTTTTGAAAGACACACAGGCAAGACCGGAATTACCCCCATTCAGGTAAGCCATTCCCAAATAGAAATAGATTTTATCAACAAAGGGATCCATATCCAATGCTTGCTTCAATAGCCTTTCGGCAGATTGATAATCTTTACGAATTAAATAGAGTACCCCTTTGTTGCGATACGCCCAGGCATTGTAAGGATCCATTCCGATACTGTCATTAATATCCTGTTCCGCTTTTTCAAGTTCGTTCATGCTTAAATAAATGAAGCCACGATTGTTAAGAAAGTACGGTTGTCGCGGTGAAAGGCTCAACGACTTTTCAACCAACTTAAGGGCCTCAGGATAATTTGAACGCTCTGTTTCAATCATGGCCAACGTATTGTAAATGTTTGGCTCTTCAGGTTTTTGTAAACTTGCTTTGGTTAACTCCGCTTGAGCCACATCATAATTCCTGCGATAGTATTGAACGGTTGCATGATTCACTTGATAATCCATATTGGTTTTATCAAGGACAATGGCCCGGTCAAATGAAGCCAGCGCTTTATCAAACTCGCGCATCTTGGTGTAAACCAATCCTTGGGTGAAATAAACGAGTGCAGTATCAGGCTTTACTTTTATGATTTTATCAAGATCGTCAAGCGCTTTGTAATACTCTTTCAGCTCATAACTGGTATTGGCATGATTGAAAATAGCGGGAAGAAAATCGGGTTTGCACCCAAGCGCCTTGTCATAATTCTGAATGGCAAGATCAAACCGTTGTTGCTCAAAATAGACTGTACCTAAATTGTTCCAGGCATCCGTATAACAATTATCTAGCCTAATGGCTTCTCCGTAATAATAACTTGCCTGATCATAATTCCGTTCCTTTAATGCAAGATTTCCCTTCAATAAAAACTGTTGCAGTTTTGTCTCTTTCGAATCAGTGCAACTAATCAACAATACGATTAGAATCAATTTTTTCATTACTCTATTTAACCTTTAAATCGAGCATTAGTTATAAATTAAATTTATAATTTTAGTAATGCTTAGTCAGCAAGTAAAAGATAAATTAAGAGAGTTAATCACTCAAGGGCAAAAGATTCAGGCAATAAAGTATTTGAGAGAACAATACCCCTTGTCACTTGCCGAGGCCAATGATTTGATTAGTAAGCTTAGCGATAACTTAAATACTGATATTGGGGCAATCTTAGAGGTAAGGAAATCAGCTTTAACATTCTTAGCCAAAGAAAAAGTAAAGTCCATGCTTCAAAATGGCCAGAAGCTAAATGCTGTTAAATATCTGGTGAAAGAATTTAACCTACCACTTAAGGAAGCAAAAGATTTGGTTGACTCTTTTGAGATTGAAGCACGAGGTAAGACATCTTTTCCCTTACAAGGGAAAAGTGGGTTGTTCTATATTTTTGCTTGTCTGGGTGTCCTATTTATAAGCATTGCAACTTATTTCTGGTGGCTCGACTTTTCCGTAACTCATAATGGAACAAGAGTGACTGGTGAGGTGGTTGAATTGAAATACGAATATGACAACACCGAAAATGGAGCCATTCCCATCATCTTCTATCAATATAAAAACGAACCTAGAACATACCAGGGAAATGTTTATTCAAACCCTCCGAGCTATGAAGTTGGAGAAAAAGTAGATATTATTATCTCAGCTCTCAACCCAAATAAGGTCGTTCTTGATTCAATCGTTGAGCGGTTTCTGCTAGCGCTTATTTTTGGATTTCTTGGATGCGTCATTTGTCTGATCGCCTATTTCGGGATTAAGTGAGTGTTCAAGGTGCACCGATTCCGATTTTTCTTTAACATTATACTCCTCTTTAATTTTGAATATTAAGAAGTAATCTTTTTCTTTGAGGCCTGATTATGAACAACACTCAAAACATCCACGGCCACCATCATCACATTACCCGATGTGGCTCGTCTTTGTTTTGATTTAAACGATATTTCAAAGTAATTAAAAGGCTTGCCAAACAACTGGTAGGCCTTTTTTGTTTTATACTAATTTCTAACCAATGAACACTGTACTTAGAATTGCCATTCAAAAATCCGGAAGACTTCAGGAAGATTCACTGAAATTATTGAAAGAAAGTGGGCTTCATTTCAGCAATGGTAGCGGCCAACTGAAAGCCCAAGCCCGCAACTTTCCGGTTGAAATTCTATTCCTTAGAGATGATGATATTCCACAATATGTAGAAGACAAAGTTGCCGATGTGGGTATTGTTGGCGAAAATGTGTGGATCGAAAAGCAGAAGAACAACGAACTTATAAAGCGCCTCGACTTTGCCAAGTGTCGCTTATCCATTGCCATTCCGCGATCAGAAAGTTATACCGGGCTTACTTTCCTTTCGGGAAAAAATATTGCCACCTCCTACCCGGTTATTGTAAAACAATTTCTAAAGAAGAATAATATTGAAGCCGGTATCCACGAAATCAGTGGCTCTGTTGAAATAGCCCCCGGTATTGGATTGGCCGATGCTATTTGCGATCTGGTAAGCACAGGCAGTACCTTATTAAGTAACGGTCTTAAAGAAGTTGAAGTTGTACTTCAATCGGAAGCCGTAATGATTGCCACTCCTAAGCTTGAAGCTGAAAAGAAGAAATTATTAGATCAGTTGTTGTTCCGTATTCAGGCAGTGCAATCCGCAAAGAATAACAAATACATTCTATTGAATTGTCCTAATGAAGCTATTGAGAAAATCACAAGTGTGATTCCCGGAATGAAGAGTCCAACCATTATGCCCTTAAGCAGACAAGGTTGGTCGTCACTTCATTCTGTTGTGGATGAAAATGATTTTTGGGAGAAGATAGACCAACTGAAATCATTTGGAGCCGAAGGAATTTTAGTAATACCGATTGAGAAAATGATTGCCTAATTTTATACACTGATGAAAATCATAATTAACCCACCTAAATCGCAATGGCCATCACTTTGCCAGCGACCGCAAATTGAACTCGATTTTTTAGATGGCTCGGTAAAAAATATATTAAATCGTGTTCGCAAATCAGGTGATGAAGCACTGAAAGAACTTACGTTCCAATTTGACAAAGTTCAAATTTCAGAACTCCAGGTAACTACTGCTGAAATAGAGGAAGCTGTTAAAGAAGTTTCTGCATCTTTAAAGTCAGCCATTCTTTCTGCAGCCAAAAACATTGAGGTATTCCATGCGGCTCAAAAGCGAAGTATTGAGAAGATTGAAACCATGCCGGGTGTTACCTGTTGGCGCAAAGCAACCGCTATTCAAAAAGTAGGCATTTATATTCCCGGGGGCTCAGCACCATTATTTTCTACAGTATTAATGTTAGGAGTTCCTGCCCGATTGGCTGGTTGTGAAGAAGTGATCATTTGTACACCCCCAGATAAAAACGGAAAGATTAATCCTGCTATTTTATTTGCTGCACAACTTACAGGAGTTAAAAAGATCTTTAAAGTGGGTGGTGCACAGGCCATTGCAGCTATGGCATTTGGCACTGAAAGCATTCCATCGGTTAGCAAGATTTTTGGACCGGGTAATCAATACGTCACTAAAGCAAAACAACTGATTAGTCAGGAGGGTATTGCGATTGATATGCCCGCTGGCCCATCAGAAGTACTCGTTATCGCTGATAAAGATGCTAACCCAACATTTGTGGCTGCTGATTTATTATCGCAAGCCGAACATGGCGCAGATAGTCAGGTGGTTCTTGCTACAACGGATAGTGATCTACTTGATAAGGTAGCTACAGAAATTGAGAACCAGATATCAGCGCTACCTAGAAAAGAAATTGCGCTGGAAGCACTAAATAATAGTCTTTCCATACAGTTCAACAATCAAAATGACTTGGTTGAATTTGTCAATGAATTTGCACCAGAGCATCTTATTATAAATACAACGGATTGCAATCAATTAGTAGATAAGATTGTAAATGCGGGTTCTATCTTTCTTGGGCCTTATACTCCTGAAGCGGCTGGTGATTATGCATCCGGTACGAATCATACGCTGCCCACCAATGGTTTCGCAAAAGCATTTGGCGGAGTCTCTTTAGAAAGTTTTACCAAATACATAACGGTTCAGCAAATTTCAAAATCAGGGCTTGAGTTACTTGGGCCTATCGTGGAAGAGATGGCAGAGGCTGAACAATTGAAAGGGCATGCCATGGCTGTTCGTGTTAGACGATAAGTTTATGATTGAGTTAGAAAAATTGATTCGTAAAAACGTCCTGAAGCTTAAGCCATACTCTTCAGCGCGCGATGATTTTCAAGGAACAGCTTCTGTGTATTTGGATGCCAATGAAAACCCATACTCATCGGAATACAATCGCTATCCCGATCCTCATCAGCTAAAGCTTAAGAAGAAAATTTCTGAACTTAAGAAAGTACCGGTTGATCAGATATTTCTTGGAAATGGAAGTGATGAGCCAATCGATTTATTGATACGTGCTTTTTGTGAGCCGGGTGTTGATAATGTACTCATCCCCCAGCCTACGTATGGAATGTACACAGTAAGTGCCGAGATTAACAATGTTGAGATAAAAACTGTTACCCTCACACCTGACTTTGATCTTGATGTAGATAGTATTAAAAACACTATCAATGACCGTACTAAATTGATTTTTCTTTGCAGCCCGAATAATCCATCAGGCAACTTGCTTTCATTCGAAAAGGTAAAGGAAGTTATCACCTCGTTTAAGGGCTTAGTAATCGTTGATGAAGCCTATATCGATTTTACGAATCAGGATGGCTTCATTCCTTTGATAAATCAATACTCTAATCTGGTAGTGCTTCAAACCCTTTCTAAAGCCTGGGGATTAGCAGCCATTCGATTGGGAATGTGTTTGGCGAGCAAAGAGATTGTTAGTGTGCTGAATAAAATAAAACCTCCTTACAATATAAGTTTACTCTCGCAACAAGCGGCAGAAATTGGATTACAACAAGAAGAAAGAAAAAATAATTGGGTTGCTGAAATTTTACTAGAGAGAGATGAATTAACAAACCAACTCACTAAGATCAATGCTGTGAAGAAAGTTTATCCATCTGATGCCAATTTTTTACTCGTTAAAATAGATAACGCGAAAAGTGTTTACAACAAACTGGTAGAAAATGGAATAATTGTTCGCGATCGCTCGAATGTTATTCTTTGCGAAGATTGTTTACGGATTACTGTGGGGACTCCCTCTGAAAATAAGACTCTTATTAATCAATTGAATCTATTATGAAGAAAGTACTTTTTATAGATCGTGATGGAACGATGATTGTAGAGCCGGCTGAAGATCCGCAGATTGATAATTTGCAAAAATTGGTCTTCATTCCCGGTGTGTTCACCTGGCTTGGAAGGATTGCACGCGAAACAGATTACGAATTGGTAATGGTTACCAACCAGGATGGATTGGGCACGTCAAGTTTTCCTGAAGAAACTTTTTGGCCCGTGCAAAACATGGTCATTAATACAATGGCAAGTGAAGGCATCTTGTTTAAGTCAATCCACGTAGATCGCTCCATGCCTCACGAAAATAAACCTACCCGTAAGCCCGGCATTGGTATGCTTACTGAATTTTTATCAGAAAACTATGATCTTAAAAATTCATTTGTAATTGGTGATCGGGTAACAGATGTTGAATTGGCAAAGAATCTTGGTGCCAAAGGAATTCTATTAAATGATGGAAGCTTAAAAGAAAAACTAGAAGAAAAAAAACTGATCGATGTTTGTGTTCTGACAACAACCGATTGGCAAGCTAT
>JBGSIM010000055.1:0-58167 GCA_041742535.1 Cyclobacteriaceae bacterium | reverse complement strand
GAAGGAGAGGCTTTTGTAGAGAGCATAAAAATCTGCAAGGTTTTCGATATAAAACTCTACTTTCTTGCAGATTTTTTCAACTAAAATCAATTCATATTCTCATTAATCTTAACCCTTTCAGCTTTTTAAGGGCTGACTATTTACAGTTAGGTAACTCCTTCCATCCATCTGGTGGGGGATCACCTATGCACTCTGGTACCTCTTCACTTGAAACTATCTTAGCTAAAACTGAAGGATCAGGTGCATAGTACTCAACAAAATATTTTGCATCCCTTGATTTAAGGCTTAAACCTTTATCACTTCTTTTATACAATTTCTCATTAACCATAAATTCAAAATCTACCCAGCCACCACCACTATGACCAACGGTTACGGCAACTGTATATCGATGATTCATTTTTAATTTCCATTCACGCTCAAACATCCAAAATAAAAAACATGTAATTCCAAATAGGATTAATACTCTGATCCATTTATCTCTATTCATAAAGTCTTAATTTCCGGTTAGTACCGTGTTAAATCCATCACCAGCCATTGTATTTAAAAATCCTCCTGCATTCATCCACTCGGAACTAATTGGAAGATTGGTAATACCTATGCCAATACTACCCGAAATAACACCTGTTGCCATATCTACCCCTAATTGGTACCCGTTTTTATTTAATCCATTAACAAAACCTTTTTCAAAAGACAGATCAATAAGTCCACTAAGAATTCCCCCTCCGATCTGAGCCAAACCACGCCCAGATATACCTGAGATAAATGCATCGGCATAGTCAATTTTTGATGCATCTTGTTTAATTATAAATTGAGATGAAATACTTAGTACGGTGTTGGTAGCAAATGATTTCATTGATATGGATGCAACATATCGTTTGCCTAAATTCAATGCAGCACTACCGCCTCTCATCGCAAATGGACTCAATACCTTTAGTCCAGATAAAGCCCGCCCCGCAATTGCACCACCACCCATTAATCCCCCACCAGAAAGAAACGCAAGTAACCCCCCGCCAAAAGGATTATCAGCAAAAGCTTCTTGCCCTTGGTGAATTGCTTTAGTAATGCGGTTTGACATAGCCCGGAAATGATTCAGACTTCCCGTGTGCCATTCGTATAGTAAAAAGACACTGGCAGTAATACCTTCTTTTTTATTTTCACTAGAGTAGTCAATAAAAACTCTTTTTATATAAAGACCGTATTCCCCTTTCTTAAAGTCTTGCTGATAATATTTTTTGCTTACCGGATCATACATCGGTCCGTCTAGGGAACTGATTCCTCCAGGCCCGTACTTTGGAAATAAATCATCATCTCCAACTACCCCATACATGCCTCGGTTATCAGGGCTGGATCTAAATCCTGAACCAGATTGTTGATTACTATTCATCTTAGCAATCCCTTGCCCAACTCGTTTCCAATAATCCAGTTCAGCTGAATCATCTCCCAATGGATCATTAAAAGTAACTGGATTGCTAAACGCAAAATTATATGGTGTTAAGCTCGCATACTTAGTTGCCATAGGATCCACCTGGTTCATGCGGCCAAGGATAGGATCGTAATTTCTGAAATGAAGATCGTATAAGTTGCTGGTTGTGTTTAACTCAGTGCCCCCATTGCCAAGAAAGTTATTACCGGTTGTGTTCTCGCGTGTCCAAGAATTTGCTGTTGGCAAACCAAAGGGGTAGTACTCGTTGTACTGAATTACGTTGCCTTTGGTATGGGTCATGGTAATGTCATCAAAATACACATCCACTAAAGTAGCATTTTCGTTGCTCACATACATATACACATAGCCTTCCTCTTTAATGGTATACTCACGGCTCATTAAATCGTGCGCCACCACGGGGGTTGCGCCTACTTGTTCAGCGGTAGCGCTAATGCCATCCCATGCAGCATCCAGTAATTTATAATTTTTATCAAACACCACAATATTTACGAAAGCTTTGGGTGCACCTGGGTTTGTGCCGCCAGTACCCCCGCCAACTAAACCACCCCACGTATTTAATGCTGTTGAGATAGACCCCGGGTCGCCCCCTACCGGAGCGGCTACACCAAAGGCTGCTAACAACGCGCTTGCAAAATTGGCCACATTGCTTCCATTTGAGGTTACGTTGGTAAACTTGCCCCACGCATCAATCTTCACTTTGTCGCCCGGGTACACTTTGTAGCTGCGCGCCACACCCACTTGTGCATTGTATCCACCCGTTAACTTTTGTGCATATTGATAGGTGGTGCCGGCATCGGTATGATCCATTAAGTTAAACCCAACCCGGTTGGTGTAGTTTAAAAAGTTAGCATCGGAGGCAGCCTCCATGGTGGTACTGACAGCAGCAGGCGTAGGCGTTGCCGAAGTGAACAACACTCGCGTATTTCCCTGATGATCGCCAATGGCATATTGATATTCGTAGTTGGCACCATTTTTTACCACGCGGCCTTCGGGGCTGCTAAAGAAACTAAGCGCACTGTTTTCATATACAAACCCACCTACATAATCGGTGGTAGTAGTAGCCGCACCAATGGTGGTAATCATTTTTAGTTTTGTGCCCGTGGCATCGTATACATACTGAATGGTTTTGGTTGGGCTGCCACTGAAGGTGATTACTTGCGGTTTGCCTAGCACATTGTAGGTAATGCTGGTGATGCCTTTGTTGTCGTCTTTGGTTAGTGCACCATCAGTATTGTAAACATATTCTGTGGTGGTATTTACCAGGTTATTAAAACCACTTTGTCCAACCGTACCAGTAATCGCATCCTCTACTTTGGTAAGTTTATCGAGGTTGTTGGCGTAGGTGTAAGTGAGATTATCAAATGTTTCATACGCAGAAGTAATTGTTAGTCCACTATTGCTTCGCTGGTTTCTATTGCGTGTAAGTGTTTTAATGTTTCCATTGTGATCGTAGGTCATGGATTCATTAAGGGTGTTCGCTTGCTTGTTCCAGTTTGTGGTAAGGTCTTTGGCGGCAAACGTGGCAGTTTTCAGCCGATCACTTTTATCATATGTATATTTATAACTGCGTTGACCATCGGTGCCTTCCAGCAAGGATGCGTTTTGATTGGCTCCCTTCCACTTGATAGCACTAATGTTGCCATTATAATATTGTGTGTTACTCAAGCCACTCTCTACTGTGTTGTAAGCAAGCTCCATCCCAAAGTAGTCATCGATGTCGTCATTCTTACTGTCCACTGTCAATTGTGAATTATTAATTGATGTAAGCCATCCTCTGATGTTGTATCGATAATCAACACTTTGTAAAAAAGTATTTCCACTAATATTGTGCAGTTTTTTATCCACCACCTGACCCAACTTGTTATAAACATATTGCACCAACAATTTTTCGGGATCTGAATTTATCTGGCGGTACGCCTGCAACACCCGCCCAGCGTGATCATATACCGGGCGATCGATAAAGCTCACCGAAGTGCTTACGTTTTGGTAATGGGTTGTTTTTGATTTCGTCACTTTGCCCGCAAAATCATAAATTATGGTTGTTTTATCGGCAACAGTCGCGTATAAATGATTGTTCGACCGGGTTTGGATAGGTCTATCAAACTGATCATAAAATACAACATTGATTAGCCAGTTACCGGTTATCGCTCCGGCTGCATTAAACGTTACACGCTTACTACCGGTTGGTAAAAGACGAGTCCGTGGATTAGATGTTGCATCTTGTCCGCTTAGATGGGCGGGATCATAGGTATAGTCGGCTGTACCATTGCGGTCGAAGTCGTATTTATCATAATAATTTACGGACAAAATGATATTAGGCGTTGACCCTGCAGTCGGAAAGGTAACATTTGTATACCCATGAACTGTGGTTCCCTCGCTTTCATAATACGGTGTTACATCGTAGTTAATGAGATCCAATAAACCCTGAACAGCGGCACGAGTTGTTTGCGTTGTGTTCTTATAAACACCACTGTATACAGGGCGATTAAAGGCATCGTATTTTACAAAGTTCCATTTACTGCTATCTCTAAGATTTCCATCCTGCGTGAGCACTACCCGATCCAATTTATCATACACAATAAACTGAAGGGCTGCACTGGGCACTTTCTTTTCTACAAGTCTACCCCGTGTGTCGTACGTAAATTTGTGAATCAGTTCGGCAACAGAGGCGGAGTTTGCATCGAGCGTTCCTCCTGTGCCCAACACCTTTAAAGCCTTAGGCGGCAAAATGTATTTGAGTCGGTTGTATTCGTCATAGATGTAATAGGTTTCTAACCATGATGTAGCGACTCCTTCCAACGTCTCATCTATTTGCACCTGCTTTAGAATAGTGCGCCCTAACTTATCCGTAAAGGTGCGCACCTTGTTTCCGTTTTCATCCGTTACCTGGCTTACTACTAAAAGGTTGGCAGCATAATAGGAACTGGTTGTGCCAGCAGGTAACCAATACCGCACCTGGCTGGCAACATTTAAGATTAAATCATTCTTTATGGTGTGGCCGTTGATGGGACCGTTACCAGGTTGCCATGCGAATCCCGGAGCCCCTTGCTCCTTTATATCAGCCAAAGGTGAAGAAGCAAGTACTTTAACCGAGAAAGGAAACTTGCTTGTATCTCTTTGCTCAGTAGTATTCTGATAAAATAAATATTGATCGCTTGTATTATATTGAAAATCTGAACCCCGAATAGCATTAGGTTTTAGTAACCCATCTTTTGTTGTGGCCACGTACGGCAAGTATGATTTTTCAACAAGACCTTGTGAGCTATAGCCGGCAGGGATAATAACATCTTTGGCATCTGGGCTTTGCCCTACACCAACAACCTGATATGTACGGCCATAGCCATCCTGATAATCTATCGTTTGACTTATTTTATTTGATGGCAATGTGTACACATTTGTACTGTTGGTTACCCCCGCCTGTAAAATATTGGTTACACTATGCAAGTTTACCTGAGTCGAGGACATGACTGAATTAACAGTAGTTGCGTTAGAAACTCCTGTGCCAGTGACTCCAGAAAGAGTAACATCCACCGTATAGTTTGCAGGTTCAGTGGCAACATAAGTTTGCGCATTGGCACCCGAAATAACTACCCCGTTTTTCTTCCACGCATAACTATTATAGACTGATGTAGATAAAGTAGTACTACCTCCGTATGGAATATATTGTTGACTGGAACTAATCACCGGCTTTGCCTGAATGGTAATCGTGGCTGTTGCCGAAATAGCTTCGCTACATACACCACTCTTTACTACGGCACGATATGAAGTTGTGACTGTTACATTAGAATAACTGAGGCTCGTTGTTGTATTGCTGGGAGTTACTGTGACCCAACCAGCCCCTACATTGTATTCCCACCTTAGTACTGTGCCGTTAGAACCATTAAGTGTAAGTGCAGCAGGAGTTGAGGAAAAAAAATAAGAAATAGCTGCCGGGCTTATTGTTCCGCCCACAGAAGCAGCATTAGCCACAGCGGTCGCAGTGCCGGACATAGTTTGTGCACAACCCGTTGTTGCATTCGTACCTACAATGGTATAAGCACCCGCTGTGGTAAGACTTGTCCACGTTAGCGCACCATTGGTTCCTGCTTTAACGGTTCCATTGTTTACGCCATTCAGTCTAAGTTGATAGTTAACCCCGGTTTGGGAAGTGCTCAAGGTAACACTTACACTTCCCCCTGCGGTACAAAATGTTCCGCCACCGCTTAGTGTATAAACGGAAGGCATTGCATTTACAGTTACAGTTGCGCTACCTGACATAGTTGTTGTACAACCTGAACTCGTATTGATAGCTTGCACGGTATAAGAACCGTTAGTTGTTTGATTTGTCCATGTTAATGCGCCACCCGTGCCTGCAACAGCGCTTCCTGAATTGCTGCCATTAATTTTTAGCTGATAGTTAACTCCAGATTGTGATCCGCTTAACGACACATTTGCGTTAGCTCCGCTGCAAATTGTACCACCTCCCGAAACCGCGTAAACCGTGGGCACTACATTAACGGCCACCGTTGCATTTCCGGGCATCATAGCATAACAACCGGTACTTGCGTTAGTAGCCAATACGGTATAGGAGCCACCTGTAGTTTGATTCGCCCATGTCAACGCACTCCCTGTTCCCGCAACAGCAGCCCCTGAATTACTTCCATTTATTTGAAGTTGATAATTAATACCAGATAGTGAACCATTCAATCCAACCGAAACCCCGTTCACATCCGAACAAAAGCTACCGCCACCTGTCATTGTATAAGCAGATGGATTAGGATTCATGATTACTGAGGTGCTCCCTGACATCATTGCACTACAACTACTATTTGCATCAGTTGCAACAATGGTATACGTACCATTTGTTGTTTGATTATACCATGTGAGCGCCCCACCGGTTCCTGCAACTGCCGCTCCATAATCATTTCCTTGTATCCTTACTTGATAATTAACTCCTGCTTGTGAGCCTGAAAGACCTACTGTAATTCCAGACCCTCCGCTACAAAAACCACCACCACCCGTAATTGAATAAACAGTAGGTAAAGCATTGACAATAGCATTTACCGCAACTCTAGGTGAACTATACAATCCAGAGGAGGAACTGTAGGATGCGGCATAATAAGTGGTTGTTGCTGAAACAGATACCCCAAAGTAAGATCCAGCTCCTAAGTAGCCCCCAGGCGCAACGGAAGTACTAAACCAATGCACATCATCTCCTCCACTTCCAGAAGTTCCAGTAAGAGTGACAGTTCCTGGTCCGCAGCTTGACCCTCCATAAATGGTTGGAGCCGAAGGAGGGCCTGTAATAGTTACATACAAAGTCGCTAGCACCGTGCTTCCATCCATAAAAGTAAGTGTACCAGACCCTCCCGCAGACCAATTGACCTTAGCTCTATAAGTTAACCCTGTTAGAGAAGTAGTGCCAATTGAACCTGGCGAAGCAGACCAGTAAGGCGATGCGAATAGAGCATCATCCATAAATGTATAAGTATATGGAATGCCTGCCGTAACCTCCGTAGGTCCTGTAATGGATTGGGCGCACAAATTTCCACAGACAAACAGGACGAAGAAGAGATACAGGTTGTTAAGAGTAGGTTTCAACATCATAAAGGAGAAATTGAATTGACAGAAAATGTGTACGGAAGAATATTTTTGCCTTCTAATGGGATATTGGTATTAATAGTCGTACGACCTCGCTTGCGAGAAAATTTTATAGTCCCGCTATTTCCCCTAAATGAAACCTGATAAGTTATTTCTCCATCTTTGGATGTATCCTGCCAACTGCCTGTTATCTCCCGTACTTCAAATTCATAGATACGGGCACCATTTTTTTGAATCCACTTAATCCTTTCACTACTGGTTTCAAAGACACTTGTATGGGTTGTTGTTTCTTTAACTTCATCATTATAGAATTCATTTGATGACCATCTCAAATTTTTAGCTGACACTGATTGCGCCACGGAAAGATTTGAAGCGATGAACAGCAGGACAATGCTTGCGCTGAAAGTGATTGGCAATTTTTTCATAGTTGGATTAAGTGTGGTCATTTTATTTATGGGCAATAACTTTCAGGTACGTATATAAAATTTGTCACCTCTTCAGAAGTGAAGTAATAACTTCCATCACATAAATTCCCATTGGATAGAATTGCATTTCCTTCGGCAAAACATTTTATTTCTATATTAGCCAGTCCAATCATATCTAAATTAAAGGTTAGTACACTACCATCGGGAGAGGTGGAAGCGATATAGGGATTGCTAAAATTGAATGGAATAAAATCATTCGTACCACTAAGTCTGTATAACCAACCATAACCTAAGTCCGAAGTATTTAATGATCCTATCGAGGCTGTCACAGATCGGGTATGGACTGCTTCACATTGATAAATCTGTTGAGTGCCTGTGCGGGTAAGGGTAATCTGTGGAGCGGGTTTAACACAATAATCTTTAGAGCTTTGGACGGATCCGGCAGTAGATGAAACGGTAAGAAGAACATGATACGCCCCAGCTATGGGAAAGTTATGCGTGTATGATGCCCCGGTTGATACAACCTGATTATTAATTTTCCATTGATACGTTACGCTTCCACAATTAGTCGGAGCTGTAAATTGTAAACTTTGACCTGCGGACACACCAAGGAAACTTTGGTTATCACCAAACTCGCTGTTTATGGGAATAAATGTTTCCGTCTTCAATTTGTAATCATGTATCTGAACGATGTGTTTATCCTTATTCTTAATATACCTCACACGATCCAGCTCATCATACTCGGTAAAAGAAGAGACACCGCGATCATCTATTTGAGCAACTACGCCTACCAAAGGTTTTATCGATTTTGACATCATCGTTGCTGTTGATGGATAGAATCTTATTTCATCCAATTCCACATTTGCATTGCTTGTGATTTCCAAATTGAACAGAGCACTAACAGCAGTCATGTCCATCTCACCTTCCAGATACTGCCATTGATTAGCTCCACTATATGTTAAAGTTCCAGTTGCCTGAATAGTGGCTCCATTTTTTGCTCTGAAAGTCAATACAGGTGTTCCACTTGCTTTAACCCAACATGAAAGCCGGTATCGATTAGTTCCTTTTTGAATTGAACTTGCAGATAATACATGAGATGCGGATATGGAGAGCGCATAATCACCCGCCCATCCAGAAACCAGTGATCCACCTGTATAACTAAGTTGGAAAGAAGTTGCTGTTTCAAACCCAGCATACACAGCTTCCTCCGCATAGGCATTGCTAATGGCTACCAACGGAGTTGTGCCATAATACCCATAATGAACTCCCGATTTGTTCTTTCTATTGTCCGATGAACTCAAAGGCATTCCTAAGGAGTTGTAAGTCTGCATCGTGCTTGCAACGATGTAGTTTGTGTTATACGAGAATATTTGTGGAGAACCCGTTATGGAAGCATTTGTAAACCCAGTAGTTGACGGCCAAATCAAATTACGATGTGGAAGAATTTTACCAGCTCCATAATCTTTAAAAAGAGTAATCGATGCCCCAGTTACAACCCCAGCACGTGATTGGGTTGTTTCAATAAGTTCACCATGCCTATTAGTATCCTTTAAGGATTTTAAAGCTACAGTTTCGGTATTGCTCGTGTTTGGATTGGTAATGGTGTAATCCTTCGCATACTTATATTTAGTTTCATGGACAATGTTATCACTGTTGGTGGCGGTAACTGTTTGGAGCAGGTAATGAGTTGGACTATAACTATAGGTTGTTGTTGAAGTAATGCCGCTAGCCGTTGTAATATCATCATAGCGTTTAATCGTCTCGATTTGTGTGAGCTTGTTTTGATTTGCAATAAGTGTATAGTGGCCGAATACAAAATTATTCGCAAACTTTTCGTAGGTAAGCCCTTTTATCAAAATAGAAGGAGTGCTTAATCTAACATATGTGTAAATTTTCTCCTGAACTAAAACACCCACCTCTGTGTAATCTCTAACCTTATCCAATAGGCCCCGCTCAAAATCATAATTGGAATTTTGTGGAAAAGGAAATTGATAATAGCCATTGATTTGATTTCCAATCGAAGTACAAGGTTGACCTGGTGGAGTTTGAATACGGGCAATTTTACTTTTGGCCGCACTCCAATCTGTTCCAAATGCTTAAGTAGGATACATGGCTGGAGATAAAAATTCGTATACTGTTTTACCTTTCCCGGTTTGTTTAATGGTTGTTCTCAAATAGGTTAATCCACCTTCGGGTGCCAAATTATCCGGTGTGCGGATAATTGATGTTCCGTCATAAAACGCAAACACAGGTCTATATAAAAGGCGCCCACTACTTTGACCGTCAGTTCCTAAATATTCATACTCGGTAACGATAGGTTCTGATCCTTTTTCACCTCCCAATAATGTCACTTTTTTTACACGCACTCCACCACCTAATGAGGATACTGCTGCAGTTCCATCATAATATTGATTGGACTCAAATTCAATTTTTGCCGATGATCCACTCGGATAGATTATCTCATTGAGGGTTCCCGTTCTAACAAGTCCAGAGTGCACTACTCGATTTGCCCCGGTTAAGGTTTGATTGGCGGTTTGTCCAGGAATTTGATTAAACCGAAAACGTTCAGCGTAAGCCTGGCTTGTGTAAACATGGATATTAGGAATATTAGTAGTGGATGTTCCATTATAGTAACCCCAAAGGTCCTTTAGGTTCTTACCTTTAAAGGATAAGTCAGTTGTATTGTTGGTGAAATTAACACCATCATATAAGAAAGAGTGTGATGGATAAGTAGAACAGTCTTCCTGCTGTTTAATCTCTTTTAAAAAAGATCGACTTGCCGGGTAGGGAGCTGTATCTCTATAGTCTCTAACATCTGCATAAACAAAATCAAATTGTTTTTCATTTACGCCAACTGAGACAGAGATTCTTTCTATTATATTTTCTTTCCATGTGAAATTTACTTGCTCAAGATTCGTACTAATTGATGAGGGTTTAGATCCCGTAATGATGTCACTAACATTGTATAAGGTTGTTAATATGTCTTGCTCATTGATAACTTCAACTTTTCTAATTGAATAGCTCTCCTCATCAGATGTATATGCAAAGTAGATCTCAGTACCCGTAGGGGAAGAAATCCTTGTCAAATGCCACGATGAGGTGTAATTTATTGGGGTTTGATAATTCTCAAAATCTCTTAAAAAATGCGTGACTACAGTGGATGGCGACTGTTTATAAGCGTGCCTCCTTGTGCTTTCCTTTTTGGAAAAAAGATAACTAATTCCGAGATTATTAGTGATTAAGACCTGTTCAATAGGTCCTGTTCCGCTAGTACGGGTTACTACAACTTTAAGGTCTTGATAGGGAATAAGTTTAGGAAGTCCATCTGAGCCAAAAACAAATTGACCCGATAAGCCAGGCGCATGAAAGTTAAACATATCTGGTTCCGTGTCATTAAATCCATCTCGTCTGGCAGTTAAAAAATTATAGTCAGCTGCCTCGTCTGTACATATTGGTAGTATATCATCGCCTGTAGAGGTAAAATTCTGAATTGAAAGTGCATTACTATTATAAAGCCAGCCTTTTCGTAAATCATTGCCAGTACCTTGATAGTCATCGGGTAGCCCTCTTACTTCTCTGGATATAGACCCACCAGCACTCAAATTCCAACTCATACCAGCAGAACCTTCCCCCTCTTCTACTTTAACTCCGTTACCTGAATATGAGATTGATACTGGTGCAGAAAGATCTCCAGCACTTACTTGCCAAATAGGAATAGAGATAGCAGCTCGACCAGTCAGGGGATCAACTGGTATGGAGGGTTGGGCACTTGCAAACTGAAAGGATAAAATAATTGAACACAATAGAATTGGAAAAACAAAAAGTCTTTTCATAATCAGGGTTAGGTATAGGCAAAAAAATACTCAGGATTAACTCCTGTAAATTTTCGTCTAATGTAGTAGATGAACTATCATATTATTTTAGCAACCTTCAACGAAATCATACTTGAAAGATTTATTGTATTAATACAGTAGCAAGTATTAAAATTCCAATAATTTTGAATTAAGTCATTTGAATTCTTTACCATTCAGAAGTAAACATTACACATTGCCTATTCTATGCCTCTCAAAAAAATTCTCATTGTTGATGATCATCCCACCTTTCGTAAAGGTGTTTCTGCTTTACTTAAAGATGAATGGCCACAGGTAGAAATTATGGAAGCGACCAATGGATTGGAGGCAATAACAAAGTGCGATCACGACAGACCTGATGTTGTGTTAATTGATTACCGCATGCCACAACTTAATGGATATGATGCAACGCTGCAGTTATTAAAGAACCATGCTGGTTTAAAGATTATTTTATTGACGGGTTATGATACGCTAGCGATTGCTTTAAATTTTTTAAAGATTGGAGGCCTGGGTTTTCTGGTAAAGGGTGGTGAGAGTGAAGAAATAATACATGCCATCCGCACCGTGCTAAATGGCGACTATTATTTTAACTCTCAGCATGAGCCACAACTTGTAAAGTGGTTGGAACGTGGAACTCAGCAAAAAGTGCCCAGCCTCAAATTCACGAGTCGCGAACTTGAAATTGTACTGAAACTATCCAGAGGTATGACAAGCAAAGAAATAGCAGATTCTATGCAACTAAGTGCGCGCACCTTGGAAACATATCGATTTGATTTAATCAGAAAAACCGAAGTCAAGAATTCGCTTGAGTTGATTCGGTTTGTTTACCAGAATGGAGTTTTCAGTTAACCGATAAGTACAACCACACTAAGTTTGGAATGCCTAAAATCGAAAATCCCCCGAAGTCCTTGACCCCGGGGGATAATCTTGTCTATAGTTGGCTTTAATCTGATGTAAATGTAAAAGCATCCTCTAAACTACCAAACGGCCTCCCGATTTACGGATTATAAAACTGGCGAATTGCCAAAATCAGCGTTGAATAGCCGAAATAGTGTCTTTAACAACGGAGTCCGGCTTCGAAAACTGCTTCTTTAGCCTTTCTGGAAGTTGAGGTTTTGACCCTGGAAACGTGGTGCGTGAACTGATGTCGTAGCTGAAGTAACTAAGCGACACTAAGAAAACCACTCCCAGTAAAACAAATATCTTTTTTGATCGCGACATGTTCTAAAGTAAAAAGCCTCGCTCTGGAAAGAACGAGGCTTTATAAAAAATTCGTAATTGAATTACTTCAATTTATTTACAACTGCTTCAAATGCTGAAGGATGATTCATGGCTAAGTCAGCCAACACCTTGCGGTTTAAATCAATTCCTGACTTTTTTACTTTACCCATAAACTCAGAGTAAGACATTCCATGAAGTCTTGCTCCTGCATTGATACGGGCAATCCAAAGAGTACGGAAATCTCTCTTCTTGGCTTTTCTATCGCGATACGCATAGACCAAACCTTTCTCGACTGCGTTTTTGGCTACAGTCCAAACATTTTTTCTACGACCAAAGTATCCTTTGGCCAATTCCATTACGCGCTTACGTCTTGCGCGGGATGCTACACTGTTTACTGAACGTGGCATAACTTTTCTTTTTTGGCGTTGGCGATCTTTTGTTTCAAGATACTTATCTGCCAATTACCGGGTTAAACATTACACTCCTGGCAACTGCTTTGGAGGAAGACTCTCAACGCTAATGAATGAGAGCTAACCGATCCTCCTACACTAAAGTTTCGGAGGACAAGCTTGACGGTTTAAACAAGATGTGGAAGCATTAGTCGCACGTTGTTCTCGTCAGATTTACTAACGACAGTCGCGTGGCCTAGTCTTCTCTTTTGCTTAGTACCTTTCTTAGTCAGGATATGACTCTTATAAGCCTTCTTACGTTTAATCTTACCAGTTCCGGTAACCTTAAAACGCTTCTTAGCTCCTGACTTTGTTTTTAACTTGGGCATTACTATTTAAATTTAAAATCTTACTTCTTTCCTTTGGGAGCCACCATCATATACATCCGCTTTCCTTCCAACTTTGGCAACTGCTCTACTTTTCCTATTTCTTCCAATGCCTGGGCAAACTTCAATAACAAAATTTCACCACGTTCCTTATACACGATTGAGCGCCCTGCAAAATGAACGTAAGCTTTCACTTTCGCTCCTTCCTTCAGGAAGTTCTCAGCATGCTTCAACTTAAAGTTGAAATCATGATCGTCTGTATTTGGGCCGAACCGTATTTCTTTTAATACAGTCTTTTGTGCATTGGCCTTTATCTCTTTCTGTTTCTTCTTCTGCTCGTACTTAAACTTAGAGTAGTCAATGATTTTGCAAACCGGAGGTTCAGCATTTGGTGAAATCTCCACCAGATCTAATCCTTGTTCTTGCGCCATCTTGATGGCAACTGAAGTAGCATACACATCTACCTTAATGTTTTCACCCACCACGCGCACGCGGCTGGCTAAAATGCGTTCATTAACACGATAAGGTTCTTCTACTACTCTCCTTGGCCCTCTTACAAAAGGCTTTGGTCTGTTACCTGGAAATATTGCCACTCGTTGGGTTTATGTTCTAAATTCTATTACTTTTTGAAAACAGCCTGCCTGGCCGGCAGACAGGGCTGCAAATATCGCTCTTTTTTCCGTTTATCAAAATTCTAAATCAATGCTGGGAGGCTAAATTCGTGGGAAAATTGAGCTACGAAGTCGTTTAAATCCATAACTCCTTTGTCTCCTTCCCCATGCTTTCTCACCGCCACTTTTCCTTCAGAGGCTTCTTTTTCGCCCACTAACAGCATAAAGGGTACCTTGCTTACTTCAGCATCCCTGATTTTGCGACCTATCTTTTCATTACGATCATCCAAAAATCCTCTTATATCGGTGTTTTTAAGTGTGTCTAGAACTTTCTGACCATAATCATTAAAACGTTCAGAAATTGGCAGCACGGCAATTTGTTCAGGTGCAAGCCAAAGTGGGAAGTTACCAGCACAATGCTCAATCAAAACGGCTACAAATCGCTCCATCGAACCAAAAGGCGCTCGGTGAATCATTACCGGGGTGTGTTTTTGATTATCGGCTCCTACATATTCCAACTCAAAACGCTGCGGCAATTGGTAATCTACTTGAATGGTACCTAACTGCCAGCTTCTACCCAATGCATCTTTCACCATGAAGTCGAGTTTCGGGCCGTAGAATGCAGCCTCCCCTTTTACAGCAACCGTAGTTAAACCGCGCTCATCAGCGGCTTCTTGTATTTCACGTTCAGCACGGTCCCACAATGCATCCTCACCAATATACTTCGCTTTGTTCTCCGGATCGCGAAGGGAAACCTGCGCAGTATAATTTTCAAAACCCAATGACTTGAAAACAAACAACACCAAGTCAATCACTTTCACAAATTCAGATTTAACCTGATCTGGTCGACAGAAGATGTGTGCATCATCCTGAGTAAAGCCGCGCACACGGGTAAGACCATGAAGCTCGCCACTTTGTTCGTAGCGATATACAGTTCCAAACTCAGCATAACGAATCGGAAGATCTTTATAGGACCGTGGTTTTACTTTATAAATCTCGCAGTGATGCGGGCAATTCATAGGCTTAAGCAAAAACTCTTCACTCTCATCAGGAGTTTTAATGGGTTGAAAAGAATCCTTGCCATATTTTTCATAATGACCTGATGTAACATACAATTGCTTGCTACCGATGTGCGGAGTTACAACCGGATCATACCCTGCTCGTATTTGGGCTCTGCGCATAAATTGTTCAAGACGTTCTCTCAGGATAGTTCCCTTCGGCAACCAAAGTGGTAAACCCATTCCTACCTTTTCTGAGAAAGCAAACAACTCCAACTCCTTCCCTAACTTTCTATGATCGCGTTTCTTGGCTTCCTCCAGCATGTGAAGGTATTCTTCCAACTCTTTTTGCTTGGGAAACGTAATACCATAAATGCGTTTCAGCATCTTATTTTTTTCGTCACCGCGCCAATACGCACCAGCAACACTTAGCAACTTAATAGCTTTGATTGAACCTGTTGATGGGATATGTGGGCCACGACATAGGTCAGTAAAATTACCTTGCTTGTAAAATGTGATTGATCCATCGGCTAAGCCATCAATCAATTCAAGTTTATATTCGTCACCTTTTTTTGTGAAGTACTCAATAGCCTCTTTCTTCGATACATCACTTCTAACAAACGAATTGTTTTGTCGCGCAAGTTCAAGCATCTTCTTTTCAACGGCAGCAAGTTCTTCATCCCCGAAAGGGATATCACCTAAATCCACATCATAGTAAAAACCATTTTCGATGGGTGGGCCGATACCAAACTTAACTCCGGGATATAGCGCTTCTAAGGCTTCGGCAAACAAGTGAGCCGATGAATGCCAGAACGCATACTTTCCTCCCTTATCGTTCCATGTAAAAATCTTGATAGCAGCATCGATTGGTATTGGTCTGTCTAAATCCCAAATCTCGCCATTCACTTCAATGGACAGTGCATTTCGGGCAAGACCTTCGCTAATACTTTTCGCAACTTCGATACCTTGTACACCTGCAGGATATTCCCGTGAGGAGCCATCGGGTAATGTGATTTTAACAGAACTCATTTAACAACCATTTTTTGGACTGCAAATATCGTTTTTTTCAAGCATTCTTTCGAATACACACTCAAAAGAAAAAGTGGACTAATCAAAGTTGGAATTGCGCTGTAAAAAGAACCCCGTATTTACGAGCTCTTTCATTGTCCAGATAGGATAAGCGATGAACAAAATCAACCCGGAAGATTTTAAAAATATTTTCCACACCATATCCTAATTCAACATAGGGTTTTCCGTTTGTGAAAAATCCTACCGGCAGCGTTGTTTCACCATCGGGAGTTTGCGCAGCAATCAGATCGCGGTTTGATTGTCTCATTCCACCCATAATCACATTTCCTGTGGCTACCAATCTCCACTTCAGTTTCTTCAAGAGCGGTACACGATTCAACAGAAATCCCTCCAGGTATTGCCGATATTGAATGGACGCAAAGTGATCGCTCACAAATTCACCATAGTTCATTAAGTTATAGGTAAGCGATGTGTACAGAAATGATTCGTTACCCAAGTGCAATGACAGCAAAGGATAAGGCAACGTATTGAAAACGTACTCACCGGTAAAAGTTAAACGTCCAACCCCAAGTGGACCTGTTTTAATTCGTTTGGTAATACCTAAACGAAGTTTATCGTAATCAAAATCGCTCCCAAAAACACCAGAAATCCCCTTCGTATATTTCAATGTGATGATAGGCCATTTCTCTGTGCCCATACTTACACGTTCATTATCATCAATCAGGAAAACTTCATCTCTTGCATAACGTGATTCAACAATAACTTCAGATGTTTGAAATGTGCTGCGTACATCTGTAGGATCCATGGGATTATTGTAAGCAAAAGGAAATGTAGGGTCAAAGTTCCAGGTTCTGAAAGCGACACGTTGCGAATAGCCTTTAAATAATTCGCGCTGAAAATTCACCCGATACTCATCAGAATAATATCCCCTTCGAAAATAACCCCAGCGCGTAGCCGCAATGAAAAGTGGATTGTCGGCCAGCGTTTCGTCATCAATACCAATTCTTGATAAATCTCTTCTGGCTCTGAATGAAATGGTGGTCCAATGATTTCGGGAAAGTATGTGTTTAATATTGACCATGTACTTGAACTGCTCATCACCAAAACCATAGCCACCCTGAAGATGATAAACCCATTTCTTACTAAACAGATAATTGGTCTTAAAACCCGCTTGAAGTCGCACTCCTTCTATATTGTTCCAGGTAACAATACTCATATATGGTCCCACATCAACTTTGCCCATTTGGTAGTAACCACTAACCAACACTGAAATAATATCGGTATATGTTTTTACTACCGGGATATTCACTAATGTGTCAATCATGCGATACACATTTTTTTCTGTTTCACTAAGAGGCTCATGACGGAGGGTATCCCACTGTTTGTCATCCTCATTCATCTTAAAGTCCTCAGAGGTTTCAATCGCTTTGCTATAAAACGCGGGTTCGTATGGCTTGTTGGTAACAATATTCTTATTGCTAGTGTAAAATTTAGCGAGCATACCCGCATTGTTTTTTCCCAACTCTCCTACATCAATCAACACTCGATTCTTTATAGGAATCCAGGCACCTAAATCAGTCTTTGTCAACTCCTGTTGCAGTCTTATTTTCTCAACAAAATTTAGATTAGCTTGCTTACCCATGTTTGCATCAATCTGCTTAAGCGCATAGTCAGCTTTGGTAATCCAAATCGTTCCTGTAAAGGCGAGATCTTGAGGGCTGCGTGGAAAATAATCGAGTCGATAACAATAATCATCGCCTATAAATAAACTATCGACAAGATCGTAATCGTAGTAGATTCGCCAACCATCAGCGATAGGAGAAACAAATTCTTTACTGACTATGTTGAGCCAGTTTTGATAGAAGTTATACTCTTGAAATGACGAACCAATCATTTGAGTAATTGTTGTCCCATCCTCCACCCCAAGACCATTTATTTTAGTTTTTAAAATTATCTCTTTTTTAAGGGATGGATTATCACGATAGTAAATCTTGGAGATACTTTCGGTGATGAATAGAGGCAGAATTGGCTTTCCATCTTCACCGGCTATTACGGCAACGCTATCCAACACCTGTGTTATTTTCTTTACCAATTTGCGTTCTCTGAATTTCTCAGAAAGATTATCTGCATCTACCTCAATCTTTGTGTAGGTGTCATATTCGTAAGCGGTAAGTTTGCGCTTATCATTGTACTTTTTATTTCGAACAACATTCCTCAAAATTTCGTAGGCTGGATTCTCTCCGGCCCTCACAACCACTTCCTGAAGATTTGTGACATCTTCCTCCAGCTGAAAATTGATGACTTGTTTGATTCCTCTATTAATTGATTTTGCACGCGAACGATAGCCTATATAAGAGGCTAAAATGGAATCAGTAGGATTTGATGATTTTAGTAAATAGTTGCCATCAAAATCAGTGGTTGTACCGATTGAAGTTCCTTTGAAAATAATATTTGCAAAGGGTACCGGATCGCCTGAAGCGGCATCGATCACCTTACCTGTAATAATTGTTTCCTGAGCCTGTACTAGTCCAGCACTCATAAAAACACAAATCAGATAAACTGGGATTCCTCTAAAGCAGTACAATCTTCCCACAAATGGAATTTAAATTCAAAATTAACGATTTTAACGATGCGAGCGGCTGTAGGTTTAGTCGCTTCTAGCGATTATTTATTCTAAATACCGAGTGGTTCTTTTTCGCCCAAGTGGCGTGGAGCCGTTCCTAACAGATATAAGTCGAGAACAGCTTTTGTGCGTGCAAGGTATTCACGCAAATAAACACGGGGCGCAGCCTCCTGTGCGGGTTCTTCTGCCACTAACGCAACTGCATTTACTTCATAATAATTACTGATAAACAGGGCCCGATAACTATGAAAGGGTTGCGTAATGATGATGATTTTTGATTGACCAAAAATTTCTTTGCACCGTACAATGGAATCTAATGTGCGCAGTCCGGCATAATCTAATGTAATAGCATTTGATGGAACACCCAGCTTAATTAAGGCCTTTTGCATTTCGGCTGGCTCATTATAATATTTTGTTCGATTATCCCCACTTACTATAAAGTGAACGATCTTTCCTTCTTTATAAAGTTCGGCAGCGGTAGCCATCCGATTATGAAAAAAAGGATTAGGCGATCCATCCACCATTCTATGACTGGTACCTAATACAAGCGCCACACCACTATCCGGTAGTAATTTATAATCAGTAAGCACTTCGCTCTCAGTACTCTTAACTACCCAAAAGTTTGTAGCAGCCAAAATAAAAATCAAAGCAATTCCCAAAATCAAACTCAGGCGAAACACTCGCTTCAAAAACTTCATTTACCTATAGATTAAAAGCCTTACAAAGCTATCGAATTGACTTTAAAAATTCTCGCTCCATAATTTCAGGTCGTTTTATCATTTTTCTTAACCAGCGTAAACGGATATCATCTTTCTCGGTAATAGATAATTGCCATGGAATTTCTGATTGATGAAGTTTTGGAACAAGTGTATTAAGGCAAATCGCTGCGCTTACTGAAATATTCATACTCTCTGTAAAGCCATACATCGGAATTCTCACTTTCATATCGGCCTGCGACAGTGCATAATCCGAGGTACCATTCAACTCATTTCCCATCACCAACGCAATTTTGTCATCCACAGGAACATCATGAATTGAAACACCATCGGGTGATGGATCAGTAACCAAAATTTTATAACCTTCTTTTTTTAGTTTTTCATAACAAGTAACCGCCCCATTTTCTTTTGGGTATTTAATAATATCCACCCACTTATACGATCCTTTTACAACTCTCCGATTAACAGAATATTTCACTTCGTTCTCAATAATATGAACATCCTGAATCCCCATGCACTCGCAGGTGCGAATAACCGCACTCGCATTTTGCGATTGATGAATTTCTTCCAGCACCATGGTGATGTGGCGCGTTCTCAAATCAAGGACCTTCTCTAAAAACTCCCGTTTATGATCGGTGATGTATTTAGTGAAATGATTCACCAATAATTTATTCTGAGTTGGCTGATCCATTAAAACAATCTGTGCCTTTAGCGGTTAAAGACTAAAAGTAAAGAAGATGGGCGACACAAAAAATTTTCTCATTGTCGGTGGTAACTCTGGAATCGGAAAAGCCATTGCAAAAATTCTTGATAAGGATCATCACCTAATTTTAGCATCTCGCAATGCTGTTAGTGAAGGTAATCATACCAACATTATCTTCGATGCGACAAAGGATGAACTTTCGTTAGATGAGCTTCCTGCCCAATTGGATGGATTAGTTTATTGTCCAGGCACAATCAATCTAAAACCATTTCATCGAATAACAGATGAAGAGTTTCTTCAGGACTTTCAGGTGAATGTACTAGGGGCTATTAGAACCATTAGAAAGGTATTGCCGTTGCTCAAAAATTCTTCACAGTCATCAATTGTTTTATTTAGCACGATTGCTGTTCAGCAAGGAATGCCCTTTCATACCTCGGTTGCTTCTTCAAAAGGTGCCATTGAAGGGCTTACCAAATCACTTGCCGCAGAACTTGCTCCTAAAATTCGAGTGAATACTATTGCACCTTCTCTTACAAATACACCTTTGGCAACTAAGTTACTTTCGTCTGATGAAAAAAAGAAAGCCTCTGATGAACGACATCCGCTTAAACGAACGGGTGAACCAGAAGACATTGCAAGTATGGCATCGTTCCTCCTTTTGAATCAATCCTCCTGGATATCAGGACAAATCTTTCATGTTGATGGAGGCCTCTCAACACTGCGGGTATAAATCCTTAATAATCTGATAACGAGTCGTTTCGAAAGGATTTACTATTTTTGCGCCTTGATTTTTATAAATGCGCCAAAAAACATCTTTTTTAAGTCTTTTAGTCTTTCTAATCTTCGGAATTTCATTTTCATCTACGGGGCAATATTCAAAAATGCCGTTGGATGCAATACCCTATACTAACGAGCACAGGCAATTCATAAATCAATTGGCAAAAGGTCTTGAGCCCGAAATCGTTTTCGAACCAGTAGTCACAGAAGAGGAAGATTGGAGAACCTGGGAAACCGTAGAAAATTACACCTATGGAAAGGATCGTGGAAGTTTACCCATGATCACTGATTTAGATGCGCTACACCCTTACTTTCTTGAAAAAGTAAGCAAGCTGATTGCCATTTGTAAGACAAAAGGAATTGAGTTAGCCATTGTTGAATCATTTCGCACTTCAGCAAAACAAAATGAATATAAAGCAATGGGTAAAAAATATACTCGTGCAACAGGCGGTCATTCTAAACATCAATATGGATTAGCGATTGATGTTGTTCCCGTAGTGGACTCGATCGCTCAATGGGATAATGCACGGTTGTGGAAAAAGATTGGTGCAGTGGGTGAACAACTTGGTTTACGCTGGGGCGGAAGGTGGCGCACACTTTATGATCCTGGACATTTTGAATGGTCGGGTGGTTTGAGTAGCTATAGTTTGGCGAAAGGAATGATTCCTCATGTTCCTAAATCTATTTCAAATAAATATCCTTGCCTTGAAGAAGATCTTCAGCAATTGACAGAATACTGGAATGCGTGGGAGGTTGAACAAGCTTCAATTGCAAGAGGCTCCAAACCGACTAATCAGGATTTTTCTGACATTTCAAAAAATAATATTGAACGCAGGCCTGTCATTTCCTCAAAAATGAAATAAATGCAGTACGTCTTTCCCAAAGACTTTATTTTTGGAACCAGTACAGCAGCCGCACAAATCGAGACCGCCTTTGAACACGACTGGCAAGGAGTACAATCAAGAGACGGATACATTTTCGATCGCACTACTGATCATGAATTAAGATTAGAAGAAGACGCGGAAATTATTTCTTCGCTCGCTCCCTATTATCGCATGGGGTTGATGTGGAGTAAACTGCAGCGTGAACCTTTTGGAGATTTGCACCCCGAAACCGTTTTGCATTACAAAGCTTTCTTGAAAGACCTAAAGACAAAAGGTGTTAAGATTATGATGGTGCTCCATCATTTTACAAATCCGCTTTGGTTTGCCAATCAAGGGAGTTGGGAGAAAGAAGAAAACATTCATTGGTGGATTGACTTTGCAAAAAAGGCAATTGATGCTTTTGCTGAAGATGTTTCATTATGGAATACCTTCAATGAGCCCAATGTATACGCTACCAATGGTTGGCTCACAGGGTTCTTTCCACCGTTTAAAAACAATCCCGTAAAGGCAGCTATTGTTGTTAAAAACATGGGGCGTGCTCACGATGAAGTATATTCTTACATAAAAGCGAAGCACCCGCACCAACCGGTGGGCATCTCGCACAATGCAATCGTATTTACTTCAGAGAATATTTTAGGTTGGTTTCCTGAACGATTAAGTGACTGGTGGTTTATGGAATGGATACCACGCCATTTCGAAAATGTAGATTTTTTTGGGATGAGTTATTATGCGCGTGTTTCACATGATCCTATGCCCATCACCTACATGAACTCGCCAGATAAATTAAAGAAGTTAGGAAAGCTGCATGATGATATGTGGGAGTATCATCCTGAAGGATTGCGCACGTGCATTGATCGCTATTGGAATAAATACAAGAAACCGATCATCATTACAGAAAGTGGTGTGTGTGACTCAACCGATGTGCTGCGGCAACAAGCCATTGTTGACTATGCAAAAATTTTGCACCAGGCACTTCAAGATGGTATTGATATTCAAGGCTATTTCTGGTGGAGTACATGGGACAATTTCGAATGGAACCTGGGCCCCTCCATGCGTTTTGGATTATACGAATGCGACATTGTATCCAAGACAAGAACAAAACGACCCAGTGCCGAAGTGTTCCGAAAACTCTCACATCATAAAATGATCGAGACCCCGTCAAATGGGGTATTATAATTCTTGAACAATTGGTTTGCCGCAAAAAACTAATCAAGGTATATTTCCATCTTTATAGGGTGGCTCGAAGACTGCAAAAGGTGCCGTACTTATAATTCAAACTCAAACCAAATATTTGTTCATGAAAAGAATACTGATGCTAGTAGGATTAGCTGCCATTGCTTTCAACGGGCAGGCTCAAACCAAATTGATTGAAAAAGTTACTCAAAAAGGAAATGAAATTATTATTCCTTATGAGAAGTATGTTCTTCCAAATGGACTTACAGTTGTTGTACATGAAGATCATAGCGATCCGGTTGTGCGTGTTGATGTAACATACCACGTTGGTTCTGCCCGTGAAGAAATAGGTAAATCAGGATTCGCGCACTTCTTCGAACACATGATGTTTCAGGGAAGCGATAACGTAGGCGATGAACAACATTTTAAAATCGTAACTGAATCTGGTGGAACACTAAATGGTAGTACCAATACTGACCGAACCAACTATTACGAAACCGTGCCTAACAATCAGTTAGAAAAAATGTTGTGGCTTGAAGCCGATCGCATGGGCTTTCTTTTAGATGCTGTTACTCAAAAGAAATTTGAAATCCAGCGTGAGACTGTAAAAAATGAACGCGGTCAAAATTATGACAACCGTCCTTACGGATTGGTAACTCAAATGATCAACAAAAATCTGTATCCGTATGGTCATCCTTATTCATGGTTAACCATAGGCTATCTGGAAGATTTAAATCGAGTTAACGTAAATGATTTGAAGAATTTCTTTTTGCGTTGGTATGGCCCGAACAATGCAACATTAACAATAGGTGGTGATGTAAAGCCTGCGGATGCGCTTAAGTTGGTTGAAAAATATTTCGGGTCCATTCCAAAAGGCCCAGATGTTCAAAATATGAAACTGCCAGCTCCTGTAGTTACTGAAAACAGATACGTTACCCTAGTTGATAATTATGCTCGTCTTCCTCAATTAGTAATCACCTACCCAACTGTGCCCACCTTTCATGCTGACGAACCAGCGCTTGATTGCTTGGCTGAGATCTTAGGTCAGGGGAAGAATTCAATTTTTTATCAGGAGATTGTTAAGAATCAAAAAGCATTAAATGCTTTTGCATTTAGTAATGGTAGCGAGCTAGCGGGTATCATGCGTTTAGGATTAGTTCCTGCACCTGGTACTTCACTCGCAGATTCTAAAAAACTAATTGATGATGCTTTGGTTGCTTTTGATAACCGAGGTGTAACGGATGAAGATATTGAAAAATTTAAAGGTGCTTTTGAAGCGCAATACATTAACGGATTGCAAAGTGTAGCCGGTAAGGTAACACAGCTTGCGTATTATCAAACCTTTACAGACAATCCTAATCAAATCGGAAATGAGTTAGCTCGTTACTCCAAAGTGACCAAGCAAGATGTGCAACGTGTGTATGAAAAATACATCAAAGGAAAAGCGGCTGTTATTTTAAGTGTTGTTCCAAAAGGTCAGGAAGCGAACATTGTTGCTGCTGAGAATTACAAAATTGATGAATCCAATTATAAAGCTCCAAGTTATGGTTACAATGGCCTGACGTATAACAAAGCTAAAGATTCATTCGACCGCAGTAAATTGCCAGGTAATGGTCCTAACCCGGTGGTACAAGTTCCTGCTTTCTGGAAAAAGAATTTAGACAATGGAATAAAAACGATTGGTACACAAACTACTGAACTACCCTTAGTAACAATTTCTTTTTCTATTCCCGGTGGACACATCTTGCAGGCAAGCGACACTTCAAAAATTGGATTGGCTCGCATGTTTGCTTCCATGATGAATGAAGACACGAAGAATTATACAGGAGAACAAATTCAAGTTGAACTTCAAAAAATTGGAAGCTCAGTTTCAGTGGGCAGCAGCTTTGATGAAATTACCTTCAGAATTCAAACCTTAAAAAAACATTTAGACAAAACATTATCGTTGTTTGAAGAACGTCTTCTAAGTCCAAAGTTTACTCAGAGTGCTTTTGACCGCATCCAAAAACAATCCATTGAAGGTTTTAAACAAAGTAAGTCTCAACCGGCAGTTATTGCTTCCAATGTATTTGATAAAATGAATTACGGAACCAGCATTTTAGGATTGAGCCCTGCAGGAACTGAATACACCGTAAAAAATCTCACACTGAAAGACGTGGAAGATTATTATGCCAATAACCTGACTTCAAAAAATGCACGATTAGTTGTTGTAGGAGATGTAACCGAAAAAGAAATTCTTGCTAAACTTGATTTCCTTAAGAAGTTACCAACCAAGGAAATTAAACTTCCTTCAATTCCTGCTAACCCAGCAGTAGACAAAACAAGAATTTACATTGTAGATGTACCGAAAGCAGCACAAACAGAATTCCGTGTAGGCGGTGTTACAGGCTTGAAGTACGATGCAACCGGAGAATATTATCATGCTTTTCTGGCCAATTGGCCGTTGGGTGGGGCCTTCAACAGTCGTATCAATTTGAACTTGCGCGAAGACAAAGGTTGGACCTATGGTGCTCGTTCTGGTTTCTCAGCAGATAAATATAGCGGCACTTTTTCATTCAGTTCCGGCATTCGCGCCAACGCAACGGATAGCGCTTTGGTTGAAGTGATGAAGGAATTAAAAAACTACTCAACTAATGGTGTAACCGAAGAAGAAATTAAATTTATGAAGAGTGCGCTCGGCCAAAGCGAAGCTTTACGCTATGAAACTGGTTTCCAGAAAGCGGGATTTATTGGTCGCATTCTTGAGTATGACCTTCCGGCCAACTATGTGGATGAACAAAATAGAATCCTTGCAAAAATCACGAAGGCTGATCTTGATCAGGCTTCTAAAAAGTGGATCAAACCCGAAACCACTAATATTTTGGTTGTAGGTGATAAAGTTAAAATTGCCCCAGGGCTTGAGAAATTAGGCTATGAGATTATTGAGCTGGATGTAAATGGAAAGTTAAAAACTGGAAACGAGTCGCTTAATAAAAAGATTGGTGACGTAAAGAAGTAGAAATTTAAGATTCTAAGTTCAAAACTCCAGATTTAAGAGTACCAACTCGCTTTTGAATCTGGAGTTTTTTTGTTTAATCCTTCAACACCCGCATCTCTACCCGCCTGTTCTTTGCACGGGCTTCTTCTGTGTTTTCTGTGGCTATTGGTTGGCTTCCTCCAAACGCTTTTGTCTTTACTCTGTTTTTAGAGATACCTTTTGATGTGATATATTTTTGAACTGCATCTACACGCTGTTGCGAGAGTTTTAAGTTTGCTTCAGCATTGCCTTGATTATCCGTATGCCCTTCTAATTGAATGACTACTTTTGTATTCTCCTTCATCATGGCAACCACCTCATCCAATTCGTCAAAAGACTTAGGATTAATAGTAGCACGGCCAATGGCAAAGATTAAGTGATTAAGTACGATCGTTCCTCCCAATGAGGTTAATTCTATATCACGATTGATAATATTGCTAATAGCTTCTTTAGGATCAACAATAATAGTGCGTGGCATATACCCATCGGCCTCGGCAGTTATCTGATATTTGGACGAACCAAAAATTCCAAACGTAAAAGTACTGTCATTAAACGTTTCTGAGATGCTTCCTGTTGGATAACTCTTATACACAATTTTTGATTTGATCAGCTTGCCGCGAATAACATCAGCCACATTACCCTTTACGGTGATTTCTTGTGAGAACCCAATACTGGGAACTGTGAATAATAAAATAATGAAAAGTCGATTCATGGTGCAATCACTACAAAAGAAAAGCAAGAATCAATTTAATATCGATGAATGGAAGAAAGTGAGGTTACATTGTGTTATTTAGCGCAAGTAAAATCCTCTTCATTAAAGCAGATTGCCAAGCCACATCCAGTCATACAACGTAACGACTCCCGCTATAAACAAGATAGCTAAGAAAATAATACTTGTGAGGAGTCCCTCTTTTCTACCTGGCTCCAGCACAGACATTTCCTGTTTTGATGGATTGTAATAGACTTCTATTTCCTGATCTTTCGGATATTTACTAATAAGTTCATTCGTTTTATCGCGACCTAATTTTTTATACGAGTTGGCAAAGAAGGGTCGTTTGCCTGAATACTCTCGTCCATTAACACTATACTGATAGGAAAACTCCAATGTACCTTTCATGGAGAAACCTAATCCTTCAATCACAACTCCCTTTACCATGAGCCAACCCAACGATTGATCCGCCAATACCCAATAGCGAATCTTAGCGATGAGCAACGAAGTACTTACCCCTAACAAGATTAGTGCTGCAATTTGTGTTTGATTGAAATTTGAGAAGAAATTCATTGTTCTAATTTATTTGTGAAACGCTTAGTTCTTTCCAAATATAGATAACCTGAGTTGTATTCAATGGATAAACTGTCATTGCCTATTATGCAAGTTTGTATTGAATTTCATGCAAATTAGTTGCATCTTTAACTAGCAATTTTTCTAACTATTTAATAGCGACCATTATGAAAGCAACTTACCTCTCCATCTTTGCTCTATTTTGTTCACTTTCTTTACTCGCTCAAACACCTTCCGCTGAAATACAAATCAAAACCGCATTACTTGCAGCACCTGAAGATATGCGTGCCGGAGCAATGGTGTACGGCTACAATGCCAAAGATGAATTTGTAGTACTTCGAAAAGGGACAAATGAGCTGGTATGTATTGCTGATAATCCAAAGCAAGCAGGACTTAGTGTATCTTGTTATCACAAGGATCTCGAACCTTTTATGGAACGTGGCCGTGAATTAAAAGCTGCAGGAAAAACATTTCAGGAGATATTTGACATGCGAGAAGCAGAAGCAAAATCAGGAAAATTAATGATGCCGAAACAAGCTTCGAATCTTCAGGTCTACTCTGCAAAAGCGGAGGACTACAATTCAGCGACCGGTGAAGTTAGTAAAGGGGGCTTCCGCTATGTAGTATATATTCCCTGGGCTACTGCTGCAAGTACAGGTCTTCCTATTAAACCTGAAGCTCCGGGTATGCCATGGATTATGGATCCTGGAACACACCGTGCACATATTATGATCAATCCCCCTTCTAAGGATTAAACAGCAATTCATTAAATAGAAATTAGCGCTGTAGATACTAAATTGTCAAGCCTTACTAATAGTCTTTAATTGCTTGCGAATAGTAATCTGTGCTTGCATGTACAGATTAAGTTTGATAATGTTTTGACGTTACCCTTCATCAGCCTTAAATGTTTTAACAGTTAGGATAAACTCTTCCCGAGTGGCGAACACCATCCGCCAACAGATTAGAGTCTTATCCTGTTGTGCTTCAACTCAACAGCAGCTAAAAACTTAGGATCTGTTTTATTTGTTGGGCTCTACATGGATTAAGACATGACCCAAGTTCTTTATTTCAAAACGCAATGTGTCTTTTAATTTATGAGCCAAATCATGGCCTTCTTTAACGGAAATTTTTCCATTTACAATAGCATGCAGATCCACATGATATTTCATTCCCGTTTTGCGGATAAAGCACTTTTCTGTTCCAAGAATTCCTTCTACAGTCAGCGATACGGCTCGAATCTCTTCAATCAAGTCGTGATAGAGATTTTCATCCATAATTTCGGATAATGCCGGACGAAATATTAAATAGCTATTGTATACAATAAATATACATGCAAACAATGCGGCCCAATCATCGGCTGTTTCATAACCTTCGCCAAAAATAAGGGCAATTGAAATTCCTATAAACGCCATAATGGAAGTAATGGCATCACTGCGATGGTGCCACGCATCAGCCCGTAATGAAGTACTATTTGTTTCTTTACTCTTCTTAATAACAATTCGATACGAAACTTCTTTCCACAAAATGATCACGCCAAGTATTACTAATGTCCACGTTTTAGGCGCTTGGTGAGGTGTTTGAATGTTGATAATACTTTGATAAGCAATAATAGTGGCCGATGTTACCAGAAATGCTACCACCAAAAAGGTTATGAGGGGTTCAATTTTTCCATGACCGTAAGGATGATTTTCATCGGCTGGTCGCTTGGCATACTTAAAACCGAAAAGCACTAACAGCGAAGCAAAAATATCTGCAGTTGATTCAATCGCATCAGCTATGAGCGCAAATGAATTCCCAAAAAAACCAGCCAGTCCTTTTACAATTGCAAGACTCGCATTGCTGGCAATGCTGAAATACGTTGTGCGAATAGCAGCTTGTTCGTTTGTCTCAACCATCCTGCATGTTCTTACTTCACGCGCACGTATACAAGCTTAATGCCTTTCTTTTCAGTCTGACGTTCGTCTACTTCAAATCTCTTTATGCTTTTAATGAGCAATGCCAATTTACTAAACCCAAAATTTCGAGGGTCGAAGTCGGGCCGTTTCTTTAAAATCAGGTTTCCTATTTCACCCAGAAAAGCCCAACCGCTGTCATCAGCCAAATCAGCTATTGTAGATGAAATCAACTGGATCGTTGGCTTGTCAATTTTCTTAAGCGTCTCCCGTTGCTTCTTTGGTTTTTCCTGCTTGCCTTTTTCATCCTCTACCAATTCTTTCGAGTCATCAGCCTGCATTTCCAAAATCTCGATGTAGATAAATTTATCGCATGCTACAATAAACGGATTGGGTGTCTTCTTCTCGCCCATTCCAATTACCGTCATTCCTGACTCACGCAGTCGAGTTGCCAATCGTGTAAAATCGCTATCGCTGGATACGATACAAAAAGCATCCACCCTTTCGGTATAGAGCATATCCATGGCATCGATAATCATGGCTGAATCGGTGGCGTTCTTTCCGGTTGTGTAGCCATATTGCTGAATAGGCTGAATTGCATTTTCCAACAAAACATTTTTCCAGCCTGAAAGATTAGGCCTTGTCCAGTCGCCATAAATTCTTTTTATAGTAGGCGTTCCATACTTGGCAATTTCTTCCATCATCACTTTTATGTTAGCGGATGGAATGTTGTCTGCGTCAATCAGCACAGCAATCCGGATGTCGGTGGATGTTTTCATTGAAGTAAACTTACGATTAAACGGAGATTTTATTTAAGGAAGTTTACTGTTTAATCCTATTGACGGATTTCTATTTTCCCATCAACCCATGGTTTGCCTGGTATATAAAAATTCATTCCGGTAAGATTCTCAATATCTATCAATCCATTTCTAATCTCAATGGATCGAAGCCCGATTGCTTCCCTCAATTCATTTGATTTGGGCAATTCTTCTTTGGTTAAAGAATTCAAAAATCCATAGCCCACTTCTTTGCGTTCTGATTTCACGGCTTTATACCAGTCATCCACCAAAGCAAATTCCCAGGGCGACATTTGTCCCGATTTAATTGCACGCAATAAGTAGGGTTTTACAAACTGGAAAAGTGTATCCGCTTTAACGTAAGCTTGTGAAATTGAATTATGATGACTTAAAATTGTAGCCATCCAAAAATTATTTCCTATCATTTTTTCGCCCGGATACCCATATTCATTTAGGATGCTCATCAACTTACTCATTTGTGCTTCACTATGGGGCGCAAACTTCTTTTCAGCATATCTATCCTGAGCCTTGGAACTAAACGTAAACAAGGCACCGATTGCTTTCCATTGGTCACGCGAAAACATCTTCTTCACTTTCTTTCGAACAACCTGATTAAGACCTGTTTCATAAGCCTTGCGTTTTTGTTTATATGATTGTCTGATCGATTTCCATTCAGGACCTTCTTGCATTTTTTTTAAATACTCATTCTTCTTGATTGACTTTAACGTCCAACCTGCCTCAATGCCTTCTTGCAGATATTTAATTGCTTTTTCATGATCATTTACTGCAACAGCAAGTTGGGTAGCTACCTGATATTCATTCAGAAAGACGAAATCATAGGCATTGAAGATCTCATCATACATCAGCAAAGCTTCCTTGTACTTCTGACCGACAATCAGCTGTTCGGCTTCAATTACTTGATGATGATACTGTGTGTAGTCCTGATTGGATTCATCTGAACTTTTGGTTTGCCCGATTGTCTGGACTTGTAATGAGACTAAAAGTGTAAGGCAGGTGAAAAAGTTTTTCATTCCCATTAATGATGTAGTAGAGTTGTGAAAAGTTTTACAACCAGGAATGTTATACGTTCCTCCCAGCCTTCACTACTATTTCGGAACCCTCAGCCAAAAACACCGAGCGAGGTTTCTCATTCTGTAAAAAACCAAATTCCGATCCATATACACCGGCAAAGTCCACATCAATCTGATACTCATTTACTTTATAGACATCCCAGCGTGGATGCTCAACTCCATACTCAGCAGTTTTAGTTACTCCGAGTTTTGTGTAACCCCAATAATGCTCAGTAATAAATTCAGCTTCGCTACCGACATCAATAGCTGTTGCTATTTTATCTGCGCTTACGCGGAATGAATTCCAGGTTCTTTTCTTCCAGGCATATTCTACCTCGAGCGAGTTATTGTCTTCCCAGGTATGCCGCATAGGCATGGTTTCATAGTTCTCGTTATAGAGTGTATTGGCTACCAACGTGAGCGCAGGTTTAGGTACAATTTCTTTAATAAAAACTACGCCTCGTTTCCATTCCCCGTTGTCGTTATACTTAACATAAAACCGTAAGTTGACTTCCTCAAAATTGATGTGGAAAGGGATCTTAACACCCAGCATTTTAGTATTCAAAAACATAAAGCCCACCAGACTCACATAGCAGGTGTTGTTCCAAAAATCCAATTCAGTCTTGTAGGGTAAGTAACGGGCAAGAATTTTAGGATCAACTTCATAATTAGCCATGGCTAACTTTCGCCATTCCGCCTGTAAGAAAGTTTTCATGGGGTAAAGATAGGGATGATTAAGTAGGCAGGAAAAAGTTTCTGTTGTTCTCTTTGCGGGTCAGGGCGACCCGCAACAACGTAAAGATTCACACTCCATCGAAGAATTCCAATTATACTCTTGCGGCAGAGTTCTCGAAACGAGTAACTCAGGGAGGAAGACGAAGAACGAGTAACTCTTCGAGGAAAGAAAACCAATTTGCCGAAAAAAAATAACCAACAACAACTTAGGTTTTCTTTATTGGATAAGGTGAGTTATAATCCACCGCCTCTTGGTTAGATAGCTCAAGTCCAGTTTTAGAATCAGTCCACGCAACTATAGAAGCCTTTCCATCTAAAACCTCATACTCAGTTATTAAGTGATATTCTAATTCTGTTTTTTGAATATAGAGACTAGATTTTCTTACTTTATTATTATAAATGACATTTTCATTTATACCATAAGCTCTCTTCGTTCCATATTGAGGGATTCTAACATAAACGACTTCCTTTGATTTATATAACATTAAAATTTGATTCCAGTTAAAATTTAATATCCGTTTGTCGCTACCGATCTCTACTTCACAAACGAGAGTTTCAACATTCACTTTTTCTCCCGAAATACTTTTAATTTCCTCGCTGATTACTTGTAGAATTTTAAATATCATACCGGCAGCATTCTAAAGAAATCTGATCATAAATTAGATTACTTCAATTTCCTCCAAAAAGAAAAGACTATCACATTCACCGTCCTCATCTTCCATGGTAATATGAACGGAGTATAAGTCAAAACTTCTCTCTGTATTCTCAATGGTATGACGAAGATATCTGCATGCTCTCCAACCATTAACTGCTTGTACAATTTTCGAATCAATTAGATGCCTGTTAATTATATCCTTTAACAAATTCCTTTCCGTTGAATCTATCTCTATAACCGCAACTGCGTCTTTATCTAATTCTGAATCAGAATCACTAAAAGTCAGTAGAAAATGCCTCTTTTTAATTTTTTTCATCAAAGTAAGATTACCAAATTTCTACTTCTGAAGAATTCACTTCCCAGTGGAATCACCCGTTTCGGGAACTCCGCACTTTACACTCACAACTCCAAATCAATCGTATCTCCCGCAGTAAAAAGCTTTTCGCCCGGCTTCTCATTCTTTTCAGGCTTCTGACTTTCAACTTTCAGCTTATTACTTTCAGCTTCTTCAACTTCCTCACTTACTTTTTCTTTTTTTTGGCTTTCGAAGAGGTTTGCTTGCTTTGGTTCTTTTGGTTTTGACGCTTTTGCTTTTGGGGGCTGGCCGTTGACGAGCGGACCCGCTTTTTTTGCTTCCCCGAAGAGGCTTGCTTGCCCGTCCTCCTCGATGATTGGCTCCGGCTCGATTTTTTTTTTTGAAGACTGACTATCCTCAGACTCCTCCACTTCAACTTCGTCCTCAGTTTCCACGCTGATGTCTTCTGCATCCTCCACCGGCCTCACTTTCGTAACCTTGTATTGCGACAAGCGATTGCCCAATGCCTTCCATCCTTTCACGTCAATAATCTCTTCCAGGTTGATTACCTCAGTCTCCTTGTCTTTTCCCTTCCCTTTCACCACTTCAATTTCTATTTCCGGAGTTTCACTCGTAGTTACAAACTCAAGTCGCGAACCAATTCCTTCCGAGATAAACCCAAACTCTTTATCGGCTGTGGTGGTTTCCAATAAGAAGCGTTTTACAAAATGCTGCTTGCTTACTCCATCAACATATACCGCTGAGATCACTTTCTTGGGATTAAATTTCTCCAACAAAATTGTTTTCTCAGGTTCGTAGCGGTTGGTTAATTCAAAACTGGTAATCTTATAATTTCCGCTTGACGTGATCGCCAGAATCTGATCATCACCATCAAACTTATTTACATATTTGCCGCGCTCGTCTTTGTTCAATCGACCAGAAGCCTGATCGAACCAAAGTTTAAGTCCACTCAGCGTACTTCCCTTTGCTTCTTTGAAATCAATTCTCCGTAATGGATACTTGGTTAACGTATTTCCTTTCGCTCCACGACCTTTTATTTCCAGTTCCGAGAAATCGAAATCGAAAATCTTCTTGCGGGCAGTACTTGCCTGGCTCAACTTCACTTCCACAATCTCAGCTTCGCCATTTGGGTTAGCACTTAAGTAATACAACTTGCTGTTTGGGTTACCCGAAGTAAGATCATATTCTTTATCACGAATAATGGCCGGCATGGCAAAACGCTTGGCAAACGACTTACCACTCTTGCCATCGCTGTAGATCATGTTATACACCATGCGCTCATCACCCTTCTTCCACACACCAATATGGATAATGTCCTTACCCATAAACTTGCGTTCGCCAATGCGACTCACTAATGCTTTTCCGTCTTTGCGGATGGCGATAATATCATCCAGCTCAGAACACTCAACAATGTATTCGTCTTTGCGCATGCCCCAGCCTACAAAACCATCTGCACGGTTTACATAAAGTTTCTGGTTGTTCGCAATTACTTCGGTAGCAGTTACAGACTGGAAGCTGCGGATTTCGGTTTTGCGTTCACGACCTTTACCATACTTATTCAATAGGTTTTGATAGTACGCAATAGCATAATCGGTAAGGTGCTTGAGGTGGTGAAGCGTTTCTTTCAGTTCTTTCTCAAGATCTTTGAGCAATTCATCTGCCTTAAAGGAATCGTACTTAGAGATTCGCTTAATGCGGATTTCAAGCAAGCGTAAAATATCATCGCGGGTAATTTCACGATAGAATTGTTTCTTGTAAGGTTTTAATCCTTTATCAACCGTTTCGATTACTTCCTCAAAGGTTTCTATTTCTTCAATAGTTCGATAGATTCTCTTCTCAATGAAAATTTTCTCCAGCGAAGAGAACAAAATTTTCTCCATCAACTCCCCTTTTCTGATCAACAACTCCTGCTTTAGCAACTTCACCGTTTGGTCGGTGTTGTATTTGAGTATCTCGTTCACCTTCATGAACTGTGGCTTATCGGCCACAATCACACACGCATTTGGCGAAATGGAAACCTCACAATCGGTAAACGCATACAGCGCATCCATCGCAATCTCTGGTGAAATTCCGGGCTGCAAATGAATTTGTATCTCAACATCCTTGGCTGTGTTATCCACAACCTGCTTTACTTTGATCTTGCCCTTCTCGCTCGCCTTCACAATCGAGTCCATCAACGAACTCGTAGTAGTACCAAATGGAATCTCTTTAATGGCAAGTGTTTTCTTATCGATGATCTCAATCTTAGCGCGGACTTTTACTTTACCGCCACGAATACCTTGGTCGTACTCAGTAAAATCAGCAATACCTCCCGTAAGGAAATCAGGATAGATTTTGGGATTCTTTTCCTTCAGGATATCAATGGAAGCTTTGATTAGTTCACAAAAGTTGTGCGGAAGAATCTTGGTTGAAAGTCCTACTGCAATACCCTCTACGCCTTGTGTAAGTAGCAACGGAAACTTAACCGGTAGTGTAACGGGTTCTTTCTTGCGCCCGTCATACGACAATTGCCATTCGGTAGTCTGCGCATTGTAAACTACATCTAGCGCAAACTTTGATAACCGCGCTTCAATGTAGCGGGGAGCTGCTGCACTATCCCCCGTACGTACATCACCCCAGTTTCCCTGGGTATCAAGTAGTAAATCCTTCTGACCAATATTTACAATGGCTTCGCCAATAGCAGCATCGCCATGCGGATGGTATTGCATGGTGCTACCAATTACGTTGGCCACTTTATTGAACCGGCCATCGTCCATTTCTTTTATCGCGTGAGCAATCCTGCGCTGAACAGGTTTTAATCCATCTTCAATGCGTGGCACAGCGCGTTCCAGAATTACATACGAGGCATAATCCAAAAACCAATTTTCATAGAGGCCATCCAGTGAAACTAATCCATGAACTACCTCGCCATCCTCATCGCGAATTGATTTGTCTTTAATTGCTTTCTTCTTGCTCATTGTTTTCGATGTTCGATACTGGATGTTCGTTGTTCGATCCAGCCTTCACTTAATTATTACTATTAGTCTGACACTTTGAGGTAACGAATTGTGACCTCAAGTTTGAAACTGTCTACTCACTTTCTACTGCCAGCTCTTCGGCAAACGCTACCTTATCTAACTCAATTTTTAAGTTGTCGATAATAAACTCCTGACGATCAGGAGTGTTTTTACCCATGTAGAATTCAAGAATTTTTTGAAGATGCTTTTCTTTATCAATACGCACCGGTTGTAACCGGATATCTTCACCAATAAAGTTTCCGAATTCTTCAGGTGAAATTTCACCCAATCCCTTGAAGCGGGTGATCTCCGGTTTGCTTCCCAACTTGCTTACAGCATTTTGTTTCTCCTCTTCGCTATAGCAGTAAATAGTTTCCTTCTTATTGCGAACCCTAAATAGCGGAGTTTCCAGAATGTACACGTGATCGGCCTTCACTAGGTCCGGAAAGAACTGCAGGAAGAAGGTCATCAGCAACAAACGAATGTGCATTCCATCTACATCGGCATCGGTAGCTACAATCACTTTGTTGTAACGCAAGCCGTCCATACCATCTTCAATGTTTAATGCATGCTGAAGGAGGTTAAACTCCTCATTCTCATACACTACCTTTTTGGTAAGTCCGTAACAGTTGAGGGGTTTTCCGCGCAAGCTAAACACAGCCTGAGTTTCTACATTGCGTGATTTGGTAATCGAACCACTGGCCGAGTCACCTTCCGTAATGAAGATCACAGACTCGCTTCCCTTCTCTCCTTTCTCATCATCAAAGTGAAAGCGGCAATCGCGCAGCTTCTTATTGTGGAGATTAGCTTTCTTCGCCCGCTCGTTTGCTAATTTTTTAATACCAGCAATTTCCTTTCGCTCCCGCTCCGATTGCAAAATGCGTTTTAGCAACGCATCGGCTGCAGCCGAATTCTTATGCAGATAAATTTCTAGCTCTTTCGATACGAAGTCACCTACAAAACTCTTTACACTCTGTCCCTCCGGAGCCATTGTGATAGATCCTAACTTCGTTTTGGTTTGTGATTCAAACACAGGCTCTTGTACACGAACTGCTACCGCAGCAACAATACTGGCCCGAATATCAGACGCATCAAAATCCTTCTTAAAGAAATCGCGCACGCCACGCACCACGCCTTCGCGGAAAGCGGCTAAGTGAGTTCCACCTTGAGTTGTGTTCTGTCCGTTAACAAAAGAGTAATACTCTTCCCCGTACTGACTTCCATGAGTCAACGCTACTTCGATATCATCGCCTTTGAAATGAATGATGGGATAGCGAATGTCATCTGAATCTGATTTTTGTTTGAGCAAATCCAGCAACCCATCTTTCGAGTAAAACTTTTTGCTGTTATAATTGATGGTGAGCCCGGCATTGAGAAACGCATAGTTCCACATCAAATCATCCAGGTAATCCGGAATGAAGTGATAATGCTTGAACATGGTGTTATCAGGCTCAAACTCAACCAATGTTCCGTTCTTTTCGGTGGTCTTGCTTTCCTTGGCATCGGTTGTAAGAATCCCTTTCTTAAACTCAGCCAGTTTTGTTTTGCCTTCGCGATACGCTTGTACTTTGAAATAGTTAGAAAGCGCATTGACCGCCTTGGTACCTACTCCATTTAAACCCACCGATTTTTGAAACGCACCCGAATCGTACTTGGCTCCGGTATTGATTTTGGAAACTACATCTACAACCTTGCCTAGCGGAATTCCCCGACCATAATCACGCACCACTACACGTTGATCCGTAATCTTCACATCGATGGCCTTTCCATAGCCCATCATGTGTTCATCAATACAGTTGTCGATTACTTCTTTTACCAGCACATAAATGCCATCGTCTTTAGCCGATCCATCTCCCAACTTACCGATGTACATTCCAGGGCGTAGCCGAATATGCTCACGCCAATCTAGCGACCGAATGCTCGCTTCATTGTATTCAATTGTCTCCTTCGCCATGTTACTAAGTACCCTTTTTAAAAGTCGCGCAAAGATTAAAAAATAGAATCAGAAATTGCCTCTTGCGTTTCAATTCTGATTGTTTTACACAGATCTGATTGTGATTCAAAAAATTAATCGAACTCAAATCCCTTCTAAGTAAATGATTTTTAAGATCACTTCAACGAGATGAAGAAATACTTCAGTTATAAAAATTTATGAAGTTGACATATTTAATACACTGATAATCAGTGTAAAAATTCAAAATACCAAATGTGATTATTTAGCTAAAATTTTCTGTGAAAGGAGATAGATAGGCCAACTGATTATCCATGCTCCCACTAAAAATAAACTTCCGTAGATGGCTGGAGCCATGCCCGAATAATCGTACCGCTCGCCACTATTATATACATGAAGGAAGCCCAGCGAAGCAATAAAGAAGATATTAATCGTAATAATCAGTCCGTAAAACCAGGCTTTGAAGTCCTGCTTTTGTTGAATGGGTAATCGTGTAGCAATGAAAACCAATGTGTTGATAACAGCCATCACCCCGATCGAAAGATAGAAGAGTGAGTTTTTTGGGATAGAGGTTGAAGCTCCTTCGTTTGAAAGCGTTACCCATTCCGGCAACCCAGCATACACATAAAAAAATGTGAGCAGCAATCCCACCACCGAAAAGAACCAAAACCCTTTGAATATCTTTAATGCCATCTGCTTAACTTTGGTGCAAAACTAATCGATAATTCAACTTGAACCTCAACCCGATTGTTCTTTCCATCCCCATTTTTTTTATCCTGATCGGGATTGAATTGGTTGTTGAGCGTTTCTCGCACCGAAAACTTTACCGCTTACCCGATGCGATTGCCAACTTAAGTTGTGGGATTACCTCGCAGCTATCGGGTTTGTTTATGCGCGTGCTCGCGATTGGGGTGTATGAAGTGCTTTATTCAAACTTTGCATTCTTTCAACTTGAACGAACAGCCCTCTACTGGATAGCGCTTTTTCTGCTTACCGACTTTGCCTATTACTGGGCGCATCGCATGAGCCACGAAATTAATTTGTTTTGGGGCGGGCATGTTGTGCATCATCAAAGTGAAGAGTATAATCTATCGGTAGCCTTACGGCAAAGTAGCTTTCAAGTGGTGTGGACCTTTGCGTTTAGTTTGCCCATTGCGTTTTTAGGTTTTAATACGCTCGACTTTGCGTTGATCTCTGCGCTCAATACGTTGTATCAGTTTTGGATCCACACAGAGACAATTAACAAAATGGGTTGGTTTGAATATGTCTTTAACACCCCTTCCCACCATCGGGTGCATCATGGGCGCAACCCGAAGTATATTGATAAGAACCATGCTGGTTCATTGATCATTTGGGATAAGATGTTTGGTACCTTTCAAGCCGAAGAAGAACGTCCGACTTATGGAATCACGAAACCAATCAACAGTTGGAATGCCATTTGGGCAAACTTCAGTCATTATGCGGTGATGGCTGATGAAATGAAACAGATTCCATCGTGGACTGATAAGGCGAAATATCTATTTAAAAAACCAGGTTGGTTTCCAGAATCATTGGGAGGATATCGTGCAGCACCTGAAGTTGACAAAAGCACGTATCAAAAATATGATACCTCCTACCCTATGCAGTTGAATTACTATGTGTTGTTTCAATACATTCTTTGTTTAGGCGTTACCGGTTTGTTTCTGTTTAAGCAATCTCAATTTAACATGACGGAAAAGGCAGGCGTTGCTATATTGATTTCCATTTGGGTTGTCAATTGTGGAGTGCTATTCGAATCGAAGCGATGGGTGATTGTTTCAGAATGGATTCGGATCATCTCTTTTTCGCTTCTCGCGATAGCTGCCACGTATTGGTTAGTTTTGCCAGCATATTGCTACATCATTGCGTTAGGGTATGGATTGATTTCGGGAATTTGGTTTAAAGCAGTTTCAAACTTGAAAAATGAAAAAAGGATTACTGTTTAGTTTAGTACTGCTTGTCTTTGCGTGCGGAAAACCATTACCTGATTTAACTCCCATTGATCTATCACAATGGAAAGAAGATAAAGGCGGTTGCAAAAGTATTCGAGCCAGCTTCTTATCAGAATTGATTTCTCAAAAAGATGAATTGAAAGGTCTTTCCGAAAAAGATATTATTGAATTATTAGGTCGCCCCGACCGCAATGAGTTATACAAACGCAATCAGAAGTTCTATTACTACGATTTACAACCTGGCAAAGAGTGTGACTCTTTAGTGGCCAATCAGCAACTGATTCTGCGATTTAATGCCATGAGCATGGCGAAAGAAGTTACGATTGAAATAAAATAAACACATAGGACATAGAATAATCACTCTATAAGCTATGTATCTATGTGTTTAAAGAAAATTACCTCATCCAAAATACTAACCGTAGTAAGGAATATAAACATACAGGAGGCGCAGAGATTCTTTATTCAATATTTGTGCATTCGTGGCATTTAAGAATTTAACTATGCAGCGCATTCGCTTGAAAATGCTGCTTTTTACGTAACGCTTTGTTGATGTTGCTTCGAAGAATGTCCACTAGCGCATCTTTCTTTTTAAAATTGAATGGATACAGCAGCGAAGGTTTGAAATAGAACTTCTTTCCTAGCTGTTCTGGATTAAAGAGTTCGACTTCATACACACCACCCAAACTTTTTATATCAACTTCTTTAATGTTTTCTAAAGGAATTAGAATATCCTGCCCCTTCTGAAGCACATATAAAAACTCATCATCAAACTCAACCTGATGTACATTGCGATTGATGCGAATCCAACCATAAATGAAAAACAAGAAATAGCCTATGGTAGTAATGGAATTGAAGTATCGTCCACTTTCTAGAAATGAACTAACTCCAGCAAAGAGTAAAAAGACAACAAACCCAATAAGTATTACAAGAACGCTATTCTTATAAAATACCAAATATCTTGTCGATAGGCTGTTGATTCGCTTGTTTTGATGCGTAGCCATATATTTACCGAAAATAGGGAAATCATGAAGAACATTGCAGTGATTGGATCAGGAACTATGGGCAATGGAATTGCTCACGTCTTTGCGCAGCATGGATATAGTGTAAGTTTAATTGATATCTCTGAAGATTCGTTGAATAAGGCCATTGCTACCATCGATAAAAACATGAGGCGTCAAGTTGAGAAAGGCATCCTCACTGAAGAAGCTAAGAAACTGGCACTGGCGAATCTCATCACAACCACTTTCTTAAAAGAAGGCGTGCAAGGTGCCGATCTTGTTGTAGAGGCAGCCACAGAAAACCTTGATCTTAAACTGAAAATTTTTAAAGAGATTGATGAGAATACTAAACCAAGTGCTATTCTGGCGAGTAATACCTCCTCCATCTCAATAACGAAAATTGCATCCGTAACAAAAAGTCCTGAACAAGTAATTGGCATGCACTTTATGAATCCGGTGCCTATAATGAAATTGGTGGAAGTAATTCGCGGGTATCGCACCAGCGATGCGGTGACAGAAAAGATTATGGAGCTTTCGCGAAAGCTGGAAAAAATACCGATGGAAGTGAATGACTATCCGGGCTTTGTAGCCAATCGCATTTTAATGCCCATGATTAATGAAGCTATTTATACATTGTACGAAGGCGTGGCGGGTGTAGAAGAGATTGATACCGTAATGAAATTGGGTATGGCGCACCCCATGGGACCACTACAGTTAGCTGATTTTATTGGGCTTGACGTATGTCTTTCTATTTTAAGGGTGCTGCATGATGGTTTTGGAAATCCAAAATACGCGCCTTGTCCGTTGCTTGTAAATATGGTACAAGCCGGACATAAAGGAATAAAAAGTGGAAGTGGTTTCTATCAATACAAAGCCGGAAGTAAGGAATTGTTAATTGCTGATCGATTTAAAAAATGAACCCTACAGATGAAAAATTTATAGCTTATTGGAGCGAGAAGCGAAAGCTTGGCAAGAATAAATTTGCCCTTCTACACGGAGTACTCTACTTCGCTATGCCGACATTTGTTTGCTCTGAGTTAGTTAAGAATCTTTTTCACATAGGCAATTATGAGATTTCAATAGCACGTTTTGTTATTGGCTTTATAGTTTGGTCGCTCCTTGGATTTTACTTTTTTGGATTCTTTCAATGGAAAGGCCAGGAAAACCGTTTTAACGAACTACAAAAAAAGGAAGGTCAATGACATTCCTTTTTTTATACCAGATTCGATTATAATTACTTCTTTAACAAATCCCGAATTTCGGTAAGCAGCATAATATCTGCTGGTGGTGGCGGAGGTGCAGTTGGAGGCAATCCTTCATCTTTCTTTTTAGTGGCATTCATTCCTTTAATAATAAGGAAAAGAACAAAGGCCACAATAACAAAGTTGATAACTGCAGAGAGGAAGTTACCATACTTCACAGCTCCAAAAATGGTTAATTCAGAAAGTTGAGAAAGGTTTGCTGCCTCGAGAGCTGGCTTAAGAAGTAGCGGAGTAATTACATCTTCGATGAAAGAGCCAACAATTTTGCCAAAGGCGCCACCGATAATAACACCCACTGCAAGATCAACTACATTGCCTCGCATAGCAAAGGCTTTAAATTCTTTTAGCATATAATAAAAATTTAGGTTTGGTAAGGGTAAAACTAATAAACAGCCGGAGTTGCCAAAAGTTATTACTGTAAAACCTTAAATTGGTTCCGCAAACCCTTAAAACTGGTAAGTTCTATTCCAGTGCTTCCAATAAACATTTTAGCCTGAATCTTAACAGGCACACGATTGCCATCATCCGACATCCAGCAGGTAATAGAATTTTCACCATCAAAAATTTTGTTATCAGGCATTATGGGCACTAACCGATGGCAAGAAACTTTTCCAATCTTGGTCTTTATAGTTTCCTTTCCATCATAGATAATCTTCATATTATAAGGAGTATCCTCAAAGAAGCCTGAGATTGCCAGTGTATCTCCTTTCTTGTACTTTTTGTTGAAATCGATTACCCGTAAGTACAAAAAACCAGCTACCATATCTCGTACATTATCGGGAGTCTTGTAATACTTTGGTTCTTCATAAACTCCTGTTTCCTTATTCCTAACCTTCACTTCGGCTTCAAGTTTATCGTGATTATAGGTGATCACTTCATCCTTGCGGTAATTCCCTTCTTTGATCTTACGATACGAAACGTGGGTAACCAATGCTGCCGTGTCCACATATGCACCCCACTGATCGTTCACCTTGGTAATCCAGGAAACAAAACCAAGCGTCTCGCCATAGGCATCTACCTTATAACAAGGTCTCGAGTTTTTAGTATAAATAGTCTTTTCAACCACCGTAGAAGCCTTACCCACGGTGAAGAATCCAAAATTGACACGATATTCAAGCACCTCACCGGTTCCAAAGCTGGTATTTTTAATGGCAACGAAATCCTTCCTTCTTTCACTCGAAAACGAAGTGAGAAGTATAAAAGCGAATATTCCATTAATTAGGTACTTCATTGAAACAAAGTTAACATCTGAGCCTATAGAAGACAAAGTTCATACCACAAGGCTAAACATTCACTTAGTTGACAAAATGAGCCGATTAACTACTTGCCCTGCCAACTAAACAGAAACGTTATTCTCCCTTAATGCATCGTTCAAGGAGGTTTTCTTATCAGTACTTTCTTTTCTTGTTCCTATAATGAGGGCGCATGGAACCTGATATTCGCCAGCGGGGAATTTTTTGGGTAATGTACCCGGAATTACGACTGACCGTGGCGGAACATATCCTTTATATTCAACAGGCGTTGGACCTGTTACATCGATCACTTTTGAACTGGCTGTTAACACCACATTCGCACCAAGCACGGCCTCTTTACAAACCCGGGCACCCTCAACAATAATACATCGTGAGCCTACAAAAACATTGTCCTCAATAATTACCGGAGCAGCCTGAATGGGTTCAAGAACCCCACCTAAGCCAACACCTCCACTTAAATGGACATGCTTACCAACCTGCGCGCAACTACCCACAGTAGCCCAGGTGTCTACCATCGTACCCTCGTCCACATACGCTCCAATGTTGATATACGAAGGCATCATAATCACCCCACGATTTACGAATGATCCATGACGGGCAATAGCGTGTGGCACCACCCGAACTCCTAAATTCTTATAGTCTTTCTTAAGTGCAATCTTGTCGTGAAACTCAAAAGGACCCACTTCAATAACCTCCATTTGCTGGATAGGAAAGTACAAGATCACCGCCTTTTTAATCCACTCATTAACACTCCAATTTTCACCCGCAGGCTCGGCTACCCGTAGCTTTCCACCATCGAGTAATTTGACAACTTCGCGCACGGCATTTTGAGTCTCTGAAGACTTCAACAATTCACGATCCAACCAGGCCTTTTCAATTAGTTCTTTCAGTTCCATTTATATCCTATTTTTAAACCAGCTTGCAATAAATGAAAAAACAAAGAATAGTCCTTGCTTCCATACTTAAACCCGTGGATGACACCCGCATGTTTGAGAAGATGGCGGGTACACTTTCAAAGGTAAATGACTACGAAATTTTTGTTATCGGATACCCAAGCAAAAACAAGATTTACAAGCACGAAAACATCACTCAACTTCCACTCAGTTCTTTCAAAAGACTTAGCCTAACCAGAATGCTCGCTCCGTGGAGGGTACTCCAAAAAGTATATAAAGTAAAACCTAAAGTACTGATAGTTAACACCAATGAATTGTTGATAGTTAGTATTGTAAACAGAATATTATTTGGCACCCAAATTATCTATGATATTCGTGAAAATTACTGGCGAAACATCCTTCATACCTCCGCATTTCCATCTGCATTCAGGTTTCTGATTGCTGGTTGGGTAAGGTTAAAAGAGAAGCTAACTTCCCCCCTCTTCCACACATTTTTTCTGGCCGAAAGAACCTACCAACAAGAGCTAACTTTTACACTCAGGAAACAAATTGTTTTAGAAAATAAAACATTCCTGCCTGTGGGATTTAAACGAACAATTTCCTCCGAAAAAATCAAGTTACTTTTTAGCGGCACCCTGGCCGACAGTACAGGTATTTTTGAGGCGATTGAACTAGCCAAAAAACTTCATCAAATTGACGCCCGTGTGGAGCTAAAAATCGTAGGTTATTGTGCCATCGAATCCACCCTTGAGAGCATCCAAAAATCAATTTCTGAACATCCCTTTATTACTTTGATTGGTGGCAACGAACTTGTGCCCCATACTCAAATTTTGGAAGCCATCGCTTCCGCAGATTTTGGGATAATTGCCTACCCTCAGTCCATTCATATAGAGAACCGTATTCCTACCAAACTATATGAATACCTCGCCTGTCACTTGCCAATAATTCTTCAGGACTATAAGCCATGGGTAGCCATTTGCAATCCCTATCAGGCAGCTCTTACAATTCGGTTCCATGATTACCAACCCAAGGAAGTACTGAATCAAATGTCAACCATCACCTTCTATGTTTCCCATCCCACTGACGTCACCTGGGAATCGGAGGAACCCAAATTGTTAAACACAATAGCTAAAATTTTAGTCTAAAAATATTTTTAGACTAATCTAAAAATTATACTTTTGTGGAGACAATCCATAAAAGCATGCTCAGCCTTACGGAAGAAAACTACCTCAAAGCGATTTATCATCTATCAGATGGCGGCTCTAAATCTGTGCTAACCAACGATCTGGCCGCAGCTATGAATACAAAGGCTGCTTCTGTAACGGATATGATTAAGAAGTTATCCGCCAAGACTGTAATCAACTACGAGAAATACTATGGAGTAAATGTTACTTCAAAAGGTAAGAATGAAGCCTTGATGGTGATTCGTAAGCATCGTTTATGGGAAACCTTCCTTGTTGAAAAGCTTGGCTTCAGTTGGGATGAAGTACATGAAGTTGCAGAACAATTAGAACATATAAACTCCAACAGATTAATTGAAAAGCTGGATGAATTCCTTGGCTTTCCTAAGGTGGATCCGCACGGAGATCCAATCCCTGATAATAAAGGAAAGTTGAAAATTTTGCCAAAAGTGGCTATCGATCAGTTAAATATTGGGTATCAGGGCAAGATTGCGGCTGTGAAAGATTCGGACTCTAACCTGCTTAAGTATTTGGATAAGATTGGGGCTAAGCCTGGCACAAAACTCAAGATTTTGGGTAAAGAAGCCTATGATGAGTCAATGGAAGTACTAATCGATGACCACCGGGTTTTTATCTCTAAAGAAGTTTCACAAAACATTTTAGTTGTTGAATAATGAGGGAGCAATCAGGCAGAAAGTCATTAAGCGAAGTTCATGCAAGTGTTGATGCTACCAATCGCAAAGGCATAAAGAAGCTCTTTGCATTTCTGGGCCCCGCCTATTTAGTAAGCGTTGGCTACATGGATCCAGGCAACTGGGCTACAGACATTGCAGGTGGTAGTCAATTTGGATACTCGCTCATTTGGGTTCTGTTGATGTCGAACCTGATGGCACTGCTGCTGCAAAGCCTTAGTGCCCGCTTAGGTGTTGTGCGTCAACTCGATCTTGCGCAAGCGTCAAGAAGCGAATATCGACCTGCGATTAATTACTCACTTTGGTTTATGGCCGAGATTGCCATTGCTGCGTGTGATTTAGCCGAAGTCCTAGGCATGGCAATTGGTCTCCAACTACTTTTTGATTTACCACTAATATGGGGCGTGTCACTTACTGTGTTAGATACACTCATCATATTAGTACTTCAAAGCTATGGTATGCGCAAAATGGAAGCCTTTATTATTGCTTTAGTAGCCATTATAGGAGGCGCCTTTTTTGTTGAAATGATTTTAGCTAAGCCTGATATGAGTGAATTGATGGTTGGCTTTATTCCTTCTTTACCCAATGATACTGCACTCTACATTGCCATTGGTATTATTGGTGCTACCGTTATGCCACACAACTTATACCTTCATTCTTCTTTGGTACAAACCCGAAGGATTGATTCATCCACTCATAAGGGAATCTGGTCGGCTATTAAATACAATTTCATTGATTCCGCCATCGCTCTCAATGCAGCTTTCTTTGTGAATGCTGCTATTCTTGTGTTGGCAGCATCTACATTTTTTAAAGCAGGGATGTTTGAAGTCGCAGAAATTCAAGATGCTCATAAACTACTAGCCCCCTTGCTCGGTTCTGATTTGGCTCCAATCTTATTTGGTGTTGCTCTTGTGGCTGCCGGACAAAGTTCAACCATCACTGGCACGTTAGCCGGACAAATTGTAATGGAAGGTTATTTAAACTTACGGATTGCTCCCTGGCTAAGAAGATTGATTACCCGGATGATCGCCATTATACCTGCGTACCTAGTTATAATAATTTATGGTGAAGGTGAAACAGGAGCATTATTAGTATTAAGCCAGGTGGTTTTAAGTCTTCAACTCGGCTTTGCTGTTATTCCTTTAATACACTTTACAAGCGACAAAGGTAAAATGGGAGTTTTCGCCAACAAACTCTGGGTACAAATTGCTGCGTGGGTAATAGCACTTATTATTGTTGGCTTAAATGTTCAATTAGTAATACAAGAAGTTACAGGGTGGTTAAGTGCTGCCGGAGATAGTGCCTGGATTATTTGGGTAACTGTAATTCCGGTGTGCGCAGCCGCTGCGTTGCTCCTTGTATATATTACCTTAAAGCCATTGATTGATAAGCCAAGTGCTGATAAAATGTCTCGCATTCCACACGGAACAGCGGTTACGTTAAGTGATCTGAGTAAACCAATTTACAAACAGATTGCCATAACCATTGATTTCACGAATGTGGATTCCATTGCAATTCAAAGTGCATTCGCTCAGGGCGGAAAAGATGCAAAGTACTTGCTGATACACATAGTGGAATCTGCCGGGGCAATGGTGTATGGCAGTTCTATCGCTGATAAAGAATCCAGCATTGACAAGGAGGCGTTGAACAAATACGTTAAGCAACTTACTGAAATGGGATATCAGGCCGAAATGAAAATCGGATACGGTAATCCGAAACGGAAAATCCCCGCTATGGTAAAAGAGTTTGAATCTGACTTACTGGTAATGGGTGCGCATGGCCACAACTTTATTAAGGACTTAATTTTTGGCACAACCGTAGATACGGTGCGGCACCGAGTAAAAATACCTGTGCTCATCGTTCGCGAACCGATTAATGCCAACTAATGAATTTCAGCATCAGGCTACAATCTGATTCCTGATTATCTTGCGACATGGCTCAGGGACATTTACCAGATGATACCATCATTGCACTTGCTACACCCCAGGGTGTAAGTGGTCTGGCTGTTATCCGCCTTTCGGGAAAAGATGCTATTCAAATCACGCAACAGGTTTTTAATGGTAAACCTTTAGTTGACCAACCTTCACATACAATCCATTTAGGAACGCTTGGCGAAGGCGATAAGACTATCGATGAGGTATTGGTTTCACTATTCAAAGAGCCCAACTCATTTACCAAAGAAAACTCGATTGAAATTTCGTGCCATGGATCACCCGTAATTATTAGAGAGATTATCAAACTCTTTTTAAAACAAGGCGTGCGGCTCGCTGAGCCCGGTGAGTTTACAAAGCGCGCCTTTATGAATGGTCGATTTGATTTAGCTCAAGCGGAAGCTGTTGCTGATTTGATTCATGCCGAAAATGACAATGCCCGACAGGCCGCACTCAATCAAATGCGGGGTGGGTTCTCGAAAGAGATCAAATTTTTACGGGAAGAGCTAATTCACTTTGCTTCCTTAATTGAACTTGAGCTTGACTTTGGTGAGGAAGATGTAGAGTTCGCCAAACGCAACGACCTGTTTCAATTAGTTGAAAAGATTCAATCCTATATCACACGTCTGATTACCTCCTTTGATCAAGGTAACGTAATCAAAAACGGTATCCCTACAGTAATAGCGGGTAAACCCAATGCTGGTAAATCAACCTTGCTAAATGCTTTGCTCAATGAAGAGAAAGCGATTGTCTCTGAAATACCTGGCACCACACGCGATGTTATTGAAGATGAGATTACGCTTGGTGGCATTACATTTCGGTTTATGGACACTGCTGGTCTGCGCGATACCATAGATGTTATCGAAGCAATGGGCGTGTCACGCACCCGCGAACGTATGAAGGCTGCTTCTTTGATTTTATATGTATTCGATCTTTCCAATACAACCATTGATGAAATCGAACAGGAAGTGCATGAACTAAACGTGTTGGGAATACCTGTTATTAAGGTTGGAAACAAGTTAGACAAAGCCCCAGAAAAGCTACTCAAATCAATTGAAAACAAGGATTTCATACTGATCTCAGCAGCAAGTAAAACCAACTTAGATACACTTAAGGAAGTGATTTTATCGAAGTTTAATATCCATGAAGTAAAGCAAGGTGATGTGCTGGTAACGAACCTTAGGCATTATCAAAAGTTAACAGAAACACAGGAAGCATTGAACCGGGTTGTGGTTGGATTGAATTCAGAAATCACTGGCGACTTTCTTGCGATGGACATTCGACAAGCCTTGCATTTTCTGGGTGAGATAACGGGTGAGATTACAAGTGATGATTTACTTGAAAATATCTTTGCAAACTTTTGCATCGGTAAATAATTCTGAACTACTTTTACACGAAGAGTTTTTTATAACTCCGTCTTTAACTAGTAATAAAAAAATAAACTAACGTATCATGGCAAAGAAAGCAAAAAAGGCGGCCAAAAAAGGGAAAGCAAAACCTAAGAAGGCAGCAAAGAAATCGGCAAAAAAAGTAGTGAAGAAAGTAGCTAAGAAAGCTAAGAAGGTTGCTAAAAAAGCAGCCAAGAAAGTTAAGAAGGCCGCTAAGAAAGTGGTTAAGAAGGTTGCAAAGAAAGTAGCTAAAAAACCAGCTAAGAAGAAAGTTGTGAAGAAGGCTCCTGTAGCAACTCCTCCACCAGCACCAGCTCCTGTTGAAACTCCAACAGAAGGAACTGGAATGCCAATGTAATTCTGAATGTATTTTTACAAAAAGAGCGACTTTCGGGTCGCTCTTTTTGTTTCATTCCCCTGGTATTTTTTTAACTCAAATCAATTCCTGTCAGATCTTATCATTCTCTGTAATCAAAGGCTGAAAGAATGATAATAATTGGTAACTTGCCTGTCCGGCTTATCACGAGCTTTAATCAAAACCAAACATTATTATGAATAATAAAAGATTACCATTCCTAATTATAGGCGTCATTGGATTTATCGTTGTACTGGCACTTTCGTCCAGCCTATTTTATACCATTAGTGCAACGGAACGCGCTGTGCTATTCTTTCCATTTGGAAAGGGTTTAGACAAGGACAACATCGTTGGTCCCGGCACGCATATGAAAGCCCCATGGAACGAAGTTTATACCTACCAGGTAAATGAGATTTCCTCAGAAGAGAATATGGATGTGTTAGACAAAAACGGATTGTCAATTCATATTGATATCTCCGTTCGTTTCTTTCCGATCCCTGAGAAAATTGGATATATCCATGAACAGTTTACAACCAATTATGAATCCATCCTTGTGATACCCGAAGTTCGCTCAACCGTGCGCCAGGTTATGGGCCGCTATACAGCCGAGGAAATCTACTCAACAAAACGAGCAGAAGTTGAGGTTGCCATAAGAACCGAAACCGAGTTCATCTTAAACAAAAACAATGTTCACACCACAGCCGTGCTCATCCGTTCAATCGCTTTGCCTGAACAAATCAAACAAGCTATTGAAAACAAATTGCAGCAAGAACAAGAGGCATTGGCTTATCAATTCCGGTTAGACAAAGAAAAAAGTGAGGCTGAGAGAAAAAGAATTGCTGCTGAAGGTGAGTCGCGCGCAAACAACATCATCAATAATAGCTTAACAGACAAGCTATTGAAAATGAGAGGCATAGAGGCTACTTTAGAGCTTTCCAAATCTCCTAACAGCAAAACAATAATAATCGGTTCAGGAAAAGATGGCATGCCGTTGATATTAGGAAACAACTAATTCTACTCCACCCATTTTTTTTAAATACCTAACGTTCTATCTTTAAAACGAAAGTTTAAATTTTGAATTATGGCGAAGACTGCTGAATTAATCATTGATGGAAAATCCTATACTTTTCCAATCGTTGTTGGCTCCGAGAACGAGCACGGTATAGACATTAGCAACCTGTTGGAAACTACTGGGGCCGTTACCTTAGACTTTGGATATAAAAATACGGGAGCAACAAAAAGTGCCATTACCTTTTTAGATGGTGATAAAGGAATTCTTCGCTACCGAGGATATTCTATTGAAGATCTTGCCGCCAAGTCAACTTTTATAGAGGTTTCTTATTTGTTAATCTTTGGCGATCTGCCAACACCTGACCAGTTGAACAAATTCACAACCGACATCAAGAACCACACAATGGTTCATGAAGATATCAAGAAAATATTGGATGGATTTCCTTCCACATCCCACCCGATGGGAGTGCTGGCTTCCCTCTTTTGTGCACAGACCGCATTTTATCCGGAAGCACTTGACCCAAACCGGGCAACAGATGGGGTTTACTTAAGCATGATTCGTTCGCTCGCCAAGATGCCAACCTTTGCAGCCTGGGCTTATAAGAATGCAGTCGGCCATCCCGTAAACTATCCTGACAATTCTCTGGATTATTGCTCACGCTTCCTAAAGATGATGTTTGGATTGCCAGCGGAAGATTATGAAATCGATCCGGTTGTTTCTGCAGCACTTGATAAGTTGTTGATTCTTCATGCCGACCATGAGCAAAACTGCTCTACCTCTACAGTTAGAATTGTTGGTTCTTCCAAGGCAAGTATCTATTCATCCATCTCGGCAGGTATCAATGCACTATGGGGTCCACTGCATGGTGGCGCTAACCAAGAGGTGATCTTGATGCTTGAACAAATTAAGAAAGACGGTGGTGATACTGACAAGTGGATCAATAAAGCAAAAGATAAGAACGATCCTTTCCGTTTGATGGGCTTTGGTCACCGCGTTTATAAAAACTTTGATCCCCGCGCCAAGATTATCAAAAAGGCTGCAGATGATGTACTCGAAAAACTAGGTGTTAACGATCCAACGCTAGAGATTGCACGTAAGCTTGAAGAAGTTGCTTTACGCGATCCTTACTTCATTGAACGCAAATTATACCCGAATGTAGATTTCTACTCAGGCATTATTTATCGTGCGTTGGGCATCCCTGTAGATATGTTTACAGTAATGTTTGCGATTGGTCGCTTGCCAGGATGGATTGCTCAATGGAAAGAATTGCGTGAGAACAAAGAACCTATTGGTCGTCCACGTCAAATCTATACAGGAGCGAACTTTAGACCATATGTTGCTCTAGATAAGCGATAAAAGTAGTTTAACGATTATATTTAAGGCTGGATTTATCCAGCCTTTTCTTTTTATTAAAACCCGTAATCATGGCACTTGTAGATGATTTTAATACAGCAGTCGTTCGATCAAAAGAATTGACGCAACGACCATCCAACGAAGATCTTTTGAAACTATATGCCCTCTTCAAACAGGCAACCGATGGTGATGTATCTGGTGAGCGTCCCGGTGGCTTCGACTTCAAAGCGATCGCTAAGTTTGATGCCTGGGCCAGCACTAAGGGAATATCAAAAGAAAAAGCAATGGAAGATTATGTTGCTCTAGTAAACTCACTCCATCAAACTCAGTCCTGACCTGCGTTGAATCTATTTTATCAACGGGAAATCCCAAAAGGAATTCATCATCTCAATGAAGATGAATCGCGGCATGCAGTAAAAGTGCTACGCATGAAAGCCGGTGATCCATTGCTCATTACTGATGGGCTAGGCATTTTTTATGATGCCGTTATTGCTTTGGCTGATTCAAGAGCTTGTAGTTTCACGATCACAGAACAAAGAGTCTCTACTGCCCTACCCTATTCAATCTCGCTTGCCATCGCGCCAACCAAAAACATTGATCGCACTGAGTGGTTTGTTGAAAAAGCAGTGGAGCTTGGCATTGAACAGATTCATTTTATACGCTGTAAGAATTCTGAACGCAAAACAGTTAACATTGAGCGGATTCAGAAAATAATAGTCAGTGCCATGAAGCAATCAGGCCAGGCTTGGCTACCGGTTTGCTCAGAGATAAAACCATATCCTGAAATACTTTCGGTTTCCGCAGATCAAAAATTTATCTGCTATGTGGATAGCCTAAACCCTGACCAATTAAAATCGCTGGCGAAGCCCAGCCAGAAGTACCTTGTTCTAATTGGGCCCGAGGGCGATTTCCAAAAAGAGGAACTTGAGCAAGCCATTCAACATGGTTTTCAAAAGGTGAGTCTTGGAGCCAACCGCTTGCGCACAGAAACAGCTGCTCTGGCTGCGTGCCACACGCTCAATTTGATTAATTTGTAGCCGGAATTTTTTAACGCTATGACTACCTCGGAAGCTAAAAAACAAATTCAAAAGTTAACAGATGAGATTAACTATCATACTGATCTGTACTATGTAAAGAGTAAATCAGAAATCTCTGATTTTGAATTTGATCAGCTATTAGCACAACTTGGTAAATTAGAAACTGAATTTCCTGAACTAAGATTACCCGACTCTCCTACTCAACGGGTTGGTGGTGCCGTCACAAAAGAGTTTGCAACCGTGGTTCATCAGTACCCAATGCTTTCGTTGGGTAATACATATTCATCCGAAGAACTAAAAGATTTTGATGGTCGTGTGGCTAAAGGATTAGATGGCGATCCATACGAATATTTTTGTGAACTAAAATTTGATGGCGTCTCTATTAGTCTGATCTATGAAAATGGATTGCTGGTAAAAGCTGTTACACGGGGCGATGGTGTGCGGGGCGATGATGTAACCACAAACATTAAAACAATTAGAAGTCTTCCTCTTCGAATAAATGCGAAAAATTTACCCACACGATTTGAAGTTCGGGGTGAAGTGTTTCTTTCTAAAGATGTTTTTAAGCAACTCAATAAAGACCGGGAAGACATTGGCGAGGAAACGTATGCCAATGCGCGCAACACGGCTTCAGGTACTGTTAAGATGCAAGACTCCGCTGAAGTGGCGCGAAGGAGACTCGATTGCTTTGTTTATTACTTATTCGGTGCCGACAATCAAGTGGACACGCACGCTGAATCAATTAACAAATTAGAGTCGTGGGGTTTTAAAGTTTCCCAAACCTATAAACTCTGCAAGTCAATTGATCAAGTTCTCACCTACATTGAAGAATGGGAAAAGAAGCGTTTGGAACTTCCGTTGGATACCGATGGTGTTGTTATTAAAGTAAATAGTCTTGAGCAACAATCTCAATTAGGATTTACAGCAAAGAGTCCACGTTGGGCAATCTCTTATAAATACAAAGCCGAAAGCATTAGCACGCGCTTAAATGGAATTACTTATCAAGTTGGGCGCACAGGTTCTGTTACACCCGTAGCAGAGTTAGAACCTGTACTTCTTGCCGGTACAACCGTGAAGCGAGCCTCGCTACATAATGCGAATGAAATTGCCCGATTAGATTTACGTATTGGTGATTATGTTTTCGTTGAAAAGGGCGGTGAGATCATTCCAAAAGTTACTGGAGTAGTTTTAGAAAAGCGGGACGCCAACAACAAAGCCGTTAAGTACATTACTAAATGTCCTGAATGCAAAACAGAACTTATCCGTAAAGAAGGTGAAGCCAATCATTATTGCCTGAATGAAAAGGGTTGTCCACCACAAATCAAAGGCAAGATTGAACATTTCATTCAGCGCAAAGCAATGGATATTGATTCCATTGGTGAGCAAACCATTCGTCAGTTATATGAATTGGGTTTTGTAAAGTCACCGGCCGATTTATATTATTTAACTAAAGAACACCTTCTGAAGTTAGAAAAGGTAAAGGAGAAATCGGCACAGAATATTCTTGATGGGATTTCGCAATCCAAAAATCAACCCTTTGAAAGTGTTTTGTTTGGAATTGGAATCCGGTTCGTTGGAAAGACAGTAGCAGAAAAATTAGCGAAGCATTTTAAAACCATGGAGAACCTGAGTCGGGCTACTTATGAACAATTGCTAGAAGCGCCAGAAGTGGGCGAAAAAATCGCACAAAGTGTGGTCGCCTATTTTAAAGACTCTGATAACCTGCACGAAATAGATCGTCTTACCAAAGCCGGGCTTCAGTTTGAATCCACACAGAAAGAAGCAGAAAAGTTGAGCAATCTGTTAGATGACAAATCTTTTGTGATTTCGGGTGTGTTTGAAAAGTATGAACGCGATCAATTGAAGGACATTATCATCGCCAATGGCGGACGGGTACTCTCCTCTATTTCCGGAAAGTTAGATTTTCTGTTAGCCGGTGAAAACATGGGGCCAGCCAAGCGAGAGAAAGCCGAGAAGCTTGAAGTTAAAATAATCTCTGAACAAGAGTTTGATACCATGCTTGGAAAATGAAATACCAATTGAATAATTTACGTGATACTTTATTAGCTTTCGGTCATGTTTAAAATGAATTTCCTGAAAATGCGCACCCAGACCGCGCTAAAAAATAACAAGACCCAACGGGGTAGTAAGCCTTACAAGCAAGCATCCACTATTGGGATCGTATTTAGTGTGGAAGACAAGCAGAAACATCAAGATGTGAAGGATCTTATTCACTTGTTAGAAAAAGATGGAAAAAAAGTAATGGTATTGGAATATCTGCCTGAGAAAAAAGAGAATTATGAATTCAAGTTTGATTTCTTCACCATTAAGGAATTGAACTTTTGGGGAAATCTGGAATCGCCTGTTGCAAACAAGTTTACCGACACAGCGTTTGATTATTTGTTTTATCTGGATAGGGAATCGAATCCATTATTACTAAACTTGCTGGCTCGTTGTAAGGCTCAATGCCGAATTGGTAGATTTAATGATAGCGAGCGTGAATATTTTGAATTAATGATCGAACAAAAAGGAACTAACAAAGGGTTAATTGAAACCATGTATAGTTACACTAGTCAATTAAGGTAATATGAAAAGTCTGTATGGTACAGGTGTCGCCTTAGTTACACCCATGAATGAGAAAAAAGAAATTGATTTCAAAGCATTGAAGCGATTATTGAATTATACAGCTACAGGTGTGGATTATTACGTAGTGATGGGAACCACGGGTGAATCTGCAACACTGAGTAAGGATGAAAAAAAAACTATGCTTGCTTTTGTACTTGCCAACAATCGTAAAAAGTTACCGATCGTTTATGGTATTGGTGGTAATAACACACAACAGGTTATTGATGAAATAAAATCTACTAACCTAACTGGAGTTGATGCGCTGCTTTCTGTGAGTCCATACTACAATAAGCCTTCGCAGGAAGGAATCTATCAGCACTTTAAAGCAGTTGCCAAAGCATCGCGGCTTCCGATAATACTTTATAATGTTCCAGGGCGAACGGCTTCTAACCTCACCGCTGATACAACGTTGCGTTTAGCGAAGATTAAAAACATCATCGGAGTAAAAGAGGCTTCGGGAAATCTGGAGCAATGCATGAAAATCGTGAAAGAAAAGCCAGCTGATTTTATGTTGATATCAGGGGATGATTTACTCACGCTTCCCATCTATTCAATTGGAGGCGTAGGTGTAATCTCTGTACTCGCCAACGCATTACCCAAAGTGTTCCTAAAGGTGAAACAGAATTTTCAAACAGGGAAGTTAGCCAATGCTCAAGCCGAACACTACAAACTTTTAGACATCAACGCACCTATGTACGAAGAAGGAAATCCGGTAGGTGTAAAATATCTTATGAGTCTACAAGGTATTTGTGGACCTTTTGTGCGCATGCCATTGATGGAAGCTTCTGCTGATCTTAAAAAGAAGATAAACACACTATACAAAAGCTTCAAATAAATCATGTATTATCATAGGCAGCTTTCAACACTGCTATATCAAGCTTGTTCATCTTTAGCATAGCGTTCATTACGTTGTTAGCCTTTGTTCGATCTTTATCACCAAGCAACTGACCTAAAATCGGTGGTACAATTTGCCACGACAATCCATATTTATCTTTCAACCATCCACATCTTGACTCCTCGCCACCTGCCGAAAGCTTCTCCCACAATTCATCAATTTCAGATTGCGTTTCGCAACTAACAAACAAAGAGATTGCTTCAGTGAATTTAAATTGCGGACCACCGTTTAGTGCCTGAAAAGTTTGTCCCGCTAACTGAAAGGTTGCTCCCATGATAGTGCCGTTAGGTCCTGGCATTTTACTTAGGATTTTAGAATCCTTAAAAATTGAACAATAAAAATTAATTGCTTCCTCAGCCTGATTATCAAACCAAAGAAAGGGAGTTATTTTTTGAGCGATAGATGCCACTACTGTTTAAGAATTGATTAGTTGCTTTCTACGTACTTTTTAAAATTATCAAGTATGGCTTGCCAGCCATCTTTTTGCATCTCCACAGGGTTCTGGCTTTCAGCTTCAAACTTTGTTATTACTTTTACTTGACTGCCAGAAGGCTGAAAGTCATTATTGGCTTTCCTTCCATCTTCCATTGTATATTCTATCACTTTGAACTTTTCTACTCTGGTATAAACTCCACCAAAATCAAAACTCACACTTCCATCGCGTGCAGCCATAGTAAAAGTAAATTTTCCATCAACTTTTAGATCATTTTCAGCTTTAGGTGTATGCCAATCCGGTGATGCATTATTCCAATTAACAATATGCTTGGGATCAGTCCAGTACTTCCAAACTTTTTCAATAGGAGATTGAATAGTTGCTTCTACTGTAATAACTGTCTTTTCTTTAGTTTCCATATTATTTCTTGTTCGTTGGTTTTACTTTTTTAGTCTTTGGAAGAGTCAGTTTTTTATTCTCCACCTCTACCCGATACTTTACGATTTTTGTTATTAGTGATAAAGGCATCTTACTTTCAATTGGAAATTGAATAGAGCCTTTTGCAGTTTTGTACTTTGTTAAATCACTCGCAAATACCTCCACTGCTTTGCTACCCGGGTAAAAACCTATATGCGATTTGTATCCGGCAAAGTGTACAAGATTCTTACCATTCAACTTAAAAGTTGGAATCGCATAGTTAATCGTCTCAACCGCTTTAGGTGCTGCTTTCGCGATGGTTAGTTTTACTTCCTTTAACATTGCCTGAACATCCTTTGGAAACAAGGCAATGTATTGCGCTATTGTTTTGTAGTCTCCTGATTGCATACTGATAATTTATTTTTTTAGTTTTAAGGAAAGTCTTTGGCCTTTCAATGCTAATTTCAGTTTTGGAATACTAGTTGGTCCAATACCATGAAGATTCAATAACTCCGATTCGGAATAATTAGAAAGTTCTACTAAGGATTTAATACCTGCATCTTCCAAAGCTCGTTTGGCAGGTGCAGATAATTTGCCAAATTCATCTTTTCGATTTTTCTGACCATCACACGTTGGGCAAACCGGACAACTACTACTCTTATAATAGCGGTGCCCATTACTGCAAATCCTAAGAGTTCCATTTGAAATTGCCATCGCTCATTCTATTATGAATCAAAGATAAAGAGGTAGCACCAAAACTAGGCTGGTGCAAAAGCGACAATTCAAGAGGCTTCTTGCGACAAGATTCTAGATAGTCAGCCCTTAAAAAGCTGAAAGGGTTAAGATTAATGAGAATATGAATTGATTTTAGTTGAAAAAATCTGCAAGAAAGTAGAGTTTTATATCGAAAACCTTGCAGATTTTTATGCTCTCTACAAAAGCCTCTCCTTCT
>JBGSIM010000054.1:0-32020 GCA_041742535.1 Cyclobacteriaceae bacterium | reverse complement strand
AGCAGGCATGAACTTCAAACGGATGATCAACAAGTGGAAAATAAATCCAAGCGTCTTTTTGACCCAACTTTTTGAAACACTTTCCTTAGTCTTCAAAAATCAAACTCTACTCAAAACGAGTTTTTAAGGGACGACTAAATACACTTCCAATTAGTAACATTGTTTGAATCACAAACTCATTACTATCTGCTCAACCGGAGTTTCTCCTAAAAACGATTTAATAAATTTTCTTTCTTTAGAGTATACATAGATAGCCGGTGTTGGTATTGAACCAAAATTCATATACACATCCGATCCCTCGGCTCTGCCAAATCTGATATTGGGTTGGTTGTCCAACTGATATTCGCGCGCGAATTGTAAAATGGTTTGTTCAGGATCGGAAGCAATAAATTGAAGGGTGTAATCTTTAAAAGATTCCAAATTTTCGTGAATTGATTTGGCCTCGCGCTGGCAATGATCACAATCCGTATTAAATAAAATAATCACTGATGCGGGCGGCAAATCGCGAGTAGTCGCTGGCGTGCCATCTAAGTTTTTGAATGATAAATATGGAAGTTCGTTTACCTCCTTCTTCACTACTGGTTCTTTCTTTTCGGGTTTGCTACAATCCGTTAGCAGAAAAATAAAGAGTAATAGATATAAGTTTTTCATAATCATAGCTAAACAAAAAATTTCAACGCGAAGTAAATAATTAAAAACAACAACCCCGAAGTTCCATAGAGTTGAATTACCTTTTTCCTATTCTGCACGTCTTCCCACCACAACATAATCCATGGCTTTATGAGTCCGAGTATCATAAATAAAAAGGAAGTAAGGCTGATCAGCAAAAATAGAAGCCGCACATAATACATGGCAGCAAAGTTACTGTTAGTTTATTATTTCCTTATCCTTGGCGTGTGTCTTCACAAACCAAAAAATTAAAACTATAACTCAATCACTAAGTAAATCAAGACTATATTTGCCACCTGTTTTTAAGACCGAGTAGTGAAGGCGCATGATTTTCTTTCCATTTATCGTGCGGACAGCCTGGTGCAGACGCTGGCCGAGGGGATTCGTGCGCCTGCACACCGAAGTGCCTCGCACGAAGGCGTGTCCAATCATTCCAACATTCATATCAAAGGTCTTCATGGAAGCTTGGATGCCGTTATTTTTGCTTCCGTTGTAAAAAGTGTTCGGGCTTCACACGTGCTCATTGCACAAGACAAAGAAGAAGCTTCCTATTTATTAAATGATCTTCAAAATCTGCTGGGAGAAAAAGAGGTGCTCTTTTTTCCAATGTCATACAGACGCCCTTATGAATATAGCGAGATTGAGAATGCCAACATTCTTATGCGTTCGGAGGTTCTTAATCAAATCAGTAATCACCCCGATGGAAATGTAATTGTCACGTATCCCGAAGCAATCTCAGAAAAAGTAATTAATAAGAAGTCACTATCGACAAATACCTTTCTTATTAAAAAGGGAGAAGTTCTTGATTTGAGTTTCCTCGAAGAGTTTCTCCACAGCTTTGATTTTGAAAAAACTGATTTTGTGTTTGAGGCCGGGCAATTTGCCATTCGTGGTGGAATTATTGATGTTTTTTCCTTTGCGCACGAACTTCCTTATCGCATAGAGCTTTTTGGTGACGAGGTAGACAGCATTCGAAGTTTTGATCCGGGCTCTCAGCTTTCAGTAGACGTGCTCGAAAAAATCAGCCTGATGCCCAATGTGCAAACCCGGTTGGTTCAGGAAGAACGTCAATCATTTTTTGATTTCATTTCTCCATCTGCTCGCATCTGGATAAAAGATGCTGAACTCACGAAAGATATTGTAGACACATGCTTCCAAAAGGCAACAGCATCATTCGATAAAATTCTCCGCGAAAGCGGTCAAACTAAAGTTGTGTTAGAGCCTGCCCAACTTTTTAATACAGCTGAAAACTTACTAAAAACTTTTAAAGACTTATCGTGCATTGAGTTTGGCTCAAAATTCTATTTTGAAAGTTCAGCCGTTTTCGAATTCCGTTCCTCAGCTCAACCATCATTCAATAAGAACTTTGAATTGCTTGCCGCTGATTTATTGGAACATCAAAGTCAAGGATTTGGAAATTTTATTGCAGCCGAGCAGCCTAGACAAGTTGAACGTTTACACGGAATTTTTGAAGAAATCCATCCTGATTTAAAATTTCAATCATTAGAGTTTTCGCTTTGGAAAGGATTTGTAGATCCACTGATAAAAGTTGTTTGCTACACCGATCACCAAATCTTTGAACGCTTCTATAAGTATCGTCAAAAAGAAAAGTTTTCAAAATCGAAAGCATTAACCTTTCGGGAATTGCAAACGCTGCAACCTGGAGATTTTGTTACACACATTGATTACGGTATTGGCAAGTTTGCCGGTCTTGAAAAAAAAGTTGTCGATGGCAAAGAGCAAGAAGCCATCCGTCTGGTCTTTCGCGATGATGACCTTTTGACGGTTAGCATTCATGCCTTACATAAAATTTCGAAATATTCCGGTAAGGATGGATCACCACCATCTATAAGTAAACTTGGAAGTGGTGAGTGGGAGAGCAAGAAAGCAAAAGCCAAGAAGAAGGTTAAAGACATTGCCAAAGAACTCATCAGTCTTTATGCAAAGCGGAAAGGAGCACCTGGCTTTTCTTTTAGTGAAGATGGTTTTCTTCAGGCAGAGTTAGAGTCTTCTTTCATTTATGAAGACACGCCCGATCAGGCTAAAGCCACAGAAGATGTAAAGCGCGACATGCAAAAGCCTCACCCGATGGACAGGTTAGTGTGCGGTGATGTTGGCTTTGGCAAAACTGAAGTGGCTATTCGTGCAGCATTCAAAGCTGCTACCGAAGGCAAACAAGTCGCTGTGCTGGTGCCCACCACTATTTTAGCAATGCAGCATTACCGAACTTTTTCGGAGCGCTTGGCAGACATGCCAGTAAAGATTGATTATGTATCGCGGTTTAAAACTACTGCCGAAATCAAAAAAATAATTGGTGAGGTAAAAGACGGAAGCATCAATATTATTATTGGTACACATCGAGTGGTAAGTAAAGATGTTGAGTTTAAAGATTTAGGATTATTAATTATTGATGAAGAACAAAAGTTTGGTGTTAAGACAAAGGATCGATTAAAGGAGCTGAAAGTAAACGTGGATGTGCTGACACTTACTGCTACACCTATTCCGCGCACGTTACATTTTTCGTTAATGGGTGCCCGCGACTTAAGTATTATCAGCACTCCTCCACCTAATCGTCAACCGGTAACAACAGAACTTCACACGTTTGAAGAAACTATAATTCGGGATGCGGTAAGTACTGAACTGCGAAGAGGTGGTCAGGTGTTTTTTGTGCACAACCGTATTAGCGACATCGATCAACTTGCCAACACTATTTTTAAGTTGGTGCCTGACTCACGCATTGGAGTGGCGCACGGCCAAATGGATGGTGATAAGTTAGAGAAGGCAATGGTTAAGTTTATTGAAGGCGAGTATGATGTGCTTGTATCTACAAACATTATTGAGTCGGGTCTTGATATCCCTAACGCCAATACGATTATCATTAACCAGGCGCACATGTTTGGATTAAGCGATTTGCATCAGATGCGCGGACGTGTTGGGCGATCGAACAAAAAAGCATTTTGTTATTTGCTTACCCCGCCAAGTTCTGTGTTGTCTTCAGATTCGCGAAAGCGTCTGGCTGCGTTAGAAGAATTTTCAGAATTAGGTGATGGCTTTAAAGTTGCCATGCGCGATCTTGATATCCGCGGAGCAGGAAATTTATTAGGTGCCGAACAAACTGGTTTTATCACGGACCTAGGTTTTGACACCTATCACAAAATTTTGGATGATGCCATTCAAGAATTAAAAGAGACAGATTTTAAAGAATTATTTGCTGAAGAACTTTCAGCGAAAGCGAAATTGATTGTACCCGACTGCAGCATAGAAACAGATCTGGAAATTTTAATTCCGGATACTTACGTCAATAATACCAGCGAGCGACTTCAGCTCTATGCAAGTCTTGATAATGTTAAAGACGAAGAGCGACTGAAAAGTTTTAAAGAATCCTTACGTGATCGCTTTGGTCCAATTCCTGAATCTGTGGAACAATTGATAAACTCTGTTCGCTTGCGCTGGATTGGCGAAACACTCGGGTTTGAAAAAATTAGTCTTAAGAATGAAAAAATGCGCGGCTATTTCTTATCCAGCAATGATGAATATTTCAAATCGGAAATATTCGGCAAAATTTTAACGTTTGTTCAGACCAACAGCAAGCGCTGCCGCATGAAAGATAGCATGGGTAAGTTAATTCTTACCATAGAAAATATTCCAACTGTAGATTCGGCTATTGGATTGCTTGAACCGCTTTATCCATATACTATTAAGTCGGTTAACGAAATATCAACAGTATAAGGATCCAACTCTTCAAACTTATTAAAGGCGTTTATTCCCAACACTTTTTTCAATGAAGTTGAAAATTGAACTTCAATGAAGAATTCGCCATAATGGTAAAGGTGAGACTTAATGGTTCCTATTTCTCTCGAAATAAGATAGTCCGAACAATATATTATTAGGTCGCACTTACTTTCAAAAGAGGATACGTTAAAGTCTTGAATGGAAATCATCTGGCTGTTTTGGCTGATTCATATGAAAATGGTGTACCAACCGCCCAAATAGTCAGAAATTGAACATTTTTCCATATTTAACACCCATTGCTGGAAAACCGCTCCCATTTTGGCTTTGAATACTAATGCACGATTTGGAGCGTTAAGCAATCGGTTTCTGTTAACTACCTCTATTAAGGATTTAGCAAAAAAACGCTACCCTTTGGAAAACATTGATTTATCTATTTATATTAGCGGTTACTTTTATGTATAACCAAAAGCAAATGAAGTATTTCAAGTCTCTCCTGTTCTTAGTTGCGCTCTCTGTCCTGGTCTCATCGTGTTTTCTCCGGAAGGGAGGTAAGCCAACTGCTCAAAACCCTGGTCAGCTGAGTACTGCCACCGGTTTAGCATATACCCGCGATGCAGCTGAGGGTTTTCCTGTAAATGAATACCAGTCGCAGCCCGATGCCCCTAACATGGTGTTTATTGAGGGTGGACGTACTGTTTTAGGTTCCTTTGAAGAGGATGTTATGTCGTACAGAGATAACATTGAGCGCACAGTATCTGTGGCTTCTTTCTATATGGACGAAACTGAAATTGCCAACATTCACTGGCTTGAATATCTATATTTTCTATCAGTCGACTCTACCAAGATTGACGGAGGAAAGGCTTATTCTGCCGCATTACCTGATACAATGGTATGGCGCTCTAATTTAGCCTTTAACGATCCTTACGTAGATCATTATTTAAGATATCCTGGTTTCCGTTATTTCCCTGTAGTGGGTGTTAAATGGAAACAAGCAAATGAATATTCAAAGTGGAGAACTTCTAAAGTAAATGCCGATTTAGCTGAAAAGGCTGGAGTTGCTGCCCCTGAGTCGGGTGCTGGTCGTATTCCTCTAGAGTCAGGTGTTGTAATTCCTGCTTACCGTCTTCCAACTGAAGCTGAGTGGGAATATGCTGCACAAGCGCTTATTGGAACTCAATGGTTAGATGAAATGCAAAACTTTAACCGTATTTATCCTTGGGACGGTCATGCATTGCGTAATCCTTATGGAAAGCAAATGGGTTCATTCCTTGCTAACTTTAAGAGAGGTCGTGGTGACTATGCCGGTATTGCCGGAAGACTGAATGATGGTGCGTTGATAACAACCTACATTTATGAATTCCCTCCTAACGATTATGGTTTATATAACATGGCCGGTAATGTTAGCGAGTGGGTAATGGATGTGTATCGTCCGCTTTCACATCAGGACTTTGATGACCTTAACCCTATTCGTAGAGATGACTTTATTGACAGTCATAGTGAATACAGAAACCGCTACACTAAGGTTGAGAAGGATTCGACTGTAACAATGCCTGATGGCACAACAAAGAATATCAAGTCTTACGATTATGTGAAGAATCCTCAAGGGTTTATCTCATTGATCTCTGATAAAGTGCGTGTTTACAAAGGTGGTTCATGGAAAGATGTTGCTTACTGGATGTCACCTGGTACTCGCAGATTCTTAGATGAAGATTCAGCAACTGCTACTATCGGTTTCCGTTGCGCAATGATCCGCGCAGGATCAAACTACTAAGAAATAGTTAACAAAAAATTTATAAACCCTGACTTTAAATAAAGTCAGGGTTTTTTATTGCGCTTCCGCCAGACAAGCCATACTTAACTCGCTGCAGCCGGCATCGATCAAGTGCTTGCCACACGCTTCAAGGGTTGCTCCGGTTGTGATTACATCGTCCACCAATAATATTCTTACCCCTTTTATTTTCTCCGTTTCGCGAATATTAAATACGTCTTTCACATTGTCCCAACGCTCTACTCTTGTCTTTTTCGTCTGGGTAGTTGTGCTAACATTGCGAGTACTAATGGATTCATCCCACGGAATGTTAAGTGCACTGCTAAGTCCTTCAGCAAAACAGGCGCTTTGATTATACCCTCTCTTGCGCCTTCTGCTTTCATGCAAGGGTACCGGAATGATGAGATCAAATCTGTCTGTAAAACCAGCATCTAATAATTCCTTACCATAAATTTTTCCTAGGCGAACTCCAATCTCAGGATGATTGCCATACTTTAATTGATGTAGCAAGTGTTGCACGATTCCTGTCTTTCTAAATTTTAAAAATGCCATTACATGTTGCACGGGCAATCGACCCATCATTCTAAGTTGAATGGGGTTTTCCCTATCTAAATGATCTCCTGTTTTGGGTAAATCCCGAATACAGCGTGTGCACAATATTTCTTCGCCTTTATATAACGCCAATGAACAACCCAGGCAGTAGTTCGGGTAAAATAATGAAATAAAGTCTCGGCCTAAGTCAATGGCTGTACTAAGTGCATTTGATTTAATCCGATTTGACCTCATCTTTGAGGGAATAAATTATTACTATGAACCTCGTAGAGCAATTTAATGAATACCGCGGCAAGATGAATGAGAAAATTCTCGAGGCCGACAACCTGATCATCAAACGAATTTTCAATTTAGACACTAACGCTTATCAAGCTGGTGCATTGGATGTAAAATCCAAAGAACTTATAGGACTTACTTGTTCGCTGGTTTTACGATGCGATGATTGTGTAAAATATCATTTGGGTAAATGCAAAGAAGTGGGATTTTCAACAGCCGAAGTGCATGAAGCGATGGGTGTCGCAACTCTTGTGGGAGGTACAATTGTAATTCCACATCTGCGAAGAGCTTTTGAATTTTGGGAGGAACTGGAAAAATCATAAGATATGTTTAAGCGTGATTTAGATCTTGAGCGCAAATGGCAAGCTTTGTTGGGTGAGCTTGAGCGGCTTATTGAGAAAAAACCAAAAGACCTTAATGGAGTTCTCTATATAATAGGGGTTCAGGAACTTGGTAAGGGGGCAAAAGTCTTTTCTAAAGAAGAAAAGCAGGATCTTTTGCACATTGCTATTTGTAAAGTATTGAGTGTTGCAGGTTATTATGAATTGGAAGGGCTTGATGCCGATGGCTGGCCGCACTGGAAATTGGTAAAGAAGCTTCCTCATTTTGATTTGTTGGAACAGGAGAAGCTGCTGAAAATGCATGTGCTCGAATATTTTGAGAAAGAGTACGAGTGGTTTTTTCCAGATCAAAAAATCCCGTTATAAGCGGTTTGTCTTAAGGGTTTAGCTCCCTTATCTTAGACGATTAAAACTATCTTTAAGATAAGTTCGTTTCAACAAAGTATGGCTGAGGGAATCAATCAAATCGATGATAAAATTAACACCTTTACAAGAAGGTATTATCTCAATTTGTTAATTCGTGGCTCTATCTTATCACTCTCAATTCTACTTGCCTATTTTCTGATTGCCTCTCTCATTGAATACAATTTATGGTTAGGCAAAACGGGTCGCTTCTTAATTTTCTCTTCGTTTCTTTTAGTAGCTGGTTTCTCGCTGCTTCGGTTTTTAAGAGAACCATTAGCGTGGTGGATTTATAAAAAAGGATTGCGCAAAGAAGAAAGTGCACAATTGATCGGACGGTTTTTTCCTGATATTTCCGATAAGCTTCTAAATCTTATTCAACTCGCCTCTATCCAAAATCGGAGTGCGTTGGTTGATGCCGGTATTGCTCAACGAACTTTTTCCATGCGCAATATCCATTTTGAAGAGGCCATCGACCTAAAGGAGAATAAAAAATATGCAAAGTATTTAGCCATCCCCTTTTTGTTAATCCTTGGGTTGATGATTATCAATCAGGGAATTTTTACCCAAAGTGCTAAACGAATCGTTCAATTCAATCAGGAGTTTACTCCGCAAGCGCCTTTTCAATTTGTAATTCAAGAACCTGCCTTGCTTGCATTTTTTAATGAAGACTTTACGCTGCGCGTAAAACTTGAAGGCACCGCATTACCGGATGCAGTTTATATTGTTTCGGATGGTGGCCAGCGATGGAAAATGGAAAGTGCCGGAGTTGATTTATTTACTTACACGTTTGAAAACATTCAGAATGAAATTGATTTTCAATTAGAAGGTTCTGGCTTTTTTTCAGACGCTCATAAAATTCAACTCATAAGCAGACCCGAACTAACTCAGTTAAAAGTTACACTAGATTATCCTGGCTATTTGGGATTAAAGGCTCAAGAACTAAACAACGCTGGCAATCTTGAAATACCTGAAGGCACAAAGGTTACGTGGAAAATTGGTGCTGCCCATGCACAAAAAGCGGTTATGCTATTCTCTTCTCAGGAAGTTCAAAATGACATGCAACTTATTGATAAAGAGTCATTTACATTTAGTAAGGGCTTTAAAAATCCAGATGATTATTCTATTGTTTTAGAGAACGATCAAAGCAAGAACAAAGACCGCATTAATTATTCGATTCGTGTAATTAAGGATCAATATCCTCAAGTTGTTGTTGATAATCTTCAAGACTCAGTGCTTTTTAAATCGATCATGTTGGGTGGATCAGTAAGTGATGATTATGGCATCACGGCACTTTCATTAAATTATCACCTTGTAAAAAAATCAAAAGAACTTCCGACTAAAACCAAGTCAATTGCTATTGCATCGCGGCAGCAACAACAAAATTTCTTTTATCAATGGCGAATTGATTCACTCGGCTTAGAACCTGGCGATAAGCTTTTCTATCACCTTCAAGTGTGGGATAACGATGGCGTAAATGGAAGAAAGTCTTCGCGCAGTGCCAACTATATTTTCTCACTTCCAAGTGAAGAAGAAATTAAAGCTGAGATCTCAAAGTCACAACGATCTGCTGAAAACAAAGTTGATGAGAGTTTAAAGAAAGCAAAGGATCTAAAACAATCTATTGACGATGCCCAGGAAAAATTAAGAGGAAAACAAAATCTAGATTGGCAGGATAAAAAGATGTTGGAAGATTTAATCAAGCAAAAAGAAAAGTTGGATGAAACCATCACCACACTTCAAAAAGAAAATGCTTTGCTTGAACAGAAGAAGGAAAATTTCTCAGAGGAAAGTCAACGGATAAAAGAGAAATCAGATCAGATTCAAAAATTGATGGACGAGCTTTTGGATGAGGAAACCAAAAAGCTTTTCAAAGAACTCGAAAAAATGCTTCAGGAAAATGCCGATGTAAATCAGATCCAAAAAATGTTGGATAAGATGGATCGCAAAGAAATCAATTTGGAAAAAGAGTTGGAACGCACGTTGGAGTTATTCAAGCAACTTCAATATGATTATAAACTTGAACAAGCCATTGAAACCCTGAAAGAACAAACAGAGAACCAGGAAAAACTTTTAGAAAAAACTGAAGAGTTGGCCGGAGATAAAAAGGAGAACAAGGATAAGAACGATAAGTCGGATGGTGGAGAAAAGGAAGATGGTAAAAACGAAAAAGCAAGTCCTGAGGAGTTGGCCAGGGACCAAGAGGAATTAAAAGAAGAATTTGACAAGTTCAAAAAGCAATTGGAGGAAATCGATAAGCTAGGCGAGGAGCTGGATAAATCTTCCGAAACTCCAGACGAGGATGATCAGGGTGAGGTTGAAGAATCACAAAAAGAAAGTAAGGAGTCTTTGGATAAAGGTGAACCGAAGAAAGCTGCCCAACAGCAAAAAAAGGCCGTCTCAAAAATGAAAGAGATGCAAAAGGCCATGGAGGGTATGCAGAGTTCTATGGAAATGGAAATAGATCAAGCCAATCTTGAAAGCCTCCGCCAAATCATTCACGGTTTAATAAAGCTTTCTTATGATCAGGAAAGTTTAATTAAAGAGTTCGGGCCCATTCAGCAAACCGACCCAAAGTATGTTCAGCTTTCGCAGAATCAATTGAAGATCAAAGATGACTCTAAAGTGCTGGAAGACAGCTTGTTATCTCTATCAAAGAAGGATGCATTCATGGGTTCAATTGTTACACGTGAGATTGGAGAACTCAATGATCACTTAGATAAATCCGTACTCAACATTAAGGAAAGAAGGAAGCCAAACGCGAGCACCGAAATGCAATTGTCGATGACAAGTATTAACAATCTTGCCTTAATGCTCAATGATCATTTTGAACAAATGATGAATATGATGGCCAATGCTAAACCCGGAAAGGGAAAGGGTAAGAAGCCTGGAAATAAACCCTTAGGGAAAATTCAAGAGGAGCTGAATAGGCAAATGGAAGAAATAAAAAATGGTGGTGCTGGTAAAAGTGGCCGCGAGCTCTCGGAAGAGTATGCAAAGATGGCTGCCGAGCAAGAGCGGATTAGGAGAGCGCTGCAGGAAATGCAGGAGAAAATGAAACAAGAGGGTGGAAAGATGCCTGGTGGAGATTTACCGGGAAAAATGGAACAAACCGAAATGGATTTAGTTAATAAGCAGATAACAGAACAAACCATCCAGAGGCAAAAGGAAATTCTTACAAGATTACTAGAGGCTGAGAAGTCGATGCGGGAACAGGATCAGGATGAAGAGCGAAAAGGGGAGACTGCAAAGGACTATACAAACGAAATACCTCGGGCTTTTGAGGAATATTTAAGATTAAAAGAAAAAGAAGTAGAATTGCTGAAAACCGTGCCACCCAAACTATTTCCATATTACAAGCAGGAGGTTGGTGAATACTTTAAGCGAATTAAAACCCAAGAACTAAACTGAGTAGTGGGCATGAATAATATAAGTATCGAAATCCCTTCGCTTTCTGAAAACATTAGGATGATTGAAAGCTTCATCGACAATGCGAAGGAGAAGTATCATCTTAATGATGATATCTATGGAAATATCATGATTGCCGTTACGGAAGCAGTTAACAATGCGATTAAGCATGGCAACAAAGGTGATTCGCAAAAAAACGTTTCTTTGGCGCTTATTTTAGATGAAGATCGGATTCGCTTCCGAATTCAAGACGAGGGCACTGGTTTCGACTTTCACAATCTTCCTGATCCTACAGCTCCCGAAAACATTGAAAAGCCTGGTGGACGGGGAATCTTTTTGATGAAACATCTCGCTGATGAGGTTGACTTCACTGAAAAGGGAAAAATCGTAGAACTCTGCTTTTATATGAATTGATGGGTTCCATCCAGTTTTTCACCGAGGACATTACTTATTCTGTAATTAAACCCCGAAAGACTGCTTCCTGGATAAAGGAGGTAATTAAGAATGAGAAAGCCACCCTATCTGAAATCAACTACATATTCTGCTCCGATAAGTATCTCCTTTCTCTTAACCAGCAGTTTCTTAATCACAATACCTTTACTGACATCATAACCTTTAACAATTCAGTTCAGAAGGACCTTCTATCGGCAGATATCTATATCAGCATCGATCGTGTAAAGGAGAATGCGGACAAATTCAAGGTTTTATTTGAGAATGAGATCCACAGGGTAATGATTCACGGGGTTCTGCATCTTTTGGGCTTTAAAGACAAAAAACCGGCTGAAAAAGCCCTTATGCGCAAAAAAGAAGAAGCTTGTCTATCTTTGCGCAAATAGTTTCACGTGGAACATTCCTAAAATAAGAATTAGGTGTTTCACGTGGAACATAATCAAATACCATGTTTCCAGAGTATGATGTTATAGTTGTGGGTGCCGGTCATGCCGGATGTGAGGCTGCTGCCGCTGCTGCCAATATGGGTTCAAAAGTTCTTTTGGTGACGATGAATATGAACACTATTGCCCAGATGTCATGCAATCCCGCAATGGGAGGAGTGGCAAAGGGGCAAATTGTGAGAGAGATTGATGCCTTAGGCGGATACTCAGGAATAATCTCAGATAAGTCAATGCTTCAATTTCGAATGCTTAATCTATCAAAAGGGCCAGCCATGTGGAGCCCAAGAACTCAAAATGATAGGATGCGATTTGCTGAAGAGTGGCGATTAGCTCTTGAAAGCACTCCAAACATAGATTTTTGGCAGGAGATGGTGAGTGGGCTACTAGTTAAAAACAAGAGAGCGGTTGGGGTACGTACCGCACTTGGCCTTGAGATAAAAGGCAAATCTGTTGTACTAACCAATGGAACATTCTTGAATGGAAAGATTCATATTGGTGAAAAGAACTTTGGCGGGGGCAGAGCCGCAGAAAAATCAGCTACTGGTATTACCGAACAACTAATAGAATTGGGCTTTGAGTCCGGGAGAATGAAAACCGGAACGCCACCAAGGATTGACGGCCGATCACTCAACTACTCGGTGATGGAAGAACAGCCAGGAGATGAAAATCCTGGAAAATTTTCATACTCAGATACTGAATCTTTAAAAAGACAACTCAGCTGTTGGATTACATATACTAATAGTGATGTCCATAAAGAACTTGAAAAAGGATTTGATCAATCGCCCATGTTTCAAGGAAGAATTAAAGGACTTGGTCCAAGATATTGTCCCTCTATTGAGGATAAGATAAATCGGTTTGCCGAACGTGAACGCCATCAAATATTTGTGGAGCCAGAAGGATGGAACACAGTCGAGATATATGTTAACGGGTTCTCAACTTCGCTTCCTGAAAATATTCAGTATCAAGCACTTACAAAGATTCCGGGCTTTGAAAAGGCAAAAATGTTTCGTCCTGGCTATGCAATCGAGTATGATTACTTCCCACCAACACAGCTAAAAACGAGTTTAGAGACTCAACTAATTGATAATCTGTACTTTGCCGGTCAAATCAATGGAACAACTGGCTATGAAGAGGCAGCCTGCCAAGGGCTAATGGCCGGAATTAACGCACATAATAAAGTAAATGGAAAAGATCCCTTTCTATTGAAGAGATCGGAGGCATACATTGGTGTCTTGATTGATGACCTGGTGAACAAAGGCACCCAAGAACCTTATAGAATGTTTACCTCACGAGCCGAGTATCGCATCTTGCTTCGACAAGATAATGCTGACATTCGTTTGACTGAGATTGGACATAAACTCGGTCTCGCCAGCAATGAAAGCTTTGATCGTGTTACTGAAAAGAAAAAACAAATCGCTGCTCTTTCAAAAGAACTGAAGGAAATGCGTGTGTCACCCGCATTGGTAAATGATGAGCTCGCAAAACTTAACACCACAACACTAACTGAAAAAACTCCAGCAGTCACTTTGTTAAGAAGACCACAAATTGGAATGAAGGATCTTAAACAAATTGACGCGACATTAAAATCCAAATTGGACAACTACTCAGACGAAATTCTCCAGCAAGTTGAGATTGATTTGAAATATGAATCATACATTGAGCGCGAACAAAAAATGGCTGAGAAAATTGAGAGCCTTGATCTTTATAAAATAAAACCTGATTTTGATTACGATCGCGTTAAGGCTTTATCATCTGAAGCTAGAGAAAAATTAAAACGCATCCGTCCTGAAACCATTGGACAAATGTCTCGTATCAGCGGAGTATCGCCAGCCGATGTTTCTATTCTAACTGTCTACCTGGGAAAGTAATGACATTAGAATCTGTTTTAGCTTGTCCCATTTGTGAATCAATTTCATTTAATCCAATATTAACAACCAAAGACTACACAGTATCGCAAAAAGACTTTCAGATTAAGCAATGCAGTTCCTGCAATTTCGTAGTAACAAGTCCACGGCCTGATCAAGATTCTATTTCAGAATTCTATAAATCGGAAAAGTATATCTCGCACTCAGGAGGAAGTAAAACTTTAATGGATAAGATTTATATCTACGCGCGAAGCATCACGCTGAAATGGAAGCATGAATTAATTTCTCAATACAAACAACCCGGAAAAATTTTGGATTATGGTTGTGGAACCGGAGAGTTTCTTCATTTCATGCAAACAAAAACCTGGGATACTAGTGGGGTAGAGCCTTCCGACACCGCAAGAGGAAAAGCTCTTGACCTATTAAAGTCAGGGGTCTCTGCAGATTTGAAATCAACAAAAGATAAGTTTGATATAATAAGTCTTTGGCATGTGTTGGAACATGTTCACGACCTTAATGAAAAAGTTGACGAACTGATCAGCCACTTGAATGATGATGGCATCATTTTTATTGCTGTACCTAATCGTGAATCTGCTGATGCCAAAAAATATGAAAGTCATTGGGCTGGCTACGATGTACCTCGCCACCTTTGGCATTTTTCACAAAGCAACATGAAGCAGCTACTTTTCAAACACGGTCTTCAGCTTATCACAACGGAACCGATGAAGCTCGATTCATATTATGTTTCCATGCTTAGCGAAAACTATAAAAATCCAAACTCAGTATCATATATTTCAATGGCCAAAGCTCTCCTCTCTGGATTTCAATCAAATAATGACGCAAGAAAAACAGGTTCGTATTCAAGTCTAATTTACATTGCTAAGCGTTCATGAAATTTAGCATTGCACTCCCACTTCTTTTAACAATACTCCTTGCGGGATGCGCTAGTGTAACCACGCCAACCGGGGGACCGAAAGACGAAACTCCACCAGAACTTATTGAATCAAATCCAGCCAACGGGCAGAAAAGTTTCAAAGGCAAATCCATTGAAGTGGTTTTCAATGAAGACCTAAAACTAAAGGACCCCAAGGAGGAAATATTGATCATTCCATCACCAGGAAAAAATACCACTTTCTCGGTTAAGAAAAACAGGGTAATTATTGAGCCTGAAAATCCATGGCAAGAAAACACAACCTATAGCGTAAATTTCAGAGAAGGTGTCCAAGACATTACAGAAGGAAACCCCGCAGAAAATCTACGTCTTGCTTTCAGTACTGGAGAAACCATTGATTCCTTGAGCATTGAAGGAAATGTCGCATTTACATTCTCCGAAAAGATCCCAGAAAAAATAACAGTGGCACTTTACCAAAGTGATACATTCAATATCTTCAGTCACTCACCAATCTACTTTACCAAAATAAACAAAGAAGGTTTTTTCTCGTTACAAAATTTAAAACATGGGAAATACTATGTTTACGCATTCGAGGATAAAAACAAGAATCTCAAAGTTGAAAGCAAAACTGAACAGTTTGGCTTTCTCTCAGATGTTATAAATCTAACTCAAAATAAAGATTCCCTTAAGATAAATCTAATTACAGTAGATGCCCGGCCACCCGCTATAACAAGCATCCGTCATACAAGCGAAAAAAGCTTGGTTCGGATAAACAAAAATGCAGATTCACTTAAAATTGAACTAGCCGATAAATCAAAAGCACTCTACACCTTTGGAGATAAATTAAGCGAACTGATCTTCTACCATGCTTTTGATAATAATGACTCCGTAAAAGTAAATCTATTTATGATCGACAGTGTTCAACAATCTGTTGACACGACCTTCTTCATTAAAAGGACAGAAACAAAAGTGGCTAAGGAAAGTTTTGGATTAAAAGAGATACACAGTAATTACAACCTTCAAACCAAAAAGTTTAAGCACACCATCTCGTTCAACAAACCAATCGCTCAAATAAATATTGACAGTATTTATATCAAGGTAGATTCATTAACCACTATTGCCTTTATCCTAAAGGATCTTTTAATCGATACGCTTCATCATACGCTTTCGCTCGAAACAAAGATTGAATTACCTAAAGACGAGGATGAAGCAAAATTAAAGAAAAAAGAAAAGCCATTCCTTCGAATTGGCCGTAGTGCACTTATCTCATATCAAGGAGACAGCTCAAAATCAATCACTAAAGAAATCAACATCCTTAAAGAAGATGATACAGGATTTGTAACTGGAACAATAGAAACCAACGAAAAGAATTTCATTCTTCAACTTTTAACAACCAACGATATTCTCATAAGCGAATTAAAAAATCAAAAAGAATTTAATTTGATGTTTCTGAAACCCGATACATACAAAGTAAGAGTGATTATTGACTCTAATAGAAACGGAAAGTGGGACGCAGGCAATTTTCTTCAAAAGAAAGAACCTGAGAAAATCATACTCTACAAATCTGATGAAAACAAATTCACCTTCCCAATTAGAGCAAACTGGGAGTATGGACCTTTGGTGATAAAGTTCTGAATAACTTGTTTACATCTGTTGATAACTTAATAGAATCCTATAATCACCCATCCAAATTAGTATCACCCAATTTGGTTGTTCATAAACCTACATTTCAAAACACTTATCCACCCTTTGTTAATTAGTTAAATCCTAAATCCACAAAACCTAAAAAATGATGACAAATAGATAGTACCTTCGTTTAAACCAAAAAAAAGTAGTATTCAAAAAACACATTATCCACAAAATGTTAACTTTCGTTATAGCTTAAGATATCTATCCACAAATGCACAGGAATAATAACTATTACATTAAATATATATATATAATAATAAGAATACAGGCTCTGTTCTTATGTGGATTGATTATGCAGCCTGCATTTGGACAAGACGTGCAAGAGATACAAATTGCCAACGAATACAATTCTAAAAATCAAAAAGATAAGGCGCTTGCGCTGTACGAAGAACTGGCAAAAAAAAATGAAAACATTCCACTTATCCACACCAACTATCTCAACCTCCTACTCGATGTTGGGGATTTTAACAAAGCCGAAAATTACGTGGAGCGCCTTATCAAACGTGATGGCAAGATTAACTACAGACTTGACTTGGGTGTTATTTACGTCCGCTCAGGAGACATTGCGAAAGCGGATAAGTATTTCAAAAATTTAATAAAATCGCAATCAGACGATGCGTATAAACTCAAAACAACTTCGGATTACCTTGCATCTCGTAATCTCACAAACTATGCTATTGAGGCTTTGCAACAAGCACGGACAGCCTCTGGTAACTCAACACTTTACACCCTTGAGTTAGCAAATCTTTATCGCCTGTCTGGTAAGCGAGATCAGATGGTGGAGGAGTATTTGAATTACGTAACACAAACACCAGCTAATATTTCGTATGTAAAAAATTTGATGCAGATTTTACTTACCAAGCCTGAGGAGTTAGAGAGCCTGGAAAAATTGCTGTACGATCGCGTTCAAAAAAATCAAAACTCCGAAGTGTATGTTGATCTTTTGATTTGGGTAAATCTACAACAGAAAAATTTTTATGGCGCATTTATTCAATCGCGCGCGTATGACAAGCGTTTCAAAAAAGACCAATCCAAAACACTAGAGATAGCACACATCGCACTTAACAATAAAGATTTTGCGAATGCCGATCGATGCTTTTCGTTTGTGATAAAAGAGTATGCAAATACGCCAAATGAATTACCCGCCCGGCTCGGACTAATACAAACGCGCGAAGCCAAAGTCAAAAATTCATTTCCCGTAAATAAGGATTCAGTAAAATATTTAATATCAGAATATGGGAATTTTAAAAACACCTATCCCGATCATGCAAATACGTATGAGGCAACACTCAACCAGGCGTTGCTCTATGCCTATTATCTCGATCAGAAAGACTCCGCTGTTAATGAGTTGAACAGATTGATTGCCAATAATAAAGTGACACCTACGCTCAAGGCAAAATCAAAAATTGAATTGGGTGATATCTACCTTTTAAAAGAAGAACCATGGGAGGCTACGCTTTTGTACTCACAGGTTGAAAAAACGCAGCGCGAAACTCCTATTGGTTACGAAGCCAAATTGCGCAACGCAAAACTATCGTACTTCAAAGGGGATTTTTTATTAGCACAAGAACATCTGGATATTTTGAAGCAAGCCACTTCGCGCGAAATCGCAAACGATGCGATGGAGCTGAGTATGCGCATAAAGGAAAACACAGCGTACGATACCACAGGTGCGGCCTTGAAAGAGTATGCCGCTATTGAACTACTGCTTGCTCAAAATAAAATCGAGCCAGCTCTCCAGCGTTTGAAAAATTTTCAGATTACTAAGAAAGTAAAGATGAGTCGCGAAGAAGCACTTAGGAAAAAACTTTGGAGTGAGGATGATTTGAGGAAGGATATGGCTAACCAAAAGGAAACAAGAAACTATGGCTCATTAGGAGACTCTGTGTGGGTAGATTTGAAAAAGGATGTTGCCTTGTCAGCAATTCAAGATGATGTGTACTGGCTCGAAGCGAACCTGCGCATGAAGCGTGGAGAGTTTGATCAGTCAATCGTACTTCTTGAAAAAATCTTAGTTGAATTTGGCGATGATATTCTTGCAGACGATGCTTATTTTTTGGAAGGGGAGATCTATGAGCTGCATATAAAAAACAAAGACAAAGCGATGGAAATTTATCGCGAGTTTTTAAACAAATATCCGGGAAGTGTGTATGCTGCAGAAGCCCGTAAGCGCTACCGAATGTTGCGTGGCGATTTTGAGGAAGTTGAACAGGTACCCAAGTTCTAATACTTTCACCGGTTCACTCTGGAAATATTACCACTCACTCCGTTAATCTATAGTTACAAGCCAAACCGCTAAAGCAAAAGTCATTTTGTTGAGTTTAATAGCTAAACTTTTAAACCAACTCAAAATGATGACAAACAAATTCACTCAAAAAATCGGAGCAAGCATTTACACGAAAGTAATTGCCTTGATCTTTCTCCTTTCTTTCACATTTACTAGTTGTAATGATGATGACAATGAAGTTGTTCCAACAGAAAGTATTGTGGCCCTTGCGCAAGGCAACCCTGATCTAACCACTTTGGTTGCTGCACTTACTAAATTCCCTGATTTAGTGTCTACACTTAGTGGAAGTGGAAGCTTTACCGTATTTGCACCTACAAATGAAGCATTTTCAGGTCTTCTGACTGCAATAGGGCAAACTTCTCTGGATGATATTCCAGAATCAGTTTTAAGAAGCGTTTTAGAATATCACGTAATTTCTTCTGCGGCAGTGCTGTCCACTCAGCTTTCTAATGGAGATGTCACAACCGTGGGTGGAGAGAATATCACAGTAAATATCAATTCGGGAGTAAAATTGAATACCAACGTAAATGTTGTAATTGCCGATGTGGCCGCAACCAATGGTGTAGTTCACGTTGTGGACGCAGTTTTAGTGCCACCGACCATCGTACCTGTGGTTGGAACAATCGTTGCTCCGGCATATTTCAATAAAAACTTTAGCACTTTAGTAGCTGCTGTGCAACAAGCTGGCTTATTGCCAACGCTACTTTCAACAAGCAACCAGTTAACTCTATTTGCTCCAACCAACGATGCTTTTGCTGCAGCAGGCATTACAGCTTTGCCAGCTAACACAACAGAAGGAAATGCTCTATTAACTTCAATTTTGGCCTATCATGTGATTGCAGGAGCAAATGAAATAAAAGCAGCGGACATTGCAACGGGGTCATCTTCAGCTTCAACATTTGGAGGCGCAAAAATTTATTTTAGCAAAGGAGCCGCGGGAGTATTCATAAACGGAACAACCCAAGTAACAGCAACCGATATACAAGCATCAAATGGAATTGTTCACGTGATCAATCGCACCTTGTTACCACCATCTAAGACCATTGCCCAGATTGTTGTGGACAATACCCAAGCTTCATCGCCCCAGTTTACGCAACTGTTGGCAGCGTTAGCTCGTACCGATGGCCAAGGAGCAAATGATCTGCTTGCAGCAGTGAGTGCATCAACTGGAGAACTAACAGTTTTTGCTCCTACTGACGCTGCTTTTCAAGCTTTGTATACTGCGCTTAATGTTGATGATGTAAGTCAAATTGACTTAGCAACATTAATTGCTGTACTAAAAAAACATGTGGTAGCTTCAAGAGTATTCTCTACGGATCTTGTTAGTGGCAGTGTTCCAACACTCAATGGAAATATAACTGTTAATACAGCAGCTCTTACAGTGATTGGTGGTTCTGGCGAAGCGGCTAAACTTCAGGCCGCATTGCTGAACATACAAGCTAAAAACGGAGTGATCCATGTAATTGATAAGGTACTTCTTCCTTAAGAATTAACTTTGGTTGGAAGTGGGTTTGGGGCCCCGTAAATTTTTTGCGGGGCTTACCCATTTCCAATTATTTGACATATTTTAAAGAATATTTTAATATACCCGGTGTTTTCAGCGCGCTATAGATATTTATTTATACTTCTACTCTCGATCTATTCGTATATCAATATTCATTTTACGGTGGGAGAGAGATTGTTTGATTTTGAATTGAACAACTTCTACTTACTAGGGATACTTACCCTTGTTGTTTTGGGCATTTGGGAATTGAACAGGCTGACGGAAATCAAGATTCTCAAACTAAGAACTGTAATCCATCCGCTGATTATTCTATTTCTAGTGAGTATGATCACCGTAATGGTGATCTCTACATTCGCATTATTTGCTCTGTACACAATATTGAGAATGCCTTTAGAATTCCATTTTGATCATTGGAAATTACTTACAGCCTTTGGATTCAGGGTCAACCTATTTCTCAATTGTGTGAATGCGATTATCTTTTTTATGAATCGACTTAAGAAAACACAACTTGAGGCAGAGCAGTTAAAGAAACAAAATATTGAAGCCCAGTTTGAAGCATTGAGAAACCAAATCAATCCGCACTTTCTATTCAATTGCTTCAATGTACTCTCATCGCTGGTACATAAAGACGCAGAAGCATCATCGAAATTTATCGGACAGCTTTCAAATGTGTATCGTTATTTACTGTATAACCAGGAAAGCAAAATTGTACCATTGCAGCAGGAGATTTCATTTATAGAATCCTACATGTACCTTCTCAAAACCCGCTTTAGCGATAACCTTATTATTGAAAACAAAATCACGGATCAATCAGGCGTGATGATGGTAGCCCCGGCATCTTTGCAGATGCTTATTGAAAATGCAATTAAGCATAATGTAGCGTCCAGAAAGTTACCATTGAGAATTCTACTCGAGACACTGGAAGGATATATCGTGGTGAGTAATACACTGCAAAAAAAAGAAGTAGAAGAAGAGTCGACCAAAATAGGACTAAATAACATCATTAACCGATATAAACTTTTAAGTGACTTGCCGGTTATAGTAGAGAGGACAGAAACACTGTTTGTTGTAAAATTACCCGTCCTTCATATTGAAATATGAATGTTCTGATTGTTGAAGACGAAGCCCTGGCTGCAGAGAGACTTACCTCTTTGCTAAAGAAATCAGGAGAGTCGTTTGTTCTACAGGATACACTGGATAGCATTGAAGATACAGTAAACTATTTTTCCTCAGGAAAAACGACAGATCTCATCTTTCTGGATATTGAAATCGCGGATGGAAAAAGCTTTGAAATTTTTCAGCGTGTTACCATAGATGCACCTATTATTTTTACCACAGCCTATGATCAATATGCCCTGCAGGCATTCAAACATTTCAGCATTGACTATTTGCTCAAACCGGTTCAGCAAGAAGACCTGAATGCCGCACTGAGTAAATGGAGACGAATTGCCAATCAACCAGACAGGATCAACGATCAACTACTTCATTTGAAAGATTGGTTGAATAAAGAGAAGGAAAAACCAAAAGAGAGAATACTTATTAAATCAGGAAATAAGTTGCAGTATAGATCAACTCAAGAAGTTGCCTATTTTTTTGCTGATGGAAAAGAGGTGTACATCTATTCCTTAAAAGACAACAAAAAGTACTTAATAGATTACACACTTGAACAGTTGGAAACACTGTTGGACAGGCAAAAATTTTTTCGAATTAGCCGGAAAGCAATCGTCAATGCAGATGCCATTGCTGAGGTGAAAGGTCTGATTAGCACTCGGCTTGAAGTAAAACTTAATCAGCACTGTGAACATGACCTTACGATCAGTCGAGACAGAAGCTCTAATTTCAAAGCCTGGTTGGATAAGTAATTTTTTTTAGAAGAATCGCTTCCCTAAAAATACCCTGAAAATGAAAAAGCTTTTGATACTTTATTTAATCGCATTGCCAGCAGTCACAATGGCTCAAGAAGAGTCATTGGATATAGAACAACTAAAGAATGAAGTGTTACTGCTTCAACAGGAAGTGGAAAACATTCAGATTAATATCGCTCTATCCGAAAGTAAGTTCAGAAAGGGAATTGTAGTAGCAACCATTGGTTATACGGTCACTATTGCAGGAGGACTCATGTTGGGAAGAAAATATGATGATCTTGGCAAAGTTTTGTTAGTATCAGGGGGCGTCACTGGTATTACAGGCACGTTCATGATGGCGGATGCTTTTAAGTACCTTGGAAGAGCCAGCCGAAGAAAATCGTTCAAGAAATAACGTGTTTACGCTCTGCGTAAATTCTATTTATTAAATCTGGAAATTTTAAGTAGTTTGGGAATTATGAAAAACTCATTAATGACCCGCTATAGCATAATAGGTATAATAGTTGTCAACTTAATTAGGTGTTCCTCACCAGCACCGATTAAATCGGAAAAATCAACCACCTACCCGCAACTCGTAGCTTTCTTTAAATCTTGGCGCGAATTTCAAAAACCGCCCTTCATAAATGGTGTACCAGATTATTCGGTAGCAGCCATGGAGAAACAACATGGCGAATTAAAGACCTGGCAGCAGAAACTTCAGAATTTTGATACCACAGGCTGGCCCGTCAATCATCAGGTAGATTGGTATATTGTTTATGCCGAAATGAATGGCCTTGATTTTGACCATAGGGTATTGCGTACCTGGGAACGAGACCCGGCTTTTTATAAAACAGTTTGGATGGAGCGCAGCGATGTACCGGCTCATGAAGGGCCAACTCATGCGGCTATCATCGATTTATGGAAATATCAGTTTCCATTATCAGGAGAAAACAAAGAGAAACTAATTAAACAACTTCAGGTTATTTCATCATTGAATGAAGCAGCCAAAATTAATCTCATTGGTAATGCCAAAGATTTATGGATTGCCGGTATTCGTGACATTAAATCGCAGAGTCAGGATCTGACTAGTATACTTGAATTGCCGAGCGTAAAAGATCATCAAGATCTGACGGATGTTATAAACCAAGCTATTGCATCCACAAATAATTTAGCCATTTGGTTAGAAAAAGAATCATCCTCAAAAACTGGCTCCTCGGGAATTGGAAAGGAAAACTATACGTGGTATCAACAAAATGTGCACCTCGTTCCTCTTACGTGGGAAGACGAAGTGATGCTGTTAAAACGTGAAATTGCGCGTGCCTGGACAGGATTGAAATTGGAAGAACACCGAAACCGAAATTTACCGGAGCTTAAAGCAGCAGATACTCCCGAGGCTTTTGAGGCTCTCACGGAACGCTCTGCCAAAAGTTTTTTGAGCTTTTTAGAGAAGGATGAAATCGTTACGGTTAAAGAATATTTCGAACCTGCCCTGCGAGAGCATCTCGGTAATTTTGTACCAGCCGATAAACGAAATTTTTTCATTATCACGTTACATCATGATCCGCGACCTCTCTACTCTCACTTCTATCATTGGTTTGAACTTGCCCGCATGGATAACGAACCCCACTTCAGTGAAATTCGGAGAGAGCCGTTATTGTACAACATTTTTGATTCACGTAATGAAGGCACCGCAACAGCTGTTGAAGAAATGTTTATGCAATCCGGATTGTATAATGATGATCCTCGCGTGAAAGAAATTGTGTACATCATGATTGCCCAGCGTGCCGCCCGTGGTCTTGGTTCACTCTACGCTCATGCCAATGAATTGACAATGGAGGAGGCAGGAAGAATTCACTCGGAATATACACCACGGGGGTGGATGAAAACAGAAAAGGAATTATTGCTTTTCGAACAACATCTATACCTACGCCAGCCGGGGTATGGCACCAGCTACATTACCGGAAAATATTTACTCGAAAGCGCGATGGCTGAGTTTGCGAAAATGAAAGAATCGAAAGGACAGCCATTTAAGGTGAAGGATTTTTTCGATCAACTAAATGCAATTGGTTGCATACCCACTTCACTTGGGCATTGGGAGATGACGGGTGATAAAAGTAAATTGAAAGATGCTGTAGGTAATTAAAGATAAAATCCTCAGACTCAACTCCGCTTTCGGTAATTCCAAACGGCAAGTCCGTTAAAGACAAAACCAAAGCTTAGCACCTTCAATAAGTGAATGCGGATATCGTATAAAGTGCTTCCTTTTAAAACAACCATACGCATAACTTCAATAAAATAAGTTACCGGATTGAATTTGGTAATGGTTTGCGCCCACACCGGCATACTATCAATAGAAGTATATAATCCACCCAGCAAAATAAAAATCATCATCAAAAAAAACGACAACAACATGGCTTGTTGTTGTGTATTGGCTAGAGTTGACACCAACAAACCAAGACCCAATACTGAAAGAAGATATATTCCTGAAAAAATGTAGATCGTAAAAAGACTCCCGACAGGAATAATTCCATACGCAATCCATGAAATCAATAGCCCTATCGTAAGCATAACAAAACCCAACACCCAAAAGGGTATCAATTTACCTAGAATAAATTGATGTTTACGGATAGGCGTTACATTGATTTGTTCAATCGTGCCAACTTCTTTTTCTTTAACGATGTTTAAGGCCGATAAAAATGCACCCACCATGGTTATCAGAATTACCAAAATTCCGGGCACCATAAAGAATCGATAATTCATCAACGGGTTAAACCAATTAATGGACGCAATTTCAATGGTGGGTTGCGAATTTTGCCTGGGTAGTTGCAACCATTCGAGTCTGACTTCGCGATTGAAGTCGTTAATAATACTGCGCAAATAGGCACCTCCTAAGTTTGCCTTTACACCGTTAATTGCATTGATGGCGAGAAATAGAGAAGCTTCATCTGTGCGGATCAAACCTTTTTCAAAAGAACTTGGAATTTGCAGCACCAGATCTGCTTCGTCATGCTCTACATACTCAAGGGCTTTATCATAAGAGTCTGTATAATCAACCAAAGTAAAATAGTCTGTAGAAGTTATTTTGTTAACAAGTTTTTGAGAGTAAGAAGAATGATCGTAATCGACTACGCAGATTTTTACATTCTTTACCTCATAATCTGCAGCCAACGGCATAATCAAAAGTTGAACAGCGGGCATCATAAACATCATACGCAAGATTGCGGGATCTCGAAAAATCTGGCGAAATTCTTTTTGTAATAAGACAAAGAGAGCTCTCATTCCAGGCGTGTTTTAAATTTCTTAATGCTTATCATCATAAAGAAGGCAGTCATTCCAGCAAGAATTAAAGTTTCTTTCCACACATATTCAAACCCAACACCTTTAATCATGATGTTACGAACAATAATGTAAAACCATTTTGCTGGGACGATGTTGGAAAAGATTCGTAAGCCGACAGGCATATTTTCAATAGGGAACATAAATCCACTCAGCATAATGGTGGGCAAAAGAAGACCCATCAATGAAATAAGCATGGCAACTTGCTGTGAGTTCGCAATGGATGAAATCAACAGGCCCAAAGCAAGTACTGTTACTGTAAACAATAAACATTCGGAGACCAATAACAGTAAACTTCCTCGAATGGGGACATCTAATGCATAAACACTTAGTAACAATATGCTACCGATGTTTACAGCTGATAAAATAAAGTAAGGAACCATTTTCGCAATGATTACCCGAATAGGCACAATAGGCGAAACCAAAATAATTTCCATCGTGCCCATTTCTTTTTCCCGTACGATAGAAATAGAAGTCATCATGGCACACACCAGCATTAACACCATGGCCATTACACCGGGTACAAAATTGTAAGAACCCTTAAGTTGCGGATTGTACAGCATGCGTATTTCCGTATTGATGCTATACGGAAACTTGATTTGATTCCGCAGATTACTTTGGTAGTCTATGATAATTGCTGACGCATAATTTATCAATGTGTTGGCCGTGTTAGGATCGGTGGCATCGCCAATCAATTGAACCGCTACTGAATTAGTATGCAGAAGTTGCTCCTGAAAATTCTCTGGAAAGACAACCGCCAGCTTAATGTTTCCGGCTTGAAAAGCAGGAACCAATTCTGAATTACCCCGAATGTTTTCCTGAACATCAAAATAGCGGCTAGCCTGCAACTGATTTATAATGGCAGCAGTAGTTTCATCTTTCGAATTATCAAGTATGGCAATGCGTGTGTTTTTAACTTCATTGGTAAGCGCAAATCCAAAAAGCAGAATTTGCATGATGGGCATTCCAAAAAGAATAAACATGGTGCGCTTGTCACGCCACACGTGCAGGAATTCTTTTTTAATAAAAAACAAAAACTGCTTCATTCTATATTTTATTGTCCCTCACCCCAACCCTCTCCCTTGGGAGAGGGAGTATTAATCATCTCCTCTTTTTGCACCGCGTGCTAATTTCAAAAACACTTCACCCATATCCTTTGCGGAAAACTTTTCCTTTAGTTCTTGCGGGGCACCAAGGGCATCTATCTTTCCATCCACCATAATGGACACTCTTCCACAGTATTCGGCCTCATCCATGTAGTGGGTAGTTACAAAAACTGTAGTGCCGGTATTAGCGGCCTCAAAAATCATTGTCCAAAATTCCCTACGTGTGATTGGATCAACACCTCCGGTAGGTTCATCCAAAAAGACAATCTTGGGTTCATGAATCATGGCCACTGAAAACGAAATCTTTTGTCGCCAACCCAAAGGCAATGCCTTTACAAGTGTATTTAGTTTGTCATCAATCTTTAAAGTATGCGAGAGACGCGCTGTTTTTTCTTTTATCTCAGCATTGCTTAAACCATAAATGCCCCCATAAAACTGAATGTTTTCCTTTATGGTTAAGTCCTCATACAAGGAGAACTTTTGACTCATATAGCCAATGTTCTTTTTTATGTTCTCAGCATCCTTATAAAGATCGAAGCCGACAACATTCGCCAGACCACTCGTGGGCATTGAAAGCCCGCACAACATCCGCATGGCTGTTGTTTTACCCGCACCATTGGCACCCAGAAATCCAAAAATCTCACCCTGAGCTACATCAAATGAAATCTGATCTACCGCAGTAAACGAACCAAAACGCTTTGTTAAATTTTGTACGGATATAGCTTTCATAATCCTACCCTTTCATCAACTCCATAAAACAATCTTCAATGCCGACATTTATCTTTTCAAATTTTAGGGATGCGTGTCCGCCTTGATTTAATCGGGCTTCTACCTGCTTCATAATTTCATCACCATCCCGAAAGGTTACATGATGTTCGTGTCCAAAAGGAAAACATGTGTGCACTTCTGGTTGCGCATTCAGGTCGTTTAATAATTTGTACATATTTTCTGCACGGGCAGACCACAGTGTGCGACTAAACTTATTCGTTATTCCATTCGGTGAATCGATGTCCATAATTCGCCCATCCTGAATTAGAGCAACGCGATCGCATAAACTTGCCTCATCCATATAAGGAGTAGATACCAGGATGGTTATTTTTTGCTGTTGCAGATTATGAAGCAGATCCCAAAACTCTGTTCGCGAAACGGCATCTACACCCGTGGTGGGCTCATCTAAAAAAAGAACCGAGGGTTTATGGATCAGCGCACAACTGAGCGCAAGTTTTTGTTTCATTCCACCCGAAAGAGCACCCGCTTTACGAGTTTTGAATTTTTCTATCTGAACATAAATGTCTTTGATCAGATCATAATTCTCTTCAATGGAGGTGTTGAATAAGGTGGCGAAGAAAGACAAGTTTTCTTCTACCGTTAAATCCTGGTACAATGAAAAACGACCGGGCATATAGCCGACACGCTTGCGTATTTCATTAAAATCTTTGATCACGTTATAGCCATCAACAGAAGCCGTTCCACTATCAGCAATCATTAATGTGGTAATGATTCTAAACAAGGTTGTCTTACCCGCTCCATCTGGGCCAATTAATCCAAACAACTCTCCTTGTTTTACATCAAAAGAAATATCATGTAAGGCAGTAACGGTTGACTTCTCAACAGTAAATGTCTTTTTGATATTTCGTATTTCAACAGCCTTCATGAGATTAATTGAACTTCACTTCTCCATACATTCCCAGCTTCAAATAGCCATCGTTTTTCACCGAAATCTTAATGGCATACACCAGGTTAGCGCGCTCATCTTTTGTTTGAATGGTTTTGGGAGTGAACTCCGCTTTGTCGGACACCCAGGCAATGGTGCCCGAATAAGTTTTGTATGCATCGTCTGGCGCATCCACCAACACATTTACCGATTGCCCCAACTTAAACTGCGGCAACTGATCGCCAGAAACATAGGCTCGCAAAATCAAGGTTGATAGATCGGCAATCTTATACATCGCCTTACCAGGCATCGTCATTTCATTTTCCATTGAGTATTTCGTAAGCACAGTGCCATCTACAGGATTGATAATTGTACACCTCCTTAGTTGATCCTGAACCATCATCATTTGTATGTTAATGGCATTGCTTTGCTCTGTTAAAGTAGAAGTAGTAGTTCGTAAACTATTTTGTTGTGCGGCCAGTCTTGATTCAAGAACCGCGAGCTTTGTATTTATGTCGTCTAGTTGTTTTTGATTAGCGATTTCACCCTTTACCAAATTTTCAATTCTCTTTTTTTCAACTCGAGTACTTTCAATTTCTTTGCGTGTGGCTTCCATTTGAGTTTGGATGTCTGGCCTGCCCGCCAACACTGCCTTTTGACTTTCGTGCAACTGAAGTTTACTTAGATAGAGTTGTGTGCTGTCTATGGCACCAATTCTTTGCCCACGCTTCAGTACCTCGCCTTCTGCAAGATTTAGTTCCAGAATTTTTCCAGATGCCTCTGAAGATACTATGATCTCCGTAGCCTCGAATATCCCAGTGGCATCAAACTCTCCTGTATTGTTGTCACAAGAAAAAATGATTAGTACAATCAACAAATAAAAAGAATAAGGTTTCATAAGAATGTGTTTCAGTGGATTCATTAATTTCCTGAAGTAGTTTTATAAGAATATACGCTCAATAATAATTGTGCTTCGTGAAGCGCCTGATTACTTCGGGCTTCGGTTTCTGCATTGGTAGCCAACAACAAATCATTCATCGTACAGATTCCATTTTTATATTTTAGTTCGTATGCGTTTTTGATAGAGGACTTTAGGGCAACAATTTGCTGATCCTTTTCAACAATGGTTCTGCTTTTTTCTATGTCGCTGTTTTGTTGCGTCAATTGAAGTTTTGTATTAAACAGAAATGTTTCTTGTTGAACATTAATCCTTTCTAAACCAATTTTAGTTAACTCACGATTGTTGGACGATTTATAAATTCCTTGGGTATTCCACGAAAGGCTTAAGCCTGCAAGAGCGAGTGAATTTATTTTTTCTGTTCCTAAGGAAACACCAGGCTGAATCAAAATACCTGCCCCGAGCAATCCAATCTTTGGCATATAGCCCACCTTGTTAATTGAATTTTGCAGTTCCACCTGGCTTCGTTGATGTTGGTAAAGTGCTAACTCTGGTCTGTGGATATCGCCTATCAACGCGGATTCAACGATTGGTTTTTCAAATCTCATGCTTGTGACAACTGGCTCTCCAATCATCAATGCGAGCATATTCATATACCCCTCACGCACGAACTGAGTTTCAATAGTACGTTGTTCAACTTTCAGTAACGCTACTTTTACTTCATCCACATCCGATGAATAAGCTAATCCATTTTCATTAGAAAGTTTTACAGCTTTTAAGTTTCGATTGAGATTATCCGTAAGAATAGTTAGCAATTGTAGTTGTTCATCCATGAGGAGGACACCAAAAAATAATTGATTCACGCGTTCGCGAATACTATGCAACGCTACATCCACTTCAGCCTTATCCACTTGAGCGCTGGTTTTAATAAGTTCTTTTTGTGAATGAGTTGCTCCACCATCCCAAATGGTTTGGTTGAGTTGACCAATACCAATGAATTGAAATTTATCTTCAGAAGTTTCTGCTGTCGGAGGCGCTAGAGATGGAATTCCTTTAATAATGTATCCTGCAATGCCGGTAACACTTAGTTGTGGCAGATATGATTTTCCCGCATTTGAAATAGTGTACTCTGTTGATTTATTGATCAAATCATACTGTTTGATAAGCGGGTAGTTTCGTTTCGCCTTTTCGTAACAAGAGTCAATCGTGAGGGTTTGAGCCCATGATGAAGAGAGTATGGCAAAAAGAAAAAACGCACTGGCTAATGTGGGTCGCATAGTTTATTTTTTTATTGCGTTGATAATAAATTCACTCACCTCTATTTTTCGTTGCTCCATCATTTTGCTAAACGCTGAACTATCCATGTTCATCATAGTTTGAACTACCGGCTTAGCTATGAATGGATAAATGCAGAGTGACATGATGTTAATTAAAAGCTGTCTACCTTCTATTGGCTTGATATGATTATCATCAATTTCTGCTGAAACTAGTTTTTCAAAAGCTTGAATCAAGAGACGAGGATTTATACCTAGCTTAGTACCATGCTCAAGCAATAATTCTGGTTCGTTAGCTATTTCAGTGATAACAAACCGAGCGAGATCAGGATGTTTTGTTAGTGTGGAGATTTCATGATCCACCATGCGCCTGATCTTTTCGAACAAGGAAATGTTGTCTGCTTCGAAAATCAGAAACAGCCCTTTAAAAAATTCTTTGAAACGAGTTTCGAAAATGAGGTTGAAGATGGTCTGTTTATCGCGATAGTAATAATGGAGCAGGGTTCGGTTAATACCGGCTTCTTTCGCAATGTCTTCGGTGCGTGTAGCAGCAAAGCCCCGCCTGGTGAAGACCTTCATGGCAGCCTCTAATATCTTCTCCTCTGTTGCTAATTCAGCCATAATCAAGAATTTGACACAATTGTTAAACAAATGTGTAAACATTTGATGTGAGTTACAAGAAAAAGTTAATAGAAGTGCTTTTGACATTTCTTCTTAAAAACAGAAACAAATAAGAAATCTTTCCGTTAGTTTGAGTCAAACAGATTAATATGGGAGCTTATTTGGGTGAATTTGAAGAACTGGTGCTGCTTACTATTGCCACCTTGGGCGAAGAAGCCTACGGAGTATCAATCCAACAAGATATTGAAACCCGCTGTAAGCGATCTATCAGCATTGGAGCGCTTCACTCTACTATTACCCGCCTCGAAGAAAAAGGATTTTTAAAATCATGGATGGGCGGAGCAACACAAGAGCGAGGTGGAAGGAGTAAACGGTATTATGAAATTACCACAGCCGGCAAAAAGTCGGTTGCCGAAAGCAAAAGTTTGCGCGATGAATTATGGAATCTTTCAAAGACTAAACTTTCTTTAAGATGAGCATTCATCAGCCCCCAAAATTAGCCCGCAAAATTTTTGAATGGTATTGTGGCCAGGCAAAGGTTGAAGATTTACTCGGTGATCTGGATGAATGGTTTCATTTGAACATTCAGTCGAAATCTTTATTTCGTACCCGCGTTTTGTATTGGGAACAGATTTTCTTGTTGATGTTTTCTTACGCGATAAAGAAGCGGAAACGAGATGCTCAACTTGGTCAATATTCAAGCTCGAGCTTTTCGCTCGACATGCTGCATAATTATCTTAAGGTAGCTGTTCGTAATCTGTATCAGTACAAATACTTTTCTATCCTCAATGCATTTGGCCTCGCAGTAGGCATGACGGTAAGTCTTCTTCTTATTTCATTGGTAACGTTCGTTCGAACCTATGATGACTTTCACACACATGGAGATCATATCTATGCTATTGTTAGCGAACGCACTGAGGGCGTAGAAGAATCCATTTGGGCAACGGCTCCGTTTGCACTAGTCGAACAACTGCAAGAACATCCGGATGTACAAGAAGTAGCTCGTATT
>JBGSIM010000053.1:0-25717 GCA_041742535.1 Cyclobacteriaceae bacterium | reverse complement strand
AGCAGGCATGAACTTCAAACGGATGATCAACAAGTGGAAAATAAATCCAAGCGTCTTTTTGACCCAACTTTTTGAAACACTTTCCTTAGTCTTCAAAAATCAAACTCTACTCAAAACGAGTTTTTAAGGGACGACTATTTAGGATTGCGCGTGGCTGTTGCCAGACCCGACTTATTGAAAGGCTATTTTGCGGTAAGTCCAATGATAAATCAATTGGAAAGTGAGCGACTTTCTCTGGAGGTCATGAAAGCAAAGGCAACTCAAGAAAATAATACCATGCAGATAACTGAGCTGGCTAAGGTGAAAGTCCCCTTCGAGAATAGCGAACAATTATTCTATCACAGAAAATGGTTGAGTAAGTTGATGAATTCAACAACACCAACAAGAGAAAAAGTTGATCAATGGTCAGTCACCTGGCTTTCGTTATTCAACGAAGGTTCGGAAACTAATTTTTTTGAGTTTGCGCCTACACTTGCTTGCCCTGCTTATTTTTTGATCGGGAGCAATGATTATCAAACTCATTTTAAACTCGCAGAATCCTATTATGAAAATGTGATTTGCAAAAGAAAAGAGTTATATTGGTTTACTCATTCTGCTCACAATCCTCACTTGACGGAATCAGGAAAATTTCAGGAAATTATTATTGAAGTTAAGAATCAAAATTTAAAATCAGAGTTATGAAGAAGATTGGAATTTTACACGGCATGGAACGCTCCTTTCCCGAAGCCTTTGTGGAGCGAGTAAACAAGATGGGACTAAAAGATATTAAAGCCGAACCTGTGCTCATTGATATGGTGTCGCAAGCTGAGCCCACGGATTATTCGGTGATCATTGATCGCATCTCACAAGACGTGCCGTTCTATCGTGCGTATCTTAAAAATGCTGCTATTTCTGGAACGGCTGTAATTAATAATCCATTTTGGTGGAGTGCGGATGAAAAGTTTTTTAATAATGCACTTGCTGTGAAAATTGGAGTGCCTGTACCGAAGACTATCATTCTCCCTTCACACGAAAGACCAACAGATACAAGTGATGGTTCTTTTAGTAATCTAAAATTTCCATTGAGTTGGGAAAAAGTATTTGAACACATTGGCTGGCCGGCTTACATGAAACCACATTCTGGTGGGGGTTGGAAGAGTGTGTACAAACTTAATGGCATGGATGATTTTTTTAAAGCGTATAGCGAAACGGGTCAATTAGTAATGATGCTGCAAGAAGAAATAATTTTTGAAGATTATTTTAGATGTTATTGCCTGGGAAGAAAGTATGTGCGCATTATGCAATACGAACCGCGTAATCCACATCATTTAAGGTATCAAAGCCAGAGCGGGCCTGCATCTGAAAAAATGTTGAAGATGGTTCATGATTATGTACTTCAGATTTGTAATTCACTAGGCTATGATTTTAATACTGTGGAGATGGCCGTTCGTAATGGAGTTCCTTACGCGATTGATTTTTGTAATCCAGCTCCGGATGCAGAAGTGACTTCTGTTGGACAAGAGAATTTTGATTGGGTTGTAGAACATGCTGCTAAGATGGCCGTTGAGCGTGCGCAAAGTCAAAAACCGGGGGTGGACAATCTTACATGGGGAACCTTTGTTACTAACTCGGTTTCTAATTTTAATAGCCCAGCTGCTAAAGCCAAACCTGCGGCAAAAACCGAAACCAAGAAAACAGCTAAACCAAAATCAACCAAAAAATAATTTGAATTCACACGTAGTGTTCTTTACGTCTTTGTGTGAAAACTAAATTCATATGGAAAAATTTACACTGGGAGTTGAGGAGGAGTACATGGTAATCGATCCGCATACGCGGGAGTTGGCATCGCACGATCAAAAAATTGTTGAACTAGCAGCACACATAATAAATGATGGTGTAAAAGCAGAAATGCATCAAGCCGTAGTGGAAGTAGGCACGGGTATCTGTAAAGATGTTGCTCAAGCCTATCAGGAGATTAGCCACCTCCGTAAAGTTGTGTCGGAAGTAGCTGGAACGTTGGGTCTGAAAATTGGAGCAGCCGGTACACATCCATTCTCACATTGGAGTAAACAATTAATTACTCCCAATCCAAGGTATGATGAGATTGTTCAAGAGATGCAAGAAGCCGCTCGTTCTAACCTCATCTTTGGTCTTCATGTGCATGTGGGCATCAACGATAAAAACATGGCTATTCATATTCAGAATACCATTCGATATTTTTTGCCACATGTCTACGCACTCTCGTGTAATTCACCCTTCTGGGAAGGCCGCAATACAGGGTTCAAATCGTTTCGTACGAAAGTGTTTGATAAATTTCCGCGTACCGGAATTCCAGATCGGTTTGAGAATTGGGATGATTTCAAAAATTACGTTAACCTGTTGATTAAGACAAACTGTATTGATAATGCCAAAAAAATTTGGTGGGATGTTCGTGTTCATCCATTTTTTGATACCATTGAGTTTAGGATTTGTGATGTGCCGATGCGCGTTGAAGAGACCATTGCCATCACGGCAGTATTCCAGGCACTGGTTGTCAAATTGTACAAGTTACGCCTTCAAAATATGAGTTTTATTTTATATACGCGGGCGCTCCTCAATGAAAATAAATGGCGTGCTTCTCGTTATGGATTAGATGGTAAGCTTATTGATTTCGGAAAGCAAATAGAAGTGGATACCCGAGTGCTTATTCTTGAATTGCTGGAATTTGTAGATGACGTGGTGGATGAACTTGGTAGCCGAAGCGCCATCAATTATATTCGCACGATATTAGAGCAGGGAACTGGTGCAGATCGTCAATTGGCAGTGTATCAACAGACAGGTAGTCTAGAGAAAGTAGTTGATTACATCACAGATGAAACCCTGCGTGGAATTTAACAAACACACGTGGCAGAGGATAACCAAATAAATATTGCAATTCTTGATCTCTACGATGGAGAGGCTAATGAAGGTATGCGTTGCATCCGGCAGTTGATTGAAGAATTTGAAGCAGATTGCCATTTGATGGTTAACTACAAAGTTTTTGATGTTCGCTTAAAAAACGAAGTGCCTGATCTTAGTTTTGATATTTTTATTTCTTCCGGGGGTCCTGGTAATCCTGTTGAAAGTATTGGTTCAGAATGGGAGCACAGCTATTTTAAATTGATGAACTCCATTCTTGAATTCAACAGAGTTAATCCTCAAAGCAAAAAGAACGTCCTATTAATTTGTCATAGTTTTCAACTTTTTTGTAGGCACTATGGCTATGGAGAAGTTTCAAAGAGAAAATCAACTTCCTTTGGAGTAATGCCAGTGCATAAAACCTTTGAAGGTCATCATGATCCACTATTCCGATCGCTTGACGATCCTTTGTGGGCAGTTGATTCAAGAGACTACCAAATCATTCAACCCAATGAACAGAAAATTATTGAAGATGGTGGTGCTGTTCTTTGTATTGAAAAATATCGACCACATGTAGATCTGGAACGTGCCGTAATGGCGATTCGTTTTAATGAAGCATTTATTGGTACGCAGTTTCATCCTGAAGCAGATGCAGTGGGCATGAGGATGTATTTATTACGCGAAGACAAAAAAGCCATCGTAATTGAAAAGTATGGTGAAAAGAAATATTGGGATATGTTGGATCATTTAAATGATCCGGATAAGATCATGCTTACGTATGCCACGGTTATACCCCGATTTCTTATGATGAGTTTGCGGCATCGCTTAAGTTCAATCTCTTTATGATTGAACCAACTCGCCAAATTTTTAATCAACAATTTACTGAAAAAAAGTACACAGAGTTTTTAACGGATCTCGATCGGGAGTTTAATTATAAGATTACGTTTCGAGTTGCAGAGACTCCCGTTTTTGTTGGCAACGATTTCAAACAAAAACTTTTTAAGGCTGCTGATGAGATTGTAGATTTTATTGCGCAACCAGATTTTAAAAGTAAAATGTCAGGTGCACTACCGGATTCATTGCGCGTGCCGAATGAAACATCTCATACAATGTTTTTGGCATTGGACTTTGCTGTCTGTACGGAGGGAAATAATGAATTAGTCCCGCGACTTATCGAGATGCAGGGATTTCCATCCTTGTTTGGCTATCAGGATTTGCTGGGGAACAAATTCCGACAACATTACAAACTTCCAGCTAATCTTGAATTTCATTTCGATGAAACTTCCGAATCATACTGGAGGCAACTAAATAAAGCAATTGTTAAAGACCACGATCCAGAGAATGTAATCTTACTGGAGATTGATCCATTGAAACAAAATACCGCTATTGATTTTTTGGTTACGCAACATCATTTGGGGATACCCCCTGTTCATTTAGGAGATGTGATTATTCGTAATCGTAAACTTTTCTATAAAAGAGACCGAATTGAAGTTCCCATTCATCGGATTTACAATCGGGTAATTTTTGATGAGTTGATCGCCAAGAAGGATTTAAAAACAGATTTTCATTTAACTGAAGATGTTGATGTAGAGTGGGCTGGCCATCCCAATTGGTTTTATTATATCAGTAAGTACACCATGCCTTTTCTAAAAAGTGATGCCGTACCTGAATGCAAATTCTTAAATGAGTATTCCACCCTGCCTTCAGATTTAGATCAATATGTGCTTAAGCCTTTGTTTTCCTTTTCAGGGAGTGGAGTGATTTTTAATGTTTCCTTAGATGATATTATTGCGATCCCGGAAGGCGAACGAAAGAATTACATGCTTCAGCGCAAAGTGCATTACCAGCCTGTTGTGCAAGCGCCTGATGGATTGGTGAAAACAGAAATTCGATTGTTGTTTTTGTGGGATGAAGGTGAAGCCCGACCTAAATTAATTACCAACCTTGCTCGACTTAGTCGTGGAGATATGATTGGAGTTAAATACAATAAGGATAAAACGTGGGTTGGTGGCACGGTAGGCTTTTTCGAAAAATAAATGTCGAGTCATCACATTGTGCGTGAAGATCAGGAGCCAGCGTTGCTTATCTTGAACGCTCAGGCGATCTCATTTGAAAAAATTCAAGAGTTATTGGAATGGATGCCAACAGTAATTGTCGCGGAAAGCGAAATTGAAACTGTTGTAGCATGGGGGATTAAAGTGGATGTAGTTCTTGTGCCTGAAAGCAAGACCAATTATTGGCAGGAAAAATTAGTTGACCAGGCTCCCGTTAACATTATTCCTTTTCGGGATGAAGATGTTAGTATTAACTCTGCTTTTAAATATTTAAAATCCGGCAAGGCAACGGCTGTAAACTGTTTATTGAGTAATGAAGCTGATCTTGTAAAGACTGAAGGATTGTCTTCGTTCGATATTGATTGTTTTATAGGCAACACTCGCTGGAGTTGGATAAAATCAGGACACATTGAAAAGTGGATGCCCAAAGGAGGCAGGCTTCAAATTCTTCCAATTGAGGTAAGAAATGAATTTGTTGAGTTTGCTTCAGGCAGTTGGTTGGTTGAAAAAGATGGAATTGTTAAACTGAAATCACAGAATCCATTTTGGATGGGAGAGGAGTTGGGGGGTAACAATTACTAAGCATTCAATGCTCTAACTACTCTATCCTTACCGTCAAGATCTTTCAAGATCTGCACACCTTTAAATCCTTGCTCCTCCAATAGTTTACAAACTTCTTTTCCAAAGTGTTCATTTATTTCAAACCAAAGAGAACCATTAGTAGGCAGTTTTTTTTTGCACTTGGAAGCAATCGTTCGATAAAATATAAATGGATCGTTTTGTGAGGCAAACAAAGCAAGGTGAGGTTCATAGGCAAGAACATTTTGTTTCATGTTTTCTTTTTCCCCCAATGAAATGTAAGGTGGGTTGCTTACAATAAGATCATAGTGATCCTTTAACTCTTGATTTAAAATGTCGAGCTCTTTGAAATTAATATTTGCTTTCAATTCAAGAGCATTTTGTTTTGCACACGCCAAAGCATCAATGCTAATATCAACAGCTGTTACATTGGCGTTAGGAATTTCCAATGCCAAAGAAATTGCAATACACCCACTGCCTGCACCTATGTCCAATATCCGAATTGGAGTTTCTATCGACTGAGTAAATGTTTTTATTTCGTCAACCAATAGCTCTGTCTCTGGTCGTGGTATCAGTACGGAATTATTAACGCTAAATGATCTCCCAAAGAAATATGCTGAACCTAAAATGTATTGAATGGGTTCGTGTTTATTTATTCTCGAGATAATTGTGTTTAAAAGGGTTTGATCAAGGGTGTTAATCTCTTTCCCTGATAGAACATCTGTTTTTGAGAATCCGAACTTATTTTCCAGAATTAGATAAACGATACTCTGAATTTCGGCTTTATCCTCATTCAGAGTGATTCGGCTCAACAGATCATTAAAAAGTTCTTTGGAATTGGTCATCTCGAAAATGATCTTTGCAAGGTAAGTATTTCTCAATGACTCCGGATGAACTTTTGATGCAACGCGTGTTTGAGTTGGCCAAACTTGGCCTTGGCTCCGTTAGTCCAAATCCTTTGGTGGGTTGTGTGATTGTAAAAGATGGAAGAATAATTGGCGAAGGTTGGCACAAACAGTATGGACAGGCACATGCAGAAGTTAATGCAGTAGCGAGTGTAAAAGATAAAGCTTTACTGGCCGGAAGCACAGCCTACGTAAACCTCGAGCCTTGTTCGCATATTGGTAAAACTCCACCTTGTGCAGATCTGCTTATCAAGCATCAGATAAAAAAAGTAGTTATATCTACTGTTGATTCTAATCCTTTAGTCGGTGGAACAGGAATTAAAAAACTTAAGGATGCGGGTATTGAAGTAGTGACAGGTATACTTGAAAAGCAAGGCCGCGATCTTAATAAACGTTTTTTCACGTTTCATGAACAACAACGACCTTACATTATTTTAAAGTGGGCACAAACTACCGATGGCTTTATTGCTCACGCTAACTATGAATCAAAATGGATTAGCAATGAATACTCAAGGCAGTTGGTGCATAAGTGGCGCAGCGAAGAAGATGCAGTATTGGTAGGAACAAAAACTGCTGCACACGATAATCCAATTCTTACGGTGCGTGATTGGAGTGGAAGAAATCCGGTACGCATAGTAATAGATCGGTTTCTTCGATTAAGTGATAAACTGAGTTTGCTGGATGGATCGGTGCCCACCATTTGCTATAACGTGCTCAAGCATGAAGAACATCCTAATTTGAAATTGATTCGGCTTGATGAAAAGGACTTTTTAATTTCTATGCTCGATCATTTAATGACTGAGAAAATTCAATCAGTAATGATTGAAGGCGGAAGTTTAACCTTAGGTTTATTTATTGAATTAGGATTGTGGGATGAAGCTCGGGTTTTCATGTCACCCAGATTATTTCATGCTGGGATTACCGCACCAACTTTTCACGGACGTATTTTATCTGAAGAAAAAATAGATTCAGATACGCTCAGATTCTATCAACCAGAAATTAATTTAAAAGCGCACCACTAGCCTTGCTTGTGTTCCATAGAAATGGAACGTGGATTTAATTCTGCTTAACTCTTTTTTATTATAAAGCTCAATGGCTCCAAACGCACGGCCTTTATAGGCTCGATTGAATGGAATGGATGCAAGTAACAATCCCACTCCACCTGCGGCCAATCCCCATTCAGGATCGCCACCGGCTATAGCTGTTCCAATTGGAAAACCAATTAACATACCTCCTGTAAAACCCAATACCCCAGCAATATTATAATTTACTTTTGCTCTCTTAAACTCTTCAAATGCAACCGGATTACTTTTTAGTACTTCAAGCACTTGCTTTGGGCTCAGCACAAGGGTATCCATCTCATACCGAACTCCACCAAAAGTTTTATACATTTTTATTTCCTGTGCGCTCCCTAAGAAAGAAAGGGCACATAGAATGCTTATTAAAGTAAAATTCTTCATTCAAGTAATTAGCGATGATTCAGGTTTTTATCGCAGAATCATTGATAATTTAAGCATTTACAATTGTCAAATCTTCTTGGCCACCTCATCCCAATTCACAACGTTCCACCAGTTGGCTACATACTCGTTGCGTTTGTTTTGATACTTCAAATAATAAGCATGTTCCCAAACATCTAATGCTAGCAGTGGAGTTCCTTTAAAATCGCTAACGTCCATCATAGGATTATCCTGATTGGGAGTCGATCCAATCTTCAATGTACTTCCGTCTTTTACTAACCATGCCCATCCTGAACCAAAACGAGTCATAGCTGCTTGTGTAAACTGTTCTTTAAATTTATCAACTGATCCAAAGGAACCTGCAATCGCATCAGCAACTTTTCCGGTTGGCGAGCCAGCACCTGGCTTCATCACCTGCCAAAAGAAATTGTGATTCCATGCACCGCCTCCGTTGTTGCGCGCTTTGGTAGATAGTTTAGAAGTGTTTGCGAAAAATTCTTTTTCAGTTGCGAACGTAATCTTATCAGCGGCAATAGCATCGTTAACGTTCTTGATATAGGCTGCATGATGCTTCGTATAATGAATTTCCATGGTCATAGCATCAATACTTGGTTCTAAAGCATTATATGTATAGGGGAGTTTCACTTGAGAGAAATCTAGTGCTACACTAGTGGGGGTTTCGGCAAATAAGTTTGAAGTCTGCATGATGAAAGGAGCAGATATTGCAACGGTGGCAAATGAATCTTTAACGAACTTTCTTCTGTTGATAGTTTTCATGGCGATTGAATTTTAGTTTGTGATATTGCGAAAATCATGCCTGAACGTAAGACAATGGGTAAATTTACCTAAAAATAATTAGCTTGCATGAACCCTTTCTAACTCATACCGATGGCGGAGATATTATACGATACAATTCCTTCACTCGATTTAAATGATTTCACGAGTGGTGATGAAACAGCAAGAAATAAATTTGTTCAACAACTTGGTGAAGCGTACAACAACATAGGTTTTGTTGCCGTTCGTAATCATTATCTCACCGATGATCTATCTGCTCAATTGTATGCAATCATCAAAAAGTTTTATGCATTGCCGGATGCGGTAAAACAGAAATATGAGATTGCTGGATTAGCAGGTCAACGAGGCTATATTGGTAAAGGAAAAGAACATGCAAAAGGCCGCAATACCGGTGACTTGAAAGAATTTTATCATGTAGGACAAGAAGTACTGGACAATGATCCAATAAAGAAAGAATATCCTGATAATGTGTGGCCTACTGAATTACCAGAGTTTGAAGCAATTGCTTTAGATGTTTATCAACGCTTGGAAAAAACGGGACTTCAATTGCTTCGCGCGATTGCGTTGTATTTAAATCTACCAGAGAATTATTTTGATGCGAAGGTACATCATGGCAATAGTATCCTGCGCCCCATTCATTACTTCCCAATCGAAAATCCAGATTCTGTTCCTGAAGATGCGGTTCGCGCAGCTGAGCATGGTGATATAAATTTGATAACCTTGCTGATGGGCGCTAGTGCCGATGGCTTACAGGTACTGCGCAGAGATGGGAAATGGATACCGATTACCGCCTTGCCAGAACAGTTGGTTGTAAATGTTGGTGATATGCTGGAGCGCCTAACGAACAAAAAATTAAAATCTACTATTCATCGGGTAGTAAATCCACCTCGTCATTTGATGAATCATCCTCGTTATTCCATACCTTTCTTTATGCATCCCCGATCGGAAATGGATTTAACAGCCTTGCCTTCATGTGTGGATGAAGCACATCCAAAATTGTGGGATGATATAACAGCCGGTGAATTCCTCAATCAAAGATTGAAAGAGATTGGTCTAAAAAAATAACTCTAAAAGAATGGTACAGCAAATACGCTTTATCATCTTTCTTAAAGACGTATTACTACTGTCTGTTACTTGCTTTGGTGGACCGCAAGCTCACTTTGCGCATTTTCAAAAAACACTAGTAAAAAAACGCAATTACATTTCTGATGAAGATTTAGTTGAACTAAACGCCTTGTGCCAGGTTGTTCCCGGTCCAACATCCACACAAACATTATCTGCTATCGGCTATAAACTGGGTGGCCCCTCATTAGCGTACCTCACACTGTTGATTTGGCTGCTGCCATCCTTGGCAATAATGACTTCAGTTGGAATTCTTGTAAGCAGTTTTGAAACAAAGAATATTTCGCTCGCCTTCACCCGTTTCATTCAACCCATGGCGGTTGGATTTGTTGCCTATGCTGCATACTCCATTACGTTAAAAACAGTAAAAACAAATAGAGCTTTAGTGCTTATGGTGCTGGCTGGTGTTGCAACCTATTTTGTAAAATCTCCGGTCGTTTTTCCAATAGTTTTGCTAGTGGCAGGGTTAATAACTGCCTTGAATTATAAAGCACATCCTCGCGAAGAAAAAAAGAAGATTGATGTATCGTGGGCTAACTTTTTCTTGTGGGCTGGAGTCTTAATTTTTGCCGCTATACTGGGTGGGTTCACCAAGTCAATACCTCATTTTTTACCCGTTCGATTATTTGAGAACTTCTATCGAAATGGAAGTTTAATTTTTGGCGGTGGCCAGGTGCTCATACCCATGTTATACACGGAGTTTGTGCAATATGCGCCAAAGCAATACCTCTCTTCAGAAGAGTTCCTTTCTGGGTATGCATTTGTGCAAGGATTACCTGGGCCAGTATTCTCTTTTAGTTCCTACATAGGCACGTTGGCAATGCGCGAATATGGAGTGTTTGGTCAAATCATGGGTGCGATCATGTCAGCTGCAGGAATTTTTCTTCCAGGTACTTTTCTGATTTTCTTTTTGATTCGTATTTGGGATAGTTTGAAAAAATTCAGACCGATACGTGCGTCATTAGAAGGAATAAATGCAGCCAATGCAGGCTTAGTTGCTGCGGCTGCTATTCTGCTTTTTCAACCGTTGATAATTGATCAGTCTATAAAGGAGGTTATATTAAACGGACTCTATACGATTACCACATTTGGATTAACTGCCTTTACCAAAATTCCTTCCTGGGCTATTATCTTAATTGGATTAGTTTGCGGACTTGTGTTATGAGATTCAGACAAGCATAAAAAAACCCTGACTTTCGATCAGGGTTTTAAAACTTTATCTTGTTAACAGATTATCCTAATTTGAAGATAATCGGAATTACCATTTTCTGTCTTACGGCCTTGCCTCTCTGCTTACCTGGTTTCCAGGCTGGAGCGCTTTGCACAATTCGAACAGCTTCTTCATCGCAACCAGCGCCAATTCCTTTTATTGATCTAACATCAACAATAGAACCGTCACGATTTACAACAAACTCAACGAACACTCTTCCCTCTACACCCATTCTTCGAGCTTGTGCTGGATATTTAATTTTGTCACCTACATACTTGTAAAATGCGGGCATACCACCTTTAGGCTCTGCAGATTCTTCAACCACACTAAAGATTTGATCAACATCTTCTTTCTCTTCTATAGGAGCTACAATGATGGCCTCAACCTTAGTTTCCTCAGTAACTTCAACGTCAAACTTTAGGTTAAGATCTTCCTTAATTTCTTCTTCATCAGGCACCTCTATGATTTGAGGTTGTTGAATAATTGGTGCTGGTGGAGGTGGCTGCTCTGTAGGCGGCACTTCCATCATTTCTTCAAAAACGTTAGTGCTTTTACCCTGAAGGTCTAACAAGCTCTCATCGTAATTTTTCCAATTAAACGCTGAAAGGGTTATTCCCATGGTGATAAGCAGGCCAATACTGAAGAATAAGGCGGTCTTGTTAGTTAAATCGGCCTTTTCTGTCTTTTTCGCTTCCATAGTATATAAATTACGGGTTAAGGAATTTCAAATATAATAATAGAATCCACCTATGGCCATCCGGTCACAGAAAATCAGGAAAATTTTTTATAGGTATTATTTACGATTACCGTAGAATAAGGTGAAAAACACGGTTGTAAATGTAGATTTATTCTCCGCGGTCGGCATTAGGACAATTTTATTGAAATAAGAATCGACTAAAACGCCTACCTCAAAACCCGTGACCTGACTCTTTAAAAAACCCAATTCGAAGTTTAGGGCTGCCTTTATATTTCCCCCTACTTGCAGTTTAGAATCTCCTATTCCTTCAAAGAGATTTCCTGTTCCTAATATACTGTTAAAAGAATGATCAGGATTGTTAGGGTCGTATTGCTCATGCTTTGAAGTGAAAAAACTATTATCAACGGCAATTTCAACATAATAAGGAGCCACAATCCCAAGGGACGGACCAGCAGCAATCACTGCCTTTATCTCAACTCCCTGTTGGGGGGCTTTAGTAAAGAGAATGAAATCACGACCATACTGAAAGCGAAACGAATAGAGATAATTACTCTTTCCATAAATAAATGCATTACCCGTATAGCCTGAGTTCTGCCTTGCCTCCTGCGGATTTTTTACATTCATAATCTCAAGACCAAATGTCTCAAGTGTATGATCAGATAATTTGCGAGCCTTTTTAAAGGTAAAGCCACCAATCAAGCCACCCGCTGAATTTTTGTTTATACCCCAGGTAAACTCAGAATTATATTCATAGCTATCCTGCGTTTGAGCATGGGCAGTCATCCCAATAATTGAGATGCATGCAATCAACAGAATTTTGACACATTGACTCATTCTAACTATTTCAATTCTTTTTGAAAAGATAAATCTAAACCAACTAATGCACAAATAATACATATTTTGAGTCGATTCATTTGAACTTGAGGTTTGTAAAGTTCAACAAACCTTCAAAATAGCCTAATTAAGGCTATAATTGACTTTAGCTCATTTTGAATTTCGGCATAAGAAATTTCAAAGTGCGATCTATCATATACAGATTTGCCGTTACTTATAATCAATACTTGTGGCGATTGATGCTCAACATCAAAAGTTTCGGCAATGCGATTTGAGATTTCGCGATAGGAAAGAAGATCTAAAAAGTAAGGTTTAATGTGTGCTAATTCCCCGCCTTTCCAATTTCTTTCCAGTCGATCAAGAGCTGTCCTACTAATTGAGCAGCTTGTACTGTGTTTAAAAATAATAACTGGTTCGGTTGTCGATTCAGTTATGATGTTTTCTAATTGATTTTTGCTTGTTAGATTAATCCAATTCATGATCAGTCGTATAAATCTTTCCAGAGTTCCTTTTCTTTCTTGTCATAGCGCGGCCTTCTTACTTTGTCTTTTACGGCATCTGGCTGCATGTTATTCTTCTTAAATAACTTCGTAAACAATAACTTAAAATCAGTCATAATCGTTCGCTCACCCTTCACATTATTTCCTTTGCCATGCGCAAACTCAGCATCAGGAAAATGTTTTTTATGATTGTACTTATTCATCTTCACGTTTCCCTGATAGTCGTCTATCCGTGCTGAGGCACGACTTGGAGCAATTACCTTTAAGGCATCTTTATGACTATTCGGATTGTGCCTGTAATTTTTTGTAAGCCTTATTTTTCCGGCAAATGAAGTTGCTTGCTCAAAAGACTTAGTATTTTTAAGCGTTTTCATCGATCCATCGGCACTACTTGGATTATGCTTATAATCCCAATAAACTTTTATCCGACCAGTATATTCGCTCGCTTTTACAGTTGCCTTTGTGGGGCCAACTCCAGGCATTGAACCTTTTGCTGCGTTTGGTTTAGTATCAGTTTCTTTCCGCTTTACGCGAACCATTAGTCCGTCTACTTGATAGGTGTTTTCTTTCGGCTTGTGCTTCTTTAATGCATTTTCATTGGCGTTGGGATTGCGAACAAAATCGCGCTTTACCTTTGTTTTGCCTGAATAGCTGATGGCTTTAGATTGATCTCCAGGTAAAACTTTTGCCGGTAAAGGTTTGCCATCGTTATTCCAAAGCTTTCCGCTGATGCTTCCACCTCCTTTAGGCGGTTTCTTTGTTTTGTTATATCCCGAAAAGTCATATCCATCTTGACTGTAGGTTTTCTTTTTCTGGATGATATCTCCAGAATAGCTTAACCCACTTTGACTAAAGGTTTTACGTCCACCTTTAACATTACCTTGATATTGACTTAGTTTTCGTGAAACTGAATTTGGACTATATGCAGGCAATGGTTTATTGCTAATTACTGAGCCGCTAACACTTCCTCCTCCTTTAAGGGGTTTGCGTGCTTTCATGCTTCCAGAATAACTCAATCCATCCTGACCAAAGGTTTTAGTGGTCTGTTTTATAAATCCTTTATAGTTTCCCTGAAAATTTGCTGAACGTTTATCAAGTGGCTGCTTCACCGGAATGGGTTGTCCATTATTATTTCTTTTCATCTGTGCACTAATACTTCCACCACCTTTTTCCGGCCGCATAGATTTAATATTACCAGAATAGTTAAGTCCACGTTGACTAAATCCTTGATTCTCGCGCCTCAAAGTTCCTTTATAGTTTGCCTGCATACCTGCTACTTTCGGGTTAGCAGGTGAGCGTTTTGGTAGCGGTGCATTTTTTCCATTCTTCAATTGAGCACTTATGCTTCCTCCTCCCTTAGCCGGTTTTATACCTCTAAGTTTCCCCTGATCCTTTCGCATAAGCGATGTGCTCATGCCGGGTGCTCGTGCGCGAAGTGGTTCGTTTGATTTATATTTTCCACTAACACTGCCTCCACCTCGTTCCGGTTTTATGCCTCTAAGTTTCCCCTGATCTTTTCTCATTAACGAAGTGCTTATGCCGGGAGCCCGGGCACGAAGCGGTTCGTTTGATTTATATTTTCCACTTACGCTGCCACCACCCCTCTCAGGCTTAATGCCACGTAATTTATTTTGATCCTTTCGCATGTACGAAAAGTTTGCACCAGGAGCTTTTGGTTTAAGAGGTTTGTTAGATCTAAACTGGCCACTAACACTACCACCTCCCTTTCCGGATTCACGAACTCCTGCTACTTGATTATTTCGCTGAGGTCTTTTTCTGATCGGATGTCCAGAGATATCTCCTTTCCAGGGAAGCTCACCTCGTCTTGATGCTGTTTTGTAGCCCGATCGGAATGTTCCGCTATAAGCGCGATCTCCAGTTTTTTTCCTACCGTAATAGGGATCTCCCGCTTTTATAACACCTCGCGATGGAGTTCTATAATTCTTTGATCGAAGTGGTCTTCCGGCCAAATCTGTGGTGACCGCTTTTTCACCTTTGGAGTACTTGCCCCAATAAACATTCTTTCGGCCACGGGTAACAAAAGCTTGCGAATTTGAACGTGGAGTAATACGCTTTTTCTTTCCTGGTGGTTCGCGATGTGTGTTGCCCAGGCGCGCAGCGCGAGCCACTTCTTTTCTGTTATCATATCGAACTCCACCCGGTTTTTTGGAATTGTGATTTACGAAAGGACCCTTCTGAGGGTACACATTGGCTCGAGCTGCTTCTCCAGAGCGCGATCGTATGCGTGGGCCTTTGCCACCTCCTATAGGTTTACCTACTTTATCACCACCCGATCCTCTCTTATTTCTGTATGGAGAAGTTGCTGAGTAAACGGCTCGCTGAGCAGATGATTGATTTCGGGTGCGCAGCCGCTTGCCTGCAATATCTTTTGTTGTTGCTTTTTCCCTACGCTTAACGGATTTAGCCCGTGTTTCCCTGATTTGCCTTTTGTTGTTAATGGGCTTTCTGTCCTGAGCAAATGAGGTGGAGGCAGTAAGCAAAAAGACAAACATCGCACTACATAAAATGAGGCGTGCTAATGTTTTGCTTACGGTTTTCTTACTTGGTATCAAGATATGAGGCTATAAACAGGCCAAGATAAGGAAAAAATGGCCTTTCTTATAAACGACTCTTTTGCTTGTTTCTTTTGAGGTTGATTGAATGATTCTAGATAAATCGATCAATATTTTAACAATTCCTCAATTGTGGATTTTATTCTGCCTTTAGGCAGAAAATTATTCTCTAAGGTAGCTGCAAACGGGATGGCTGTATCTAAACTGGCGACACGTTTTACGGGTGCATCAAGATGTTCGAAAGCATGTTCACTAATCCACGCTGCAATCTCCCCACCAATTCCTCCTGTCAAGGTATCTTCATGAAGAATTAAAACACGATTCGTTTTCTTAACCGTCTCTAGTACTGATTCTTTGTCCCATGGAAGAAGTGTTCTTAAATCAAGAACATCGGCATTCACATCGGGCATGTTCGCTAAAATTTCCTTCGCCCAATGAACACCCATTCCATAGGTGATGATGGAAAGATCTGTGCCCTGCATAACTAAATTTCCTTTCCCAATTTCAATGGTATAGTAGTCATCAGGGATTTGATCTTTGATGGATCTGTAAAGTGCTTTGTGTTCAAAATATAAATATGGGTTCGGATCTTCCAGAGCAGCACACAACAAACCTTTTGCATCATAGGGGTTGGAAGGATAAACAATTTTTAATCCCGGAGTATGAAAAAACCATGCTTCATTACTTTGGCTATGAAACGGACCTGCCGCAGTGCCTGCTCCTGTTGGCATGCGCACAACCACATCAGCGGGCTGCCCCCAGCGCCAATGTGTTTTAGCTAAATTATTTACAATCTGATTAAAGCCTTCCGTAACAAAATCGGCAAACTGCATTTCTACCATTGCCTTCATTCCTTTTATGGAGAGCCCAAGAGAAGCTCCTACTATCGCGGCCTCACATAGTGGCGTATTTCGAACGCGTTCTTTGCCAAATTTTTCTACAAAACCTTCTGTGATTTTAAACACACCACCATAGTCGGCAATGTCCTGCCCCATCAAAACTAAATTCGGAAAGCGTTCCATACTTTGTTTCAGGCCATCACTAATAGCATCAATAAATCTTCGCTCTGATTTTTTTTCAGAGGCAGGTTCTGTTATCGGGCTATCGAAAGGGGCATACACATCATTGAATTCTTCTTCAGTGTTTGGTGTTGGCAATGTTTCCTGAAAAGCAATTTCCAATCCGGCTTCAATTTCTTTCTTGATTTTCTTTCTGATAGCATCAACTTTAGATTGATCAAGAATCCCTTCCTTCAACAAGAACTTTTCATAATTATCAACGGGATCTTTCTTGCCCCATTCATCCATCAATTTTTTAGGAACGTATTTCGTGCCCGAAGCTTCTTCGTGTCCGCGCATTCTAAATGTGATACATTCAAGCAAAATAGGCTGTGGCTTTTTGCGCATTGTTGCAGCCAATGCTTTTATAGTATCATATACTTCTAAAACATTATTGCCATCTACTTGCACGCCTTGTATTCCGTAACCAATCGCTTTGTCGATAAACTGTTTGCATTTAAACTGTTCACTACTAGGCGTTGATAATCCGTACCCGTTATTTTCAACCACAAAGATTACAGGCAAATCCCACACCGCTGCCACATTAAGGGCTTCATGAAAATCACCCTGACTGGTTCCACCATCGCCATTAAAAACAACCGTAATTTTTTGTTCGCCTTTTAGCTTAGAGGCAAGCGCAATTCCATCGGCAACACCATTTTGTGGGCCTAAGTGCGAGATCATACCAACAATATGATGGTCGTTGGTGCCAAAGTGAAAAGAACGGTCACGACCCTTTGTGTAACCCATTAAGGTGCCTTGCCATTGAGCAAAGAGTTTTGTGAAAGGTAATTCTCTTCCAGTAAACACTCCCAAATTGCGGTGCATGGGCAAGATATATTCGTCTTTATCAAGTGCTTGTGTAATACCCACCGAAATTGCTTCCTGGCCAATGCCACTAAACCACTTGCTAATTTTATTCTGGCGCAATAGGATCAGCATTTTTTCCTCGATCAGTCGTGGAAGCAAAAGTGCTTCGTACAACATGCGAAGGGTTTCGTCAGAATATTTTTTTCGCTGAAACTTCATAGGTGACAACAATTATACTGAGTGAGAATCAGAACTATTTTGTGACGGAATTTCAGCTGTTTTCTTTTTTGGGAGACTAAAGAAGCCGAACGTCATAATCACGCTGGTTGATAGAATTACAAAGAATAATAATCCGTCACCAAGACCTTTAAGCCTTAAGGTCTCGGGAATACTAAAGAAAAGTAGAATGCTGATAAGGCCACGGGGGGCAAGAAAATATTCAGCAATCGTAGCTGACTTAACAAATATTTTCAAGTAGATAATCCGAATCAGGTAAATAATGGAAATAATAATCAACCCATTGCGAAGAACCTCTAAATGAAATAATGATTCCACGTTGAGTGTAAATCCAAAAATTAAGAAAAAGAAAGTACGCACTATAAAAGCACTCTCACCACTTAGCTGAGTTAGTTGGGTAAGATCTTTGGTGAAATTTTCGTAGGCAAAAATCCTACTAAACGTTGTATGGTTGATCCAATGCAGATTGTTAAGAAATAACCCGAAAGCTAAAACAATTACCAGCGTGGGCAAATGATAATATTTACCAATTGCATAAATTAAAATTAGCATCGCAATGATCAGGAAGAATTTTAAATGGTGTGTAATTCTCTTTAAGAGATATAAAAGTGCAAGGCAAAAGAGTAGGGAGAGAACTAATATTAAAACCGTTTGCCAGCCCAGGCGTAAGAATGCATTGGCATTAACCGTTTCATTGGTAACCATAAAATTGAATAGGATAACTCCAAAAATATCGGACAGAGATGATTCATAGATAATGAATTCTTTCCGCTCGGCTGATAGCACTCCTGCCGATGGAATGGCAATGGCCGAACTGATAACACCCAATGGAATGGCATTGATAAAAATTGTTCTAAAATCCTGACCTGTTACAAAATAATAGAACAACGCAAGAGAAACACTGGTTATAATGAGGATAAAAAAGGCCGAGCCTAGCGATCGTCTGATAAGCCCAAGGTTATCTTTCTCTAGTTTTAATTCCAGTGCGCCTTCCAATACAATTAGAATTAACCCAATGGTTCCTACCAAAGGAAGTATTGGGCCAAAATTGATTGAAGGAAGTTCAAGAAGATCAGATAGGTAACGAAGCCCAATTCCACTGAGCAGCAACAGGATAACCGAAGGTATTTTAAACTGCCGCGCTACCAGATCGAACAAGTAGCTAAAAACTACAAGAGAACTAAGAATGATCAGAATAATTTCAACAGACATAAATAAACATAACGGGGATGCGAAAATATAGATAAAAATTAATCGGTAGCCTATCTTGCGCCCGCTTGTGCAACATATTTATTTTAAAGATTCTTATCAATGATTTCATTTTCATCATTTACCCTAAACAACGGCCTCCGGGTTTTTGTACACGAAGACCCTACCGTTCAAATTGCGGTAATGAATATTTTGTATGACGTTGGCTCACGTGATGAACGGCCTGATAAAACTGGGTTTGCGCATTTGTTTGAACACTTAATGTTTGGAGGTTCTGTCAATGTTCCTTCTTATGATGAGCCGTTGCAACTTGTAGGTGGTGAGAATAATGCATTTACCAATACCGATATAACTAATTATTACCTCACCGTGCCGGCTGCTAACTTAGAAACAGGATTTTGGCTTGAGAGTGATCGTATGCTGAGCTTATCGTTCGATCCTAAAGTTCTGGAGGTGCAACGGAAAGTTGTTATTGAAGAATTTAAACAACGGTATTTAAATCAACCTTACGGGGATGTATGGTTAAAACTTCGGCCACTCGCTTACACCAAACATCCTTATCAGTGGGCAACCATTGGAAAAGAAATCAGTCATATAGAAAATGCAACGCTTGAAGATGTGAAGGAGTTTTTCTTCACACACTACATACCCGGCAATGCAATATTGGTGGTAGCAGGAAATGTAACGCTCGATCAGGTGAAGAAACTTTCAGAAAAATGGTTTGCGCCAATTCCTTCCGGGAAAAGAAAGGAGCGAGCATTGTCAACTGAGCCAATTCAACAAGCTAAGCGAACTCTTTCAGTGTTTGAAAATGTTCCAGCGAATGCGTTGTACAAAAGCTTTCATATGCCAGGTCGATTTGATAAAGATTTTTATACAGCTGAACTTATCAGTGATATTCTTAGTCGTGGCCACTCGAGCAGGTTGTATAACACACTGGTGAAAGAGAAAGAAGTATTTACATCAATATCTTCTTTTACGATGGGATCAGTTGATCCGGGCATGATGATCATTAGTGGGCGAGTGAAGGGTGATATTAGCTTGGAAGATGCAGAGCATGAAGTAGATTTGGTAGTGGAATCATTGCTTAGGCAAGGTCCAATCCCGGATGAATTACAAAAAGTAAAAAATCAGGCCCAAACTACGCAGGAGTTTGAAAAGGTGGAGGTAATGAATCGCGCTATGAATTTAGCTTTTGCAGCGCTTTCGGGAGATGCTGATTTAATTAATAGAGAAGCAGATCTGATTGAATCTGTGACAGCCGAAGATATTGTTCGTGTTGGAGGTGAAATTTTTAGAGAGGAAAACTCAAGTGTTCTCTACTATCATTCGAAACCCAAAGCAGAATGATTCTATGGTTTTGTAGGAAGGGTAACAATAAACTCTGCTCCTTCACCAGGTGTTGATCTCACGCTTATACTTCCATTTAATTTGTCAAGCGTTTCTTTTACGATGTATAGACCAAGTCCAGATCCTTCGGAAGACTCGGAAGCACGGTAGAACATTTCGAAAATCCTTAGGTGATGCTCTGGAGCAATTCCTTGTCCGTTATCTTCCACCGTCATTAGTATAGTGTTTCCTTTTTCGCTTGCAGCAATTCGAATGAAAGGATCATTCTTATCAAACTGATGATATTTATATGCGTTCGATAATAAATTATTGATAACCACCTTTAGGCGATTAACATCAGTTTCCAAAACTATTTTTTTATCGATGACAATATCAATGCGGACCTTTTTGTTTACAATTGAATAGGCAAGGTTATTTACAACTTCGCTAACCAAATCAAAGAGGGATATGTCAATTGAAGCCAGATCAAGACGCGTATTGCGTGAGTAGTCCGTAACCTCTTTAATAAAACCTTCCATCGTTTTAATCCGATCTTTCATCATTTGCAAAAGCGTCCCTCTTTCTTCAGGGTTATCTGTTTTTTCAGACAGATGTATTAATCCCAGCAGCGAACTTAACGGTGCCCGCATATCGTGTGATGCGCTGTATACAAATCGATCTAATTCTTCATTTGTTTTCGCAAGCTGAATATTTTTTAACGCTACCTGTGCTTCAGCATTTTTCCGTTCATCAATATCGATGATGGAACCAATCACCACAGAAGTATTCCCTTCTTCATCATGTTTAGACACACCACTATCCAGCACCCATTTATAAACTCCACTTTTGATTTTAATTCTTAATTCATTTTGATAGGGTTGACGATTTTTTAGATGCTCCTCGATGGCGCGAGACGTCCGGGCGATATCATCAGGATGAATAAATGAAAGGAACTTTTCAACGGTTAAATCATTTAGTTCATGCTCCTCAAAGCCCAGAATCTTTTTCCAATGTGCGCTCACGTATACACTGTTAGTTTTAACCATCCATTCGTAGATGCCGGCTCGGGTTCCTTGCAAAGCCATCGCAAAACGTTCTTCGCTTATTTTTAATTCGGCCGATGTTTTTAATAGTGTCCGTTCGTTATCTCGTAAAGATTTTTCAGCCTCATAATTACGGTTAATTAAAAAGTACACCACAAATACGTTTGATAGTATTCCGATGGTAAGGTTGGCGATGAAATTAATGCGAACCATGTGTGGCTCGTAAGAAGGAGTAGGAATGATATTTAAATCATAATTGAAAGCAATGTACCCAAGTATGATGGGAAGGAGCGCAAATAATATGCTGAGTAATCGACTGTAGTTACTAAGTAGGATGAGAGCAGTGATGGAGCAGGTCATAAAGAAGAAGAAAACTCCCCCAAGAGGATGGTCAACATCTGCAAAGAGGAAAATCAACGTACTAAGAAGGGCCAGTTGAAGTATTGTGGCTGTCAGATAAAATTTGTTTCTGTTAAGAAGAAGAGAAATAATGGCAAGGCCTGCAAGAAGAGAGTACCATGGTATAAAAACAGCAACGCCATTGAACGTATCCAGAATCATATAGAAAACCGCAACAGCGCAGATAATGCAGGCAAATTGACCGCGTAGCATGGCATACTTAAATTCTGCCCTTGAGGGAATACTCTCGTTGCCAACTAATATATTTCGAAAAAGACCCATTAGGCTTAGGCTATTTAAAATATGTATTCAATAAGGTGATACTGATCTAATCCGACTAATTTTGGAGAAAGTAAAGATATGAAAATTCGTGTGGGGCTTGGTTTTGACGTACATCAGTTAGAAGCGGGACGTGATTTTTATTTAGGTGGAATTAAACTCGATGCAGACAAAGGAGCGGTCGGTCATTCAGATGCCGATGTACTGATTCATGCCATTTGCGATGCGCTATTAGGGGCAGCTAATCTCAGAGACATAGGATATCATTATTCCAATATCGATCCACAGTGGGCAGGTAAAGACAGCAAATATTTTTTGAAAGATGTAACCCGGATGCTTACTGAAAAAGGGTGGACGATTGAGAATGTGGATTGTACATTAACGTTGGAGCATCCAAAAGTAAATCCACATATTCCTGAAATGAAAAAGGTGTTGGCGCCCCTTATGAATATTGAAGAGGAAGATATTTCTATAAAAGCAACCACTGCGGAGCGACTAGGTTATGTGGGCCGAGAGGAAGGGGTAAATGCTTATGCTGTGGCATTGATTAAAAAAGAAAGTTGAGCTCTTTAAAAATTATAACTACTGAAGATGGATCACATTCATTATTGAATGAGGCATTGAATGAAACCTATCATTCCCGCCATGGAGCGGTTCAGGAATCTGAATATGTTTTTATTGAAAAAGGATTGAATTTTTTTCTTGAATCGGGAGAGAAAGAATCTGTTTCAATATTGGAGATTGGTTTTGGCACGGGACTTAATGCGTTGCTAACAGCGAGCATTTCAGAGAAAAGAAAAATCAATATTGCGTATACTACATTGGAAACTCATCCAATTTCGGAAGAAATCTGGGGCACGTTAAATTATTCAACTGAAAAATTTTTGTTCGAGAAAATACATACTTCAGCATGGGATAAATGGGTGGCCGTAACATCTCATTTTAAGTTGCTAAAGAGAGAAGAATCACTGCAAGCTATTGATCTAAGCACTCAGCAATTCGATCTTATTTATTTTGATGCCTTTGCGCCTAATAAGCAACCGGAAATGTGGGAGCATGACATGCTTGAAAAGATTTCATTTGCGATGAAATCGGGAGCCGTGTTTGTTACCTATTGCGCGAAAGGTCAACTGAAGCGCGATTTGAAGTCGTTGGGACTTGTTGTGGAATCGCTTCCCGGTCCACCGGGAAAAAGAGAGATGGTAAGAGCAATTAAAATTTAATCAGACCTTCAAAAGTCCTATTTTTGTTTTTTAAAATTATTGAACGTGGCTGGTAAAAAAGTGAAAATAGGAACGGTGCAGATGAGTTGCGCCAAAGAACCAAAAGAGAATTTACAAAAGGCAATTGAAAAAATCCGCGAAGCTGCTAAAGGTGGTGCACAAATTGTTTGCCTGCAGGAATTGTTCACCTCACTTTACTTCTGTGATGTGGAGGATTACGAAAACTTTAAACTAGCCGAGGCTATTCCAGGCCCTTCTACCGATTCGCTTTCAGCGTTAGCAAGGGAATTGGGAGTTGTAATTATTGCTTCTTTATTTGAAAAGAGAACGCAAGGAATCTATCACAACACAACAGCGGTGTTGGATGCTGACGGAACGTACCTTGGCAAATACCGCAAAATGCACATTCCGGATGATCCTGCTTACTACGAAAAATTTTATTTCACACCTGGAGATCTTGGCTACAAAGTTTTTAAAACAAAGTTTGCAACACTAGGTGTTTTAATTTGTTGGGATCAATGGTATCCCGAAGCATCACGCATAACGGCATTGATGGGAGCGGAGATTTTATTTTATCCAACAGCAATCGGTTGGGCAACCTCGCAAGATGAAGAAACCAACACAGAGCAATACAATGCGTGGCAAACAATCCAGCGAAGTCACTCCGTTGCAAACGGACTTCATGTAGTAAGTGTAAATCGTGTTGGGTTTGAGCAAGAGGGTGCTATGAAGTTTTGGGGTGGCTCATTTATCACAAACCCTTTTGGATCTATATTATATAAAGCTTCTCATGAAAATGAAGAAGTGCATGTGCAAGAAGTAGATTTATCAAAGACAGATAGCTACAGAACTCATTGGCCTTTTATGCGCGATCGAAGAATTGATTCGTACCAGCCGATTACAAAAAGATTTATTGACGAAGATTAAAGTCCATAGAGGCCGGTCGACAGTCGACAGTGGTCTGTGGACACTTACATAGATGACTCCAAAAGAACTAGGTTTCCACTTCCCAGCAGAATTTGCAAAGCATACAGCCACTTGGTTAAGCTGGCCGCACAAGGAAGCTTCATGGCCAGGAAAGATTGAAACGATTTATCCACGCTATGCTGAATTTATAAAACTTGTAGCAGAAGGTGAGAAAGTAAAGATCAATGTGTTGGATGATGCGATGAAACAAAAAGCTCTTAGGCACATTACTGAAGCTGGAGCAGATTTGAACAACGTTGAGTTTTTTGTTCACCCCACCAACGATGCGTGGTGCCGCGATCATGGTCCTGCATTTTTGATCAATCCAAAAGAAAAGAAAAAGATGATTGTGGATTGGGGCTACAATGCCTGGGGTAATAAATATCCTCCATTTGATTTGGATGATGTAATCCCAACCTTAATTGCTAAACACTTTAACATCCCCGTTGTTCATCCGGGTATTGTCATGGAAGGTGGTTCTGTTGAGTTTAATGGAAGGGGAACTTTATTAACTACACGGGCATGTCTATTAAACCCGAATCGCAACCCACACCTTAATCAAGAACAAATTGAAGAATACCTTATCAATTACTATGGAGTGAACCATATCCTTTGGTTAGGCGATGGAATAATTGGTGATGATACCGATGGTCATATTGATGATCTAACGCGTTTTGTTAATGAAGACACCGTGGTAACAATTATTGAAGAAAATAAGAAGGATGAGAACCATGACATCCTTCAGGACAATTTGAAAGAACTTAAAACACTACGACTTGAGAATGGTAAACAACTAAACATTGTTGAATTACCAATGCCCGCTCCAATAATATACGAAGACCAGCGCTTGCCTGCCTCATATGCTAATTTTTACATCGCCAATAAATATGTGGTAGTACCCACTTTCCGCGACAAGAATGATGATCGAGCGTTGGAGATTCTTCAAAAATGTTTTACCGATCGGAAGGTGATAGGCATTGATTCTACCGATATAATTTGGGGACTTGGATCATTTCATTGCTTAAGTCAGCAGGAGCCAGTAGTTTGATGTTCATAACGGATGATTGCAATCGAATGATCTTTTTGAACATAGATTCCTGAATAGTTTCGGTTTACACTAATGCTGTATATAAAGACAATACTTGTAGGATAAAGTCTTTATTGATATTTTTAAGATCAACTATTTCCATTTGAGAAAAACTCTACTTTTTTTATTCCTTGCGGGATCTGTTTCGTTATCGGCTCAATCTATATTAGATAGTAAATTGAAAGGGGGCGAGCAAGGCAAAACGCTCATTTCAGTTATTGAAGATATAGAACGAACCAATCCAGTTCGTTTTTATTTTTTACAATCGTGGTTAGATGGAATTATTTTTGATCAGGACTATAAAGGGCAACCTCTGCGCAGTGCGCTCAACAATTTATTTTTAGGGACGGATCTTAGTTAGTCAGCCCTTAAAAAGCTGAAAGGGTTAAGATTAATGAGAATATGAATTGATTTTAGTTGAAAAAATCTGCAAGAAAGTAGAGTTTTATATCGAAAACCTTGCAGATTTTTATGCTCTCTACAAAAGCCTCTCCT
>JBGSIM010000052.1:0-81018 GCA_041742535.1 Cyclobacteriaceae bacterium | reverse complement strand
ATCTGATCAATATCGGGTCGTTCTTCGCGATCTACTTTTATGGATACAAAATTTTCATTCATGATGCGAGCCACGGTTGTATCCATGAAGGATTCTTCTTCCATTACATGGCACCAATGGCAGGAAGCATACCCAACGCTTACAATCAAAGGCTTTCGTTCATTCTTTGCTTTTTCCAACGCCTCCGGTCCCCATTCATACCAATCAACTGGATTGTCGGCATGTTCTTTTAAATACGGACTGCTTGCCTGAGCCAGTCGGTTGAACGACTGTTCAGTTTCTTTTTTGGATTCACATTGAGCAAATAAAACTAAAAGGGCAAGTGAATATGTAAATCGAAAATTCAAAATCCAGTAATTATTGACTCTCGAATGCTCTGAGTTTGTCGTTGTTGCTGGTGACTAAAATAACGGGTTTGCCCTGCACTGTTATCATTTGAATGTCTTTCACATTGTAGGGAACAGAGAATCCACTCTCGAAATGTTTCACGGGTTTAAAGTCAAGACTGCCATTGCCTCTCATAAATGCACCCGGTGAGGCATCAGCAGCAGTAGTTTCAACTTCTACATCAAACTTATTTCCAGCGACCAGAATATCTTTCTTTCCATCTTTATCAAAATCATAAACAATAACTCCGTTGATGGTAGAAAGCTGAGCTTCAGTGGGAAGTCTTTTAATAGTAAACGTTCCATTATCATTGATCAACATGACACTTGAAAAAAGAACTGCTTTTCTATGCATGGCATTTTCCATGTTCTGACCTAAAATACCATTAAGATCCGATTCTGCATAAGAGCGATACGTTGGAAACTTTTGAGCAATAACCGGCATTTGCTGCGATGTACATTCTTTGCCTCGTATGGGTAGCAATAAACTTTCTGAGTAATGGCGCGCCAGAAAAATATCATTCGTTCCGTTGCCATCGAAGTCTTTGGCATACACCTCAAATGGTTTTTCTATGCTTGCACTGAACTTATAATTTTCACCGAGATTGCCCAATATCAAATCCTGATCGCCATCACCATCCAAATCATCGGCAATAATTTTATTCCACCAACCTTCAGTGTTTTGCAGTCCAAGCTCATCCGAGATGTCAACTAATTTATCCTCTTTAATTTCAAATACTTTGATCGGCATCCACTCACCGGCTACTATCAACTCTGATTTTTTATCGCCATTTAAATCAACCCAAAGGGCTGAGTTAATCATTCCATTGTTTGAAAGCCCAGGTGCCAGTTCATCCGTTTTGTCTACAAACTTTCCATTTTCATTAATCAACAAATAACTTTTTGGTGACTTTGGATAAGCCCCTGCTACAACCTGACCGCCTCTGAATAAATCTAAATCCCCATCGCCATCGATGTCATATGCTACCACACATGACCCACTGCTTTTTGTTGTTGGCAGAATTGATTTGGTGAAATTTCCTTTTCCATCATTTAAGTATAAGCGATCCTGATATTGTTTTGCTCCTTCTGCAAACTCGCTGCCACCACTCACTACATATAAATCATTGTCACCATCCTGATCGGCATCAAATAAGATAGAGCCCATGTCTTCAAATGCTTTATCCGTTTCAAAGGCAGCTATAGATTTCTTTAATAATTTTCCATTGCTCTGCACATATAATGCTCCGGCTTGATTGCTTGCACCACCAACATAAAAGTCTTCTGCTCCATCATTGTTCACATCACCAACGGTCATGAAAGGGCCACTTCGTGAAAACATGTGTGGTAACAGAACCTGATCTTTGTACTCATAAAAATTATTTTCAGTGTGGATGAATTCATTGGCTAAAATTGTTGATGTGGCTTCCTGGAAGAGTAGAGGTTTTACGGATTTATTAGGAACTGCTTTTTCCGCCTGGGCATAATCAACTTGAATTAATTGATTTGTATTTGTGCCATTTATCAGGTTTACGTTCCCATTGTTCCAAATAACTTTAATGCTATCAACTTTTGAAGTTTTACTAAGGCCAAAGTGAACTACCGGATCGTTGGACGAAAGATATCCTCGCACCGTTTTGTTTTCGAAGTATTGCAAGTTGCCCTCATAGTAAATCGTAACCTTGGCCCCAATACCGTTCGAATTTCCTTTTGGTCCGTTTAGTTTAAGCTTTAGATAATTATTCGTTTCAGAGGAAGTGTTTTCATAAATGAATGCCTCTTCATCCAGATTATTTACTACCAACTCCAGATCGCCATCATTATCCAAATCGGCTACTGCGGCACCATTCGAAAAACTTGTTTCGTTGAAACCCCACGAGTCGCTGGCATTTTCAAATTTTAAATCACCCGTATTTTTGAATAAATAGTTTTTTACTTTGATAGGTTGATACACATTGATAAAATCTTTAAATCCTTTCTCTAACATTTCCTGAGGAGAGTTGTACTTATGTTTATTGGCTTGTACATATTCTTGTAGTTTTTGTTGCGCATCCCCATCAAACACATCGCGCTTATACCCATTGGCAACAAAGATGTCGCGATTGCCATCGTTATTGAAATCTGAAAGTAAACACGACCAACTCCACTCTGTTTTAGCCACACCTGACAATTGCGAGATCTCACTAAAGAATAGATTCCCTTGGTTCATGTGTAACGCATTGTGCATATATTGTTTATGCATACCTGCATTCACGATATTGTAAAATCCTTCAACGTCCATTGAAGGCATAGATACTTTTGATCGTTGGTAATCTGCCGGTAGCATTTCACTCACATAAATATCTTCAAAACCATCATTATTAATATCAGCCACATCGGTACCCATGGAATACATGGAGATGTGATTAGTAGCTTTGGTAATTTGTTCTTTGAACGTGCCGTTCTTTTGATTGATGTACATGTAATCGCCTTCGGCAAAATCGTTGGCGACAAAAATATCCGTCCAACCATCATTGTTAAGATCAGAAGTAACTACGCTCAGTGCATATCCAAAATTATTGACGATGCCAGCTTGCGTAGCGATGTCACGAAATTTTCCATTTTCATTTAAGAATAGTCTATCGCGACTAGTAGTGGGAGATAGTTTTTTTTGCCGCACCATTTGGGTGAGCGGAAGATCAAATGAATCGGGTCGGTTGGTTACATACAAATCAAGGTCGTTGTCATTATCCAAATCGAAAAATGAAGCATGAATGGAATAGCCGGACTCATCTAACCCATAATCTTTCGCTTGTTCTTTGAAAGTAAGATCACCCTGATTGATGAACAACAAATTTCTCCGCTGAGCTTCTGTTTCGTTCCAGCCACCTTTACAGATATAAATATCTAGCAAACCATCTTGATTAACATCAGCCATGGTTACACCATTGTTCCACTTTCCGTTTCCGGCAACTCCAGCAGTTTCTGTAATGTCTTTGAATTTCAGGTTTCCCTGATTGAGGTACAATTTGTTGGGCACTTCATTGCCTGTAAAGTAGATGTCTGTGAGGCCATCATTATTAATGTCGCCTATCCCTACACCGCCTCCATTATAGACGTAAGCAAAAAAATCAAAGTAGTTGTCGATGTTCTCGTCAACCGTATTGTTAAATGTAACTCCGCTTTGTGAAGAAGGAACCCGCTTGAAAACGGGAGTTTCTGTTGCTTCCGATATTTTTTCTGTTTCTGGTTTTTGTGAACAACCAATGATTACTAAAGAGCCCATTGTTAGGCTCAGGATTGATGACAAAAATGACTGGTGTTTATTCAACATGATAGAAATTCATTTTAAGATTTTAGTCTGATGCTTCAGGCGAAGCAACAACTCATTTTCCTTCTGTGTGTTCAAGAAATTTTTCCCACACTTTCCCGGCTACATCTCTACCGAGTGTTAAGCCTGCTATATTATCGGCTTGAATATGATAGCCACCAAGCACTCTTGAGATACCCGCCATTTCTGCCGTTTGGGTAAATGTAGGAAAGTGTAAAGTTACAGGTTTTCCAAGATTATCAGGTTCTGTAAGGGCACCCGGAATTAACTCTACATCAGTTCCGAATGCATCATTTCCGGTAAATAATTTCAAGACTTCCGCGCAAGCGCCACTAATCGTGCTGTGTCCTGAGACATAACTTGGAAAAGGCGGACATAAAAATGTTTCAGGTGAATAAGGTCGCCATTCCTGTCCTTTCATCTGCATCATTCCTTTTTCAGGACCGCCCCACGCTTTGATCATTTGATCTTGATAATAATCGTGAACCAATTGGTATGGGCGCGCAAAATCGTAATACATTTTTGAATCCCAGGACGCGATGAAGGCATCCATTGCGGTAGCTTCAACGAGAAAATACATTTTCACATCTTGATCGAGTGTATGATTATCACGCACGGAAACATTTTGGGCAAACACAAACCAATGCCCTGCTTGTTGCACCGACTTAGGTCCATCACGCATAAACTCTACTAATGCTCGTTGTTCATCCGTTAGGTTTGCTTGTAATTCAATTACTTCTTTTACTTCTTTCTCTAATTGTTTGGAGCCAACCATGGGGGGTGGGCCGGGTCTGAATTGCGAAGGGGAATCTAACACGAGTGGATTAACTTTCCACCAATGCGGAGTAAGGCAGCCTGGTGCAAACTTGCCACCTTTTCCATCTGAAAAATATTTTGGTTGCCAGCGATTAATGTCTTTAAGAAGATCAACATCATTGATAGGATTATACCCGGTATAATCCGAGTACATCGTGCCGTCTGAATTTGGCATCGTTCCTTGTTGATTAGATCCATCATTCATTCTTGCATTGATCACCGTTTTAGCAGCAAGATTACCAATCCCAACTGGGGTAGTAGGGTCTTCTGATTGATCATCAGGATCTAATCCCAATTCAATCATTTTATTTTTTAACAAAAGAGAATCAGAAAAATAATATTCTAACATCGATCGATACGCTGCATAACTGATTGCGATTTCTTTGTTCTTGAGCGTTCGCTCAGATTCAGGTTGACGATCAATGGTTAAATAAAGTGGAGTTGCATTGTCATCATACCTTGTCCAGGCATCAAAAACGGAAGTCCACACTAAGGCAAGTATTCGTGATGTAACCGTAGGCCGGGGTTTAAAACGTTCGGTATCATTGGCTGTGCACTCTAATGAAACTTTGCCCCATTGATAGGCAATGTTGTTAACGCCCAAGGGTTCAACTTGAGCTCCTTCCTTTTTGATGGAACAAGAGAAAATAAATAGTACTACTAACAGAATTGGAATAATTGATTTCATTGAGGCTAATTAGAAATTCCTTTTCAATCAAACAAATAAAAACTTAAAACCCTTAAATGAGTAGGGCTACGCGTTTGCGTAGCCCTTTGAACCCAAAACAATTAAAACTCTAACTTTTAATTACAAGGAGGGCCACCTGGGTAGCCGCAATTTTGTTCATAACCTCCAACGGTACGGTCAATTTGTGCCTGAGGGATAGGTCTGTGATTATGGAAAGCCTGAATATTACCAGCACCCAATGGATTGTATGCTTTTACATATTCAACAAGCTTTCCAGTTCTTGTTAAGTCAAACCAACGACATTGTTCAGCATCCATTTCAAACGCACGCTCAAGTAGAATGCGATCAATGGTTACATCGCCTGCGGTTATTTGCATTGCTGCCTGCTTACCTGGCTTGGCAGCGCGTGTTCTTACAACGTTGATATCAGCTGCAGCACCCGCGGTGTTATTATTTCGCTTAAAGCGAGCTTCAGCACGAAGTAACAGGGCATCTGCTAATCTCATAACAAACCAATCTCTTGATCCACGCTCCCACTGGATGGCTGGTCTTCTTGGATCGAAGAATTTGCCCACTGTTGGAAACAATCGCTCATTATAAAAGAAAGGATCGGTTGGATAATAATTTGGATCTGCCGTTGGAAGGGTGCTGGCAGGATAGGAAGCTTTTTGACTGGTAATTACCGTGTATCTAACTTTTAATTTTTCATCAGCAAGCCAATTAGCATCCTTGCCAGGTCCAGGAATAAATATGGCAGTGTCACCCACTTCAAATCGATTTTTACCAACATCGGTAGGACCCACTAACGTACCATCTTTCTTTTTCGCGCCTTTATCAACATGCACTTGCTTCCATTTAGGAATACCGTTACCTGCGGTACGGTTATCGTTACAAATGAAAACATGCTTATACGTATCTTCATAACGTTGATCATTGTCTCGATTGGCTGCCCACTGTGTAATCATATAATCAGTCGGTCTGAAGCGTTTGAACGGCCGTCCATTGGCAATGTCACGAATCATACCCGGTTGAATATCATACTCCATTCCAAAATAAAGGTGTGCGCGATTTCCTACTCCGGTATCTCCACCATTTAAGATCAAATCAGTAGAATATTGGACCGCCCAGATTACTTCAGTATTAATCTGTTTATCCTGATCCCACAAAGTGGCAAGGCTATTCACTAATGAAAATCCATAATTATCAATTACGCTTGTCAAATTCTCTTCCGCTTTTTGGAAATCAGTTGCCTGAGCGAAACCTTGATAGCCACGGGTTAAATATACTTTTCCTAACAAGAATTCAGCAGCAGCTTTTGATGCACGGCCATATTGTGATGGCTTTGCGTCTAACTTGGAGATTGCAAATTCAAGATCGGGAATAATACCATCAGCATATATTGTAGCCTGCGCAGTTTTGTTAGCGGTCACTTCAGCGCCAATAGTCTCCTCTAGTGTGAAGTGAACATCGCCCCAGGTTTGAACTAAATAGAAGTAGTAATAGGCACGTAAGAATCGCACTTCGGCCTGACGTTTTTCTACTGTTACAGGATCGGCACCGGTAATACTACCAGAACGGTTCAATACCGCATTGGCTTGGTTGATTCCGCGATATAAGAAAGTCCACTGTTCTTGAAGAATACCATTAGCAGAGTTCAAACCATTATCATAAAAATTATAGGATTTCCATCCACCATCGGCACCATTCGTATGAGTATCTGTTCCAAAGATGGTTAACATAAATGCGCGTTCATTGCTATGAATTTCACGAAGCTGAGCATACGTTGCATCCACAGCATCTTCCAAACCTGCCGGAGTTGTATAATAACTGGCAGCGGAAACGGTTGAGACTAATGTCTCTTCCAAATAATCCTTACACGATTGTGCGCTAAATGCGATGAGCGCCACTATTAATATTATTGATTTTGTTTTCATAATCATTTTCTGTTAGGTGTTTACCTTAGAATGTTAAGTTAATTCCGCCCAAAAATAATTTGTTGGCAGGCATGTCTCCAGAGTTAATGTCACCCGCTCTCTCAGGATCAAATATCTTATAGTTAGACCATACCAATGGGTTTTGGGCAGTAACATAGAGTCTTAGGTTCGACACCTTTATTTTTTCAGTAATCGCCTTTGGAAAATTATAACCAAACGTAATATTCCGGAGTTTTACAAAGCCTCCATCCACATACCGCAGTGTGCTACCAAATGCAATATTTTCCTGATTCTTGTTTGGTCTTGGGTAGTCATTGGTTGGATTGTCGATTGTCCAGTAATCAACATTAAGATTATTATAACGTGCTTGCATAGTTGCTTGCGCATTGCTGAAATTGCTATTGATTAAAAACCCAAGACGATAGTAGAACAGGAAGGAAAAGTCAAAGCCTTTAAATGTAAAAGTATTTGTTAGTCCACCATAGGCAGTTGGAACATCGTTACCCAGCACTTTGCGATCGGCAGGAGTAATTTTTCCATCACCGTCCTGATCTTTCAATTTTATTTCCCCTGGATAAGCACCCATTAATGCTGTAGCTTCATCTTTTTCGGCTACCTGCCAGATACCTACTTTCTCATAGTCGAAGAAGGATCGGATCGGTTGACCAATAAACCAGCCGTTACCGATATCATCTATTTTGTTTCCATTGGCATCGCGCTGTGCTAAATCAACAATTTTCTCGGTGTAACTTCCCAGGTTAAAATCTGCCGACCAATTTAAGCCATTTGGTAAATCAAGTATAGTTGATGAAAGGGTGACCTCAAATCCATTGGTCTCTGTACCCCCAATATTTTGCAAAATAGAAGTATATCCTGATGTTGGCGGCAATGCACGGTTTAGTAATAACGATACTCCTGTAGAAGTATGATAATAATCTAACGTACCACTTAGCCGGCCATCGAACAATCCAAAATCTAATCCAATATCAATAGTCTCTGAGTATTCCCATCCAAGTTCAGGACTAGGAATCCTGTTTAAGCCAAACCCTCTGGCATCCGCATCATTCCAATCATAAACGGTTGGTGCTAATGCGCCTTGAGTTTGATAAGGATCCACCGCTGTGTTACCTACCTTACCATAAGAAGCTCTAAGTTTAAGTTCACTCACCAGATTTACGTCAGACATAAATCCTTCATCTTTAATTCTCCATCCTGCTGAAAGACCCGGGAACGCGTTCCACTTGTATCCATCAGCTAAGCGCGAAGAACCATCATATCGTAAACTTGCCTGAAACAAATACTTACCTTTAAATGAATAATTAACCCGACCCATGTAAGATGATAATCTCCATTGTTGGTAATCTGATCCATAGGAAGTAACGGTTCCAAGACCAAGATTATTCCAAAGGGCAGATTCGTATGGTAGGTTAGTAGCACCCAAGATACTCTGCTTCCGTGTTTGCTGTTGTATACTTTGCAGTGCCGTAAGGCCGAAATTATGCTCACCAAATGCTTTGTTATAGGTGAGCAGATTTTCTAAGGTATATCCGAAGTTTTGAATCTTTTCAAGATTTGCTGCAGGACTTCCGTTTTTCCGGGCTTGGGTGTTCGTCCCTTGAAACTGACCTCTTTGATAGTCCTGATAATCCTCACCAAACAGCACTTTAAATTTTAAGTCTTTGGTAATTGCAGCCTCCATGTATACAGAAGCGAACATACGATTTGTAAGACGTTCATCTATCACTTTACCTGCAACCAATTCATTAAGTGGATTAGTTCGAATACCATCAGAAATTGGCAAGAAAATAAGGGCACCATTAGCATCATAAGGAAGTCCGAGTGGAGTCTGATTCACGGCCTCAGAAATAGTTGAACCCGATCCCCAGTTATTTTCGGTTGTAGAAAAAATAGAGGATATTCCTACTTTAAAGATGTTGCTGATTTGATGATCAGCGTTTACACGGCCAGTAACTTTAGAAAAATCAGTTCCTTCAATAAGCCCTTGCTCATCAAAGTAGCTTAACGCAAAATTAACTTGAGTTTTTTCTGTACCTCCGGCAACGCTTATTTGTTGGTTGTTTTGAGATCCGTTCTGATAAATCAAATCCTGCCAATCAGTTGATAATCCATTTTGTACGGAATTTAATTCAACAGCATCGTTAAACACAACAGCATCATCAGGAATTTTTGATCCTGTATCACCCCATGCTGTGCGGCCTGACTGATTAGTTGCGCTTAATCGGTTTGCTTCGCGCTTAAACGCTGCAAATTGTTCACCATTCATCATGGGTATAGTCCTAAAGGCTGAACTTACGCCATAGGAACCAGTGTAATTAACGGTTGTTATTCCTTTTTTACCTCTTTTAGTTGTAATTAGAATAACTCCATTTGAACCCCGTGATCCATAAATTGCAGTTGCTGCAGCATCTTTAAGAACCTCCATAGATTCAATATCATTGGGGTTGAAATCCTGGATGGAGTTAGTACCTGCAGTCATAGGGATTCCATCAATTACAAATAATGGATCGTTTGAAGCAGTCAATGATCTGCGACCGCGAATTGTAATGTTTGAGTTTTGACCAGGCCTGCTACCATTTTGCAAAACGTCAACACCTGCAATTTGCCCTTTCAAGGCATCTATTGGGTTGGTGCTTGGAATTTTTTGAATGGCCTTGCTATTAATGGAGGCAATGGAGGCTGTTACATCCCGCTTTTCCTGAGTTCCGTAACCCACTACCACTACTTCAGAAAGCTGAGTGATATCCACTTTTAGTGCAATGCTAATAGTAGATTGAGCGCCCACCACCATTTCGGTAGTTGAGTATCCAATGGCACTAAATACCAGAACCGATTCTGCTGACTGTACGCTAATTGAAAATTTACCGTTTACATCACTTACAGTACCTACAGTACTGCCTTTTACGATAATATTCACTCCAGGAAACGCTTGCCCGTCATCGGCCGAAGTCACAGTTCCGGAAACTGTACGTTCCTGTAGAAAATCCGCTTTGCCAGACGCCCAGAGGGAATCTGTGCAAAACACAGCAATCAAAAACCCCATGGATACAATCCTCGGAGTCTTTTTTAGAATAGATAAAATTCTGTGCATAGTTTGTTGGGTTTGTAGTTAATTGTTAAAGTGTATAGATAAAGTGTAGTTGTTCTTTATAGTGACGAAAATCTGCTTATTATGCCCTTACAAACGATGTAGATAATCATTTTTAAGGCTAGTTCGTAACGATTTAAGAGCTCTTCCAATTTGGGTTTCTATTGTTTTCACGCTTAAACAAAGGGTATCAGCAATGTCATTGTACTTCATCCCCTCATTACGGCTTAATTGAAAAACCAGCCTGCATTGCCTTGGCAACTTGGCTACTGCCAGATCCACTTTTGATTGTAATTCCGCAAATTCAGCACTTCTGTGAGGATCAAGTGAATCAGTGGTAACTAAATCAGCATCTTCCAGATTTGCCCACAATGTGTGTTTTTCTTTCCTTAAATAATCAAAAGAGATGTTTCTAACCGAAGTGTATAAGTAGGATTTTGCTGAACTGGAGATAACAATGCGCTTGCGATAACACCAGATTTTAAAGAAAACCTCACTTACAAGCTCCTCGGCCACTTCGTTTATCTTCACTAGCCTTTTGCTAAAGTTGCGCAACGGGCTATAATTCGAATGGAAGAGTTTTTCAAACGCTAGGTAATCATCATGCTCTAAAACCCTTGATAGCAAATAATCAATATCTGCGGCTGATTCCCCGTACTTACTATAGGATACCCGAAGGTGAGAATTGCTTTCTTCTATGAGGGGTAGAGGTCTATTCACGTGTGCAATCGTTTGAATTGATTCTACTATGTTAGCCTTTGTTCTTGGAAATAAGTACCGATTGTTTGATTATTTTAACGGTATCCGTCCCGGGAACCTTCCCGAAAATCCTTATCTTTATTCTTTCTAAAGATTTAAGAGGGAAAAATGGCTAAAAGTGTTTCTACAATCCGTGATATTGCACGTATACTTGGCATCTCAAAATCAACAGTGTCCCGGGCACTCAATAATCACTATGATGTGAATGCTGAAACAGCCAGAAAAGTGCAAGAACTGGCCGCTCAACTTGACTATCACCCCAATCTTCTGGCTCAACATTTAAAACAGCAACGAACCAATACGATTGGTGTAGTAATTCCCGAAACCGTTAATCGGTTTTTCGCTAAAGCGGTGGGCGGTATACAAGAAGTTGCCAACCGTGCAGGGTATAATGTGATGATTTGCCAATCCAACGAGACTCTTGATCTGGAAAGAAATAATCTCAAAACATTGATGGCAAGTAAAGTTGATGGGCTGTTGATTTCTGTTTCAAGAGAAACAAATCAGTATGATCATTTACAATATCCCATTGATAAAGAGGTGCCACTTGTTTTTTTTGACCGGATTGTGGAAGAATTGGCAGCTTCACAAGTGTATACAAATAATTATGACATCTGCTTTGAGGGCACCGAACATTTATTGAGCCAGGGTTGTAAAAGAATTGCCTTTGTTGCCGGGCCGCAAAATTTATACAATAGCCGCAACCGACTTAACGGCTATCTGGACGCCTTAAAGAAGAACAACATTGCTATTTCCGAATCACTTATTGTATATACCAACTATACGATCAACGAGGTAGAGAGTTATACGCGAGCTCTTTTTAATTTGAGAGAACGACCTGATGGAGTTTTTGCCATTAATGATATGGCAGCCATTGAGATGATGCATATTTTAAAGAAGCGCGGATTGAACATTCCAAAAGACGTAGCCGTGTTGGGCTTTAACAATGAAACGATAGGAAGACTTATTGAACCAACACTTAGTAGTATTGATCATCCGGCTTCTGATATGGGTGCTGCCGCTGCTGAAATTTTACTAAAGCAAATTCACAAAGATGAGATTGTTCAGGAAAAGAGATTGATCAAAAGTAGACTTGTTATACGCGAGTCTAGCAATCGAATTGCATAAGGCATCTCTAAAAAACCACTGTCATCATTCAGAGCCTGCCACGTAGCCGCTTCGGCAAAGGCAGGCGTGAGCAAAGAATCTCGCTATTCGGAGAAAAACAGATTCTTCGGTCGCTCCCTCTGAATAACGGTTATGTTTTAGGTTTTTAGAGATACCTTAAAACAAAATCGATTTACAGATTTTTTAAACTCTCAACGATTCCTTTTTGATGGATTTCAAATAAGTAATGAGAGGTTTGCTCTACCAGGCGAGGTACCTTGGTTAAGTCGCTGCCCCATAACTCCTGGCTGCTCAAAACCTTTTTGCAAATAGCTTCCATGCATGAGAATGAATAGTCAGCGCCTTTCCATATTTGTTGCATGAATGAAATCAAATCAGCGCGATCATTCAAAGGAACACCTTCACCCCGATAGAAATAGAACAAGGCTGCGATTGAATATGCAATGCGTTCGGGCACCACGCCATTTTTTTCTACATGTGCAAGTAGTGAAGGAATTACCCGGATACTAAATTTTGAAAAACTATCGTGAGTGATTGCAATCAATTGATGATCAATGGCAGGATTGCGAAAACGGATGATAACCTCTTCAGCAAATTTCTCTAACTCAACTAAATCTCCGGGTAAGTTGGAGATAATATCATCGAAAATCATCCGCTTAACAAAATTACCAATTATTGGATGTTCGATCGTTTCACGAATGGTGCTAAGTCCGGCCAGGTAGCCTACACAGGCCATACATGAATGGGCTCCGTTTAGAATGCGAACTTTGCGCAACCGATAGGGCGTGAGGTCGTGTGTATAAATTACATTTAAGCCAGCTTTTTTAAATGGCAGCACTTCTTCAATCCAACGTGGGCCATCAATCACCCATAAGTAAAACCATTCTCCCTCAAGTGCTAACTCATCGGCATAGCCTAATTCATTATAAAATATTTCCTTTGGCTTGCGCGGAACCCCGGATACAATTCGATCGACTAACGTATTACAAAACGTAACATGCTTGGTTAACCAAGTTTCGAATGCAGGAGGCAACTCCCAATGTTCACTATATTTTTTAATGCAGGACTTAAGGGCAAGTCCATTTTGCTCAATCAATTCGGTAGGCAGAATGAGTAAACTGTTGGTCAGGTTATTTTGAAAACGGTGGTAGAGTAGTTGTGTTAGTTGACCCGGAAAGGAGGACGCGAGATTATTGAACTCATCAGTTGGTGAAAAAATAATTCCACCTTCTATGGAATTGGAAATAATAAATTGTAGATCAGGATTCAGGGCTTCATCTAGAAAACCAAGAAAATTCTGAGTTGGATTTACCACCCGCTGGATAGCATCAATCTTATATTGTTTTCTTACAAATTCTTCTTCGTAAATTCCTTTTAGGATTACGGTAAAAACTCCCTCTTGTGTATTTAATGTATCACCATTCGATGTACTTTGAATAACTGATATGCCCGCATTAAATCCAACTTTATCATTTGCTTCCTGCACAATCCAATCTGCAAATCCTAACAAAAAGTTATCGGTTCCAAATTGCAATATTTTCACCGGGTATCGATTCCTGGCAAAGTCTTGAATTGGCCTGCTTAGTGAATGAACGGTTTGCATAGTTCAGGTTAATTAAGATAAAGACTGGCTGAGAGCGAACAAACCCTTACAATGTATAAGGGAAAGACTCGTATTTTTCGTCTTTGAAGTATAAACAGTGTTTAACTTTAGTGATGTACTTGCTCTATGATTAAAATTAATTTTGAATTAAAGCCCACTGATCTCTCTTCCAAGTTGTTACGGTTCTGGAAGTTGTCGGGTGAAAAAATAAACTTGATCGATAAAAACTATGACACCCGTCAAGGGTCACCCGTGTTTACGGTGGCCGGAAAATATTCTACGCGTGGCTGGACAGAATGGACACAAGGGTTTCAATACGGATCTTCCATTTTACAGTTTGACGCAACCGGAGAAAAAGATTTTCTCGAATCAGGTCGAAAGAAAACGTTAGCCGTGATGGCACCACACATAAGCCATATCGGGGTGCATGATCATGGGTTTAACAACGTGAGTACCTACGGCAATTTGTTGCGTTTGATGAAAGAAGAAAAAATTGAATTCAACGAGTGGGAGAAAAACTTTTATGAACTCGCACTAAAAATTTCGGGGGCTGTACAGGCAAGTCGGTGGACAGTAACCAAGAATGGCGGATTCATTCATTCATTCAATGGCGCACATTCATTGTTTGTGGATACAATTCGCTCATGCCGTGCATTGATTGTAAGTCATTGTCTAGGTCATGTTTTTCAAGCTGAGGGCGATGTAAAAATTGATCTGTTAGAGCGAGCGATACAACACATGAAGTCTACTGCAGATTATTCTGTTTTTTATGGCGAAGGAAGAGATGTGTATGATCTGCGTGGTCGCACCGCTCACGAAAGTATTTTTAATGTGAAAGATGGAAACTTTCGATGCCCCGGTACGCAACAAGGTTATTCCGGTTTTAGCACCTGGACCCGCGGTCTTTCCTGGGCTGTAAGTGGCTTTGCTGAAGAATTAGAATGGATGGAAACTGCTCAGGCAGATGGTTTTAAGTCTTCTGGGGGTAAAGAAGCGGTAACTGCTTTTATGTTAAAGGCTGCAAAAGCTACCTGTGATTTTTATATTGAACATACGCCCACGGATGGAATACCTTATTGGGATACCGGAGGGCCAAACCTGCATAAGATCAAAGATTATTTAAACAAACCAGCCGATCCGTACAATGAATTTGAACCGGTAGACAGTTCGGCTGCAGCCATTACGGCACAAGGATTATTGCGACTTGGAAAATATCTTCAAAACAAAAACGATAAAGATGGCGATCGATACTGGCAGGCAGGACTTACAGTAATGAATACCTTACTTGACGAACCTTATCTGAGTACAAGCCCTACCCATCAAGGTTTAATTCTTCATTCTATTTATCATCATCCAAATGGCTGGGATTATACTCCGCCAGGAAGTAAAATTCCGAACGGAGAATCAAGTATGTGGGGTGACTATCATGCGCGTGAGGTGTGCTTGTATTTGCATCGCATCATACAAAACGAGAAATATTATACATTCTTTACCTGCGCGCAATGAGTGCAAAGCAGTTAACGGATCTTTCTCAATTGTGTATACACACCATCACTACCAAACCATGGAGTATTGAAGAGGCTGTGCAAAAATTTTCCAAAGAAGGAGTAAAAGGAATTACTGTTTGGCGGGATGCGTTGACTGGACGCAACATAAAACAAACGGGTCAACTCATTCGCGATAACGGATTGAGTATTGTTTCACTTTGCCGCGGTGGATTTTTTCCCGCAAAGGAAATAGCCAAACGAAAAATTGCGATTGACGATAATCGAAAAGCAATTGATGAGGCAGCTGAGTTGGGTGCGCCCATGATCGTGCTTGTTTGTGGAGCGGATGCCAATCAATCGTTAGAAGATTCAAGAAAACAAATCCACGATGGAATTGCTGAGGTTTTGCCATATGCAAAAGCAGCGGGAATAAAATTAGCCATTGAACCTTTGCATCCTATGTATGCCGATACGCGCTCTGCCATCAATACACTCGCGCAGGCAAATGATATGGCCGCTGAATTAAATTCACCTTTTGTTGGTGTGGCTGCGGATGTCTATCACCTTTGGTGGGATCCAACATTAGAACAAGAAATAAAACGGTGCGGAAAAAATAATCATCTTTTTGCTTTTCATATTTGCGATTGGAATGTTCCCACCAATGATTTTTTGTGGGATCGAGGTTTGATGGGTGAAGGATGTATTCCCGTAAGGAAGATAAGAGGCTGGGTAGAGGAAACAGGTTTTGATGGCTTTTATGAAGTGGAGATTTTTTCTACTAAATTTTGGAATGAAGACCAATCACAGTTTTTAAAAAAAATAATAACAGCGTACAAGGAAAAATCTTAATCATGAAGGAGCACAAAGTAGGAATCATTATGAACGGAGTAACAGGACGCATGGGAACAAACCAGCACTTGTTACGATCAATCGCAGAAATTATTAAACAAGGCGGTGTGAAACTGGGTGGAGGAGAAACGATTATGCCCGATCCTGTTTTAGTGGGTCGAGATAGAAGTAAGCTTGAAAAGTTAAGCGCTCTTTCTGGTGTAAAAAAGATAAGCACCAACCTGGATGAAACATTAGCCGATGCAGCTAACATTATTTATTTCGATTCGCAAACTACCGGAAGAAGAGCAGAGGCAGTGCGACAAGCCGTGAAAGCTGGTAAGCATATCTATTGTGAAAAGCCAATTGCTGTCGATACAAAAACCGCATTGGAACTTTATAAATTATGTACGGATGCAAAACTTAAGAATGGAGTTGTACAAGATAAACTCTGGTTACCAGGCATATTAAAATTGAAACGTTTAATTCAACAAGGCTTTTTTGGAGAGATACTTTCGGTTAGAGGTGAGTTTGGATATTGGGTATTTGAAGGAGATAATATTCCAGCGCAACGTCCATCCTGGAATTACAGAAAAGAAGACGATGGGGGTATCATTGTGGATATGTTGTGTCATTGGCGCTATGTGCTGGATAATGTTTTCGGAAAAGTAAAATCAGTGTCTTGTTTAGGAGCAACACATATCCCGCATCGCATTGATGAACAAGGCAAACCCTACAAATGCACAGCGGATGATGCAGCCTATGCAACCTTTGAATTGGAAGGTGGAGTAATTGCACATTTTAATTCTTCGTGGACCACCCGCGTTAGGCGCGATGATTTGCTCACGCTGCAAGTAGATGGAACAAAAGGTTCGGCTGTTGCTGGCTTGCGCGAATGTTATATTCAACATTATGGCAACACACCAAAACCAGTTTGGAATCCGGACATCGCACAACCAATAAATTTCTTTGAAGGCTGGTCTAAAGTTCCTGAACAGGAATCGTATGATAATGCCTTCAAAGCTCAGTGGGAATTGTTTTTGAAACATGTAGTGAAAGACGAACCCTTTCCCTGGGACTTGCGCGATGGAGCGCGTGGTGTTCAATTGGCAGAGAAAGGAATTGAAAGTTGGAGTAAGCGCTGTTGGGTTGATGTTCCAGCACTTTAAATAAAGTAAATGAAAAGAGTGGCATTGATTACCGGTGGAAGCCGGGGCATTGGTTTAGGAGTAGCTCAGCAACTTGCTAAGACAGGTTTTGATATCGCTATAAATGGAGTACGAGATGAATCTGCAGTTAGTGAAGTAGTAAAAGAACTGAAAGAGTTAGGAGCCAATGTTATCTATTGTCAGGGAAGTATTTCATCTTCAGCGGATCGAAAGAATATTATAGAGAAAATCAAAACTCATTTTGGAAGATTGCATGTGCTGGTAAACAATGCAGGTATCGCGCCAAGAGAAAGACGTGATGTGTTAGAAACTACTGAGGAAAGTTTTGATGAAGTGCTTGATACCAATCTAAAAGGTAATTATTTTCTTACTCAACAAACAGCGAACTGGATGATTGAGCAAAAGAAATCATCGGGTGAATTTTCTGGTTGTATTATTAATGTGTCATCTATCTCGGCAACAGTAGCTTCAATCAATCGTGGTGAGTATTGCATTTCAAAAGCAGGCATTAGTATGGCCACACAACTCTTTGCCGTTCGGTTGGGTGAGTTTGATATTCCTGTGTATGAAGTACGACCAGGTATTATCGCCACTGACATGACTTCAGGTGTAAAAGGAAAATATGATAAGCTTATAGAAGAGGGATTAACCGTTCAGAAACGTTGGGGCTATCCGGATGATGTGGGTAAAGCAGTTGCTGCACTCGCTTCAGGAAGTTTTCCTTATTCTACCGGACAGGTTATTATGGTAGATGGCGGACTAACAATTCCAAGACTTTAAACACAAACTCTAACTTTAAACAATGGAGCAACAAAAATTAAGTAAAGGACAATTTCAGGTTGCTGGAACAGGCTTTCTTAGTTTGCTCTCGTTGGTGGGGATCATGTTTTATGGCCTCCCTTTTTTTTACGATTTCTGGGTAACTGATTTCGGTTGGTCGAGAGCCACTATCACATCGGGTAATGCAGTAGGTAAAATAATCGTTGGGCCGTTGTTTGGTTTTTTTGCCGGGTGGTTCATTGATCGGTTTGGCCCGAGAAGATTAATGCTAACAGGAATTATGTTTGGTGGCATTGCCCTGATCGGGTTAAGCATGATGACCACTCTTTGGCATTTTTATCTGTTCTATGTTTTCAATGCGTTGGGCTACATGTTTGGCGGACCGCTACCCAATCAGGTTTTGGTCTCACGATGGTTTACCAAAAGTCGCGGCAAGGCAATGGGTATTATTTATTTGGGTATTGGTGTTGGAGGCATGCTGGTGCCTCAAGTAGCAAAGGCTCTTAATACTAATTTTGGATGGCAAAATGCGCTAGCAGTTTTAGGTGTGCTTATGGTAGCCATCGCCTTTCCTATGGCATGGTTTGTAAAAGATAATCCGGAGCAAACTGAAACTCATCAAGTAACACCCAAGGTTCCTTTAGGGAATATCCTTAAAGGCTGGCCTTTTTATTTATTATTAATAGGAAGTATGTGCTCAATTGGAGCAGTGGCAGGCACAAGTCAAAACTTAAAATTATTCCTCAGTATTGATCTACACTATTCACAACAAGAAGCTGCTAACGTTCTATCGATTGTACTGGGCTCAAGTATTATTGGTCGTTTATTAATGGGTTGGCTTGCCGATCACATCGCAAAGAAGTATGTGATGATGCTGATCTATGCGTTGGTGGCACTCGCGATACCGATGTTGTATTTTGCTGATGTATCCGGAGTGATTTATATTTTTGCATTTTTGTTTGGTGTTGCTTTGGGTGGTGATTATATGATCATTCCATTAATGGCTGCCGAACTTTTTGGTGTAAAAGTGATGGGGCGGGTAATGGGCTTGGTTATTACTGCCGATGGACTGGCGGAAGCATTCGCACCCATGTTGGCAGGATGGTTAAGAGATGAAAGTGGAAGTTATGCCAATGGATTTGCAGCGTTAATTGGGTTGGCGATCATTGGAACCATTGCGGTTTCTTTTCTGCCCTCAAATAGAAAGCAAGTAATTTAAAGAGACTAAATATTTTACTTATATGATTTTAATGGAACAAACGATGCGCTGGTTCGGGCCGAACGACCCGGTAAGCCTTGCAGATATAAGGCAGGCAGGATGTACAGGAATAGTTACGGCATTGCATCATATTCCGGTTGGTGAAATTTGGACGGTTGATGAAATCAATAAACGTAAAAACTTAATTGAAGATGCGGGATTAACATGGACAGTCATCGAGAGCTTGCCTGTTCATGAGGATATCAAAAAACAATCGGGAGATTATAAACGTTGGATTGAGAATTACAAAATCAGCTTAGAGAATGTGGCTGCATGCGGATTAAAAGTAGTCACCTATAACTTTATGCCGATATTGGATTGGATGCGCACCGATCCACGTTTCACCATGCCCAATGGAAGCAAAGCACTTCGTTTTGAAAAGTCTGCTTTTGTTGCGTTTGATCTTTTTATTTTAAAGCGCCCCAATGCAGAGAAAGAATACACGCCCGAGGAAATCAGCAAAGCAAAGACTCGGTTTGAAAAAATGACTCCGGCTGAAAAAGAGACACTCTATAATAATGCATTATTAGGATTGCCGGGAAGTGAGGAACGCTTTACGGAAGAGCAGATACTTACCGCATTAAAAACATATGCCCATATCGATGCTAAAAAGTTGAAAGAGCATCTCTTTTATTTTCTTCAACAGATTGTTCCAACAGCAGAATCCTTAGGATTGAAACTAGCCATCCACCCAGATGATCCTCCATTCCCGATTTTAGGACTGCCGAGAATTGTAAGCACTGAACAAGATGCGCAAGAGCTAATCAATGCAGCGCCCTCACCAGCCAATGGATTGTGTTTTTGTACGGGCTCGTATGGTGTGCGAAAGGATAATGATCTGCCTGCTATGGTTAGGAGACTTGGAGACCACATTCACTTTCTTCACTTAAGAAATACAAAACGCGATAGTGAAGGAAACTTTTATGAAGCTGATCATTTGGGTGGTGATACCGATATGCCAGAAGTTGTGCGGGAAGTTGTTTTGCTGATGGAGCGTACAGGAGCTTCTATCCCTATGAGACCCGATCATGGGCACCAGATGTTGGATGATCTGACTAAAAAAACCTTGCCTGGTTATACGGCAATAGGCAGATTAAAAGGACTCGCGGAGTTAAGGGGACTGGAACTGGGAATAGCGCGATACCTTGATTAATGGCTCATTTCCAATGACTTTTAATATTCGATATTAAGATTGAGCTATGATGAGTTTCCTAAAAAATACGCCAAAACTTCGTATCTTTGACGATCAATTCTATAAATCTTGGCGGGTTTTAAGCCGTTTCACGGGTATCTCCACTTGATTTTTTCAATTGAAGCAGGTTTTGGTAGGGGAGTGACACTAAAAATATTGTCCTACTATATGTAATGAGGGGACTCATTATCGGAGAACAAGTTTAAATAATAAATGATGTCAGCTACCAAAAGTCCTAAAACAATAACGTTTGCACCTTCGCAGCGCGAATTCTCTGCAACTCTAAATAAGAGAGTGGGTGAGTATTTTAAGGTGAACGGACTCAATCGCCATGCAGATCTGGAGATGATTTTTAAGACATTTTTCATGTTTGGAATGTATTTCATTCCCTATGGATTAATTCTGGCAGGAGTTGTTTCAGGTACAGGATGGCTACTTTTCTCCGTAGTTATTATGGGGCTTGGTTTGGCAGGCATCGGATTATCGGTGATGCACGATGCAAACCATGGCGCGTATTCAAAAAAGAAGTGGGTAAATAATTTTGTTGGCTATTCAATGAATTTGATTGGCGCCAATGCCTTCAATTGGAAAATTCAGCACAATGTTCTTCACCATACGTACACTAACGTGCACGAAGAAGATGAAGATATTAGCCCCCGGGGCGTTCTTCGGTTGACACCTCACTCAGACTGGAAATGGATCCATAAGTATCAGCATCTCTATGCTTGGTTTCTTTATGGGTTAATGACGATTGCTTGGATGGTATTTAAGGATTTCTCTCGCTTAGATCGATATAATAAGAATGGTCTTACCAAATCTAACAATTCGGATGTGAGCAAAGAGTGGCTCATCCTTATTTTTACAAAGATTGTTTACGTTAGTTATATTTTCGTAATCCCGGTTCTGTTTACGCCATTAGCCTGGTGGCAAATAGTGATTGGTATTTTTATGATGCATTACATAGCAGGCTTTTTATTGGCTATTATCTTCCAGCCAGCTCATGTAATTGAAGGCACTGAATTCCCACTTCCTGATGAGAAGAATCAACTTGAAAATAACTGGGCCATTCATCAGTTAATAACTACAACAAATTTTGGTAATAAAAGCCGTTGGTTTTCATGGTATGTTGGTGGGCTAAATTTTCAGATTGAACATCATCTGTTTCCTAATATTTGCCACGTTCACTACCGAAAAATTTCAAAGATTGTAAAAGAGACTGCGCTAGAGTTTGGACTACCTTATAAAAGTGCCCGAACATTTGCCGATGCATTGGCCGGGCATGCCAGGCTGTTGAAACAATTAGGAGCACAGCCTGTTTGAACTAAATCCCAAGTATTATCCTTTTATTGACTACTAACATTATCATTCAATATTTATGAGGCAATTAAAAATCAGTAAGCAAATTACAAATAGAGAGAGCCAGTCTCTTGATAAATATTTACAGGAAATAGGAAAGGTAGATTTGATCACTGCCGAAATGGAAGTGGATTTGGCCAAAAGAATTCGTGCCGGAGATCAAATTGCACTTGAAAAAATGACAAAGGCCAATTTGCGATTTGTGGTGTCGGTGGCCAAGCAATATCAAAACAATGGACTAACATTAGGAGACCTTATCAATGAAGGTAACGTGGGTTTGATAAAAGCTGCTATGCGCTTTGACGAAACCCGTGGTTTTAAATTTATCTCTTATGCTGTATGGTGGATTCGTCAATCCATATTGCAAGCGCTTGCTGAGCAGTCACGTGTAGTGCGCTTGCCGCTAAACCGTGTAGGATCTTTGAATAAAATTTCCCGTGCTTTTTCTGAGCTTGAACAAAAGTTTCAACGCGAGCCATCTCCAGCTGAAGTGGCTGAGATTATGGATGTAACGATTGAGGAAGTGGAAAGCACCATGAGTGTAGGCGGAAGACAGATTTCTGTGGATGCCCCATTCGTGCAAGGTGAAGAAAACAAACTTCTTGATGTATTGGAAAGCAACAGCGAGGAAACTCCGGATGCTGCGCTAATGATGGATTCCCTTAAGCTTGAGGTTTCAAGAGCATTGTCAACTTTATCAGAAAGAGAATCAGAGGTAATTTGTGATTACTATGGTTTAAATGGTGGTCATCCTATGACGCTAGAAGAAATCGGAGATAAGTTTAAACTTACTCGTGAGCGCGTTCGCCAAATCAAAGAAAAAGCTACCCGCAGATTAAGACATACTTCGCGCAGCAAATATTTGAAGTCTTACCTTGGTTAAAAAAAGAGTATCCTATCCCTACCGCTAAATTTTAATAAAGAGAAATGAGTCCAAGATTTTTTAGTTCTAATTCAAGTCAGTTGTATGTTTCATTATGGAGTAAATACCGTCCGGCTATCCTGCAATTAATGGTTGCCGCAGAGGGAGGAACTCAACAGTATAATTTTTATGGACATGAATTCAAGACTTTAAATCCAAAGGAAAAAGGTTATACATTTACCATGCAGGCTTTTCAGGGTCGTGCAATGAATGACATTAGAAAATCAGCTACTGCTCAGGATCTTTTGCACGTACTTTCTCAATCAAAGAAAGGAGCTGAGCTACTTGATGCAACCAAGTATGAATTTGTATTGGATAAGCAGTTTACACTTTCTGTAAGTACGGTTCAGCCTGAAGTTGAAGAGGAAGCAGAAACGGAGGCTTAATTAAATTGAGTAAGCCTTACGGCTTAACTACTTTTACTCGCACTGCATTGAGGCCCTTAAAGCCTCTTTCTGTTTCAAAAGAAACTAAATCATTTTCCTTTATAGGTGTGGCGAGTCCATTGCTATGAACGAAAATACTTTCACCATTTTCAGTGTCTTTGATAAAGCCAAAACCTTTTGAGGTATTAAAGAAGGTAACACGTCCTTGTCTGGCGGCTCCTCCTGCTTGATTTACTGATCCATTGTTACGTGAACCAAGTACAATATCGTCTGTTTTTATGGTTGATTTTTTCTTCAAGGGATCGGGAGGTGTTGAAGAGATATTCCCGTATTCATCTACGTAAGCTAACATATCTTCAAAGGAAGAGCCTTCTTTAGCATTTGCTTTGCGTTCCTCTTTCTTCTGTTCTTTTTCCTTCCTTTTTTGAAGTCTTTTTTTCTCTAATTCTTTTTTGTTAAACGTTTCTTGCGGTCTGGCCATGTTTTTTTGTTAGTCCTTTTTTTAGTTTATCCCTTGAGATTCGGGATAGCTAACCGAAGCCAGCATATCCCAAAACGGAAGAGGCTGTAAAGGTACAAAATTCTTTTGATGGACTGAATCCAAATAACTGTTAAACAATTGTGCATTTAGTCTAAATTCGGTCACTGGTATCTTAATACGATGTACGAAAAACAGTATTGTCAGATTGAGCCTGCCTTTGCCGAAGCGGGTTCACGCAGGCAGGCCTGTCGAAATCCTTTAATTATTAATCTAATATGATCTCTATTTTAGGTATTCCTTTCGATGAAGCCTCATCTTTTCTTCGGGGGCCGGCTCAGGCGCCCAAGGAAATCAGGGCAGCATTTCACTCCGATTCAGCTAATTGCTTTACAGAACGGGGCATCGATATAAGTGAACCGGGTATTTGGTCGGATGCCGGAGATCTTTCTTTTACTGGAGAAAATCCATTGTCTTTAATTGAAAATTCAATCCAAAATCTGCTTGCGCAGGATCATAGAATACTTTCATTGGGTGGCGATCATTCAATCAGTTATCCGGTAATAAAAGCATTTGCAGAGAAGTATGGTCGGTTAAACATTCTGCATATCGATGCACATGCCGATTTGTATGATTCGTTTGAAGGCGACAAGTATTCGCATGCTTGCCCTTTTGCGAGAATTATGGAAGAGGATTTAGCCGTGCGATTGGTGCAGGTGGGAATTCGCACACTGAGCAAACATCAGCGGGAACAAGCTGCTCGCTTTGGCGTGGAGGTAATTGAAATGAAGGATTGGAATAGCGCTATGCAATTTCAGTTGGAAGGACCAACCTATCTTTCGTTAGATATGGATGCTATTGATCCGGCTTTTGCGCCAGGAGTTTCACATCACGAACCCGGAGGCCTAACAAGTCGTGAAGTGATAAGCATTATTCAAAAGTTAAAGGGTAATTTGGTGGGTGCCGATCTAGTTGAATTTAATCCCACACGCGATCCATCCGGCATAACGGCTATGTTAGCCGCCAAACTTTTTAAAGAATTGTTAGATCGATTGTTACTCTCAGAGAATGGGTAGCATCAAAGCATTTCTGATAATTACACTCGCGTGGATTGTTTTTGCCTGCAGCGAACAAAAGCCAGATTATGATTTGATCATTCGCAATGGAATGATTTACAATGGATCAGGTGAAAATCCTTTTTTAGGAGATATTGCCATTCAAGCTGATACGCTTGCCGCGATTGGAGATCTATCCGACAAGAAAGGAATAAAAGAGATAGATGCAACGGGATTAGCAGTGGCACCGGGTTTTATAAATATGCTTAGCTGGGCCGATGGTTCTTTATTAAAGGACGGTCTTTCTATGAGCGACATCAAACAAGGAGTAACGCTGGAAGTTTTTGGCGAAGGGTGGAGTCCGGGCCCGATACGAAAAGATGGAATTAAAGATTCGCTCTGGTCTTCGCTTGGTGAATACTTTGACGTGTTAGAAAAGAGGGGAGTGAGTACAAACTTTGCCTCATTTGTCGGAGCCACTACGGTGCGCAATTATGTGTTGGGGTTCGAAAACAAAAAACCAAATGACAGTGAATTAGCACGCATGAAACAATTAGTTGATGAAGCGATGCAGCAAGGAGCGATGGGGTTAGGATCATCCCTTATTTATGCTCCTGCTGATTATGCCGATACCCATGAACTGATTGAATTATGTAAAGTGGTTGCTCAATATGATGGCATGTACATTACTCACATGCGTAGCGAAAGCGACAAAATTTATGCTGCACTGAACGAAGTATTTACCATTTCGCGGGAAGCAAACGTGCCCGCTGAAATTTATCATTTAAAAATAAACAATACGTGGAACTGGAATAAAGTAGATACAGTAATCGCTAAGATTGACAGTGCCCAAAAAACAGGACTGAAAATTACTGCTAACATGTACACGTACAATGCCAGTGGTACATCCCTCACAGCACGATTACCTACCTGGGTACAGGCAGGTGGCGCGCCCACTATGCGCAGACGATTAAGAAATCCGGTAACGAGGAAAAAAGTATTAGAGGAGTTGAGATTGGGTATCCCAACAAAAAACTCTGATCCTAAGGATGTCATGCTTATAGGATTTAGAAAGGATTCATTAAATAAATTGTATCGCGGTAAGCGATTAAGTGAAGTAGCAACATTGCATGGTAAAAATGCCAATGAAACAATGCTCGATCTGATCGTGGAGGATAAGTCTGGCATTGCAGCTATTTTCTTTTTAATCTCAGAGGATAATGTAAAACGAATGCTGGCGCTCCCTTATGTTAGTATCTGTTCCGATGCTTCATCTATTCCAATTGAAGCTCCCTTTATTAATGACCCTACTCATCCAAGAACCTATGGTAGTTTTGCAAGATTGTTAGGTAAATATGTGCGTGAAGAAAATGTGATTACGCTAGAGGAGGCTGTCCGCAGACTCACCTCGCTACCAGCATCAAACCTAAAACTTAAAAAGCGCGGTAATTTGCAGATTGGAAATTATGGCGATGTAGTAATTTTTGATCCTGCGAAGGTAAAGGACAATGCCACCTTTGATGATCCGCACTACTATGCGGATGGCATGGTACACGTGTTTGTTAATGGTGTACAAGTACTTGATAATGGAAACCATACAGGTGCGACACCAGGTCATTGTGTTCGCGGACCGGGTTATAAAAAATAACAACGTGAAGGATTTATTTTCAGAACATTCAAAACTTTATTCGCAGTTTCGGCCAACGTATCCAAATGAGTTGTATGAATTTATCTTTTCGTATGTGAATGATTTTGATGCTGCCTGGGATTGCGGAACAGGCAATGGTCAATCGGCACGGGTGTTAAGTACAAAGTTCAAAAAGGTATTGGCCACCGATATCAGTGCCAAACAACTTGAGCAAGCGTATCAAGCTGATGCAATTTTTTATTCCGTGTGTGGTGAGAAGACTTCCTTTGAAGATAGCAGTATTGATTTAATTACAGTCGCGCAAGCGATTCATTGGTTTGATTTTGAGGCATTTTATAAAGAGGTTAATCGAGTTGCCAAATCTAACGCTGTCCTCGCTGTTTGGGGATACAGTTTGCTAAGTATAACACCTGAAATCGATTTGCATCTTCAAGATTTCTATAAAAACATTGTTGGCTCTTATTGGGATAGGGAACGACATCTTATTGATGAACAATACAAAACGATTCCCTTTCCATTTGAAGAAATAGCAACACCACCTTTTGATTTTTCTTTTGATTGGACACTTGAACAATTAGCTGGATACATTACTACCTGGTCGGCTGTGCGCAAATATATGCAAGCAAACCAAGTCAATCCTGTAGTAAAACTTATGACAGACATAGCGCCTCTGTGGAAAGAGAATTCTATGCGCATTACCTTTCCTCTTTTTGTTAGACTAGGAAGAGTGAACCCTCAATAAATTTTACATTACTTTCCTTGCGGGAAATCGTTACCTTCATCTCTTCAAAAACTTATACCTATGAAAAAGCTTCTCTATCTGTTTCTCTTCTTATTTATTTTAAGCGCTTGCCAAAAGCAAAAGTATCAAGTCATTATTCGTGGCGGAACTGTGTATGATGGATTAGGTGCTGCGGGAGTGATTACCGATGTGGGTATTAATGGAGACACTGTTGCTTTTATTGGCGATCTATCAACAGCAACGGGAGAGAAGGAAATTGACGCAACCGGACTAGCTGTGTCACCCGGGTTCATAAATATGTTAAGCTGGGCTGTTGAGTCTTTGATCATAGATGGAAAGTCGCAAGCCGATATCCGACAAGGCGTAACACTTGAAGTTTTTGGGGAAGGCTCAAGCATGGGACCTATGAGTGATAAAATGAAAGCCGATGCCGTGGCGGATATGAATCGCAACCCCGATTGGAAGTATGATATTGATTGGACTACGTTGGGCGAATACCTGGAATCGATGGAGCGAAGAGGCATAGCGCCAAACATTGCATCGTTTATTGGAGCTACTACAGCGCGTGTTCACGAATTAGGGTATGAAAACAGGTTGCCTAACGCGGAAGAAATGCAACGCATGAAGGCGTTGGTGAAACAAGCCATGGAAGAAGGTGCGCTTGGTGTAGGTTCATCGCTGATATATGCTCCGGCTAATTATTCCTCTACCGAAGAGTTGATTGAGCTTTGCAAAGTAGCAGGTGAGTATAATGGCATGTACATCACTCACATGCGCAGCGAGGGTAATGGAATTTTTGGAGCCGTGGATGAAACCATTCGCATTGCGCGCGAAGGAAATCTGCCTGCTGAGATTTATCACTTAAAGATGGCGGGTAACGACAACTGGTGGAAACTGGATTCCGTGCTTGCAAAAATTGATAAGGCAAATAAAGAAGGGTTAAAAATTACAGCCGATATGTACACCTACCCGGCAGGTGCCACCGGGCTCGATGCTTCTATGCCACCTTGGGTACAGGAAGGAGGAATTAAAGTTTGGATTAAGCGATTACAAGATCCAAAAATCAGAAAGAAAGCATTGGAAGAAATGCGCAAACCTTCCGACACGTGGGAGAATTTGCTATTGATGGCGGGTAGCCCTGATCGTGTTTTGTTATTAGGGTTTGCAAATGATTCGCTGAAACGTTTTACTGGAAAGACATTGGCTGAAGTAGCCAAAATTTATGGTAAGAGTCCTGAGGAGACGGCCATGGATTTGGTGATTACCGATAGCACCCGTGTGGGTACTGCGTATTTTATGATGAGTGAAGAAAATATTAAACGCCAATTGGCTTTGCCCTATTTAAGTTTTGGATCGGATGCTGAATCACCAGCCACAGAAGGAATCTTTCTGAAATCAAGCACGCATCCACGCGCGTATGGAAACTTTGCACGCGTGTTAGGTAAATATGTGCGCGATGAAAAAGTACTTACCATGCAAGAAGCTATTCGCAAGCTCACGTCATTGCCTGCTTCTAATTTAAAAATAAAAAAACGTGGCGTGTTGCAACCTGGTTACTATGCTGACCTTGCTATTTTCGACCCTGCAAAAATTCAAGATCACGCTACGTTTGAAAAACCACATCAATATAGCACAGGCATGGTGCATGTGTTTGTAAATGGAACGCAAGTATTAGCCAATGGTGAACATACAGGAGCAACACCGGGAAGGGTAGTAAGAGGGCCGGGGTGGAAGGGGAAGTAATCTGAATAAGCAGAAATGGATTTTAATGTGTATTTGTTAATACAAAAACCCGCCTATCAGGCGCTTCTTTTTTTGGTACTCACTCCAATACTCATTTTTGTAGTTCAACCCAAGAGTGTTGATAGTGCTTGGCTCATCGCGGTTTATGCATTCGTTCTGTTTCTGATAGTCAATGCAGGACTGTTATGGTTTAGCGATAGTCCGTGGCGCTACTTCTTTTATTCGATCGGCTTTTCAGTAGTTTACATACTAATCATCGCGGTCATGATGCCAGGCTTACTCAAGATTTTACAGTTAAAAGGTTCGGGCGAGAGCGCTATGGCCTTTTTATTGTTGATTTATCAGCCTTTTGCTTTGCTGTTGGTTATGGTGGCGAAGTGGATAATGACTAGGTGGTTTTGAGGGTTAAATCACAATTTTTTAATACAGTCATTTGTACAAACTCACCCTAGTTTATCAAAATTTGAAAGGATAGTTTATTTCCAACAGGTCTTCTTTTAACTGATTCTAGTCTTCTAACTTGTCCACAATAGACAGTGCCATTATTTTGTAACTACTTTACCGTTATGAGTTTTTGTACTGTTTTTGATGGGATTCCACTTTTTGACAATCTTGAAAACATAGTAGAATAACCAAACATTAATTGCTCGGATTATTAATTCGATTGCATAAGTTATTTATGAATATCACATCAGGTATTTTGAACAATTAAAAAATAGATAGGCATCCCAAGTGTAATATTTACGGGAAATGTTACGGCAAGAGCCATTGGTAAGAAAAGCCCTGGATTTGCTTTAGGAACTGAAATTTTCATTGCTGCAGGAACAGCAATATAAGAGGCGCTTGCTGCTAAAATTGAAAAGATAAAACGATTAGTTATATCTTGAGTTATAAAGGAACTTAAAATCGCAATGACAGAACCGTTAATAAGTGGAATTGAAATTGCGAATAGAGTTGGAAACCAACCAAATGAGAAAAATGTCTTAAGCTTTTTTCCACTTGTAATCCCCATGTCTAAGAGGAAAATTGCAAGAAAGCCTTTGAAGAGGTCGTTTGTAAATGGCTTTATGCCTTCAGCCTGTTTGGCATTAGCCAAATAACCTATAAATAAACTTCCTAAGATGAGTAACACGCTGCCATTTGTGAATGAATGCTTAATGGCAGTTCGTTTTTTTATTACTTCGTTTTCCTCTTGATTAAATATTGAGATAAGTAAAAGCCCCATAATAATTGCTGGCGACTCCATTAATGCCATAATAGCCACCATATGACCATGAAGAGTTAATTGTATTGATTCAAGGTAAGTTACAGCCGTTACAAATGTTACAGCACTTACAGAACCATATGCTGCAGCTATGGCACCAGCATCAAAAACATTCAATCTTTTTCTAAGAATAAGGAATGTATAAAGGGGTATGCAAAGTGAAATGAAAATTCCAAATAGCATAGACCACACAATTTCACTAGTGAATGATTCGTGTGATAACTCCTGACCACCTTTAAAGCCTATCGCAAATAATAAGTATAAAGAAATAAATTTTGATGAATTGGCAGGTATGGCTAGGTCACTTTTTAGATAAACAGCAACAATTCCAAGCATAAAAAAGAGTAAGGCTGGGTTTGTTAGGTTGTCTAAGAGTAAATTGTAATTCATAGATTATAGCTTCCTTATCCTCAATATTAAATTTCTTGTTGGTTTGTTTGAGGTAATAATAGTTTTTGCCTAAGCATTTTAAATTCTAAGCAGTTATGGATTACAGACATCACAATACATCGGGTTTTCAGTATGTTTACCATGAGGGTATGCAAATTCTTGTAATTCCTTTTCAGTTTTAATTTCTGAACCATTAAAGTTGGTCTCAGTACTTAATTCCCTTGCAGTAATTTCTAAATTATTTTTCTTATCAAGAAAAAGTATGATTTCATCATCTGCTGGAGAAAAATAAACTAAGGGATGTAAACCAAAGGAACCTTCACTATCAACAGCCAAATCACATTTAGTTAATTCCATTGCGATAAGGCATTTGTTTCTGGCTGTAGATATTGGGTCACCTTTTCTTTCAACTTCTCCTGTAAAAGAGCTCAGATCATCAGTGTCTATATTTGAAGTAACGAAACACTTTACACCCAACTCTTTTTCTAAAATTGGAGTAATCACTTTTATTTTTCATGTTGAGTTACTATAAGCAAATGCCTTCCCTCAAACATTAATCATCAACTAATGAAATATTTATTTCTGAGATCACCGCAAGTCTCTTGTTTTTAGCTTTAGCCTCTAATAATATCTTCTGTAATTTTTCCATCTCATTTCGTAATGCTGGAATTCTTTTCTCTGAGAATTTATCGTTTTTCCTAAATCGCTCCTGCGAACTCCAATTTTTTATGTTATGGAAATTAATTTTAGATAAAAAAATGGTGGTTAATATTTCTTTCGCCTCATCTTCTGAGAACGTACCTTTAATGAGTATTAATTTTTTGGTTTTATTCATTTTATTTTTTATTTGAGTTGATAGCTTAATTGCTTTCAAAGGTTCTGTAAATTCCAATAGATCACTTCATGTGGCATGCTCTACCCGCTAGGTTATTTTATTGACCTTGCCCTAAAGAGTATCCAATTTTGCCATCGAATGAATACAGGTTTTCGGTTTTTATACTATCAATATTTTCATTAATTGCATTTTTTAATACGTCAATAATAGATGATTTACTTATTTCAATGCCTTCCACTGGTTTAAAACGGCATCTCCAGTGGTCAGTACAAAATGTTTCTTTAAATCCATCTGGCCAAACCTTAATTCCTCTGTTTGTAATCATAGTTAGTTTTAATCCATCACTTTCAATTTTCTTCACTTTCTCTGCTAATTCGTTTGGATTATATCCACTCCAATGCACAAAAATATCAACACCAACTAATTCCTTTTTTGCGCTTGGTTTACGTTTGTATTTAGGCAGGTTTAGCGCTGAATTATTGGCATATGAAACAGCTTTTAAGATAGATGGATTTTTTCCGAGATTTTCGATTACAGCTTTTGCAAATTCCTTTGTTCCTAACTTCTGCTTACTAATTCCTTCCTTAAATATATCGTATGTATGTGCCCCATCTTCCAAGGTCTTAAGCCAGGCATTTTGAACTTTTTCGGCTATTTCTGTCTGCCCAATATGATTGAGCATCATAATAGCACCTTGTAATAAGCCCGATGGGTTGGCAAGATTTTGTCCTGCTCTTCTAGGAGCCGAACCGTGTATGGCTTCAAACATAGAACATTCCTCACCTATGTTTGCGGAGCCGGCCAAACCAACGGAACCTGTAATTTGCGCTGCCACATCGCTTAGGACATCACCATATAAATTTGGCATTACAATCACATCAAACGCTTCTGGCGTATCAGCCATTTTAGCGGCTCCGATATCAATTATCCAATGTTCGTTTTCAATTTCAGGGTATTCTTTTGCAATCTCATCAAACACTTGGTGAAATAACCCATCTGTTTGTTTCATGATATTGTCTTTAGTAAAACAGGTTACTTTTTTTCTATTTTGTTGCTTGGCATACTCAAATGCATAACGAACAATTTTTTCGCAACCTGGCCTACTAATTAATTTTAAGCATTGCACCACTTCGTTTGTTTGTTGATGCTCAATGCCAGCATATAAGTCTTCTTCGTTCTCTCGCACAATCACAATATCCATAACCGGATGTTTTGTGCTTACAAATGGATGCAAGCTCATACAAGGCCTAACGTTAGAATATAAACCAAGAAATTTGCGTGTGGTTACATTTAAACTTTTGTACCCGCCTCCTTGTGGAGTTGTGATAGGAGCTTTTAAGAATACTTTGTTCCGCCTTATTGTTTCCCATGATTCAGATGCGATACCGGAAGTATTGCCTGCCAGATAAACTTTTTCACCCACCTCAATTTCTTCAATTTCGAGTTTGGCACCAGCTGCTAAAATTATTTTTAAGGTGGCATCCATTATCTCAGGACCAATACCGTCTCCTTTTGCTACTGTAATTCTTGTCATTGTTTTGTTTTTGTTCAACGGTGCAAATTTGAGAATTCAGATCCATAAATTATTATTTATATTTGTAATGTAAACCATAAATAAAATTTATGAACTACACATTAAATCAATTGCAGATATTTTTAAAAATTGTTCAAGCGCAAAGTGTTACTAAAGCCTCTGAAGAATTGCACCTTACTCAGCCTGCGGTTTCTATTCAACTAAAAAATTTTCAGGATCAGTTTGATATACCGTTAACAGAAGTGGTTGGCCGAAAAATTTACATAACAGATTTTGGACGTGAGATTGCTGAGGCCGCTGAGAATATACTCAACCAAGTTTATTCTATAAACTATAAAACCTTGGCGTATAAAGGTCAGCTAACAGGTCGTCTTAAAATCTCCGTAGTTTCTACAGGAAAGTATGTGATGCCTTACTTTCTAACTAATTTTATGCAACAACACTCTGGGATAGAATTAGTGATGGATGTTACTAATAAAAAAAAAGTTATTGAGAGTTTAGAATATAATAAGGTTGATTTTGCGCTTGTTTCTATTTTACCAAATACCCTAAATATTGATAAACTTGATTTGCTTAAAAATAAGTTATTCCTGGTAGGAAGTGCTGGAGCACAGTTTAAAAAAGGTGCGAACTTAAAAGAGACCTTCAAAGATTTGCCTTTAATTTTTAGAGAAAAGGGATCTGGCACAAGGCAAACAATGGAAAGTTTTATTGAACGCAATAAAATTTCAGTAAAAAAGAAGATGGAATTAACATCTAATGAGGCCGTCAAACAATCATTATTGGCTGGCTTGGGTTATTCCATCATGCCATTGATTGGAATAAAAAATGAATTGCATAGTAATGAATTACAAATTATTTCAATTAAAGGGCTTCCTATAACAACAGTATGGAGTTTGATATGGTTAAGAGGGAAGAAACATTCTCCGGTTTCTAAATCATTTTTAGAGTATTTAGAAAAAGAAAAATCACAAATAGTTAATGATAAATTTAGCTGGTATGAGCAGTATTAAAAGACACGACTCTTTGCTTTGTAGTATATCAGTAGCTTACTCTTTTGTTATTAAGCGACAAGTGCTTTTACAATGTGAGTTGACTGAAAAGTTACGTAAACTGCCATCTCTCTCTATCTTCCTTCGATGTCACCTTTTGTATAGACCACCTGGTAGCCATGGCCGTTTTCGGCTCTGCCAAATTTGGCTAGTCATTAATCCGTGTCTCAAATGCGCTGTCTGTTTACTTTAAGATTTTTGTCGAAGAACGCTTTACCATTTAAGTTCGATAGCCCAAATGCAGTTATGCCAAGTCCCGTTAAGGTTGAGTTTTTAATGAAGGTCTTTTGATAGTTCAAAATGTGTTCACTTTATCAAGTATCCCTTACTTTATTTCATATCCAAACCTGAATTCATTTGAAGCACTGTGCGATTCATTCATGATGGCTTTTATTTTCTCAATAAGCTCAGGATTTTCTATAGCAACATTTTTTCGCTCACCAGGATCAGTTTTAAGATTATAAAGTTCAATAGGGGCATCCGGATTATTACTCATGTTCAACCTTACCCCTTTCCAATCTCCATATCGTACCGCTTGCCTACCGCCCCCTTCGTGAAATTCCCAGTATAAATAGCTGTGTTCTCTTTGTGGTTTTCCTAACAATTCAGGTAAGAATGAAATGCCATCTGAGTTGGGAGTTTCTAGTTGAGCAATTTCACAAATGGTAGGCATAAAATCCCAAAATGCAGAAATATGGCTAGAAGTAGTTCCGGGCTTTATTTTTTCTGGCCAATAGGCAATCATTGGAACCCGTATTCCGCCTTCGTACAAATCCCTTTTATAGCCTCTTAAGTTTGAATTACTGTTAAAAAAATCAGGGTCAGCACCACCTTCTAAATGTGGACCATTATCAGAAGTAAAAATTATTATGGTGTTCTCTGCAATACCTAACTCTTCAACTTTAGCCCGTATTTCTCCTACCTGTTCATCTAACAAACTTATCATTGCTGCAAATGCTGTGTGCGGCTCTTTTTGTGAACCATACCCACCGTTTTTATAACGTTCTCCTTCATCTACTCCCATGTAACTTTTTTCTGGCGAAAATGTGGAACGAAATTTTTCCATAAGTCTTTCAGGAGCTGCCAATTCGGCATGAGGAATAATGGATGGGTAATACAAGAAAAAACTTTTGTCTTTGTTCTTTTCTATAAACGCAAGAGCTTTTTCATGAATTAATTCAGGTGCGTAGGTATCGGTTTGTTTTAATTTATTACCCTCTAATATTTCTTTTTCTTGATTATGCCATAGGTGATATGGATAATACGAGTGGCCAATCCGTTGACAGTTATATCCATAAAATTCATCAAAGCCTTGATTGTTTGGATCACCCTCTGAACCTGGATACCCAAGTCCCCACTTTCCAAATGCGCCTGTTACATAGCCATTGCTTTTTAGAAGCTCAGCAACTGTGACTGCCGTAGAATCCATTGGATATTGACCTTCAGGCAGTACCTCTTTGTTTCCACGAATGAAAGTATGGCCCGTGTGCAGACCCGTCATTAAGGATGAACGAGAGGGGGCACAAACAGTAGATCCTGAATAATGCTGAGTGAAAAACATCCCACCTTTAGCTAAGGCATCAATATTGGGTGTGCGAAACTTAACTTGTGTTGTTAGGCTGATATCTCCATAACCCAAATCATCGGCTAGTATATAAATAATATTAGGTTTTCGGGTTTGCTCATTTTCTGGAGTCTCCTTTTTAGTATCACATTGACTAAGACTTAAGTCAAGAAAAATCAGTACTAAATAGTTTAGGATTTTCATGAGAAATGAATTGTTTCAAAGTTCCGCAGACTACTGCTCATGGGTCTTTTAGTGCATTGGTTGTTTTTAATTAAGTTCTATTCTAAAATTCACTTTCTATACAGGCGCTAATTAGAGTTTTTCATTTTTAAAGTTATATCACCGATATTATAGGTATACAAAGAAGCCGGTAAAAATGAAAAGGCTAAGTCTCCCACAGCTTTTACCCCCGATTGGTCAATTGAAGTTACTAAGGCAGTTTCAAATAAATTGGTTTTACAGAATTGAATTAAGCTTTTTAATTCTTGTGGCTTTTCAAAGTATCGGTTGCTCCACTTGATTTCTACACCCCAAATCGGTTTATAGTTTTTATCATCTACTAAAACTAAGTCTACCTCGCCTTCTTTTCTTCCTTCCTTCCATCGGGCATAGGTTAAATCTAATTTTTCACGGTGCATCCATTGAGAAAGCACTGCCGTCTCTACCATATTTCCCATTTCGCTATCTGTTTCCGAGATTGGTGAAAACAACGCAGTTCGTAATGATGGGTTAGTTAGATATACCTTAAAACTGGTAATTCTTTTTAGTCGTTTGGCATTTACACCTACCTTGTTCAATACTTTTATAAGGAAAGCCGATTCCAAGTATTCTAAATACTTTTTTAAAGTATCCTTTTGTATGCCACTTTCTTTTGACATTTTCTCGTACGAAAATTCATTGCCGGTGTTATAGGCAATGTAAGTGAAAAATCTGTTGAGTTCCTGAACATCTTTTATTCCATATAAACTCGGTAAATCACGCAACAGTACTTTGTCCACAATGTCGTTTTTCACATACCTACCCATATCGCTTTGTATTTTTTCAGACAATACCACTTCAGGGTAGCCTCCAAAATTTAAGTAATGAACAAACTCTTTGTTTAGTGCTTTTATATCATGAGTTAGACAATAGGGGATAGATTTTTTTCCATAATTAATGTTGCCGTTGTAGATTAAGTGATTCATTTTTTTTAAATGAATGTATTCTTGAAAAGTTAGAGGTGGCAACATGAAGTCGGTAAATCTTCCTGCACCACTTTCTGTACTATGCCATTTTAAAGCGGCCGCAGCCGAACCGGATACAATAAATTTAGTATTGGGATAAGAGTCCACTAATATTTTTAAGTGCCGCTCCCAATCTTTTAAGTATTGTATTTCATCAAAAAAAACATAGCAATTGTTTAGTTGAGTTAAATTCAACGAATCTTTACAGAGATTTAAGATGTCTTCTAAACCTAGATTCATGTAAATTGGATTATCGATGCCGACAAAAAATATTTGTTGTGGATTTACTCCTTCGTTTAATAAATCATCAATGCAGTGGAACAACATTACAGTTTTGCCTACACGTCTTGGCCCCATTAGCACCAAAGATCTTCGTACATTTTTTTCCTTTACAAATGGGTAAAACAATTCGAAATAGAGACGCTTAGCCATTGAGCTGTAAGTCTCAGGTATTTGTTTGGTTATCCACCAAGGATTTTCATAACGCAAACGCTCTATTATTTTCCCGGTAGGGATAAGATTTAAATTGGCCATATAATTTACTATATATACAAATATAGTAATAATAAGAAGATTTAAAACTTCTTATTATTGCATTTAATGCTATTATTGAATAAAATTTGCTGAAAATTATGCTAGGTCAATCTTGCCTCAGCTTTTGCCTCTTTTGTAAATCGTCCAGTTGTAATTACTAATCCTTTCTCTCCTCGCCCTTGCATTGCGCCTCTAAAGTCACGAACGTGGTGTGGAGAAACAGTTTCTTTATAGCGCTTGCATTGAAAAACAATATTCAAACTAACAACATCATTAAGTTTAACAACACCTTTGCCATCAATTCCTTGGTCTCCCGAGCCACCAGTAATTATTATTTTATTTATTTCGATTTCGGTTAAAAGTCTTTTACATAATTTTTCGAAACCAGAAGCTGGTAGACTTTGAATTAGGCTTAATAGTCCAACTGAGTGTTCTTCGTCTTCGGTCGGGATGCTCTCAAATTTTGGTTCTTCCTTCTTAACCGTTGTCGGTGCAGATTTTTTAACACTGTCCTGAACTTTTTTAAAATGAGTGTAAACACCATCGTCATTCAGTTTAATTTCCAAGCCTTCATTCGTTAGTCGTCAAATTCCCAGCTGGGCATTGTCAATTAGTCCGGCTTTAAATAAATAAAACCTTGCCCATTGAATTTGGTTACGAATTTTAGATTGTCCGTTCGCTGTTGTTTCTTCTAATTCAGCCTCTGTAATTCCTAGTTTGTCAATTACGTCAGATGAGTCACCTGCGCCACCATTTTCTTGAAGTGTCGTTAAGACTGGATTACATACTTTAAAAATTCATGTCCTTTCATCTCGTTTTATTTTTGATGCTAGCGTCTGAATATCAACAGTTGTTGATATTCCTATATATCAAATTCGGCTAAAAGCCTATAGAAATCACCTTATCTATTCTAACAATTTCAATGCGCACCTTTTACATACGCCCAACCTTTCTCTTGTTTCAGAGTCAGTTCAATCATAGCCGAAGGAACTACGGTTGCCGTTGGTAGCAAGTCTGCTTTGGTAAGCTTTCTTCGCTTCATCGTATTGTTGCACGCGGCAAACACAACTCCTTTACCGGTCCACTCAGCAACTTCGCTGGCAGCTTTTGATTTTGAAGTTTGCAGCAAATCTAATCCACCACCATGGCATACTACTTCTATTTGTGCATTGGGCCATAAGGCACGAATATTTCCTACTTGCGTTACCACTGATACTTGAGACATAGAATCACTAAGCGTATACTGCATCACGATTTTATGTTTTTTCAAATCGAGCACGCCTTCATTTTGGGCAATAGCGTTAATCGATAATGCCAGTAGAAAAATAACCAGAACAGATTTCATAATTTTTATTTTAAGGAATGAAGGTACAAATCGATTAGCAATTGACAATTAGCCAATTGACAAAGTATGGAAATAAAGTTCAAAAGAATTGTCAACTGCTTTTTTGTTAATTGTCAATTCATATAAAGAATTTCAGTGTAAGCTAATTAAAAACCAATTGCTCCTTCACAAACAAACTCATACGCTCGTCTTTCCATCCAACTTTGGGAAGTGCCGTACAAAGAAAATCCAACATGGCCACCGCGATTAGGTGTTTCTAGATATACGTTTGAATGACTTTTAGCAATCTCAACCGGATAGCAAGCATCTGGTAAGAAGGGATCATTAAGCGCATTGACAATCAAGGTTGGTATTTCAATGGATTCAATGTATGGCTCTGAGGATGCTCTGGTATAAAAATCATCTGCATCAGCAAATCCGTGCAAGGGTGCCGTGTAGCGATTGTCAAACTCCCGAAAGGTTTTGATTTTCTCAAAACCCATTGCCGAGATTTGGTTCGGAAAGAGCAAGGACTTTGCCCGAATTTTCTTTTCTAATTTTTTTAAAAATCGATTGAGATAGAATTTCTTAGAAGGTTTATCCAATTCAGTCGCGCTAGACTTGAGATCGCACGGTACTGAAAAAGTTACTGCTGACTTTACTTGTGTAGGTAACATTCCTTTTCGTTCACCAAGATACTTTAGCGACATACTGCCACCCATACTAAAGCCTACCAACGAAATGTGTTCATACTTGAGTTTGATAGCATGTTCAATAACGGCTGCTATATCTTCGGTGGCACCATGATGATAAAATCGCGGCAAGCGATTTATTACTCCACTACATCCCCGACAATTCCACGCAAGTGCATCCCAACCTCTTTCATAAAAATATTTTGCCATTCCCTTTGAGTAATGGCGATCGCTGCTTCCCTCTAAGCCATGACTAATGATAACAAGTTTTTTATTATCGCTTCGCATCCAATCGAGATCGACAAAGTCACCATCAGATAATTCTAATCTTTCGCGCTCATAGGTTCCTTCTACTCTACGGAAAATACTAGGTACTATTGTTTCTGCGTGACTATTAAAAAGATAGTAGGGTGGATTTTTATATAAAGAAGCAATGAGCGGCATTAGAATAGATCAATTCAACACATCGGTAAACTCAGGAGTTTTATCAAAGACAGCTTTGGCAAATGGACACAACGGAAGAATTTTTAGGTGATTCGCACGCGCATATTCTACAGCCGCACTCACAAGTTGTTTACCAGCTCCTTTTCCTCTCAATGCATCTGATACTTCGGTGTGATCTATAATAATTAATGAGTCACCCGCCTTGGAGTAAGTCATTTCTGCCAGGCGCTCATTATTCACCTTAATGATAAAGGCCCCTTTCGATCCATGTTCTATACGTTGAATGTCCATTTGTGAAATTAAGACTTATATCTGGCGCCAAGAAAGGTCATCACAATAAAAAGAAAAGCAACCACGGATAGTGCAATGCGCAGCGATTGCCAATCGGCAATAAGCCCAATGATGGGTGGACCAAAAAGAAAACCAGAATATCCAACCGTTGTTACCATGGCCAAGCCTACTCCGGGAGGAAGATCTTTTGTATTGCCTGCAATACTATAAGCAATAGGCACAACGGATGACAATCCAAGACCGATGATGAATAAGCCAAAAATTACAGCATAGGGATGGACGAATAGAATAGTAAGAATCATCCCTACTGTTGAGATAAGGCCACATACAATCAATAATTTGCGATCTCCCAACTTTGCTCTTGCAGAATCTCCAAAAAATCGTCCAGTTGTCATAGCCAAGGCAAATGCCGAAAGCCCAATAGGGGCAAGGGCTCTGCTGGCATGCGCAACATTTTCCATATAGATTGTACTCCAATCGGCCATGGCGCCTTCTCCTAACATGCAGCAAAAAGCAATTATTCCAATGCTTACCATAGCTGCATTCGGCAAACGAAATGCCGGTTCATCTGATTTTTTTTCAGCGGGCTTATCATGAATGAGATGATAGCGAGCCCACAGTGCACCCAAAACACTAATAGCAATAATAATGTTAAGATGAGTAAGTAAAGTAGTTTCTAATTTAATGAAGAGTGCTCCACACCCAGCACCGGCCACCATCCCTAAACTAAACAGTGCATGAAAGGAAGTCATGATGGGTTTGCCGTGTTGTTGCTCAATCATTACCGCCTGCGAATTCATAGACACATCCAGCATACCAGCGGTTATTCCCATAATAAAAAATATTATCACAAGCCCGATTAGATCAGGCATCAAAGGAACCAACGGTACGACTAAGCAATAGACGAACACTGAAATAATTCCGATGCGTCTGCTTCCATTTCGAATGATTAACCAACCGGTAAACGGCATGGCGATGAGCGCGCCTACTGAAGTTGATAACAGGACAAATCCTAATGTACCTTTATCAATGGCAAACATTTCCTGAATCCGCGGAAAGCGTGCCGCCAGATTTGCATGAACAAATCCATTAATAAAAAAAACAAGTTTAACGGCAATGCGGGCAGGAGACACCTAACTTAAGTTTTGTACAAGTAAATGATTTACTCCGAACGAATATAAGGTGTTGAATGATTTATTTATTGTAAGGAGTAACGGTAAATGTGCATTCTTCCACTATAGGGTTTCCGTCTTCCGAAATTCCTTGAAGGAGAGCTTTGTAAGTTCCAGGTTGATCAGATGAATAAAAATCCAATTGTTTTTGTTCGTTAAATAGGGTTATGTCCGGAGCCCAAAACAATAAGTGCCTTGCATCGGGTAATCTGCTTTCCTGTTCTTTTTTGGTTTCATACCGAGGCGAGAAAAATTCTTTTTGTGCTTGCAGGCCATCATAGTCTATTGTAAATGTATTGGTACTAAATTGATAGCCCCCTAAATCATGAGTATAGGTTTCATAACTCACAATGCCATCAAATGAAAGACGCCCCAAGTAATACTTGCCTGTCATCACATCAATTGATTTTACTTTAAGCGGATCAAAAGTCATAAACTTATCTGTATTGAAAATAGGTACGCCATCCAGCAGCACTAAAGGTTCATTATCGAATACAGCACTTTTAAGATTATCATTTACACGAAAAATGAATTTTCCGTCTTTTTTTCTCAGACGTACACCTTTAACATACTCGCGCATTACTTCCTCCATTACAGGAAAGCGTGTATATTCATCGAGATCATAGTGTTCATCAGGTTTTCCGTAAAAGGAAGAACTATCACTACTTAGATTAGAATTTCCAGGCTGAGTTTTAAAAGCATCACTTACTTGCATAGAGACACTTCGTGCAGTCAGTGCGTTCGCCATCTCGTTCGTAACGTTAATAGCAGAGATGGGCTGCGATGAAAACTGGTTTGAGAAAGGAGAAATTACTTCTATTCGAATAAGACTATCGGGCTGCGAAGTTTGAATGAATAATTTTTTTCTACCCTGCAGGTTATGGGTTTCAAAAAGGAAATCGCCTTGTGAGCCACTGACGTCATCATACACCTGAATGGACTTATCAGGATATGCCAAATACGTTGTTACCCCTTGCATTGGGTTTCTGGTAGTTCTGTATTTTATGGTTCCTAATACAAGATGACCTCTTAGTTCAGGCAAAAATTTGGGTTCAGCTTGCTTTTCTACATCTTCCCAGCGAAATCTGCTCCAGCCATGCGTAAGCATGAGATTGTCCATAGCTTTTGAAGTATTTACATCTTTGGAAAAATAATAGCCGGGACTTTCAATGTTCCCTTTCAATTCACTCGTTAGCCACAGTGAACTTTGAATGTCTGTAACATCATTCTGTAATGAATCATTTTTATAGACTGAGAGTGAAAGATTAGCAGTGTTATTTATTTTTTGAGGCGTAATAGTTAGTTGTATTTTATTCCGAATGGCATAGGATGATTTATCAGATTTAATACTTATAGGAATTTTGTTTTCAGGCTGAATGAAGACAAGTCGTTCTGATACTGGTTTTAATTCACTATTAAAGATGGTTAAGCTTGAGATGCCTTTACCTATTGTGTTTTTGGGTATCATAAAATCGGCAGATCCATTTACTAAGTTTTGTGTTGCTGTTAACTTGATGACTTGCCGGGTATGAGCGATCAAATGAATTTGTGTTGCTCCTTCTTTTCCTTTACTTCTTACTTTTACATAAAATCTGTTTTCCGAAGTATCGGTTACGTGCATAACATATCCTGATGATTGTATGGAGGGAAGCTTCGCGTTGTGTTTTTTTCCTTCATGCGTAATAACTACCTGATAGGATTCATTTAAATCAGGTTTGAATTCGAAACTTCCCATTCCAAATTTTAGTGGTTTAAAACGAGTGATTGTATCGCCTTGAGCGGAAAGAATAAATCCACGATAATCCACTCCTCCATCCGTTTCAGAAACTACCCGACAAGTTATTTTACTGTTAATGCCATCCACTAATTGCCCACCCTCTGGAAAGAATTGAATATCCAGCTTGCTGTCTGTCTTCTTGTCCGTTTTTACAAGGCTGCGAAATGGATTTACGATGCTGATCAATTGTTGATAGTAAAAATCCGAATCGAAGTTTTTCATCCAGTTCGTGTAAGCACGCATGCTATAATTGTCCGAACCCAATGAAGCGGGTAGTGCAATGAATCCATTCCCTTTTCCATCTTGAACACTAATTTTTGTTTGAAGGATAGGAGTGTTGTCGCGATCAAGAATTTCTAAATAAACAACGGTGCTTGTTGTAGTGGGTTCGTGAATAAACCCATCTACCAGATAAACTTTGAACCAAACGGTTTCTCCGGTTAGATAGAATGAGCGATCTAAGTGAACAAAAACTTTTTCCTGGTAATGAGCCACATTAAAATCAGTTGCTTTTTTTACAAGTTGATTGACTGCTGGTTGAGCCAGTGCCAACGTGCTTGCGATAGAAAGAAAGCAACAAATTATTACAATTTTCCTCATCACGGCCAAAACGCTGGTTTAGTTGTTGTTCCTCCGGTTTCTCTACAGTCGACACAGCGAGGGGTTGAATAATAGTAACCAATAATTCCAGGTCCGGCAGGATTTGGAATACCGGAAGTCAGCAAAAAAGGTCCACCAAAATTTGGGATGTTGGCATTTAGTAATTGCGAAGCTTCACAATTATCATAAGGTGTGTCATAGACAGGAGGACCCTGAAGTTGACTGGCGGTGATAAAAATTCTATTTGTGGTTGTACTTCCAATAGCAAAATATCCAATCACAGGCTCATTAGGATTGGATATACTTTGAAAATTTCCTGTTACCTGCGAAGGGAGTGGTCCAAATAAAGTACCCAAATCTTCTGTTGTCTTTTTTAATTGCTGCCAGTAACTGAAGGCATCCTCGGTAATAGCATATTGGGTAACGAGAATACTATATGTATAGCGCAGTCTTTCGGAATCATTTGGAATGTACGTTAACGGAAAATTGGGAACTGCATTTTTGCTTAATCGAATTGTGGACTCAATAAGAATATCAGTTGAGCTAGCTGAACGATAACATTCGAAAATATTATCCGAACGTAAATCAACCCTGCGAGTATCATAATTATAGATGAAGAATGATTGATACTTTGAAGTGTATTGCCAGGTCTCATCAAAAGTCCATCTGTAAAAACCTTTCGGATTTTCAAACTCATGTGTATTCACATTTACCTGTACGCCCAGGTTCTCGGTTAAGTTCCATGTCAGACTATCAATAGGGGGGCTTACTTTTACGGGTTCAAAACCAGACTGATATTGCTGTAAGTTTTTAGTCTGAATGTTTAATCTGTATTTATTTGCAGACAACACTTGTTGAGGAAGTACATAACTTCCAGCCTTTGTCTCGGTTAAGAATACTTTTGTTCCGGCTTCATCTTCAAGAGAGATTATAGCACCGGGTTCAGCAAGGGGCGCTATCGTATCATATATATTTTGCGATCGGCTTAATCGAATTGTGCTTTCTTCGTTCAGGTTGATGAAGCCATCAATTACCAACACGGATGCTTGCTGCTCGGTAACAGGTGGCAAATAGGGATCGATGCATCCGGTTAAAAAGATCAATATGATGGCTATTCTTTTCAGAATTTAAAATTATAGGTGATGGTTGGGATGGCGCTACCGAAAATCGAAAGCTTATATCCTTTTATTACCCCCTCTTCAGAGGTGAAATAAACAGAGTAAGCATTTCTTCTTCCAGTAAGATTGTATACGGAAAAGCTCCAGGAACTATGTGCCAATTTTTTTATTTTATGATTTCCTTCAACATTGAATGAAAAGTCGGTTCGGAAATAATCTGGAATCCGATATTGATTGCGATCGGAATACAATAACCGACCCGATCCACTAAGATTATATTTAGCAATAGGCAATGTAATAGGTCGGCCAGTGCTATAAACCATATTTAGTGACATGCTAAATCGCCTGTTGAATTTATAGTTACCAATAAAATTAACGGCATGAGGCTTGTCGTAATTGCTCGGATAATATTCGCCACGGTTTATGGTTTCAATAGTTGTTTCTCCGGCCGTTTTAAGCAGCGATCTGGAGTATGTATAACTAAGCCAGCCGTTTATTTTTCCACTTGATTTTTTTAGAAGAAACTCTACGCCATAGGCTTTTCCTTCGGCATTCAATACATCTGTTTCTATATGGTGATTTAATATTAACTCAGCTCCTCCTTTATAATCCAGAAAGTTGTGCATAATCTTATAGTAGGCTTCCACAGAAACCTCAAAAGATTTTTTCAGGGAATGATAATAGCCTACCGAAATCTGATCGCCAATCAGTGGCTTAATGTATGGATCGCTTAGTTTCCAAATATCAGTAGGAGCAATTGCAGTTGTGTTTGATAGCATTTGAATGTATTGCCGAAGGCGGTTGTAGCTCACCTTAACCGATGTATTTCTGGAAACACTATATCGCGCAGAGAGTCGAACTTCGGGACCGCTAGAGTTTGAAATTTTCTTGCCGGATGGAAATGAGACCGTATCAATAATAGTACTTACATCCTTAGGGCTTCCTGATTGATAAATAAATAAATCGCGAGGTCCCCTGTTTTGAAAGAAGGAATATCGTAAACCACCATAGACGGAAAGCTGTGGAGTAATTTCAAAATTATCGCCTACATAAATGGAACTTTCTAAGGCTTGTTCGTTTTGCAAGACATCGGGTACAACAATGGATTCATTCCCAACGGGCTGCAGGGAGCCTGGAGCTAGTTTGTAGTGAACTACACCCGTACCAAATCCAATCGTATGTCGGGAACTTAAAAAATAATTAAAGTCTGCTTTTGCATTTAACTGATCAATGGCATACGAAAGATCAAAAGCATTGATGGGATTTTCGTGGCTCGCAACAGTATAATCATAACCACTGTAGGTGGTTGTTAATGTTCCTAATAACTTGTTGTTAAAGATATGCCGCCATTTTAAGGACGCAGCCTGATTGCTGTAGCTGTAGGCGGTATCTCCTTGGAGTTTAAAACGATCTTTACTGATATATCCGGAGATGTAGAGATTGTTTTTACTATTGATTTCGTGAGTGATGGCCAGGTTTAAATCATAAAAAGAAGCTTGGCTATTTTGAAAATTTGAGGAAGGAATTTTTTTCAATAACCAATCTGAATACGTAGAGCGACCACCAATCAGAAAAGAACTTTTATCTTTTAGAATGGGGCCTTCCAAAGCAAACCTACCGGTGATTGGGCTAATGCCGCCTGAGCCTGACCACTTGCGTTTATTGCCTTCTCGCGTTGAGATATCCAGCACAGATGAAATTCTTCCGCCATACTCAGCCGGAATTCCACTTTTATAAAGCTCTACGTTTTTGATTAGGTCCGCATTAAAAGCGGAGAAGAATCCAAATAAGTGCGATGGATTATAAATGGTAGCATCATTGAATAAAATTAAATTTTGATCTGTGGCACCACCACGTACGTTAAAACCTACAGTTGCTTCACCTACCGATTGCACGCCAGGCAATGTGAGTACAGCTTTTAAAATATCCACTTCTCCCAGAGCAACAGGAATTTGCTTCATAGTTTTGATGTCAATCTTCTCAAGCCCCATTTGTAACCCCATCACGCGTTCGTCTTTTTCAGATTCAACTACAACCTCTTTTAGAGGAAGCACATCTTCATCCATTTCAATATTCATTTTCCCATCAGAATGGAGCAGCACATTTCGATCAATGCTTTTCATTCCAATGCTGCGAATCCGAAGTTGCTGAGTTCCTTTAGGAAGTGTTATGGAATAGAAACCATTGCCATCGGTAGCAACTCCAATCAAGGGTTTTTCAATAAGCACTGAGGCGCCAATTACAGGCTCGCCTGTTTTTACACTCCTTACGTAACCGGCAATGGTTGCTGTGCTTTTATCGTTTGCACCTCGCGTTCCTATAATGGTAAGCTTTTCAACTTTCACTTTTTCAGCTTCTTCAAAGCGAGCGTTTTCTTTTCTCTGACCTAAACTATCCGATAAGTCTCCTCCAGAAAAGAAGTTAGACGGGAGCTCGGTGAGAATTGGCTCGCGAAGGGTAACATACACATAGTGATTCGCATCAATTGAGTATCGGTAATCTGAATTGCGAAACACTTCATCAAGGACTTCTACGATTGTTTTACTAGAAAATGAAATAGTAATGGTAAGGCTGTCTGTTTGCGCAGGATTGAAGAAGAATTTGTAATCTGTTTTTTGTTCAAGGGCGACAACGAAGTTATTGAACGATTGATTGCTATATTCTCCACTTATTGTTTTGTCCTCTTGAGCCAGAGAAGTAAGAGAGGTGATGAATGAGAACAGAAGAAGAATGAATTTCACTGTTCTCATTTGGATACATTCAATTGATCAAAATATTGTCCCATTCTCGTCAGCGCATACTCTTTATTTTTTTTGAATGAGATTTTCTCCTGACCTAATAATTTATTCAATTCACTTTTATGTTCTTTCAAAACGTTCAATGCTGATTTCTTTGAAGTAATAAGATGATAGATGCCATTTCTCAAGATGTATAATTTGCGTTTTGTGATAAATTCGGTGATCATCGTTTTTTCTCCAATTTTTTCCTGAATGGTTTTGTAGTGAAGGGCGTAGGCTTTTGTTTCACCTCCGTATAGTTCTTGATAAAATCCTGTTGTTGGGGACTCAAGCCGAACGAAGTATTTATCGGAGATAGAAAAGTATTTTATCTTTTCTATGATTAGCTCGATTTTCGTATGACTCCTTGGGTGATCTACAATTATTCTGTTTTGGTAAACATCAAACATCAAAGGAACATTTTCGTAAAGCTGACCATCGTAAAAGATTGATCCGTCTTGCCAGTCGTCTTCTAAAAAGTAGGGAAAGCCTTCAATGGTTTTTCTTTGGAAGTGATCAATAAACTCTATTCCATTATATAATCGTGTGTTCTCGCCAACAGCTTGATCGTAAAGCCTGGTTAGTGATTGGCGAGAAGAAATTAATACCAAACTATCAGACTTAAGCTGTCCAAAAAGTATTGTGTGCAAAAGCACAAACGAAACGATAAGATTTAAATTTTTTAGAGAGGTTTTCAATACTACCTTATGACTGTTAGTTAATTGACATACGAGCCTTCTTAATCTTTAAAAATAACTAATCATTTATGAAATGAGATACCGCTAAAAGAAAAATTGAGGTGAGAGCATTTTATTTATTCACTATAAAAAGTAAAAGCCCACTTGGGGCTTCTACAATTTTATAAGATTGTTCAATTTACTTAGCGTATGCCACACTGCGCATCTCCCGAATAACGGTCACTTTAATCTGCCCCGGGTATTGCATATCCTTCTCAATTTTTTGCGAGATATCGAAACTTAACTGGGCTGCACGCTCATCGGTAGCTTTCTCAGCATCCACCATCACACGCAACTCACGGCCAGCCTGAATCGCATAACATTTTTCAACGCCTTCAAAACTTAGTCCCACACTTTCCAATTCTTTCAACCGCTTAATATATTGCTCCATCACCTCACGTCTGGCACCAGGTCTTGCACCTGAAATCGCATCACAAGCCTGCACGATAGGTGAGATAATGCTTGTCATTTCAATTTCATCGTGGTGAGCACCAATGGCATTGCAGATGATAGGGTGCTCTTTATATTTCTGAGCCAACTCCATACCAACAATAGCATGCGGTTTTTCTAGTTCTTCGTGCCATACTTTACCAATGTCGTGAAGAAGGCCAGCACGTTTAGCTTGCTTCACATTTAAGCCTAGTTCTGCAGCCATGATGGCACATAAGTTTGCAACTTCACGTGAGTGCTGAAGAAGGTTTTGCCCGTAAGATGAGCGATAGCGCATGCGACCGACCATCTTCACTAATTCAGGAGCTAATCCGTGGATACCTAAGTCAATAACAGTGCGTTCACCAATCTCTACAATTTCATCTTCAATGTTTTTGGAAGTCTTGGCAACAATTTCTTCAATACGTGCCGGGTGAATACGTCCATCCTGAACTAATCTGTGTAAAGACAAACGTGCAATTTCTCTACGCACCGGATCAAACCCTGAAATAATAATCGCTTCCGGAGTATCATCAACAATAATTTCAACTCCTGTAGCTGCTTCCAGTGCACGAATGTTTCTTCCTTCGCGGCCAATTACTTTGCCTTTAATGTCATCGCTTTCGATGTTGAAAATAGAAACACAGTTTTCAACCGCATGTTCTGTGGCGGTTCGTTGAATAGTTTCAACAACAATTTTCTTAGCTTCTTTAGTAGCAGAAAGTTTGGCCTGCTCCATAATGTCTTTGATGTAAGAACTCGCTTTGGTGGCAGCTTCTTCTTTCAAAGATTCTACTAATTGATCGCGTGCCTGATCAGCAGTGAGTTTCGAGATTCCTTCCAGGATGGCAACTTTCTGTGCATTGAATTTATCTAACTCTTCCTTGCGTTTCTTAACAAGGTCGTGTTGATGTGCCAGGCTTTGCTTCTCTTCATCTACTTCGCCTTCTTTTCTTTTCAACGTTTCAAGTTCTTTTGAAAGCTGAGCTTCACGCTGCTTTATCTTCTGCTCGTTGTTGATGATCTGGTTTTTCTTGCGGTTGGCCTCTTCTTCGAAATCCTGTTTCATTTTCAGGAGTTTTTCCTTGGCCTCTAATATTCTGTCTTTCTTGATATTCTCAGCCTGCAATTCTGCTTCCCGGATGATAAGCTTAGATTTTTCTTCGGCCACTTGATTATTTTTTTTGAGTTTCCTCTTATAAAGGAGTGACCCAACCAACAATCCAATCAGCACGATAAGGATTAATGCTATGAGAGCAATCACAATCAAACTACTTGCTCCCTGGTTTAATAAGTCCATTGTTTAGGTATTTATAGGTTAAATACCCGGGTTGGCAAAAGCCAAAACAAAATGTGAAAGGAATTTTAAAAGAAAGGGCTAGAGTGCCTGAGAAACCAACTTATTAATGTTGTTTACTTTTTCAATCACGGTTTGGTCAATTACCTGCAAACTTTCCTCGTCTGCCATTTTATCTACCAAACAATCGAAAGCCACCATGGCCAGCAGGTCTTGTTTATCGTCAATCCCAAACTGCTCCCGGTAATATTTTATTTTCTCGTTGATGACTTTGCCGGCCGCGCGCACTTTTTCCTCTTCCTTGCGTTTTACCTTCATCGGGTATTCGCGGTCTGCAATTTTTATTTTTACTGATAATTCGTCCATCAACCTTTACCGGTTATCTACTCAAATGAGCAATACACTTATCGATTTCGCGGATATACTCGTCAACTTTCTTTTTTAATTCCGAAACACCTTTGTCTTCCGGGTTTATATGATCTACAATCTTAGTGATTTTAATCTGATTTTTAAAATGATGGAGCTGTTCATCGCGCTTGCCGATGTCCGTTTTGAGCTCGTGGTTTTCTAGTTTTAGACCTTTTAACTGATCTTTTAAGGACTTATGCTCATTGAGCAGCAACAACACTTTCCGTTCTAATCCATTCAGGTTTGACTTCAATGCTTCTTGATCCATAATTACAAAAATGAGAAATTCTGTATCTAATTAACTAAATATCCAATTGGTAAGATGCCAAAGCACTTTTAACCCTACGATTCCACCTATACATACCGATAAGGCAATGACAACCGCTCGATTCCTGAATATCATTTTAATCAATTGTGATAAACCTAATATGAAGATCATCACAAAAAAAGAATAGAGAAAGGCAGGAACGGCATACTGCCAGTTTGCCAACTTATAAAGTGGAATAGTGTCGTCATTGATTCTAAAAATTAGAAAAGAGACGAATAAGAAGACGATGGCATAAACTGCCCATTCAATCCTACTTATCTTTACTGTATTCATGAGGTTATTTTCTAATTACTGCTCCCATTTTTCCTTCAAAGGCGCCCATCAATCGGGTCATCACTTTGTCAATCTCATCATCGGTAAGCGTTTTGGTGGGATCTTGTAACGTAAAACCCAAGGCGTATGCTTTTTTACCTGCCGGGATTTTATCTCCTTCATACACATCAAACGCTATTATTTCTTTTATCAACCGCTTCTCAGTTGAAAGCACCGTTTCACGAATTTCGTCAAAGGTAACTTGCTTATCAAGCACCAAAGAAAGATCGCGTCTTACCTCCGGAAACTTGGGTACTTCTTGTGCAACGAACTTAGGGTTTGCCGACTTGAAAAGCAAGGAGGTATTTAGGTCAGCATAAAATATTTCCTGCTTGATCCCAAATTCCTTTGCCAGACCAGATTTAACCTTTCCCACCTTTCCAATTTCTTTCGTTCCTTTCATCAAGCGCATGCCATAATCGAATATTGGATCATTCAATTTCTCTTGCTTTATATTTTGAATGGAAGATTTTTCAAGAAGTTGCACTACTTGTTGCGCAAGATCGAAATAAGTTATGGCACGCGTTTTAGTCTGCCAATTTTCCGTTTCGAAGTTGCCTGTCATGTAAAGAGCGAGTCTTTCCTCTTCTTTGTAAGGAATTTTATTTTCCGTAGCCTCTTCTTTCCAGTACACCTTTCCAAACTCGTAAAGTTTAAGATCTCTTTGCTTTCGGTTAATGTTATGCGCACACACTTCTAGCCCTGTAAAAAGCATTGTTTGCCGTAAAATGCCTTGCTCTTCACTTAGTTTGTTTAATATTTCAACAGGAGCACCATTGAAGGTAAGATTGTTCTTTTGTTGATAGGCTGCATTGGTAAGTGAGTTAGTAAGGATTTCATAGAATCCATTGCCAACCAACAAGCCCCCTAATGTTTTTTTAAATTTATTGATATCTTTTTCAGGGAACTCAGCTAAATAATCCGTCCCTGCGATTTCTGTAAGCTCAATTTTGTTGAAACCATAAATGCGTAAAATTTCTTCTACTACATCAGCCTCTTGAGTAACATCAACCCGGTAGGGCGGAACAGAAACAGTAAACTCATCATCTTTTTTGTTTGTAATAATAATATCCAATCCTTCAAGGATAGAGAAAATTTCCTCCCTTGAAATAATCTTTCCGATTAATCGATTTACGTTTTTGTCTTTTACTAAAATCTGTTTGTTTTCGATTGGAGCGGGATATACATCCACAATTTCAGACGAGATAGTTCCGCCTGCTAATTCTTTGATCAACAAGGCTGCTCGCTTGAGCGCATATATGGTCATGTTAGGATCGGTACCACGCTCAAAACGAAAAGAGGCATCCGTTTTAAGTTGATGATGCATACCTGTCTTTCTCACATAATCTGCAGCGAAGTAAGCACTCTCCAGAAAAACATTTTTTGTCTTTTCAGAAATCCCGGACTTAACACCACCAAAAACTCCGGCAATACACATTGGTTCTTGTGTGCCTGCCTGTCCGGTAGGCAGGTTGCAGATCATTAAATCATTCGCAGCAAGCGTACGCTCTTTATCATCCAGTGTTTTAAATTTTGTTCCGGCTGGTAACGTTTTTACAATTACTTTTTTGCCGGTGATTTCATCTGCATCAAAAGCATGAAGTGGTTGCCCGGTTTCGTGCAGCACAAAATTTGTGATATCAACAATGTTATTAATGGGAGTTAGGCCTATTGACTTTATTCTGTTCTTTAACCAATCGGGTGATTCTCCAACGGTGATACCTGATATGGTAACAGCTGAATATCGTGGACACGCTTGTGCATTTTCAACCTCAACAGGTATAGTGAGATTTTTATTTTCAACCTTAAAGGAATCAACTGATGGTAATTTGATTGCCCTCGTCTTTGCAGCTTTGATGTCACGTGCTACACCCATATGAGATGCAGCATCAGCGCGATTAGGGGTTAACCCAATTTCTAAAACAAAGTCGGATTCGATTTTATAAAATTCAGCAGCCGGGGTTCCATTAGATGCTGTTGTATTCAGCACAATAATTCCATCATGACTTTCACCCAAGCCAATTTCATCTTCGGCACAAATCATTCCTTCAGATACTTCGCCTCGAATTTTTGTTGCCTTAATAGTGAATGAATCGCCTTTGAATGGAAACAAGGTTGATCCCGGCAAGGCTACAATCACTTTTTGCCCTGCTGCTACATTGGCTGCACCACACACAATGGGTAAAGTCTTATCGCCTACATTAACGGTGGTAACAGATAGTTTATCAGCATTGGGATGTTTTGCACACGTAAGTACTTCACCAATCACAAGGCCACTCAATCCACCCTTTATCGTTTCAAAAGGTTCAACACTTTCAACTTCCAGACCGGTAGCCGTGAGCACGTTACCAATCTCTTCTGCCGATTCAGGAATGTCAATATATTGTTTGAGCCAGTTGTACGAAATCTTCATAGGTTGCGAAAAACAGAACTTCAAAAATACGGGTTTACCCTCGCTTTTCTAAGTGGTTTGGAAACTAAGATGGCTGATGGTTTTGAGATAAAACCTCAAATAACAGAGGAGGTACAACGCAGATTTAATGATAGTTCTTCTCGCCTGCCTTAATCGCTGTTTTAAGAATGTTTTCGCGGGGTGGAAATGGGCATGAATAAGTATCGTTATAAGCGCAATAGGGATTATAGGCTAGATTGAAGTCTAAAATAACAGAGGTAGCAGCCGGCACTTTTTTTAAATCTAAGTAGCGGCCTGCTCCATACGTCTCCACACCGCTCGTTTCATCCGCGAATGCGAGAAAGAGTTTTCCGCGCTGTGGGCCGCTATCCATTACTTCTAAAATTAAAAGGGTGTGATTAGCCCCATTCAATTGAAATTCCGCGAAAGCATATTCCAAATATTTTTGTTCCAGACCATCGCTGGTTGCAAGTAGAAGTACTTTTTTACTATCAATGGATTTAAGAGATGCCTTTACCCGATACGCTTCATCTATTGGAAAATAGTTTAATGTCTCAAATGGGATACTGTCTTTCAAAAAAGGAGACCCGCTAGCCGATTTCATAAACTCAGTTTTCTCTTCGCGGTCTTTTATAATTGTAGCTTCATAGTTTTCAGGAGAACCACCTTGCATGGAATAAATTACAAACCCAGCAATAGCAATGATAATGATGACGGGTACAACGCGTGAGCTTTTCATTAGTTGTGAAAGGTGGGTGTCAATTGATTGCTGTTAACAAATATTAATTTGTTTCTCTCTTCCCAAATCGCAATCGAATCGGAATGGTGGGTGTATCGTTTTAAAAATTCAGGAATAGCTTGATCTGAAAGACTGCCGGGGGAGTTAGTAAGAACGCAAATAGCAAGTTTGTTTTTTCTGTCGATGGCTACTTCACTTCGATATCCATTTACATAACCCCCGTGATAATCGATGGTATCATTTTTAAACGTAAGGATGCGCCAGCCTAATGCGTAATAAGAAGCCTTAGGTCGCTGCCATTTTCTAAAGTTGTGATTTTTTGAAATTGCTTTTACCTGCGGTTCAAAAATTTGGTGCAGCGTTGAATCGCTCATAATAGAAGGTGTGCCATTCAATAACGCTTTTAACCAAAGCGCCATATCTGTTATGCTGGCATTAATTCCACCGGCAGGAGCGGTATTATAGTATGTGTCTGAGATGGGAACGGTTGCCCAACGTCTGCGCGAGAAGTAGTGCGGTTTAGCAACATTATCATGATTGATAATTGCTTCGTAAGAGGCAGACCCATTGCGCATATTCAATGGGTTAAAAATATTTTCTTTCAAGGCCGCTTCAAATGATTGATGGGTAGCGGCCTCCACAACTTTACCAATAAGACTGTAACCAACATTCTGATAGCTATAATACTGACCAGGTTCGCCAAATAAATCAACCTGTTTCAAGTATGCCATCAACGTATCGAAGGGAAGATGTTCTTCAATCATGTTTGTATAAGCATGATAGGGGAGCCCGGTTGTGTGTGAGAGCACATGACGGATCGTAAGTTTTTCTGCTTGCTCTCTCGACTTTAATTCAAACTGTGGAATGTATTTTACAATGGGATCATCCCAGTTTATAAGGTGCTTGCTTACAAGCGAACCTGCTAGTACTGACGAAATAGATTTTGAAACAGAGCCTAAGCGAAAAACAGTATTGACATCAATGGTATCAGGCAAACCCACTTGTCGTAATCCAAAACCTTTAAGAAAAACAATGGATGTGTCGCGGATGATGGCCACGGCTGCACCAGGAGCAACTCCTCTAGAGATAGCGCGCTCAATAAAATCATTATAATCCGACAGCACACTTTGCATGTATGGATTAGGATCATTGAAGGCGATGAGTTTTGGTTCCGGAAGATTTTCTGTTGGAACAATAAGCGTCTCAACGTTCAAGCTATCCCCTGGCTTTTCCCTTACAGTTGCCTGATCTTCTTTGGGTGAGTATACAAAGGCCAGCGTAAGAATGAATGAGCTTGCTAATAAAATTAATACAACTGTCTTTATTCTAGTCATTATATCAGCCCTTCATCGGCAAAGCTAAAATATTTCTGGTTAGTGATGATCAAATGATCCAGTAGTTGAACTTCCAGAAATTTTCCAGCCTCTTTTAATTTTCGAGTTAAATCAAGATCAGTTTGACTTGCTGCTAAATTTCCTGAGGGATGATTGTGTGCTACAATTACCCCGCTGGCTAAATCTTCAAGCGCGAGCTTGTAAATTATTTTAGGATCGGCCACCGTTCCCGAAACACCGCCTTCACTGATTTTCTTTTTTTTCACCACGCGGTTAGCGCGATTTAATAACAACACCCAAAACTCCTCATGCGGTAAATCCATAAAATCCCCTTTCAGAAGATCAAACGCATCTTTAGAACTATTTATTTTAGGTTTAGCCTCAGGATCTTGTTCTTTTCGTCTTCGACCAATTTCCAATGCAGCTACAATGGTGATGGCCTTTGCTTCGCCAATCCCCTTTATCTTCATCAAATCCTTAACGGAGAGCCGGGCCAATTCGTTAAGACTATTGTCTCCTTGCAAAAGTACCCGTTTGGCTAACTCAACGGCACTGACTTTTGTTGTTCCCGACCCAATTAAAATGGCAATAAGTTCTGCTTCTGTGAGTGCTGCAGTTCCTTTTTGCAGAAGCTTTTCGCGAGGCCGGTCTTCCGGGTTCCAGTCTTTTATGTTTAGCGGCTTGCTATCGTCAATTTTCACTAACTAAAAGTAGAAAATAACTACGGCAATTCAACTTGTTTTACTTCTTGAAGGAGTAACACATGCTAAATTGAAAATTTCTGTTCTTTGCAGTTTGTTCGAGATCTGGTGAGGTTTGTGGGAAACTGCGAACAGAACTAAATCCATAATAGTATCTCGTTATCATTGATATTTTTTTGTTGAGATTAATCTTAACACCAGAAGTTAAGCCCAAGTCAAATTCATTATCAAATGGATCACTGAGATCATTTTTGTTTGTTGAAAGCAGGTAGCCTGCAGTAGGGCCCATTTCAATGCTAAGAATGCGAATTGGTGTAAATGAAATCATTACAGGCAATTCCAGATAATTCAAATTGACTCTCGTCTCTTCTGAACTCGCTCCTTTTTGAATGAATTGTAATTCAGGAGCTATTGCCAGTTTTTCAAACAAGGAATAGTTACTAATGACTCCCACATGAAAGCCTATACTTTTTTCGTATAGTCGGATTGGTAAGAATGGAGCACCCGCAACAATAACATCATTTATATTAATGCCGCCCTTTACAGCAAGTACGGGCTGCGAATATGCGTATCCAAAACCTATCAGAAAAACGAGAACTGGCACGATGGATTTCATAAAGATGTGGTTTTGAGAGTGCTAACGAATTTCGCTTTGCCAAATTGCAGGAATGGACCAAGGTAGATTTTGGCATAAAAAAACCCTCAACCGACCAAGGTCAGTGAGGGAAAAATAAAACTTATAAAAAACTTAAGCTAAGGCGTTAACGCGCTTAGTAAGCTTTGATTTCTGGTTAGCAGCCTTTTTCCAATGAATCACATTCTTTTTGGCCAACTTATCGATCATGGACGACACTTCCTTTAGAAGAGCCTGAGCCTCATCTTTCGTTGTCGCTGCGCTCAATTTCTTGATTTGAGTGCGGGTTGTTTTTGCCTGATAGCGGTTTCTAAGACGTTTTGTCTCGTTCGCTCTGATTCTTTTCTCTGCTGATTTATGATTTGCCATAATGGTTTTTTCAAACGGACTGCAAAAATAAGGGCAATTATCAGATTTGCAAAGATATGCTCCTCATTTTTGGATTAATGATCCCTAAAAATGCCACTTTGATATTTGACCATAAAATCTGTCCTATTGGTAAATTTTCTTGATTTTGAATCAATTAACGTGGTTTTAGGCACAAAGCACGCATTGTCAATAATGTTGCTTCCATTGCACATTTAAAAAATGCCGACTGAAAACCCGTAATTTCATAAGATGGTCGCCCCACGATTGGTAAAACTTACTTTGATTGGAATTCTGCTTCTGTTTAGCAGTTGGGGCTTTTTTGCCCATAAGAAAATAAATCAATTAGCGGTTTTTACACTTCCACCCGCTATGGCGGGATTTTATAAAAAGAACATTGAGTACCTAACTGAAGCAGCGGTAAATCCCGACAGAAGAAGATATACTATACCCGAAGAGGCTCCACGGCATTATATTGATTTGGATGATTATGGAGACAGTGCTGTTTACAAACTCCCCCGCTATTGGAATGAGGCCGTAAAACAATTTGGTGAAGATTCTTTGCAAGCAAGAGGGATTGTGCCGTGGCATATTTTCAGAGTCTATCTTCAGTTGAAGGATGCCTTCTTAATGAAAGATCCAGATCGGATTTTAAAAGTATCAGCAGACTTAGGACACTATGTTGCCGATGCTCATGTGCCTCTTCACACCACAAAAAATTATGACGGTCAGCTAACAGGCCAGGTGGGGATTCATGGATTTTGGGAATCACGATTACCGGAGCTTTATTTTGAAGACTATGATCTTTTTGTTGGCGCAGCTACTTACATGCCCAACGTGCAAGTCGCAGCGTGGGAGATTGTAATGCAATCGAACCATGCAGTTGATTCAGTGCTTATGTTTGAAAAGGAATTAGCTGTTATAGAAGGAGAACGAAAATTTAGTTTTGAAACCAAAGGCAAACAAACTGTGCGGGTTTATTCAACCGAGTACGCACAAAAGTATAATCGCTTGTTGGCGGGTATGGTAGAACGTCAGTTTCGCAGCAGCGTAAAAAGTACAGGCGATATTTGGTATACGGCCTGGGTAGATGCCGGACAGCCGGATTTAAAATCCTTGATCAATTATAAACCATCTGCGGAAGAGCTAGAGAAAAGAAAGAAAGAATTATTACTTTGGAAAGAGAAAAATATAAAAACAAGAACTCATGAAGATTCAGAAAATTAAGCTTGCACTACCCGCACTAGGATTTATTTTTCTGTTAGCGTGTGCTCCGCAAAAACCAATTGAGCAAACAGAAGTTAGTCGCATCAGTGACGATTCATTGTTCACACTTGTTCAGAAACGAACCTTTCAATATTTCTGGGATGGTGCCGAGCCAGTTTCGGGTGCAGCGCGTGAGCGATTTCATGTCGATGATGACTATCCAGACAACGATAAAAACATAGTTACTTCAGGAGGAACTGGCTTTGGCCTGATGGCAATTCTTGTAGGCATAGAACGAAAATTTGTTACGCGCGAAGAAGGTGTTGCTCATCTTACCAAGATTGTAAATTTTTTAGAGCATGCCGATCGGTTTAAAGGCGCATGGCCACATTGGATGAATGGTGAAACTGGAAAAGTTAAGCCCTTTGGCGCCAATGATAATGGCGGTGATTTAGTTGAGACCGCTTACCTGGTACAAGGACTACTTTGTGTTCGTCAATATTTTAAAGATGGCAGTGAAGAAGAAAAAGTTCTTGCGGCAAGAATTGACGAACTGTGGCGAGGTGTTGAATGGGATTGGTATCGTAACGGTGGAAAGAATGTTTTGTATTGGCACTGGTCGCCCGATAAACAATGGATTATGAATTTTGCTTTGGAAGGATACAATGAATGTTTGATCACGTATGTGTTGGCAGCTTCATCGCCAACGCATAGTGTTCCTGCCGTAACCTACCACGAAGGCTGGGCACGAGGTGGAAAAATGAAGAATGATTCCACGCATGAACAATACGGGTATCATCTGGATTTAAAACATAACGGTGCACCCCAATTTGGCGGCCCTTTGTTTTGGTCACATTATTCTTTTTTGGGTCTCGATCCGCGAAAGCTTAAAGATCGCTATGCAGATTACTGGCAACACAACGTAAATCATACGTTAATCAATTACGAGTACTGTGTGCTAAACCCGAAAGGCTATAAAGATTATGGCAAAAATAGCTGGGGACTTTCTGCCGGATATTCTGTGAAGTTTTATGCAGCGCATAGTCCGAATGAAGATTTAGGCGTGATAACACCAACTGCTGCCTTATCATCTTTTCCTTACACGCCTGAGAAAAGCATGGAGGCGATGAAGCATTTTTATTTTGATTTAGGTGATAAAATCTTTGGGCCGTACGGATTCTATGATGGCTTTAGTGTGGATCAGGATTGGTATAAACCATGGTACTTGGCAATTGACCAAGGACCTATTGTGGTGATGATGGAGAATGAACGCACAGGCTTGTTGTGGAAATTATTTATGAGTTGCCCCGAAGTGCAACAAGGATTAGATGAATTAGGATTTAGTTATTGAGGAGAGTATCAACAATCTCCTCCCATTCTTTCTCTAACGAATATGTTGGCATAATGCGATTGGCGCGATTGTACCAATACTGAGCATTAAACTGATCGCCTTCTTTGCGGTGTAGGTACGCATGAATCCACGAACCTTCTTTTGAAGTTACATCCTGCGCAATATTATGTGCGTTCTCCCAATCCCCACGGGCATCATGCCAAAGTGCTTGTAAGAGAATAGCAACTGGTGGAGGCTGCTGTTTGTCTAGTGTAACTTTAAATTCAGATAATGTCATTTGTGCTAGTTGAGGCATCACAACATCTTCAAGATGTCAGATGCCTTAAGTAAGTCAACTTAGTTTTTAATTACAGGGTAATATACTTCGGTTATCCACTTAGTAGTGTCTTTCTCCAGCATGGGATCGGTCACATAAACTTCCATAGGAGCACCATTCATAGTAAGTCCTTTCTGTTGAAGATACTTATCAAGCTCCATATGAATTGCCATCATATTATTATAGTCGCCTGTATAAATTCCTTTTAGTGCACTGCCACCAGCAGTGGTTTCAACTTTGTATTTAGCTGGTAACTTAGCATCTGCCGCCACGGGCATCGCACAAATCATATCCATTGATTCTTCTGTAAATGCTGGATAGAGAGCAAACGGATAACCTGTAACCGCAACTTTTGCTTTCTTCAACATATTTTCCAATTCGGTATACATCTTCGCCATCTGTGCACTGATAGCCGCAGGATCTTGTGGACTCATGGTATGCATCAGACCTACATAGCTTAAGGCAGGCATAGTTTCTTCGGTGATCTTGTACGAAAATTTTGGCTTTGCTTCCGCGATAGCTTTGATATTTTCACCTGCATAATCAAACGACTTTTGAACTTCACTTTTCATAAAGATATTGATCCATCGTCCAATCGGATTCATACCCTGATCAGCCGTAAAATTGAAATTCAAGGTGGTGTTTTCTCCTGCTGATTCTAAAGAATAAAAACCTGAGGCTGGATTGCCACCAAAATCCATTGCAATAGAGATAGATTTATCAGGAACACTTTCATTGAGGGCTAAATTACCATCACCTAGTTTAGGCCCTTCCCAACTATATGATGCCCCAGTTCCCACAGTCTTTTCACCATAGGTAATCTGCATTTCAGGATCGAGTGTATTCCAGTATTGCCACGTTTCCCAACGTTTCAAATCATTGATTTCTTCAAACACCGCACTTGCAGGTGCGTTGATTGTTACACTTTTTGATACTTCCAACTTAGCGGGAAGTACAAACCCGACAAGCAGGAGCAGGACAATGAGTCCGGCAATTACTAATAGAATTTTCTTTACCATGGCTATGTTTTGTTTTGATTGATCTATAGAATGATTGATTTTAATGCAGAAAACTAAGGTATCAAAATATTAAGCGAACTAAAAGGTTGTAATTGTGTGAAAAAATTCAAAAATTACCCTGGTCTAAACCAAAAAAATCCATGAGTTTGTTCACGAATCCAAATCGCATCCCTGAAAATTACGGCCTAAAGATAGCCGGTGGTCTGATTGCTTTTTTTCTGATCATGAAATTAGTAGGACTGGTGCATCACTATGAACTCCGCTTTCTCAATGTGTTTATACAAGTAGGAGGTATTTATTTTGCCTTAAAGAAATTTAGAGAAACACATGATCAACACCTCAATTACTTCAGAGCACTTGTTACAGGTGTGGCCACTGGTGCCATCTCATCAGTAATATTTGCACTGTTTCTTTTTGGATACCTATCGATCGATGCTAACCTAATGCAAGGTGTAATTGAAAACGAACCGATGGGGCGTTACTTAAATCCATACATCACTGCCTTTATGGTAGCGCTAGAGGGTTTATTTTCCGGACTTCTGTTTACGTTCATCATCATCAACTATGTTGAGACGGATGATGTAAACGATCCACAAGGGGAGAGCAATTAATAAATCAATTGACAGTGAACAGTTGACAATGTGTTGCTTAGTTAAAGCGAATATTGTCAACTGTTTTTTTGTCCTTGTCAATTTGCAACATCTGCCAATAACTCAATACTGACTTCTATCAATAGCGCCATTCATTTGTAAACTGGCAACTAATCGGTTATAGGCATCTTCATACTTTTTGCCTAATTCCATTTCACCATTTTCATAAAGTGTGCGCTGCAGAAAACTGAGGATGAAAATATTTCTTCTTAGCTCCTGAGAAAGTCCAGCATTCTCTTCAATTAAATAAGTTGCCATTTCATCGGCACGGTCGCCAAGCAGTTTAGCGATCTCTATAGCTTTCTCGGTTTGGCCCAATTGAAATAATAGATCTACAGTTGTTGATAAAGTATGATCAAAAGGAACCACACGATCGGGCATTTTGGTTAATGAAAACTCAATCACCTTATTGGCTTTTTCCATCTGACTTTCATCAATCAATGCTTCGGCTAATGAGTTGAGCGAGCTGCGTTGATTTAAAACAAAGCCACGATAGTCTTCTGAGAAGTAAACGCTCTCGTCATCTAGTCCGCTGTACTTGAACTTGTTGATCATATTGTCATACGACTTTTCCGTATCAACAAGATAATCGCGGTCTTTGCGTGGATTACGAACAGGAAGTATGCGATAGGCATTTCCTTCTTGCACTGCGTAAGGACTCAAGTCAATATTAATTTGTGATAGCGAAGTGTTGTTGAAATAGATTGGACGCTCCCAGTTATTGGTCACAAGAAAGTCAAGAATAGCTAAATCTTTTTTCTCAAGCGCACCCTTTGTTAAACGGATTTGCATTTGATCTACCATTAAACTGTCCAAACTCTTCGGAATAAGACCACGCGCACGCAAGTCAGCTTTATCAATATCAAGTGTAAAGATTCGGCTTGGCACAACATTGCGATCGCCATCACGAAGTTGAGCGTATTCTTTTGAAAGCAAGTTGATGTATTCTTTCGCATCAATGCTTTTTAGTTTGAAGTCAGCAAATGGTAAATAATCATTCGGCCCACCCTGACGATAATCCTTCTGCGAAAGCGTGTAAGGAATCGGTTTGGATTCGTAGGCTTTGCGTGTTGTTTGATCGATGTACCAATCGGTGTTGTAATAACTCAACACCACCGCGCGCATATCTGTGCGAATGCCTTCTACCTCTTGTGCATACCAAAGCGGGAAAGTATCATTATCACCACCTGTATAGATAACTGCTTGTGGATCGCAGGAGTTTAAATAGTTAGAAGCTGAATCCACAGAGAAGAATCTGTTGTGGCGATTGTGATCATCCCAGCCCTGTGCCGCCATTAACGTTGGCGCAGACAATCCAATCAAGGTTGCTACAATGGCCGAAGTCTTTCCGTTTTTAAGAAGAGAATTTATCACTTCAAAAATTCCAATCACAGCTAAGCCAATCCAAAAAGCAAAGGCATAATACGAACCTGCATAAATATAATCTCGTTCACGAGGTTCGGTAGGTGGAGAGTTTAAATAAAGAACAATCGCAATACCCAGCATAACGAATAGCAAGAAAACCACTGAGAAGTTTTTTGTGTCTTTAACCAATTGGAAAAACATGCCTAAGAAGCCAAGCACAAATGGAATCATAAAAAAATTATTTCGTCCAGCATTGGTTGCAAGCGCTTGAGGCACCTTCCTAAATGCATCGAATGGACTTAACCAACCAGCACCCTGTTCGTCACTTTCGCGGCCAGCAAAATTCCATAAAAAATAACGTCCATACATAAAACCAATCTGTTGCCTGAACATGTAATAAAGATTTTGCCCAAAGGATGGTTTCTCACCTTCCTGTAAACCTAAAATGCTTCGATAGGTAGCTGCATGATCGCTATTCCAGGCACGCGGTAAAATTGTTTCCTGATCGGGTTCATATACATACGAAAATTTACGATCAGCTATCTCATACTTATCTTTTCCTTTCGTGTAAACAGGCGCACCATACTCTACATCTATGGGACGGGCAGTAAAATAAGGTCCGTATAATAACGGACGGCTACCGTATTGCTCACGCTTCAGGTACCGGATAAAACTCATTACATCTTTGGGTGCATTTTCATTAATGAGCGTATCGTAGTTGGAGCGAATGATTACGGTTGTATAAGAGGCGTAGCCAATCAAAATAAATGTAGTAGCCAGGATGAAAGTGTTTAAAACCGGCTTGTTATTTTTTTGCGTGTAGTAGATTCCGTAAATCAAAGCAGCAATCAGAATCAGGAAAAATATCAAAGCACCTGATCCAAAGAATAATCCTAGCGTGTTAACAAAGAATACTTCGAAGTGACCAGCAATTGTGGGCAAGCCAGGAACAATAAAATCGTTAATAAACAGCACGAGCCCACCGCTGATGCCGAGGGCTGCAATAATACCCCATGTGGTTGCTTTAAATTTCTTGAAATAATATATCAAGCCTAAAGCAGGAAGCGCAACAAGGTTTAGTAAGTGAACCCCAATGGAAAGCCCTACCATGTAAGCCATCAGCAAAAGCCAACGATTGGCTTTGCTTTCATCTTCAATCACATCCCACTTTAAAATTCCCCACACTACAAAAGCAGTGAAGAAAGATGACATGGCATATACTTCCGCTTCAACTGCTGAAAACCAAAATGAATCGGAAAATGTATAAGCCAATGAGCCTACTAATCCTGCACCCATCAACACCCAAACATTGGTTTCAGTAAGATCAGCATCTTTAGCAATGCCCATCATTTTGCGACCGAACAATGTAATGGACCAGAACAGAAATAAGATAGTGAAGGCGCTTGCCAACACACTCATGAAATTGATCCAGTAGGCAACGCGTGTAACATCACCCAACGCGAGGAATGAAAAAATGCGACCCATCAACAAAAACAATGGCGCCCCAGGAGGATGTGGTACCTGAAGTTTATAAGAAACCGCTATGAATTCCCCACAATCCCAATAACTGGCGGTTTCTTCCATGGTGAGCCAGTAAGTAATAAGAGCCACCAAAAATGCCAGCCAACCAGTAATGTTATTCGCTTTTTGAAAATTCATGCCTATTTCATTGAAATTAGAGGGCGAAAATAGAGAAAAATAGTTTATTGGTAAGAATAAAAGTACTCAGAACCCAGTCTGTTGAGTGATGATTTAACGGATATTAAAGTTGAAGATCTGTAATCAAAATTTGGATTTTCTTGGCGTGCTTCAGCTACTTTGGTGAAACTTCTACTTGTAAACAATAATATAGAAGAGTAGCCACAATAGAAAAATCAAAATGTAGGAGGTTGATACAATCCACCAGGCTGCTTTCTTATCGCGCTTAGCGTAGTAGTGGACACCATTAACCAAAACAAGCACATAAAAAATCTCAAAAATACTGATCGCTTTAAGCGGATAGGCATATTGCTTTTGGATGGTTGTGTAGTCCACGAGATTCATAAGCGAGAAGGGATAGAATGCTTTGATCTGCGGAAGCGTGGGATCTGTTTCAATGAACATGAACCAAACGATTTTCAAAAATTCAGGAGCCAGAAAAACAAACTCTGCGGCCATTACCACACTCCAGCATTGGCTAAAGGTAATGCGGAAGCCAAACATGAATGATCCTACCCAGATTACAAATCCGATAACGGTAAATTTCCACAGGTAGATTAATGGGATGGAAAAGAATTGGAGCGCACTAATAATCTTCAGCACGGTGCCTTCGGGTCTGTCCTGCAGGAACTCGAACGCAGCAGTTTCCTGTTCAATGAACGAAATCTTGATGTACAGCAGAAGGAGCGTAAGCATGCACAGAATAATAAAAGTTGGTATTTTATTAGTCGAAAAGAGAGAGGTACTTTCGATTTCGTTTGCCATCTTCGTTTTTTTATTAGCGCGAAGGTAAGTTTTTGTTTAGTTGAAAAAGTAACAGTGTGTGCGATTCTTTGCCCCGAAATTAATTCCTGTCATTCTAATTTTAGTATCCAGCTTGATTTGTGAGCGATCGTTCGCCCAAGTCAAGAAAGATACTTCGATCGTACTGATCAACAATGTTGCCATGCAAATTGAGATCAGTGATGCGTTAAACGATCTATACAATTTTAAGTTTGCCAAAGCCGAGCAACAGTTTCGTTGGTTTAAGCAAAAATATGAATGGCATCCTCTGCCTTATTTTTTGTTGGGATTGAGCGAATGGTGGAAGATTATGCCCAACACCAAGGAAACAAAATACGATGACCGATTTATTGCCTACATGGATAGCTCCATTATGGTGGCGGAAAATCTCTACAAGAAAGTGCCGGAATATAAAATTGAGGCAGCCTTCTTTTTGGCAGCGGCTCATGGCTTTAAAGGAAGATTGTATTCGGACGAAGAACGGAAGAATTGGCGCAAAGCTGCTGTGGAGGGAAAGTCGGCCTTGAATTACATGGAAGTTTGTCGGGAGCAAGATCACCTCAGTCCTGAGTTGCTATTTGGTGATGGACTTTACAATTACTTTTCAGTTTGGGTGCCAGAAAACTATGCGTCCTTAAAACCTCTTATGTGGTTTTTTAGAAAAGGGGATAAAAAACTTGGATTGGAACAACTGAAAGAAGTTTCGTACAACGCCTTTTACACCCGCACCGAAGCGATGGTTTGGCTCATGCGGATTTTAAATAGTTATGAGAACGATCAGGTGCGCGCTTTTCAGATTGCGGAGTATCTGCATCAAACCTATCCCGACAATCCATACTTTCATCGCTACTATGCACGGGTATTATATTCACGGGGTTACTATCCTGAATTGGAAGCCCAATGCAAACAAATAATAGCTCGCATTGATAGTGCTCAAATGGGGTATGAGGCGACCAGCGGTCGTTATGCCGCTTTTTTTCTGGGGCAGCTATATGAAAATCAACGAAGGTTAGATGATGCTAAAAGATATTATACACTGGCAGTAAAGTATGCTGAAGAAATTGGCGCTACTGAAACAGGTTACTATTTATTTTCATTGATCGCGTTAGGCGAGATTAATGAAAAGCAAGGAAACAATGCAGAGGCAAAGAAATACTTTGAGGAAGTAAAGAAAAAAGCAGGCCGAAAAGATGAGGCGTATAAGGACGCTAAGAGGCGTTTAAAGAATTTGGAGAAGGGGGATTGATTAAATCTCACATTATAAAATGGCGTCATTTGGAGTTCAGGTTTGTCGCACGGTCGACCTAAGAATTTTAATCTGTAAAACAAGAAAGAACAACGAATGAGCACAGTACAAAAAAGTTATACATTCAACTACATTGAAAGTTGCAACATGTGTGGCTCAAATTCATCTAAGCATATGATATTAGGCAAGCGATTGAATCGTTCTCAAGGGAAAAATCCAAGAAATAAAATCGGAATAACCACGACCGTTGCAAAGTGTAATGACTGTGGTCTCATTTATTCAAACCCGCAACCCATTCCTTATAGCATTCAAGATCATTATGGTGTACCTCCCGAAGATTATTGGAATGAGGATTATTTCATCGTTAGTCCGGAATATTTTAGAACAGAGATAACGACATTAAAAAACCTTTACAATTTTAGCGCAGGAGACAAAGCATTAGATATTGGCGCGGGGTTGGGAAAATGTATGATTGCATTAACAAATGCTGGTTTTGACGCGTATGGTTTTGAACCTTCTGAATCATTCTACTCCAGAGCAATAGCGAAGATGAATATTAGTGCTGAAAAACTCACGCTTAACTCAATCGAAAATGCAGATCTTCCTAATAACTACTATGATTTCATCACCTTTGGGGCTGTGCTTGAACATTTGTATGATCCTTCTGAGTCAATTGCCAAAGCAATGAATTGGTTAAAACCAGGAGGCGTAATGCAGATAGAAGTTCCTTCTTCGGATTGGCTTATTAATAAAATATTGAATACCTATTATCGGATAAGGGGGCTTGATTATGTAGCCAACATTAGCCCCATGCACGAGCCGTTTCATCTGTATGAATTTTCTTTGAAGTCGTTTCAGAAAAATGCAAAGAGGAATAATTACACCATTTTGCATTCTGAATACTATGTAGCTCAAACGTATATGCCTAAAATTCTTAATACTATACTTGTGCCCTATATGAGGTATACAAATATGGGTATGCAGTTATGTATATGGTTAACAAAACACTAACTGATAGTATGTACAGATAAGCTTGTATTGATTTAGTTGTCACTTTAATAAATTAGGAGGCAAGCTTTAAGACTGAACTTAATGACACAAGATTTAACTGAAAAGCTTTTATGGAACTTCGTGATCTAGTCGTAACACCAATTATTTTTATACTTATCTATGTGATGGCTTACATTGTTCGCGCTAAGGTAACAGATGATATCAATCATGTTTATTTTCTGCCAGCATTAACAGTAAAACTTATTAGTGCATTAGCGTTGGGGGTGTTATATCAATTTTACTATGGGGGTGGAGATACTTTTATGTATCACACACATGGAAGTCGTTTTGTTTGGGAAGCCTTTTGTGACTCTCCACTACTCGGCATAAAGCTACTCTTTTCAGATGGTAGCAATCAGGTTGGAATATATAAGTATGCTTCTCGTATTTATTTTTTTCATGATCCGGCATCATACGCTGTTATTCGGATTGCGTCCCTATTTGATTTAATTACGTTTTCAACGTATTCTGCTACAGCTTTGCTTTTTGGCGTATTAAGTTTCGTGGGTATGTGGATGTTCTTTCTAACTTTCTATAAACAGTATCCGCACTTACATCGTAGTCTTGCTGTGGCCTCTTTCTTTATTCCATCAGTTTTCTTTTGGGGTTCAGGGGTATTAAAGGATTCTATAACACTTGCGTGTTTAGGAATAGCAACCTATCAGTTCTATAAAATCTTTTTTGAAAAGAAAATGACTTTCATTAATTTCTTATTTCTATTCATTGCATTATATGGAGTATTCAGTGTCAAGAAATTTGTATTGCAAGCTTACCTGCCGGCAGTTATTGTCTGGATCTTTACAAGAAATTTCTTGAGCATTAGGTCCAGCATTCTAAAATTGCTTTTAATCCCTTTTGTTGCTGCATTGATAATAGGATCTTCCTACTTTGCAATTGTTAAAGTAGGCGAAGATGATGCTCGATATTCTATTTACAAAATAGCCGAGACTGCAAAAGTTACAGCTTATGATATTCGGTATTGGTCAGGTCGAGATGCTGGTTCTGGTTATTCCCTAGGTGAATTGGATGGTACCTTTAGTTCGATGATTAAGCTAGCACCTCAAGCTATAAATGTTTCTTTGTTTAGGCCATACCTATGGGAAGTCAGGAATCCACTTATGCTCTTGTCAGCTATTGAAAGCTCTTTCTTATTCGTTTTTGTGCTATATGTTGTATTAAAGAAGCGATCACTATTGTTTTCAGCCTTGACCAGCTCAAATGTAATTTTTGCGATGACCTTCTCTATATCATTTGCATTTGCTGTAGGAGTATCTACTTTTAACTTCGGTACATTGGCGCGATACAAAATCCCATTGCTTCCATTTTTTCTCGTGGCCTTGATTCTAATTTTAGACTATTCGAACAGAGATAAGAAAAGGGCTGAATTAGAATCGACAGAGTAGTTATTTACTATTTTTGCTTGTCCAGCTTTCCCCATTTGGTTTCGAAGGGTTCTATCTTCTATTAATCTTATTATTTTTTCTTCCCATTGGAGTGGCGATTCACATAAAAATCCATCGATATCTCGGTCTATAATAATTTTATTGACACCCACAGCGGAAGCAATAGCCGGAATACCAAGTGCCATATATTGAAGAACCTTAAATCCACACTTACCTTTCGCCCATATGTCATCAGTAAGTGGCATTACCCCAATATCAATTTGAAGCAAATCCTTAATCTCAGTTTCCTTGTGCCATTTAATGAAGGATAATGACTGAAGTTTGAACGAGGGGGCTCTGTCGGCTATAATAACTAATTTAATTTGATCTAAGAATCTTTTTTCAATTGATTGAATAACAGGTATTAATGGATCAAGATATTTTAATGTGGAATGGCTCCCCGTCCAGCCAATGACGATTTGATTTGATTCTATTTTCTTAGGATAGAGTTCAGTGTTATGAAGTTTCTCTGTATCAATAGTTGAAGGATTTAAAACTACGTGGTCATTAAATTTCCTTGCAAAATCACATAAGAAATCATTTCCACAACTAATGGCATAACTCCATTTGCAGATTGAATTAACTTTTGAAGGCCATTTTATTTTTGATACCAGATCATTCTCTTTGGTGGAGTTAGCAATCCAGATGGCATCATCAAAATCATAAATTATTTTTTTTTTAAAAACCTTCGCTACTGCCCATTCAAACCAGGGTGGGCCAACAGGTGTAGCTTCACGATGGATAAATACAAAGTCATATTTCCACAATGAAGATAGTAGGAGAAATCGCTTCATGAAACCACCTAAAACCGCAAATATTTTTCGAATTATTTTGCCTGGATTGTATAAAATTCTCCAAGTTGAGAGAGAAAGAAAGGGGTGTATGCTAAAAGAATAATTATTTGACTGAAGCAGATCAAAGTATTGCTCAAATCTAAAGCGTTGAGAGGGTGATTCACCAGCTGGATATGGGCAAATAAAAAGAATGTTTATTCTATTTTTATGCATTTTTGCGTAACTAATATTGATGAGGATACATGGATGTAGAGGAGCGTGAGGATTATTATTTCGAAATAAAGCCAAAATTATCATTCAGCTTGAATTTGAAGGAGTTAATTGAGTACAAAGAACTCTTTTATTTCTTTACCTGGCGCGATGTAAAGGTTAAGTATAAACAGACTGCATTGGGCTTTCTCTGGGCTATCCTCCAGCCCTTGATCATGATGGTGATCTTTACCTTATTTATTGGAAAAACAATGAACGTTCCATCGGATAATATGGAGTATCCTGTTTTTGCATTTTCAGGTTTGATTTTATGGACTGTTTTTTCTTCAGGTATTACCAATGCTGGTAATAGCATGGTAGCCAATGCGCAGATTATTAAGAAGATTTATTTCCCCCGGCTTGTTATTCCAATTTCGTCCATACTGGTTTCAGTATTCGATTTCTTAATTGCATTCGTGGTATTCATCGTTTTGATGGTGGTTTATCACCAACCAGTTGATATATTAAGCGCATTTATTTTTTGGCCATCTGCTTTATTTGTTGCTGTTATTGCCACATTTGGCCCCGGATGTTTACTTGCCGCACTCAATGTAAAGTACCGCGACTTTCGATATGTAATTCCTTTTTTGGTTCAGGCACTTTTGTTCTTAACGCCAGTCATTTATCCAATCTCTATTGTATCAAATTTTTGGTTAAAGTATGCACTGGCAATCAATCCCATGTATGCCGCCATTACACTATTCAGAATGCCCATGATGAGTAGTTTAACTGACATTACTCTGCTTAGTATTAGCTTACTTTCAGGTATTATTTTCTTTGCGATCGGGCTTACTTACTTTCGGAAAACAGAAATGTATTTTGCTGATTTAGCATAATTTTAAATGAAACCTATTTTAGAAATACAGACTGTTTCCAAAAAATTTAATATTCATCATGAGGGTGAATCTTATTTGAGCTTGCGCGATAAGGTAACAGATTTAGTGAAATTAAAATCATCTAAAAGAAGCAACGAAGAATTTTGGGCTCTAAAAGATGTGAGCTTTGATGTCATGCCGGGCGAGTCCATAGGGATCATTGGCAAGAATGGTACAGGTAAATCAACACTTCTTAAAATTCTCTCCAAGATTACACCACCCACTGAAGGTAAAATTATTGGCCGGGGAAGAATTGCAAGTTTATTAGAAGTAGGCACTGGTTTTCATCCAGAATTATCAGGCCGTGAAAATATTTATTTGAATGGTTCGATACTCGGAATGAAAAGAAAAGAGATCGATATCAAATTTGATGAGATTGTCGATTTCGCAGGAACAGAAAAATTTCTAGACACTCCATTAAAACATTATTCCAGTGGCATGCAGTTACGGCTTGCTTTTGCTGTTGCTGCTTTTCTGGAGCCCGAGATACTTGTTATTGATGAAGTGCTGGCTGTTGGTGACGCAGAGTTTCAGAAGAAGTGCTTGCGCAAAATGGAAGATGTAAGCAAAAGTGGCAGAACGATCTTATTTGTGAGTCATAATATGGCTGCAATTGAAAGTTTGTGTGCCAGATCAATTCTCTTAAAAAATGGTCAATTGCATTTTAGTGGGTCTTCCGCTGACGTAATTCATCAATACATGAATTCATTGGACAGCCAAACATTGGATCAAACGGGTGTCATTTCATTTAAAAATCTTGATAAACCGGTTCACAAAATTGAAACGCTTTGTGATGACAAAATTTCTAGTACAGCCTATATGGGATGCAAACTGGAGATACGGGTTCATTTTAAATCCAAAGAGGAACTTAATGCCCCCGTACTGGGAATTATTATAAAGGATAGTCAGGGTATTCCAATGATTGGCGTGAACAACAAAAACTATGTTGGTAACTTAGCGTCACAACCTGTATCCGATGGATACATTTCATTTACCATTCCTTATGTGACATTGTTCGAAGGAACCTACCACGCTGATGTTCACTTTGGAAATGAATTTAAAGATATAGAAGTGTTGCGCGATTGCTTTCGAATCGTAGTAGAACCTATGCGGTTTACAACTTCAGGAGAAATGCCTGACAAAAAACTGAACAGACTTTTTATAAAAGATATTGCGTGGGGCCTTAACGCCAAATAACAATGATAGGTAGATTCATCCGAAAACTGAAATTCATTTCACTTCAATTCTCCGTACGTACTTTTGCCCAATTCCAAAATATAAAACCTTTTGATCAACTCGATTTAAAGGTGATAGAGCAAAATAAGGAAATGCTTCGCCCTTATTACCAGCAATATGTGCGCAATATTTCTAGCGCTGAAATGGCAACTTCGTTAGAACTGGCCTCCTTCATGTTTAGCATTTGTAAAATTAACCAGTTCGTAAAGTTACTGGATATGGGCTCAGGCCTAAGCTCTTTTATATTTCGGCTATATGCGAAAGAAACACCAGGTGTAAAAGTTTATTCCATTGATGACGATGCCGCTTGGTTAGAGAAAACAAAATGCTATCTCATTCAACATGATCTCAATACAGACAATATGTTTACACTACAGCAATTCATAGACTTAGAAGAATCTGGCTTCGATTGCCTTTTGCACGATATGAATTTTGTAGAGATTCGCATTCAATATGTTGACTTGATATTGCAGGCCACAAAACAAAATGGGTTAATAATTATGGATGATGTGCACAAACCCGACTATCGTTATGCGCTGTTAAAAAAATTGAAAGGAAAGACCTTTGAGAAGTTTACATTAAAGGATGTTACTTTAGATTCTTTTGGACGCTTTGCATTTGCTGTACTGAAGAAATAAATTATGAAGATCAGTATCATCATTCCGACCAAAGAACGGGATGATATTTTTGCCCAAACATTATCCGCTGCTGCAAATGCAATTCGTCATTTGCAAGCAGAGATCATCGTGGTGAACGATTCCAAGATATCAACTCCAATTATTCCAGAGGGTGCAGAAAATATAAAGCTTATAAACAATCCAAAAGCAGGTGTGGCTTCTGCCCGCAATGTAGGTGTAATAAATTCAAATGGCGATCTGCTTTTATTTCTTGATAATGATATTCTTATTTCCAAAGAGTCAGTTGATCATATTATTACACTTCACAGCCAACATGAAATGGCATGCTTTAATCTTGATTGGAGATACCCTCTCGCACTACAGAGTTTGTTGTTAAAAACCAGTTTTGGTCGATTTGTTCAAGCTCATAGCATGACTTCCTTTAAGGGTTGGTATGATGATTCTTCTTGGGTTGATAACGCATTATTTGCTTCATTATCAGTAGCTAGTTTCCATCTCTCAATTTCCAAAAAAAATTTTGAGCTGACGGGTGGATATAATGAACAATTTCCTCATGCCGGATTTGAGGATTATGATTTCCCAGCAAAGTTGAGAAAAATCGGTTTAAAATTTTTTATTGATAGTAGGGTATCGGTTGCTCACAATGAATCAGACAGATTGAATCTCAATAATTGGCTCAACAATCAAGAACGAAGGGCCTCATCGCGTAGGGTAGCCGTAAATCTTGGCTACCAAGAACTTCATCTTCATTATGGATATGGAAAAAGATTTCTATTCTCTACTATTATTGTTTTTTATCCTTTGCTTATAGCCATCTTAAAAATTTGGCCAAACTATCCTTTATTTGATTCCTTGTATTTTAAACTGGTCTCGTCTATTCAAGCAACCAAAATTTATAAAGGCTACACATCGAATTGACATGAATATCTCAATCAAAGTAAGAGTTCTTAATTTTTTCCGAAGTATTTTCATGATTCCTTACCTTGAGTCTTTTCTGGCTTCTCAAACTTGCGATAAATTGCCAGATCATGTCATTTGTAAACTCGCGCCCAATCCTTATCAATATAGACAGGGCTCATACCGCCAAATTAATCGTAATGGAATTGCACTTAAGGTTGATATTAGCGATTACATTGGCCACTATTTGTATTTTGGATTTCTAGACTCTGGTATTGCTACCCTATTCTCACTTTGTCAGAGAAAATTTAATGTAATTGATATTGGAACTAATATTGGGTGGGTGGCTCTTAATTTTGCTAAAATAAGTGGTTCTGGAGTTGTTATTGGTTTTGAACCTGATCCTTTTAATTATGAGGTTTGCAAAGTCAATATGGAACTTAACGTTTTGCCAAATCTTACTGTACTGCCTGTGGGACTTGGTGAAAAATCAGATGTAATGACTATGGAAGTCAGAACGCCAGACAACAGAGGAGGAAATAGAGTCACCCCACAAGGAAAATTTGGTTCAGTATCAATTGCTATTGAAAAATTGGACGATGTTTCTATGATTTCATCGCTTCCTGTCATTCATTTAATGAAACTTGATGTGGAGGGTTACGAATTAAAAGTGTTGCGTGGTGCTTTGAATACCCTATTGAAGCACAAGCCAATATTGTTCATTGAGGTAGATGATAATAATTTAAAAGATCAAGGAGATTCAGCGAAGGCCCTTATTTCTTTTCTTGAATTGAATGGTTACATGTCGATTTGTCATTCTGAAACAAATGTAAAGATTGTATCCACTACTGATTTTTCAGATTGCCATTTCGATATTATCGCACGTTAGTGTATGGCACGCAAGCATATTGTATACATTGTTTCACACATTCATAAATCGCTTGCCTTCGAATGGATTACTCTTGGATTAAAGTTTGACTACAGACTTTCATTTATTTTGCTTAACCCCTCATCATCTGCGCTTGAAGATTTTTTAATTCGTAATAAAGTTGAGGTTAAACATATTCACTATCGTGACAAGAGGGATTTTATTTCAGCTTTCTTTAAAACTTTTTTCTTTTTTCTTTTCAAAAGACCAGATGTTGTTCATGCGCATTTATTTGATGCGCAGCTAATTGGACTCACATCAGCTCGCTTGGCTTTAATAAAGAGAAGGATATACACACGCCATAACAGTAACTACCACCATGTTTATTATCCGCGTGGAGTAAGGTTTGATGTTTGGAGCAATCGGATGGCTACGGATATTATTTCGATTAGTCAGGCTACAGATTTTACATTGCTGCAATTGGAAAGCGCACCAACATCAAAGGTTGTGAGAATACCTCATGGTTTTGACCTTGAAATTTTCAATGCAATATCATTGGAAAGAACGCAGCAGGTAAAGGAGCAATGGAAAATTGGTAATCAACACCCCGTTATAGGAGTTATTGCACGACATATTGAATGGAAGGGCATTCAATATATAATTTCGGCATTCCGGAAATTTCAGCATCAATATCCAAATGCGTGTTTAGTGTTAGCCAATGCAACAGGACCATATCATGATACTGTAGTTGAATTACTGAAGGCTATTCCTGAAGAGAGCGTAATCCAAATTCCATTTGAAGAAGATGTTGCCGCACTTTATTCCAATTTTGATTTTTTTGTTCATGTGCCTATTGACCCATTGTGTGAAGCTTTCGGACAAACATACGTAGAGGCATTGGCGGCTGGGATACCATCCATATTTACCTTATCTGGAATTGCAGCCGAATTTATTGTCCATGAAAGAAATTCGTTAGTTGTTGAGTTTAAAAATGATAAGGCGATTTACCAGGCTATGAAGCGTTTGTGGGAGGACAAGGAATTAAGAAACCATTTAATAAAAAATGGCAGGCAAGATGTAATTTCGCAGTTCGGAATTGCTTCGATGCTGACTTCCCTAAAAAGACTCTATGATAGATAGTCCATTTTTTAGTATTATTATTCCAACCTATAATCGTGCTGACTTTATCAGGAAGACAATTGAATCTGTGTTATCCCAATCCTTTCCGAATTTTGAGATAATTGTGGTTGATGATGGAAGCACTGACAATACAGAAAACATTGTTAAAAGTATTGGAAGTCATAAAATCCATTATTATAAAAAAGAAAATGGTGAGCGTGCTGCTGCTAGAAATTTTGGTGTAAAAGTTTCAAAAGGACACTATATTAATTTTTTAGACTCGGACGATGTTATTTATTCTAATCATTTTCAGGTTGCTAAAGATTTCATAGTTGAACATCAGGGAGTGGAAATTTTTTGTTTGGGATATGATATAAAAGATGAACAAAATAATCTACTCCGATCAGTGGGAAATATTGAATCAATCAACAGAAGTATACTTACAGGAAATATTTTAAGTTGTAATTGTGTCTTGATTCGAAAGGACATAATTAGTCAGAATCAATTCAATGAAGATAGAGCTTTATCCTCTCTGGAAGATTGGGAATTATGGATTAGAATGAGTTCGCGATACCCTTTCTTGAGCAGTAAAATAATAACCTCTACGGTTGTTCAGCATGAAGCTAGAAGTGTAATGTCTGTTGATACATTTAAAATAAAAGAAAAGGTTGATAAGTTTATACATTACGTCTCATTAGACGAATCGAACAAAAGAAATTTTGGAAATAATTTAAACAAGGCAATAGCAAGCGCATTGACATATGCTGCCTTGCATCTCATCATGGCAAACTCGAATAGAAAGGAAGTTCTTTATTATCTAATGAATGGTATTCAACGCTATCCGGGAGAAATATTGAAAAAGCGCTTTCTGGTTATTGTTAAAAAACTCGTGGGATTTAGTATAAGGCAGTGAAAAATATTCTAATTATAACCTATTGGAGCTATTCAGATGCACTGATACAAGCATATACATTGCCTTATGTGCGTATCATAAAAGAAAACTTGCCTTCTCAAAGCTCTATTTATTTACTAACTCTTGAGAAAAATCAAGATAAAATAACTTCGTCAAGACGGTATGAGATTGCTGCCAAATTGGAAAATGAAGGAATAAAGTGGTTGCCATTTAACTATAGACCCTTTGGAATGGGGGCTTTTTTTTTATGGATTGGTATTTCATTCCAATTATGTCGACTTATCATCCAAAAGAAAATTTCAATATTGCATTGCTGGTGTACACCAGCGGGTGCCATTGGCTATTTTCTCTCCTTTCTCTTGAACAGAATATTAATTTTGGATAGCTACGAACCCCATGCTGAAGCGATGGTGGAAAATGGAACCTGGGAAAAAGATAGTTTTGCTTTCAAATTACTTTTTTGGTTAGAGCGAAAACAAACAGAACATGCATCGCATATCATTTCAGCTACAGCCGGTATGCACGAATATGCAAAGCGCAAATATTATGTAGACATTAAGAATTTCTCTGTGAAACCTGCATGTGTGGATTTGAATTTATTTAACGAAGAAATAATAAATGATAAATCACTTCGTCACCAACTTGCACTCGATGGTAAAATTGTGTGCGTGTACGCTGGAAAGTTTGGTGGTATTTATTTGGAGAAAGAAATTTTTGATTTTATTAAGGTCGCGGCAGATCATTGGGGTAAGTCATTCCGATTTCTTATTCTAACCAATCATTCGAATGAAGAGGTAGCTGCTTACTGTAAACTATCAGGATTGGAAGCCGAATGTGTTGTTATAAAATTTGTTCCTCATGGCGAAATACCGCGATACATGGGTCTTGCTGATTTTGCAATTACACCTGTAAAACCAATACCAACTAAACGGTATTGCACGCCTATTAAGGATGGTGAGTATTGGGCACTTGGTTTGCCAGTGGTGATTTCAGCTAATATTTCAGACGATTCAGAAATTATTGAAACCAATAACATAGGGGCAGTTTTAAAAGAATTCAATCTTAAAGCTTACAAACAGGCAATTTCTAAAATTGATGGCCTTCTAATACAAGTCGATTTACGCCACAAGATTAGAAAAATAGCAAAACAATACAGAAGCTTTGAAATTGCAGAAAGCGTCTATCGCGCCATCTACAATCCAAAGAATTTCTAAAATATTTGTGGATTTTTTTTAACCTGAAACTAATCATTGTCTTTGTACCTTTGTGGTTTAATTAAATAGAATGATAAAGGTTTTAATTACAGGAGGGGCGGGTTTTGTTGGTAGTTCACTGGCTGACAAACTCCTAGAGCAAGAAAAATATTACATTGTTTCGGTTGATAATTTATTGACAGGAGATATCCGTAAGGTATCTCATCATTCAAATAGCAAGTTTATCAAGTGTGATGTAAATAATTATAATGACATAGCGGCTATAATGACGAGCTATAAGTTTGATTATGTTTTTCACTATGCAGCTGTTGTTGGAGTTAGCAGGACGATTGAGAATCCAATTATGGTTCTGAATGATTTAGATGGGATTAGAAATGTTCTCAATTTGAGCAAAAACACAGGGGTAAGAAGAATTTTCTTTTCCAGTTCATCTGAAGTATATGGCGAGCCAGTTGAGCTACCCCAACATGAGGAAACTACGCCCCTTAATTCAAGATTACCGTATGCAGTAGTGAAAAATGTAGGGGAATCATATTGCCGATCATTTCAAAAGGAATATGGACTTGATTATACAATTTTCCGTTTCTTCAATACTTACGGATCTAAACAAAGTACTGATTTCGTGATTTCTAAATTTATTAAGAAAGCCCTTAAAAATGAACCCATCCCTATTTTTGGCAAAGGTAAACAGACTCGAACGTTTTGTTATGTAGATGATAATACCAATTGCATATCAAAGATATTGGAAGAAAATTTGGTAGTAAATGATGTGATAAATATTGGTAGCGAGGTTGATGTTACTATTGTTCAGCTTGCTGAATTAATCATAAGATTAACTGGCTCAAAATCAGAACTTGGATTTTTACCACCTTTAAAAGAAGGGGACATGACACGTAGACAACCGGACGCATCAAAAATGAAGAAAATACTCAACAGGGAATTGATTTCGTTAGAGGTTGGAATTAAATCAATTCTTGAGTCTCCAATGCTTTTTCTTAAGTAGTATTTGACATAACAGCCATGAAGTTTTTGGGTTCAATAGGGATATGGCTGGTTGTACCTTGTGTAGCTTTATATAGTCAATGTCCAGTGGGTGATTTCAATTTACCAACTAATGCCTGTGCTCAGGAATTGTTGCTCATTGATAATTTATCTACTTCCGCAAGTTCCCAAACATGGGACTTCTGTTCGGGAGATTTATCTAATTTGCCACAAGCAGAAACTTCATTCATATTGTCTGGGGCTAATGGTCGGCCAGGTGTTGAATTTGCAAAGGATGGGAATACTTGGTTTGGATTTGTGACAGGAACATGGAGTAATACACTATATCGAATTGAATTTGCCAATGGAACAAATAATCTTCCGACTTTTACGGAGAATTTGGGTGATCTATCGGGTAAATTAAATAACCCTGGACAAGTCCGAATTATTCGCGAGAACAATCAATGGTATGGATTTGTCCACAATACTGCATCAGGTGAACTATTGCTATTGAATTTTGGTAATAGCCTTTCCAATTCCTTCACGGTGTCTACAATTTTTTCAGGTATAGGGTCCACCAACTCAGGATTTGATTTAGATAAAGATCCTGTTAATGGATGGGTTTGTATTATCTCAACAGCGTCAAATCAATTTAATATAATTCGTTTAGGCAATACGTTTGCTACACCGGGTCCATCTGATATACTTACTTCTTCGCAAGTTCCTGGCCAAAACAATCTAGGTGATATTGATCTGATTAATATTTGTGGTGCATGGTATGGTTTTGCTGATAACCTAGGTAACGGAAATATTTATAGATTAGACTTTGGATCAAATCTCTTTTCAATCCCCACAATAACTCAGACAGCTGCACTTACAGCTGGTAATCCTGGAAGGTTGCGCATAGCAAAAGAGGGGGAGGAATATTTCGTATTTGTAATTGCATTGGATGGTACCTTGACCAAATTAGAATTCGGAACAGATATTAGCTCAAGCCCTGTTATTGTTATGGAGGGTAATGTTGGTAATGTTTTACAAACAAACACTTATGGACTTGCACTGGCTAAAGAGAATTCGGAGTGGACAATCTTAGTAGTGAGTCAATCCAATGGTCAGGTGTATCATGTTAAGTATCCAAATATCTGTGCAGCAACGCCCATGGTTTCTAATCAAATAAATCCTGAAGTCAGATATACTCAGGCCGGGGTTTATCATGTATCACTTGAGTCATTCTATAATTCTGTAGGAACTTCTATAAAAACAAAAACTATAACTGTCTCCCCAGCTTTAGCTCCCGATATTAATTTTAATTCCGCGAATGTGTGTGTCAATAACAGTATTAACTTCACATCCCAGAATGCCTCTGGCAACATAACAAACTACGACTGGAGTTTTGGTGATGCAGGCACTTCAGCGCAACAAGATCCGGATCATCTATATAGTACAGCCGGGACATATAGCGTGGGTTTACAAGTAACAGCATCCAATGGGTGTACAAACATCGCTACACCAAAAGATCTAATTATCTATAATCAACCTGTTGCTGATTTTAATATTCCAGTTGTAAGCCCGATTTGCACCAATCAAGAATATTTATTTGCCAATTCATCAACATTTGATGCATTATCCAACCCAACCTGGGAATGGCGACTTAATGGAGTTTTGGTTTCGAATGACCAAGATTTGATGCAGCAATTTAGTGCTACCAGTTCGCAGGAAATCAGATTGAAAGCACTAATACCCGGCTGCGAAAATGAAGTTATAAAAAATATTGCTTCTGTGCAGATAGGTCCACAAACTGATTTTAGTTTTTCGAATAGTTGTCAACTGACTCCAGTTGATTTTACCAACGCAACATTTGGTGATGTCACTGATTATTCGTGGAATTTTGGAGATGGAAATACTTCAACTCATACAAACCCAACTAACACGTTCCAAAATTCAGGTGTTTTTCAGGTAACGCTACTTACAACCAATGCATTAGGCTGCCAGAATTCTACAGAGAAAACAATCACCATCTACTCCAACCCTCAAACTAATTT
>JBGSIM010000051.1:0-48355 GCA_041742535.1 Cyclobacteriaceae bacterium | reverse complement strand
AGGAGAGGCTTTTGTAGAGAGCATAAAAATCTGCAAGGTTTTCGATATAAAACTCTACTTTCTTGCAGATTTTTTCAACTAAAATCAATTCATATTCTCATTAATCTTAACCCTTTCAGCTTTTTAAGGGCTGACTAACTATTCTGTTCAAGCTAAGTATTCTGATATGTGTGTAAAGAATTCTCCAGTAATAACGATAGCAGCTTGCTCTAGCGGTCCATGTGAAAATCCACGTACTTGTTTTCAATACTTAGTTTCTGAGCCAGAAAAAACATTCTCAGAATTTTCATACTTCCCTAACCCAGCCGATGGAGAATTGAATATTGGTTTGCCAAAAGAAGACGGAAAAATAATTTTCGTTAAGCTTTCTAATGCTTCAGGACAAGATGTCAATACTGATCTTATATTGAATAAAGGAAACCAAATAAACATTAACACAAAGAATTTATCAGAAGGTTTTTATATTCTGAATATTCAAACAGATACCGGTAAAATAATGAGAGAAAAAATTATTATTGAACATAAATAGAGCCAATATATTTTCTTAAAAGATTATTAGAAATCAGGGGCTAATCGATTGACTTTCTAATGAATAGTTTAGCCAAACAATTGAATGCCTAATTATCCTCCTCTTCCGATTTCTTTATTTGCTCGTCCAGAATTTCGTCTATGATTTTCATCTGGCGCTCATCAATAGTCTTATCCGTTTTGGCTTGCTTTTTCATAAAGCGAAACATGGCATTCTTCTTTATTTCATAAGCCATGAAAACTGTGTACTTGTTTGTCTTCTTATCAAAATACTTTTGTTCACCAATTTTTCTAAGATCAGCAATACTCGTGTTCATAGTTTGCCTTACCAGACTTTGAAATTTATCAGCTACATCGGCTGCGCGTTCATTTTCTGTTTGACCAAGGTATTGATCGGCTACTTGTTTCATGGTAGTGTTTACCTGTCCGGCCAATTGAGCCTTGGCATCTAAATCTGCCTTGCTTCGCGCGATGTTGTCTTGAGAACTTTCTCCTTTACCGGTTCCGCGGAAGAATCTGTTATTCGATTCATACGCATTTCCCCGAAAGGGTTCTTTTACTTTTTGTCCGAATGGGTTACCCCCACACGATGCCAGAATTAGTATTACAGCTAAGGAGGAGATCAATTTTGTTTTCATAATGAAAGAGTTAATGACAATTCTCAATGCCAAATTAGTAAAAATTGTGCCAGAGTTATAAAGTTCAATTCCTGATGATTAATTGCCACCTAAATGCCCATTTCCAAGTTAATTCATAATTGCTGATTTTGGCTTTGCGCAAGATCATTTGCAATTCAGTTTTAGTAAAAGCCCGAAGTACAGATAATGGGGCATCAAATTTTACCATGGCCGAATGAGAGAAAACTTTAGTAAGGAGTCTAATTGAATGATAGGCTAACGGGTGGCGGTGAATGTCGTTTATTATAATAGCTGTTGTGGTTTGCTTTTTCAACGATGAAAAAAGTGAAATCAACTCAACTTCATTAAAGTGATGCATGAAAAGAGTAGCGAGTACGATATCAAACTTTTGTTGTTGAAACTCTGGTGAGAAAACATTTACGGAGTGATATGAGATGTTAAAATCTTTTGAGTGATCAGAAGCAAAATTGGTAATATTTGAATTGGCATCGAATCCTTTTAGTTCAACCTTTCTGTTTTCTTTTTTTGCTAACGGTGAAAGTATGCGAAGTATTTCTCCGCTTCCACATCCTAAATCAGCAATGGTGATAGTTTGATCTTTTGGAATTGACCTCCAAACAGATTTTACAGCATTGATTGTAACAGCATTTCCGCCAAGCCATTGATTGATGAAATCTAATTCACGCAACGTTTGATCTACTACTTCGCCCTTACAATCCAGATTGTCCATTATTTCAATGCTTGTTGAGCGAGAAGTAAAGTCAACTTGATTGATTGAGTTGTCCATTGCAACTAGATGTTTTGAATCTCTAAAACCAAACTCTCCAAGGTAAGACCAGGTCCGAATGCAAAACTTAAGATTTTCTTTCCGTCATCTACACCATTTAGTTTTTTACTAATCTCATTTAGAACAAAAAGTACAGTGGGTGACGACATGTTACCATATTTTTTGAGCACTTCGTATGATGCTTGGTTATCCTTTTTAGTCAACCCAAGCTCTTGTTCGATTACTTCCAGTATTTTCTTCCCGCCCGGATGAATCGCGTAATAGGAAATATCTGAAAGTTGATTTGAAATTTGCTCAAGAAGTTTTTTGGTAAGGCTAGCAATGCCACTTTTAATAACTTCTGGCACATAGGCAGACAAACGCATTTCAAAACCCAGATTACCAACTGTCCAGGCCATATCTTGTTCACCTTGAGGAGCCAGATCGCAATAAAAACTAACAGGTTTTAGATTAATTCCTTTGCGAGCTGTGCCTTCAATTAAAAGCGCGGCAGAACCATCCGCGAAAAGCGCATTGGCCAATAAATTATCGTCAGTGAATTCTTTTTGAAAATGAATGCTGCATAGTTCAGTACAGACCACTAGCACTTTGGCATTTGGATCTGAAGCACAATAGGTGTCGGCAATCTTAATTGCGTTGAACGCAGCATAGCAACCCATGAAGTTGATGCACAACCGCTGTATGTTGGAAGGGAGGTTTAGAGACTTTACTAAATCAATATCTAAACCCGGGGCATACATTCCAGTGCAACTCACGACAATAAGATGAGTAATATTCTTGCTTTCAAGGTTGGGCACTTTAGCAAGACAATCCGCTATTGCGTTAAGACTTAATAAAAGAGACTCCTCTCGGAATAATTCAAGTCTGGCTTTTGTACTTGGCAGAGGTTCTAAGTTGAGATTATTGCTATAAAATTTAAATTCATCTTTTTTTCCGTAATCATCAATTACGGAATGGCGTGTTTCGATGCCCGAAGCCCGAAAGATGGTTTTAAGTTTTCTGGCATCCTGTCCATTTAGTTGCATAGCTTGCACCATAAACTCCGCTAACTGCGATTGATTAAATTTATTCGGTGGATTTGCTGTGCCAATTGAAGTTATAAAACTCATAAGTTCAAGTATAACAAAAAACCAACCCAACTAGATTCGCATTGATGCGAATTAATTAACTTCCCTGATAAATGAGATGATCTCCATGTTTTTAAAATCCACCTTGCTTCATCTGCGGTTCCCATTCTCTTTCTTTTTGATGCCCGTATATTTTTTTGCGTTGGCTATCTCTCCTAACCTAAATGGCGACCGTTTGTTATGGTCTTTCATAATTATTCATGTCTTTTTATATCCTGCAAGCAATGGGTACAACAGTTATTTCGATAAAGATGAAGGGAGTATTGGAGGACTTAAAAACCCACCACCTGTTAACAAGGGGCTTTATTACACCTCAATCTTACTTGATATACTTGCCATTGGACTGGGTATTGTTAAGATAAATTTTCTATTTGGATTAATGCTACTTGTTTATGGATTGGTGTCAAAGGCATACAGTCATCCAATGATGAGATTAAAAAAATACCCGATAGCGGGCTGGTTAACGGTAGGGTTTTTTCAAGGTGCATTCACGTTGCTTATGTGCTATGTAGGTATTAATAATTTTGGTTTGGAAAACCTTTGGAACGAACGAGTGATTATTCCAGCAACTCTTTCAAGCGTGATCTTGCTTGGCACATACCCGATGACACAAATTTATCAACATGAAGAAGATGCAAAGCGAGGCGACAAAACTATTAGTTTGATGCTTGGGATACGCGGCACATTTATTTTTGTGTTGGTGGTATTTACTTTCGTAACCGTTGGATACGTGGCATACTTTTATAAATTCCATTCACTTTGGTATGGAGAAGTTTTTGTAATGGCGTTATCACCTGTAGTAATCTTTTTCCTGAGTTGGCTTTTATGGGTTTGGAAAAATCCCGCTAAGGCAAACTTTACAAATACAATGTGGTTAAATCTTCTTTCGGCTGTTTGCTTGAATGGATTTTTTATTTGGTTCTGGTTAGAGACCAGTCATATTTTTCAACTCTAAAATTAGAAGGGGACACCATGAGTTTTTCTTATGATGAATTCTGCAATTGGTTTTGATTTTCGCATCAGGTTAACAGCCAAGTTGCTTGACCACTCATTGCCAAACAACTTTTGTATCTGACGCCCAGCCCAAAGTCTGTTTGCAAACAGGGAATTCCATTTTTGTGAATAAATTTTTTCTAGTTGCTCGCGCGTTAGTTTTTCTTTTGAATACTCTAAAACCAATTCGCTTATAATTTTTGCTGAATGAATTGCCATGGCCATACCATTTCCACACAAAGGAGTAATCATGCCGGCTGCATCTCCTGTCATTAGCACATGGTTTTCTATTGGAGATTTGGTAGCAAACGAGATTTCATTAATTACTTCCGGCCGATCAAGAATAAACTCAGAGTTTAGAAAGATAGATTTAAGAAACGGATTCTTAAAAAGAACTTCTTCTTCCATCGCTTTTATACTACCATGCTTTTTTAAATTTTTTCGGTGCGTGAGATAACAGAGGGTAAACTTATTATCTTCAATCTGACTTAAGCCACAATACCCATCTTTAAAATTATGGAGAGAAATGAGATCAGAAGGTTGATCGGTATGAATATGATACTTGACTCCCGCATAAGGCGATCTCTTTTGAATGAATGATCGCTTCATGTTAATATCTAATTTGGATCGCTTGCCAAATGAACCTATTACTAAATCTGCGGTAAGTTCCGTTTGACCCGCACGAATCGAAAATGAATTACTGTTAAACAAAACATTTTCAACTTCGGTATCTAATCGAAAATTAACCCCTTTGTCTAATGCTTTTTTGTAAAGGAAGTGATCAAATGAGTATCGACTAATCCCAAAGCCTCCTAAATCCAACGGAAGGAAGGCAGAACGACCATTAACAGAAGTAAGTTGAAAGCGATTTATTTTAGGTAGATTAAATTCTTCTGGGAAGAGACCTCTGGCTTTTAGAAAAGGAATAGTTTCATTTGAAATGTATTCGCCACAAACCCTATGGAATGGATAACTTTTCTTTTCGATTAAGGTTACCGAAAGACCTTTTTCGGCCATGTAGTTAGCGCTTACTAACCCAGCCAACCCTCCTCCTATAATTACGATTGAATTCAATTCCTTTTATTAAACTTTTGAAAAACTGTGTTTTTTACTGATTTACCCTCCAAAAAATAAATTAACAATAAATCCCGAAATCCTTTTTGATCATTTATGTGTTTAAGTCGTATAATTATCTACTTATGGAAAAGATTGCCCATCAGCTTGAGGAATTAAAGGTACTAGTGGTTGGCAACAACCCGATCGACTTAAGCCGTACGTTTGAAAGTCTTTCAAAAATTAGTGGACATAAAGTGATTGCAGAAATTGCTTTTGATCTCGCTAGTATTGTTGAGCGACTTGGCCACTTTAGACCCAACTATATTTTGATTGATGACAACGTGGGTCAACCTGAACTAAAAGCCACAGTACTTGCCCTTTCGAGTAACCGTAAGACAAGACATGTGCCAATAACAGTATTGAAAAACTCCAATTATCATGAAGCCATGAACACCGGAGTAATGAATTATGTTTTAAAAGAAACGATCACCGGAGATTCATTATACACAGCACTCAAAAACTCACTAAAGTTTAAGAAGACGCAACTTTACTTGCAGCAAGCTTACAAAAAAAGAAAAGGGCAATTACTCCGAATTCTGAAATCGAGTTAAAGAGGATCTTCCAATCGAAAGTCTTTCTTTATTTTTTCATTCTTTCGATTTAGTACCAGATTTATCCTTCTTCCTGGTTTTGAATTAAGAAACCCGTTAATGGTATTTAAATCCAGTTCACCAGCAGCAATTCCATTTACTGTTACAATTTTATCACCCACTTTTATGTCGGCTCTTTGTGATGGGGAATTTTCACGGATGTCTGTTATCTCAAAGTCTTTTAACCTTGATCCTTTAGCGCGAATGGTGAGCCCGCTCATGTTAAAGTAAAATTCCTTTTTATAATTCGAATTTTTCTTGAAGTAAATTTTCTCGCCTGGGAAATTAAAGATAACGGTAAATCGACTAAGGATTTCGCCACCAATTGATCCATTTCTAAAAACAGAACGACTGACTTTCAAAGTATCCATATATGAATTGGGATCGGGAAAATTTGTAATAACATGCGGAATTTGAAATTTGCCGATGTTAACGGATTTGATTTTTGAAATTTCTCCGGTGATAATTCCACCTAAGCCGCGACCTATAATGCTCTCCACATGCCTTTCGGGAATTATAATTTTTGGATTGGAACTAGTCTCTAAAAAAAGACCATGACTTGCACCACTATCTACCAGTAGCTTAGCACTTACTGATGTGGTATCATTCATTTCAAGATTAATGGTAACGTAAGGCTTAGTGTCTTCAATGCTTATGGGCAGCCACTGAAATTTTTTCTTCTCTTTAAAGCGTTCAGGAAGCATTAGAGTAAGTAGTTTTCGCTCGTAATCAATTTGAACTATGAAACGGCTAAACAATTCATATCCTAAAATGCCATGCACATCGGTACCCAGATAGTTTCTAAGCTCAAGATAATCTTGATCGAGTACTAACATAGCATGCCCACGACCTTGCACTCCCGGCATATCTAACGAAACATTGTTAGTGACGTAAGCATCTACCAACTTTTCACCTCCGGGTCCGGCTATTGAATATTTTCTAGCATAGGCTAAATTTAATATATCGCTATAAGCTTTTTCTGTGAGAATAGAAGTACGAACACCTGTATCAAGGATGAATTTTAAGGGCAATTGGTAATTTAGAATAATTGGAACAACAACCAGATTGTTATAAACCTCAATGGGAAATTGTACCTTGGTTTTACCTTCAGGCAATGAAAAACCAAGTACTTGAGCCTGACAAAGCCCGCAAGTCAAAAAGTATATAATGATTGTAAAACTATTCCTTAGCAGCATGAGCACATAAGCCTATCTTAAAGCTAACAATTTTTAGACAAGCCGTAGTTGCTAAACGGTAATTACCCCAAGTTGGATTAGCAGTTGCTTGGGGGAATCAGAGATTTTTACTTCGTTAAGACTGTTTGGGTGAAGAAACTCTTCATCCACCATTGTTTTCATTTGTGATAACAGTGCGTCAAAATAGTTATTGGTATTTAGAATTCCGATTTCACCTTTAATCAAGCCAAGCTGTTTCCAGGTAAGTATTTCGGCAAGTTCATCTAATGTACCCCATCCACCTGGCATGGCAATAAAGACATCGGTAAGATCGGCCATGCGTCTTTTACGCTCATGCATGCTATTTACAACCTCTAATTGTGTTATGCCTTTATGACCAACTTCTTTCTTCATTAGAAAATCAGGAATAACACCAATCACCTTCCCCCCCAAATCCATTATCCGGTCAGCCAATATCCCCATCAGGCCAATATTGCCCCCCCCATAAACTAACGTGGATTGTGAATTGAATAATTGTGAAGCCAACTCTTGAGCACCTTCAGCAAATACAGGATTTTTCCCCTTGCCTGAACCACAAAAGACGCACACGTTCATTGGCAATGGACGAAAGAATTAATGCTTAATATCGTGCTCGTTATCGCTTACGCTTTTGTTTGGGAATAGCCAAACAGATGCAATGGCAAGAACAAATAGAGCTAATACAACACCGAAAACTGACATGATTTGATATTTAGATGAACAAATTTACCCCAACAATCCTTATAATTTGCAAAATGGCCATTAAAAATTGTAAACTAGTAGCCAATTAAGTTAGCAAAACACATGACCTTTTTTAAGCAGATCTTTAGATGAAGAAATTTTTGATTTTTCTGGGAGTCATTTTGGTATTAATTCTCGGATTTTCGACCTACATGCGCTTTGTTTATACAAAACAAGCAAGCCCTGAAGAACAAGTAACGCTCACAAATGGAGATCTAAAAGTGTCTGTATTTTATAATAGGCCATTCAAAAAGGGGCGGGTTATTTTTGGCGAACTTGTGCCTTTCGATAAACCTTGGCGCACAGGAGCCAACGAAGCTACCGTATTCGAAACAAACAAGGACTTGAACATTGCCGGAAAGCCTCTTAAGGCTGGTAGGTATTCTTTGTTTACAATACCGGGTGAACAAATTTGGTCTGTTATCCTCAATTCAGAATCAGGTCAGTGGGGTATAAAATTTAACGGAGAAATTAATCGGGATTCTACAAAAGATGTTATTGTAGTTGAAATCCCTTCAGTGTTACAGGAAAAAGAATTTGAACAATTTACAATTTCATTGGAAAAGTCGGGTGGAGAAAACGAGATGATTCTGATGTGGGATAAGACTCTTGTTTCTATTCCATTTTCAGGAAAGCTACAGTGAAATTATTTTCGTAATTCCTTAAAGCCGATAGTATCTTTAAGGTTCAAAAAATGAATTAACATAAGTCAGGATGATACAAGTAATTCCTTCCATAGCCATACGTAAAGGAAAGGTGGTAAAAATGCGAAAGGGTGATCCCTCCAGTGAGAAGTCTTATGATGAAAATCCGTTGGATTTAGCAAAACGTTTTGAGGATCACGGAATTGAAGTTGTACACCTTGTTGACTTAGATGGAGCCGAACACGGAAGTCCAAAGAACTATCATGTACTGGAAGCAATGGCAGGTCATACTGATCTTAAGATTGACTTCACAGGAGGAATTTGTACAGATGGTGATATTGGGAAAGCCTTCGAATACGGAGCTGATTACATTACAGCCTCCAGCATTGCTGTAACAAATCCAGAGTTGTTCGCTTCCTGGATTATTTCCTACGGTCGGGAGAAAATGACTTTAGGAGCCGATGTTACGAACATAGATTCAAGAAATATTGCCTTTAGAGGTTGGCTTAAAAAATCTGAAGTAACACTATTTGATCACCTCCAATATTTTTATGATCGCGGATTAAAGTACGTCAAGTCAACCGATGTATCGCGCGATGGTGTGTTGGAAGGTCCAGCATTTTCTTTCTATAAAGAAATAATAGATCAGTTCCCCGATTTGCAAGTATTAGCAAGTGGTGGTGTGCGCGGAGTTGATGACATTAAGCGCTTAAATGATATGGGAGTCTTTGCTGTTATTTTTGGCAAAGCCTATTACGAGGGCATTCTAAAACTGAAAGACCTAGAGCAATTTGCTGTAAAGGGAAATCTCAAGTAGAAGTAGTTAGTTCTACCTAATTGCAATCACTGATCGACAATATCAGAAATCTTAAATTTTTGTATAATGTAGTAAAGAAAGTTGAAGGAGAGCGGATCTTCTTCATTCTTGGGGGCAGCAGTTTTAGAAGGTTCTGCTGTTTTTGTTTTTTGCTTTGCTGAAGATGTTGTGGTTGTATTTACTGTTTGTTCTTTCTGCGATGATTTTCCTTCGGGTTCGTAGAGCAATGGCTTGTCTTCTTTCAAACTAGGATCCTGAAGAGGACTAAATTCAGGATATTCGTTTAATGGAGAACCATCTTGCGCAGAGGCAGAACTAACCGCAGATACGGTTAGAATAAACGTGACAAGTGCCAGTAAATGTGATAAGTTTAACTTCATCTTAATTCCGGACTTTTGTTCTGCTGATTAGCTTTGCAATCTAATAAAATTTTGATAATGATCACATTAGAAGAATTTAATAAAATTGACTTTAGGTTGGGTACCGTGCTGCGAGCGGAATCGTTCCCGGAAGCCAAAAAGCCTGCTTTTAAGCTTTGGATAGATTTTGGAGCCGATTTAGGGATAAAAAAATCCAGCGCTCAGATAACCGATTTGTATACAATAGACTCGTTAATCGGAAAACAAGTTGTATGTGTAGTAAATTTTAAACCTCGCCAAATTGCCACTTTTATTTCTGAGGTTCTGGTCACCGGTTTCCCGGATGAGAGGAATAGAATTGTATTAACAACAGTTGATACTGCGGTACCAAACGGATCTAAACTTTTCTAGTTATGATCTTATTTTCTGCACTTGAGAAAATATGTAATGGAAAAGTTCTTCAACTTTTTAAGGATCATTCTGTTCAGGACTTATTTATAGATAGCCGTAAGTCAATTATTTCAATTCATTCCTTATTTTTTGCTATTGCTGGCGAGCGGCATAATGGACATCAATATATTTCTGATTTGTATAAAGCTGGCAACCGACAATTTGCTATAGAGGAAAATATAGACACTGCTCGATTTCCTGAAGCTAATTTTTTGCTTGTGAAGTCTTCGCGCAAAGCGTTACAGGCGTTGGCTGCATTTAATAGAAAGTCCTACAACATTCCAGTCATTGGCATAACGGGAAGCAACGGAAAAACAATTATTAAGGAATGGCTCTTTCAGTTATTACCTGATTTAAAAATTGTAAAAAATCCAGGAAGTTATAACTCACAAGTAGGCGTACCACTTTCAGTTTGGAACATGCAACCTTATCACCAGTTGGGAATTTTTGAAGCAGGAATTTCCATGCCCAATGAGATGGAAAATCTTGAAAAAGTCATTCAGCCCACTATTGGTATTTTTTCAACTCTTGGTAGTGCGCATGACGAAGGTTTTAAGGATCAACAAGAGAAAATACAGGAGAAACTGAAATTGTTTGCGCATGCAGAAACTCTTGTGTGCAGCACAGATCAAAGGGAATTGCAAGGAGAGATAAAAAAGAAAAAACTTAAAACGCTTACGTGGGGATTAAGTTCTCCTGCAGACTATCAGGTAACGCAACGAGAGAATAAAGTCTTACTAAAGTCTAATGAAGAAGAATTTGAAATAGTACTTCCGTTTTCAGACAAAGCTTCCGTTGAAAATATTTTGCACTGCATTGTTGTTCTGCGACACTTGAAATATTCTCCACAAATAATTCAAGAACGAATTCATCTTTTGCAGTCGGTGTCCATGCGTCTTGAGTTAAAGCAGGGGATTAATAATTGTCAGGTAATAGATGATAGTTACAATAATGATCTTGCTGGATTACAGGTGGGTCTTGATTTTTTAGGCAGCTTACCCAATAAGAAGACTGTTATTCTATCGGATATTTTACAATCAGGTCTTGATGATGTGACATTAGGTATCCGCATTTTTGAACTACTTGAGCAAAGTAGTATTGGAAGGTTTATTGGAATTGGGAAAGTATTATTTGGTCAACAGCAGAAGTTTAATAAGCTTAATGGTCAACTTTCTTTTTATAAAAGCACAGAGGATGCATTGAGTGAGTTTAACTGGGATGAACTCAATCGCGAAACGATTCTTGTAAAAGGCGCACGCTCATTTCAGTTCGAAAAAATTACAGCGCGTATTCAACGCAAGATTCATGGAACCCGCATGGAGATTGATTTAAATAAGATCGTTCACAACCTGAATTTCTTTAAGTCGAAACTGAGCCCCGGTGTTAAACTAATGGTGATGGTTAAAGCTTTTGCCTATGGAAGTGGCAGTGAAGAAGTAGCCAGCTTGTTGCAGTATCATAAAGTGGATTACTTGGGAGTCGCGTATGCAGATGAAGGTGTTGAACTAAGAAAGAGTCAGATTTTTTTGCCCATTATGGTAATGAATCCCACCGAAGAGAGTTTTTCTACCATTGCTTCAAATTCATTGGAGCCTGTAGTTTACAGTGTTTCAATTCTCAATGCGTTGATTGAATTCCTTCAAGGAAACCCCTGCCGAATTCATTTAGAAATTGAAACTGGAATGCATCGATTAGGCTTAGAAGAACAACATGTTACTGAGGTAATATCTCTTCTAAAAAGGAATAAGAATATTTCTATTGCTAGTGTTTTCTCTCATTTGGCTGGTGCCGATGATTCTAATCATGACGAGTATTCAAGTCAGCAATTGCATCGATTCGAATCAGCGTATGATAAAATTTCTGGCGAACTCAATGTTGAACCCATTCGCCACATTTTAAATTCGTCTGGCATTTTGCGCTTTCCAAAATTTCAAATGGATATGGTGCGATTAGGCATTGGCCTATATGGAGTCAATCCTACCGAGGAATCATTTGATCAACTTCAGCCTGTTGCAACATTGAAAACAGTGATCTCACAAATAAAAAATATTAAAGCAGGTGAATCAGTAGGGTACGGACGATGGGGCAAAGCAGTGCATGATATGAAATTAGCAACCATTGCGATTGGCTATGCCGATGGATTTAATCGAAGTTTTAGTAAGGGTGTAGGTTCTGTTATGATTAATGGCAATCGAGCACCTGTGTTTGGTAATGTTTGTATGGACATGACCATGGTTGATATTACTAATATTGATACCAAAGAAGGTGATGATGTAATTATTTTTGGTGGAGGCCTGTCTATACATGAAGTAGCAACAAACGCTAAAACAATACCTTACGAAATTCTTACGAACACGAGCGAGCGTGTGAAGCGCATCTTTTTTACCGATAGCTTTTAATCCAAAGCATTTATGGTTACCCAATAACGATAGGCAACCAGAGCCTGATCAAATTTTGAAAGTCGCGTAATATCCTTCTTGCTAAAGCGTGGCATGACGGCTTTATTAATTTTTGCTAATATTTTGAAGACTGATTTTTTCATTCAATTATTTTTTAAACTGATTCTTAGCCACATCCAAGATTCTTTTTCAAATCTCTTTTAGGCAAGCCACCAAAGTCAAATTTGTCTTCTGTTTCCTGCTGTTGAGGTTCAGGAATCTTTTCTGGTTTCTTACTCTTTTTAGGCTTCGAAACTTTCTTTTTCATGACCTGAATATAATCATTGTTTAACTCTACCTCTAAACCTATATTCGCGTTGTTTAAAATCAATCTAAATAAGACGTGGAGATAAAAAGGAATGTGGCGAGCATGAAACCGGGCGAAACAGGAGTAATTTCTAGTTTTTCGGACGATACACTTTCCGCCAAGCTCCTTGAAATGGGCTTTCTTCCAGGCACAGCGGTGCGCTTTAATTTCAGTGCCCCTTTCGGAGATCCTGTTTGTGTAAGTGTTTCTGGCTACGATTTATCCCTCAGGCTTGAGGAAGCTTCTACCATTGTTATTTTGAGTTAAGGCATGGAAGTCAATCGCAAAAAAATAGCACTTGCAGGCAAGCCCAATTCTGGTAAGTCTTCATTATTTAATCAACTCACAGGTCTTAATCAGAAGATTGGAAACTTTCCCGGTATAACCGTAGACAAGCGAACAGGAATCACGCTGCTACCTAATCGAGAACAAGCAGAAATCATTGACCTGCCAGGAATCTATAGTTTGTATCCGCGCACGCTAGATGAAAAAATTGTAACCGAAATTTTAGCTAATCAAAAAGGAGAACACTACCCCGATTGTGTTGCATTAGTAGCGGATGCTACTAATCTTAAAAATTGCATGCTGCTGCTTACACAACTGATGGATTTGAAACTTCCAGTTGTGCTTGTGTTAAACATGATGGATTTAGCTGCAAAGTCAGGTCAGAGTATAGACATTCAGGAATTGTCGACTTCATTAGATTTACCGATTGTGATGATTAATGCCCGTACGGGTGAGGGGATTCAAGAATTAAAAGAGGTTTTCTCAGGATCGGTGGTGCCCTCAAGCAAATCTGTTTTCAAAATTGGAGATGAGATCAAGCCTTTAGTCAAGAAGATTAAAGAGAAGTTTAGCCTTTCAACAGATTACGAAGCATATCAATTTCTTCAGCAAACCGAGAGCCTTCATTTTCTAAGCAGAGAAGACCGCGATTATATTTTGAGTGAGGCAAATGCTGTGAATTTTTTCCCGCATAAATATCAAGGAGCTGAAACCGTCTTGCGCTATGGCTTTATTCAAGACCTTTTGAATAAAGTTATTTTAAAAACCTCCGATCCCGAATGGAAAAAATTCTCGTACCGCATCGATAAAGTACTTACCCATAAAGTGTGGGGTTATCTTATTTTCTTTTCAGTACTTTTTTTAATCTTCCAATCCATTTTTGCCTGGGCCCAGGTGCCTATGGATTTTATTGATGCATCATTTGCTAAGTTAAGTAACTTCCTTGACCAATCATTTCCAGAAGGCCCGCTCTTTGATCTGATCACACAAGGTATAATCCCTGGCATTGGGGGCATTCTTATTTTTATTCCACAAATCGCCATACTCTTTGCGTGCATTTCAATACTTGAGGAAAGTGGCTATATGGCACGTGTGGTTTTCCTTATGGATAAAATCATGCGCAAATTTGGATTGAATGGTAAAAGTGTTGTGCCATTAATATCAGGGCTTGCCTGTGCCATTCCAGCTATTATGGCAACCCGCACAATAGAGAACTGGAAGGAAAGATTAATAACCATCTTCGTTACGCCCTTCATGAGTTGCTCAGCCCGGCTTCCGGTGTTTACTATTTTGGTTGCGCTCATCATTCCTGAAAATAAACTCTTCGGTTTTTTTAACTATCAGGGCTTAGTGTTGATGAGCCTATATCTACTTGGGTTTGTAGCAGCTATTCTTTCTGCGTTGGTGATGAAGCTGCTTCTAAAGACAAAAGAAAAAAGTTATCTGATCATGGAGATGCCCACCTACCGTAGACCAAAGTGGGCGAATGTTGGATATACCGTTGTTGAAAAAACAAAGGCATTTGTATTCGAAGCGGGTAAGATCATCTTAGCCATTTCGGTCATACTTTGGGTGTTGGCAAGCTATGGACCGGGAGATAAAATGCAAAGAGCTGAAGAAGAGGTTCGCGCTCAATCACGAGAACAAAAAGTAACAGAGCAAGAACTTGAGGCTCGTGTATCGTCATACAGACTAGAACACTCTTATGCAGGTATTATGGGAAAAGCATTAGAGCCAATAATTAAACCGTTGGGCTATGATTGGAAAATAGGAATAGCATTGGTCACTTCATTTGCTGCCCGCGAAGTATTTGTAAGCACCATTGCAACTATTTACAGTTTGGGAAGCACAGACGATGAACAAACGATAAAGGGTAGATTGAAATCAGAAATTAATCCTGAGACAGGTGGTCCAAGATATACACCAGCGGTAGGCTTTTCGCTCTTGGTCTTTTATACATTAGCCATGCAGTGCATGAGCACACTAGCTATTGTGAAACGGGAAACTAAAGGCTGGAAGTGGCCATTAATTCAATTAGTTTATATGACAGTTCTTGCATACCTCTCGGCATTCATAATTTTTCAAAGTTTATCGTAATCTTACATGGTTCTGACATACGCCTTATTTGGCTCTAATTCTGAGTATATTTAGCCACATTGTTAAACTGATGGGATCTTCAAGAAATGCACAGCTGGGGTTGCTTTACATTACCCATCTTCTTATTAGCTCAGATGGAATAATTGACGAAAAGGAATATCGAGCTTTAGCTAAGATTAAGAAACAAGAAGGCATAACGGATTCTCTTTTCAAGGAGTTTGAGGAGATCATTAAAGAAAAATCAGAGCGAGACATCTACACAGAAGGAATAGAACTCCTTAATAATTGTACAAACGAAGAGAAGTTAAATGCTTTTGTGCATCTCTACAAAATGTCGGAAGTAGATGGAAGAGTACATGTGAAGGAAGTGAGATTTCTTCTTTATACAATTAAAAGTTCAGGTATTGAGTTTAATGATGTGGTGGTGCGAGCTAAATCAATAGCCAATTATTAATTGCAAAGAAGTATTTTTGCGATTGAATAATTTTTCTGTGCGCCCATGGCGAATACATTTTATCAAAATTATACAGTAGGAATTTTAGGAGGCGGCCAACTCGGGCGCATGCTTATTCAATCAGGTATTGATTTGAATATAAATTTCAATGTCTTAGATCCGGATTCCCAGGCTCCTTGCTCACTCCTGGCTCCATTTACTCACGGTAAATTAACGGATTACCAAACGGTATTAGATTTTGGTAAAGCGTGTGATTTAATTACGATAGAAATAGAAAATGTAAATACTCAAGCACTTACTGACTTAGTGAAAGCAGGTAAGAAAGTTTTTCCTCAACCGCATATCATTGAACTGATACAGGACAAACGAAAACAAAAGGAGTTTTTTCTCAACCATCAAATACCTACTGCTGAATTTATTCTGGTTAACAATCGCAAAGCAGTACAGGAGAATAAAGGTTTCTTACCGGCCGTAAACAAACTAGGAAAAGAGGGCTATGATGGTAGAGGTGTGCAAATGCTTAGAAGTTCAAATGATCTAGTAAAAGCATTCGATGCACCGGGGTTGTTGGAGAAATTAATCGATTTTGAAAAAGAGATAGCTGTAATCGTTTCACGCAATGAGCGTGGGGAAATTTCATCATACCCTGCAGTTGAAATGATTTTCCACCCGGAAGCTAACTTGGTTGAATACCTCTTTTCGCCTGCACAACTTGATCATTTAATTGCTGTTGAAGCGGACCGCATTGCAAAAGAAATAATTGAGAAACTTGGCATGGTGGGATTATTGGCCGTTGAGATGTTTGTTACAAAAGATCAAACTGTTTTAGTAAACGAAATCGCTCCTCGACCCCACAACAGTGGTCATCAAACTATTGAAGGGAATGTTACTTCGCAATATGAGCAACACTTACGTGCCATTTTAAATTTATCTCCTGGCGAAACAACACTTACAAGTCCGAGTGCCATGGTTAATCTTTTAGGTGAAGATGGATTTACTGGATTGGCTCAATATGAAGGATTGGAAGAGGTTATGAAAATTTCAGGGGCTCACATTCACCTATATGGAAAGAAGTTAACTAAACCATTTCGTAAGATGGGTCATGTTACTGTCGTAGATGATGATCTGGAAAATTTAAAAAAGAAAGCCAATTTTGTAAAACACACTCTTAAAGTAAAAGCATGAGTAAACCAGTAATAGGTATTATCATGGGCAGCCAGTCTGATTTGAAAATAATGAAAGAAGCCGCGGAGTTCTTAGAAGAAATAGGCATTCCATTTGAATTAACTGTTGTTTCAGCTCACCGAACTCCACAACGCATGGCTGATTACGCAGCTTCCGCTCGCTCGCGAGGATTGAAAGTGATCATTGCTGGCGCGGGTGGAGCAGCACATCTTCCAGGTATGGTAGCGTCATTCACATCTTTACCTGTTATCGGAGTTCCTATAAAGTCTTCCAATTCAATTGATGGTTGGGATTCCGTGTTATCAATTTTACAGATGCCATCAGGAGTGCCCGTTGCAACTGTTGCATTAAATGGCGCAAAGAATGCTGGCATTTTGTCGGCACAAATTTTAGGTACCGAAAATAAAGTGATTGCAAAGAAACTAGAAGCCTTTAAAAAAAATCTTCAAAAGAAAGTGGAGGATTCTTTTCGAGCCATTGAAAAGAAAGGCTGGAAACACAGCGAGTAGTTTCGCAAAAAAAACGTATTTTTCTTGCCTTTTAATTGAACACCAAGTCAATGAATCCAGGAGAAACAGGCTGGCTTAAAGAATACCTTGACTTTCGCAAAGAGTTGTTGAAAGACATTACGGAAGAGCGGAAACATTCTTCGCATCCTGAACATTCCTTATATAGCATCATTCAACCCAGTGGGCTTATGTATGGCCAACCGGTTGCTACTTATGATTTGCCCGATTCTGATTTTTGGAACGAGAAGGACAGAATGAAAATTCTGCTTGCTGAAAGTTTGATCAGCAGTTCGCTTTTGTTTTACGATAAACCAATAAAAACGCCTGATGAACTTTCGAAAGTGATTATAAAAACACTGGAGAACATAGGTAATTTTTATAACAACATCTTTCCTGAATTAGCCACACCATCCAAGACGTTGTTTGGCAAAAGAAAAACACCTCTTGAAGTGGCTGAAAAAATTCTCGACAAAAGAATTGATAGGACTGCTGAGTTTGACACAAACTTCTGGGTTCAATTTTTTCACAACAGCTTACTCTTTCTAGACATCTTTATTTTTGGACAGTGGATACACACTAATGCCGATCGTATTGTTTCCGATTTCTTTAAGTATGAACGTGAGGAACTTCGCTTTTCAGTAATTAAAATAATTGCTTGCGCGGCTCATTCAAATTCTAAAATTGAGCCTGAGGAAAGAAGACTATTGGAGTTCTTTCTTCAAAGTACCGATTTGCCACAGGACAAGAAACGAGAGGCTAAGAAAATATTCGATGATGGCATCAGTCTTGAAGAGATTAATCTTCCAACCAATAATTCGTGGATTCTAAAAAAATACTTTTTGGAGATTGCCATCCTTACTATTTGGGCCGATAAACTAGTGGAGGAATCTGAATTAGGATTTCTTAAGCGCTTATGCAGTTACTTAGGATTTACCGAAGAAGATTTGGAAAATAGTCTATTAGCAATTGAAGGCTTTGTGCTTGAATATTGGGATAAGCTAAACTATCTGCAAAATAAACAAGACTATAATCAACTAAGTGAGCAGTTTATTGAGCGCATGAGCAGGGCTGCGGGAGCACATAAAAACCGTTTGGTGAGAGAAGTGCAAGAAAGCGAGGAATTGATGGAGTTGCTAAAAAAAGCGCGTGCTCATGAGTTGACGGAAGGAGAAAAGGAACGCACACAAGAGCTCTTGATTATAGCAATAAAGACCATTCCAACCTTTGTGATAATCTCTTTGCCGCAGCGGTTTCTTACCTTACCAATTTTAATGAAAATATTGCCTAACAATTTCTTTGCAGAAGTTGCTTGATCAAGCAAAACTAATTTTCAGTCTCCTCTGGCTTCTCTTTTCTTGGAATAAGAACAGAAAAGACAATAGATAATGTAAGTGTGAGCAGGATGATCGTGAACGATATTGTAGGAGGCATGTCCGTAAGAACCTCTGGAAGAAAATCACTGCCTTTTCCAATTTCTAAAAGCATTTTAGCACCAATAAAGAAAAGTATAATGGAGAGTCCTTTTTGCAGCAGGTAAAATTTATCAATAATTCCAGAAAGAAGGAAGAACATAGCGCGCAATCCCATTACAGCAAAAATATTGGAAGTATAAATGATAAACTCATTGGTAGTAATCGCGAAAGCAGCTGGAATGGAGTCTACAGCAAAAATCAAATCAGTTGTTTCAATTAAAACAATCACCAGAAAAAGCTCTGTGAACATTAATTTCCCATTGACCCGGGTTACGAATTTGCCACCCATTTCATTTTCTGTAATAGGCAAATATTTTCTGCAGAATTTAAGAATGGGATTTTTTTCAGGATCGATTTTTTCATCACTGTCCTCAAAGTATATCTTAATACCTGAGTAGATTAAGAAAACCCCAAAGATGTATAGTATCCAGTGGAAATTGTGAATAAAGATGGCGCCAACAAAAATGAAAGCCCCTCTAAAAACAACAGCTCCAAGTATTCCCCAGAAAAGAATCTTATGAAAGTACTCTTCCTTTACTTTGAAGTACTTTAGAATTAATAGAATTACAAAGATGTTATCAACAGAGAGGGCATATTCAGTGAGATAAGCTGAGAAGTACTCCAGTGCGCCATCTGCCCCACCACTTTCCTTGTCCATCGCATAGATCAGGTAGCCAAAAACTGTGCTGACAAACACCCAGAAAATAGACTGGTAAAGTGCTGATTTGGTAGAAATCTTGTGGGCAGTCTTGTTAAAGATCCCTAAATCCAAAAGAAGGAAGACTAAGATTATGACCCCAAAAATTCCAAACAGAAAGGTCTCATCACTGAGATCAATGCCAAACAAATTGAATGCCAACATGCGCTTTTTCTAGGGTTTTTGGGTCAAAAAGAGGCAGTTATCAACAAAACAAGGCGGATAAATTACCACTCATTGGAGCCAAAGCTACAAATTAATTTATTTCAATACTAAGACTTAAGGTTAATGCAAATGGGAATAGAAAAGAAACCAATCCTGGCGGATTATTGGGATTTGAAAGGGTAAAGATTTAGTGCATTTCTAATTGAAGTTTGAGCAAGTTGCTATAGATGCCATTATCTAAAGTGATCAGATCAGCGTGCGATCCAGATTCAGCAATACGCCCTTCTTTGATAACCATAATTCGATCTACTTTCTTAATGGTACTCAGGCGATGTGCAATTACAAGAGTCGTGCGATTTTCCATTAACGTTTCGAGCGCTTCCTGAACCAGTTGTTCGGATAGCGCATCTAATGAACTTGTGGCTTCGTCTAGAATAAGGATAGCTGGATCTTTTAAAATCGCTCGAGCAATTGCTACTCGTTGCCGTTGCCCACCCGAAAGTTTTACACCCCGATCGCCAACTAACGTTTCGAGTTTCTCCGGGAAGGTGTCAATAAACTCCCAGGCATTTGCCTTCTTAGCTGCTTCAATAACTTCCTGCTCACTGGCTCCTGGTTTTCCATAGGCAATATTTTCTTTGATGCTGCCACCAAACAAAATTACTTCTTGTGGAACGATGCCAATGTTTTTTCGGTAATCAGATAAATTGTATTCCTTATTCAATTTTTGATCAACCGAAATAGATCCTGACTGCACAGGATAGAATCGCATTAATAAATTGATGATGGTTGATTTACCCGAACCACTTGGACCAACTAGTGCAATTTTTTCACCGGGCTTAATTTTAAAACTAATGCTTTTCAGTACTTCAACATCTTGACGGGTGGGGTACGAGAAGGAAACATTCTCAAATTGAATATCGCCTGTTAATTTGATGCCTGTTGTTGTAGTAGGTTGTTCATCGGGTTGATTCAGGATTTCTAAAATCCGTTCAGATGCGCCAATGGAACGTTGCAACTGACTGAAGATATCGCCCAACCCTGCAATAGATCCTCCAATAAAAGCTGTGTAAAGAACAAAGGAGAAAAGCTCACCAACCTCAGCTTCTTTTGACTGCACTAAAGAAGCTCCGTACCAACTTACCGCTACAATACCGCCAAACAAGGCAACAATTGTGAATGAGATAAAAACTCCGCGGTAACGTGCAGCATGAATAGCTGTTTTTACAACCTCATCCAGTGAATTTTTGTAACGAAGCACTTCAAATAATTCGTTTGTAAATGATTTTACAACTGCAATAGATTGAAATGTTTCTTCAACAATCACGTTTGAACTTGCTAATTGATCTTGTGTTTTTTTAGAAAGCTTACGAATGAATTTACCAAAGAATAATGCCGCTAACACCAATATTGGAAATGTGAGCAGCATGAAGATGGTTAGCTTTGGGTAAAGGAAAAAGATAATCGGAATGCCAATCGATAGGATCAACACCTGCCGAAGTAATTCGGCAAGAGTAAAAGTGAATGTATCATACAGTGTACCAACATCTGAAGTTATTCTGCTTATTAGTTCACCTGTTCTTCGGCTATCAAAAAATGAAATGGGTAGCCAAACAATTTTGGTATAGATATGCTGACGCAGATCGGCTAGTGTTCGTTCACTGACAAATGTAAACGTGTAAACACGAATGAATGAAAAAACCCCTTGTACTAATAAGATCGCAATTAGCGCTAATGCGATTTGGTCAATACTTGTAAAGAAGAAATCCTTTTTTCCTTGCGCTACATCCAACAACTTTCCAGCGAAGTAGGGAAATGCCAGCAACGTTCCGCTGGATAAAGCTAAGGCAACTAATCCTAGAATGAATGTCCACTTATGTGGCAGCACAAAACGAAAGACGCCAAGTAATTTTTTTAATCCCGATTTATTGAGTGGACGCTTTTCACCTTCCTCTAAACCTCTTCGTTTTGCCATTGCTTTGTCTAAAGTCTTAGAAATTTAATGAGCAGGAATAAATGACGCCTCAATTGTAAACTTAACTGAGTCGCTTAAAATCATTTTTTGTGAACCTGTCATTCGATACTTGCTTAACACCATGGTTCCGGTTGAATCATCGAACTCCAATCGTAACTGACGTTTTGTTGCGTACAAAGAATTAGTTTCTTGATAGACTGATTCTATTTTTTTGATTTGTGTGAAATCATCGTGATAATAGAAGGTAACAAAGGCAATGGGAGCTGGAGTTTTCGCTTTGTACCTCTTTACTCTTAGGTTGCTTTGAGTATCTTTTTCACCATCAATGACTTCATAAGTATTTCTGTAAAGCGGTTTATTAATCAAATCCAATTGTCGAAAAACATCTAACTCTTGAGCAAGCAAAGTGCTGTCTGTTGCGTGGGATGACTGATCAACCTTTCCATCCAACGAAACTGATTTAGCAAGAGTTGAATGCGCTTTGGCAAGCACATCAACTTGAGCGTTAACTAAGCTATCAAAATCAAAGTAAGCTTTATCATACTTTTCATTCTGTTTGTTGCAAGCAGTTAGCAGAACAGCAGAAATGATGAGAGAGAAAAAACGAGCTATCATTACTAATTGATCAATACAGTGCCTGTCATTTCTTTTGGGATAGGAACGCCCATTAGCGTAAGAATGGTTGGGGCAAGATCTCCTAATTTACCATCTTTCAATTTTCCTTTATAATCATCATCCACAAGAATGCAGGGAACCAAATTAGTAGTGTGTGCTGTATTTGGGCTGCCATCTTCATTGATCATTTTATCAGCGTTACCGTGATCAGCAATAATGATAATAGCATATCCATTTTTACGGGCTACTTCAGTTACTGCTTCGTTACACTGATCAACCGTTTCACACGCTTTCACCGCGGCTTCAAAAACACCGGTATGACCTACCATGTCGGGATTGGCAAAGTTCAAACAAATGAAGTCAGCTGATTTTTTCTCCAACTCAGGAATAATTTTATCGCGAATATCACGTGCACTCATTTCAGGCTGAAGATCGTATGTTGCAACTTTTGGGGAGGGACACATCAATCGTGATTCACCAGGAAACACTTCTTCGCGACCACCGGAAAAGAAAAATGTAACGTGAGGATATTTTTCTGTCTCAGCAATCCGAATTTGTTTTTTACTTGCTTTTGAAACAATCTCACCAAGTGTATTCTCAAGATTATCCTTATCAAAAATCACATGAACATCTTTGAATGAATCATCGTAATTGGTGAGAGTAACATAATGAAGGTTGAGCTTGTTCATGTTCTGCTCATGAAAATCTTGCTGAGTAAGTGCCATGGTAATTTCCCGTCCACGGTCGGTGCGGAAGTTGAAACAAAGTACCACATCACCTTCTTGTATTGTAGTTAAAGGTTTATTGTTTTTATCAACCGCAATAATTGGCTTTATAAATTCATCAGTAACTCCGGCTTCATAAGATTGCTCAACTAAACTTATTACATCTGTTGTTTTTTCTCCAGTACTATGCACCATCGCATCATATGCAAGCTTTACCCGTTCCCAACGTTTATCACGATCCATCGCATAGTAACGACCCACTACACTAGCAATTTGTCCGGTAGTTTTAGCAAGATGACCTTTTAAATCAGTTAAATATTCTTTGCCTCCTTTAGGATCAGTATCGCGACCGTCCATAAACGCATGGATGAAAACATTTTTTAGTTTGTGATTATTTGCAATCGTGCAAAGACCTTTCAGATGATCAATGTGAGAGTGTACACCGCCATCCGACAAAAGACCGATCAGATGAATGGATTTATTATTCTTCTTGGCGTATTCCAATGCTTCCAGTAAAACCGGATTGGTGTCTAGCTCTTTTTCTTCAACCGCTTTGTTTACACGCACCAAATCCTGATACACCACACGGCCAGCCCCAATGTTCATATGGCCAACTTCAGAGTTACCCATTTGCCCGGCTGGCAAGCCAACGGCCAACCCCGATGCTTCAAGTTTACTGTGTGGATATTTTTTGTACAAAGAGTTTATATAAGGTGTTTTAGCGTGGTCTATAGCAGAAACCTTCAAGTTTTTGGCAATACCCCACCCATCTAAAATCATCAACATCACTTTCTTATTCATAGAAATTTTTTTTTGAATTGCGAGGTCAAATATATGCGTGATTTATCGCAATTGCCCTTTTTTTAGGATAGTTCTCAAGCATCTGTAAGAAAACAAATGTTAGGGTACACAAAGATCAATTACTAATTTTTGGTTCCCGTATTAATGGCATAATTTTGGTCTAATGCATAGCACTATGAAGAGCAAAATGTGGGTTTTTACATTCGTTTTTGCACTAATCACGAGTCTCGTATCCGCTCAGGCAGATATTTTTTCGCCCATGAAGGATGCGTTAAAGACGGGGAGTGCTAAAGAGATGGTAAAACACCTCAATCAATCTGTGGATATTAACCTGGAAGGTGAAGTAAATACTTATAGCAAAGCACAAGCAGAATTTGTGTTGCGTGATTTTTTTAAGAAGTATCCTGTTTCCGATTTTACCGTTGAACACACGGGCTCTTCAAAAAACGGATTGCAATACGCGATCGGTAATTACAAGAGCAATAAAGATCACTTCAATGTGCTCATTCGCGTAAAGCAATCAGCGAATGTTTACTTGATTCACGAAATCAGTTTTGTGAAGGAGTGATGCAACCAGCTTATCTCACGGAACAAGCCATCCATCATTTTATTCAGCAAGCTTTGGCCGAAGATCTCGGGGAAGGAGATCATTCTACGTTAGGATCCATTCCGGAATCTAAAAAAAGTAAAGCAAGACTGCTGGTTAAAGATGATGGTATTATTGCCGGGTTAACTATTGCCGAAAAAATTTTCCATGAAGTTGATTCAGCATTACAAGTTACTTTATTCAAAAAGGAAGGAGACACAATCCAAAAAGGAGAAGTTGCTTTTGTTGTAGAAGGTTCTGCGCGATCTATTTTATCGGCTGAACGTCTTGTGTTAAACTGCATGCAACGTATGAGTGGCATCGCTACCTATACAAACCAACTTTGCAAACTCATTGAAGGGACAAAGGCACAATTAATGGACACCCGTAAAACCACACCTAATTTTCGGTTGATGGAAAAGTGGGCGGTAGCGATTGGTGGCGGGAAGAATCATCGTTATGCATTGTATGATATGGTAATGTTGAAAGACAATCATACCGATATGGCAGGAGGTACTCGCGCAGCTATTGAAAATGTCAAAAGATATCTTGCTGAGAAAAAGAAAGATTTAAAGATTGAAGTGGAGACGCGCAATCTTGTGGAAGTAGCAGAAGTGCTGCAAGTAGGTGGAGTAGATGTAATCATGCTTGATAACATGAGACTTGAGGAAATGAAGCAAGCGGTGAAATTGATAAACGGAAAATATAAAACCGAAGCAAGTGGCGGTATTACGGAAACAACGTTGCGTTCTGTTGCCGAATGTGGTGTAGATTATATTTCGGTGGGCGCGTTAACGCACTCTGTCAAGAGTTTGGATTTGAGTTTGAAGGTGGATAAATAAGTTCAGCCACAGATTCACTGATTTATTCCTATTTTTGCCCTCCTTAAAATTAGAACTTAGGTTTTTATGATCGTTAAAACACGGAATTACAGGCTAGAAAAGAAGGATTATATTAAAATGGCACTTAAGGCTATTCTGCTACAGCAATGGTGGGTAAGCCTGATTGTAGTGGCTATTTGCCTTGGTTATGTTTGGATACCCAGCATCTGGTGGTTTATTGGAGCAGGAATTGGCGCGGCCTTGTATTTACTTTTCTGGTGGATTCAGTTTTACGGAGTTACGCAGTTGGAACAAGGTAAGATGTTGTTCGAACGATTTTCTTACGAGATAACGAGCCAACAGATTGTTATGAAACTAAATGCCCGCGAAGGTATGCCCATGAAGTGGGATCAAATTAAACGCGCTCAATTGGGGAAAGATTATTTTTTGTTGTTTGTAAATAAGGCACAACTCATTCATTTGCCATTCAAAATTTTCAATACCGACAACGAGCGGAAATTTTTAACAAGCATCCTACGAAATAAGGGTCTGCTTAAATAGATACTGTACACTTGATGCTTGATTCTGGAAAAGCAGCTTCGGATATTTGATCATGTTCAGTAACCAGGATCAAGAATCGAGGATCAAGAAGAAATACAGCCCCACCGAATCACTTGCCAGAATTCAACGCTACTGTGCTTATCAGGAGCGTTCGCATAAAGAAGTAAAAAACAAACTTTTTGACTACGGTCTTTACTCCACACAAGTGGATGAGATCATCTCTCAGTTGATTACGGATGGTTTTCTGAATGAGGAACGATTCGCGAAAGCGTACGCAGGCGGAAAGTTCAGAATTAAAAAATGGGGTCGGGTAAAAATTAAGCATGAACTGAAAGCACTTGGACTTACAAAAAATTGTATTCAGCGTGGATTGAACGAAATAGAATCTGCTGATTACTCTAAAACATTAAAGGCGCTCATCAAAAAGAAAGCAAGTGAATCCAAAGAATCAAATCCATTTAAGAAGAGAGACAAGATAGCCCGCTTTGTAATTGGTAAGGGATATGAAGCCGAACTTGTGTGGGAGTATGTTCGGGATATTTTGCCGGATTAGAACTTTTGCAATCCGCACGACATTACGGGGATTTAGGAAAACCGATCTTCACACTTTCAACGTTAGTAGGATTATGAAGCTGTTACCCATTCTCATATTATTTTGTAGTTCACTCGTTCTTGCTCAATCGAATGAAGTGCGCACATCGCAATTTAATTTAAAAAAGACTGTTGCTATCGAAGGTTATGATCCGGTGAGCTATTTTGACAACAAGCCAGTGGAAGGAAAGAGCGAGTATAAAATCACCCACAAAGGGGTAACCTACTTATTCGCTAGTGCTTCTAATCTTGAAAAATTTAAGGCAAATCCTGACAAATATGAGCCTGCTTATGGTGGCTGGTGTGCTTATGCAATGGGAGAATCTGGTGAGAAAGTGAAGATAGACCCTGAGACGTATAAAATTGTTGGCGGTAAATTGAATTTGTTCTACAATTTCTGGGGCACTAATACTCTGAACGACTGGAACAAAAATGAAGCGCCATTGAAAACAAAAGCCGACCAAAACTGGAAGAAATTCGTTCAATAAATCCTTTACTCGACCATTTTCGTAAATGAGCTAGGCAATTAACTATCTTTGCCGCGGCTTAAGTTTGATTTAACATATGACACAACTTTTAAAAGCGGGAACCACAATCCTGTCGCAGTTAGCCGACATTGTGAACCAACTAACAGACGAAGATTTCCGCAAACCCTCAAAGGCTTTGAGTAACTCTACCATTGGTCAACACCTTCGACACACACTTGAATTTTTTATTTGCCTTGAACAAGGGTGTGAATTAGGCGTGGTTAACTACGACAAGCGAATTCATAACAAGGCCATGGAAAATGATAAACTCATTGCTTTGCATACCATTGGTCAGATTCAGGAATTTGTAAATTCAAATCAGGAAGACAAAGTATTGAAACTTGAAGTAGGGTACGATCCCGCGAGCGAAGCGTGTGTTACTATTGATACTAACTACTTGCGCGAACTAACCTACAATATAGAGCATAGTGTTCACCACATGGCGATCATGAAAATAGGAATTCGCGAAGTTGCTGACTATATCAAATTGCCAGCCGATTTTGGAGTTGCTGTTTCTACTATTCGCTATAAAGAGACAGAAGTAACTTCTCGTTAATTCTTTACTTTTGCGCATCTTAATTTTTCGTGCGAAACATTTTTCGAAGTAATTTCTTCATTAAGCTCACTCACTGGGAATACTGGCCGTTCGGTATCATTCAGGCGCCAATCTTTTTAATGTGGGCTTGGTATGCATTAAAGGAGCGATCGCTTTTTTATTTTTCAGCTTCCAATCCCTCTATCCTCACAGGGGGAATGATGGGAGAATCGAAGTACGATATTTTAAGACGCATACCAGATTCCGTAAAGCCAAAAACAGTTTTAGTAGAGCTGCCAGCCACATCGAATCAAGTTGTTGATACAATTAAGCAACACAACTTTTTATATCCATTAATTTTTAAACCAGACGTAGGCGAGCGAGGCTGGATGGTGCGCAGAATTTATAATGAAGCGGATGTTGAAAAATATCTTTCAGAAATAAAAATTTCTTTTCTCATCCAGGAGTTCGTTGATGCACCTCTAGAGTTTGGAGTGTTTTATGTTCGCTTTCCTTCGCAGGCTAATGGATTTGTAAACTCAATCACTGGAAAAGAATTTTTGTCCATTACTGGAGATGGTAAAAAGACTATTCAGGAATTGATCTTGGAAAAAGATCGTGCTAAAATTCATTGGAAAACCTTAAAGCAACGATACGCAGATCGATTGATGGAAATACTTTCTGCTAACGAAAGACTTGAACTTGTTTCTATTGGCAATCATTGTTTGGGGACCATGTTCCTGAATAAAAATCATTTGATTACTCCTAAACTTATAAACACCTTTGATTCCATCAGTAAGCAGATAGATGGATTTTATTTTGGACGATTTGATATTCGCTGTAAATCAACTGAAGACTTAGAAAGTGGAAAGATTAAAATAATGGAATTGAATGGTTGTGGTGCCGAACCTTCACACATCTATCAACCTGGCTCGTCTTTATTTGCTGGTGTGCGGGCACTTATCATGTATTGGCAAAACATGCATCGGGTTAGCCGCGAAAACCATAAGCGGGGAGTTCCTTATCTTGCATTCAAAGATGGAAAGGAAATCTATTATCGTTTTAAGAAGTTAAGTTCTGGCTCATGATCTTAAAAGTTTTTATAGCCGGCTTTATATTTAGCTTTTTAGGTTCAATTCCACCAGGGACATTAAATCTGGCAGTACTTCAATTGGGGCTGGAACACAAAATTAAAATTGCGCTTCGGTTTACGTTGGCAGTTGCTATTATTGAGTATCCATATGCCTGGATTGCGGTTGTCTTTGAAGATTGGGTAACATCGTCTCCGTTGATTGTAGAGAACTTTCAATTGATTACTGCAATTGTAATGACTGTAATTGGTGGATTTACTTTATGGTCAGCTCGTAAACCCAGTGATTTCTCAGTTCGATTTAATGCAAGTGGTTTTAGAAGAGGGATTGTACTAAGTATTTTAAATCCAATGGCAATTCCATTTTGGATTGGAATAACAGCCTATTTAAAAGCACAAGGCTGGATTGATTTGTCGACACCCGTTTTGTTACATAGCTATGTGCTTGGCACTTCTATAGGAGTATTAGCATTATTATTTCTTTTCATTTTTTTAGCAAAGCGACTTTCTGCATACATAAAAGACAATCGCTATGTAAAACTGGTGCCCGGTTTTACACTTCTTGTATTGGGATTATATGCGTTTGTTAGGTATTTCTTTGGTTGACTTCCTTATACCGAAAACAATCCATCAAATGATCATTCACCAAACCACATGCTTGCATGTGTGCATAAATTACTGTGCTGCCAACAAATTTAAAACCTCGCTTTATTAAATCCTTACTCAGCGCGTCTGACTCTTTTGTTGTTGCAGGTGCCAGTTTATAGTTTTTTAATTTGTTGATGATAGGTTTGTTATTTACAAAGCTCCAAATGTATTTATCAAAACTTCCAAATTCTTTTTGAACTTCAAGAAAGCGTTTGGCATTGTTAACAGCTGCAAATACCTTTAAGCGATTTCGAATAATTCCTGGGTCTTGAAGAATTTTTTCAATTTTCTTTTCGGTAAAGCGACTTACTTTAATGGGGTCAAAGTCTGCGAAATTTTTGCGGTAGCCTTCACGCTTTTTTAAAATTGTTGCCCAACTTAATCCAGCCTGAGCTCCTTCAAGAATAAGGAATTCAAAATGTTTTTTGTCGTCATGAACAGGTACGCCCCATTCTTCATCATGATATCGTATATAATCATTAAAACCTAAACACCAGGGGCAACGAAATACTTCCGGCATAATAAAACTTTATTGTTACTTGTTTCAAATATAGTCTGTAACTTCCGGATATGAACTGCGCAAAATTCACCAGTTTGCTAATTCTTCTCACGCTTGTTTGCTTTTCGGCTACAGCTCAGTTTATAAGTAAAGTGAAATCTTATAATTTATATACCCTCTCAACAGAAGTAAACCAGATCGATCCCAAAATAGTAATGTCACAGCTTCGGGCTCCCGGTTATTTTTCATCACCGCTGTTTACAAGTTCAATTAATACAAGGAACACTTATTGGCTTAGCCAAATGACCACGCAAACTTTAAATGAAGGTAAGATGGGAACCTACTACTTGTGGGATCAACAAGGCAATTTGCGCGAGTCACGTTTTTTTGTGGATATTGGAGCCAAGAGCAAACCTGGTCTTAAGCTGGTATTTCTTAGACGCTGAAAGTTGTTTGATTTAACCCAACCTATATGAAAAATTTTTTACTCTTTGTTTTTTTTGTTTTATCGACTGCATCACTTGCTCAATCCAAAATTGATTATGATAAGAAGTTAAAAGAATTGGGCATCGAATTGTTTGTTCCCTCCAAGCCCATGGCCAATTATGTGAAGGCTGTTCGCGTGGGTAACTTACTTTATTTATCAGGACATGGACCAGGTAGAGCCGATGGAACAAATATTACGGGCAAGGTAGGCACTGAATTAACTACCGAAGAAGGATATGCCGCAGCAAAACAAACAGGAATTTCTATTCTATCAACCCTTAAAGGGGAGTTGGGTGATTTAAACAAAGTAAAGCGAATTGTTAAAGTGTTAGGTATGGTTAATTGTACGGATACATTTACTGATCAACCCAAAGTGATCAATGGATTCTCTGATTTAATGGTAGCCGTTTTTGGTGATAAGGGTAAGCATGCCCGATCAGCAGTTGGAATGAATTCGTTGCCAAATAATATTACTGTAGAAATTGAGATTATAGTAGAAGTTGAGTAGTTGTGTGGGATCTCATTCACCCTTCATTAAATACGTATTCTGGGTCTATCTGTTTGAAGTAATAAATTCAAAGGAAAGCACAGATTTGGGATTTCAATTTATCCAAACTAAAAGTAGTTTAGCCTGACAGAAAATTGGTTAAGGAGTGAGTAAAATCTTCGCCCGATTTTGTAAAACTGGAGGAGACTCTTGACTAAGAGATTACATAGATTTCAAGCGGTTGGAGTAACGGCAATTAATCCGTTGAGTCACTTCGAATTGAGTAGGTTAACAAGTTAATAACATTTTTAAGGCTGAAAAAATTGTTATCTTTGTAGTCCATGCGAAAAGTCCTCTTTTCATTCTTAGCCATAACATATATCTTGTTGATGCTTTCAGCAAGTTTTGGAAGCCTATTTTGGGAGGCTTCAAAAAAAAATATGTTTGCAGATTGGAGCCACTGCGAGGATTTGCCAAGTGATAGTGAAGAATCCACCGAAGATACTCGTGAGTTTGATGAAAACATTAAAATAGAATTTTCACACGGCATTCAAATCATCAAACCCAATTCAAAGAAGAAGACATCACTTTTTCTTTGCGCAAGAGGATTTCACTTTCCGGAAATAGATTCCCCTCCTCCTCAAGCATAGTCTTTTCAATTTTGAATCTTCATCTGAAGATCAGTTATTAAGTTTAAGTTATTATTTCTCTTTCCTATGAATTTTAAAAATTTTTGGTCGACCGACTTAAGGTCGTCTGTGGTAGTATTTTTGGTGGCCTTACCATTATGTTTGGGCATTGCTTTGGCATCAGGAGCTCCACTTTTTTCAGGATTACTTGCGGGTATTGTTGGAGGCATTGTAGTTGGCACATTAAGCGGATCTTCGGTTAGCGTGAGCGGACCAGCAGCAGGCCTAACTACCATTGTTGCAGCCGCGATTTTAGATCTTGGATCTTTCGAAGCTTTTTTGTTTGCGGTTGCATTAGCAGGTATTATTCAAATTATTTTGGGCTTTGCAAAAGCTGGGGCTATTGGTCATTTTTTTCCAATATCAGTAATTAAGGGAATGCTTGCTGCGATTGGCTTGATTCTGATTTTAAAACAAATTCCACATGCAGTTGGCTACGATGCAGATTTTGAAGGAGATGAAAGTTTCTTTCAAGCGGATGGCGAAAACACATTTTCAGAAATTTTGCGATCATTTGACTTCCTTAGCCCGGGAGCAGTTGCGGTCAGTTTACTTTCTATTTTACTTATACTTACCTGGGACAGTAATCGACTTCAACGCTTTAAATTTTTTAGACTAATGCCTTCAGCATTAGGGGCAGTTTTGTTAGGAGTATCCTTGAATAGTCTTTTCAATTATGCGTTACCTAACTTCGCTATTGACGGAAAACATTTAGTAACTGTGCCGGAGGTTACGGAAACTTCAGGCTTTAGCACTTTTTTAACCTTTCCAGATTTTTCATTTTGGCAAAACCCTAAAATTTATATCACCGCAGTAACAATTGCTATTGTTGCGAGTTTGGAAACTTTGTTGAGCATTGAGGCATGTGACAGGATGGATCGAAGTCACACATCAACACCTCTTAACAGAGAATTGAAAGCACAGGGTGCCGGTAACCTGATTTCAGGTTTGCTGGGGGGACTACCGGTTACTTCAGTTATCGTGAGAAGTTCTGCTAATATAAACTCGGGCGCCAGAACCAAGGCTTCAGCAATATCGCATGGCGTAATCTTGGTGCTATCTGTTTTGTTATTTCCCGGCTTATTAAAGATGATACCGCTTTCTTGCCTTGCGGGAATTCTGATTTTAGTTGGGTATAAATTGACAAAGCCTACTTTGTTCAAAGAAATGCATAGTAAAGGAATGGCACAGTTTTTACCCTTTGTAGTAACTATCATTGCTGTTGTCTTCACCGATTTGTTGAAGGGAGTTTTCATGGGTATTTTGGTTGCCATTTATTTTATTCTAAAAACAAATTTCCAAAAGGCTGTGATTTTAGTTTCTTCTCAGGAAAACTTTATGATTCGGTTTACAAAAGATGTATCCTTTCTACATAAGAATGCCCTACATCAAGCATTTGAACAAGTACCGAAAGATACCCGATTATTAATTGATGGTTCGAAAGCACAGTTTATGGATGATGACATTAAAGAGATGGTTGTGGATTTTCAAGAAACGGCCAAATCAAAAAACATAGAAGTAGAATTAAAGAACATTGATTTAAATTAAATTGCCTAAATGAAAAAATACGAGCAACTGCTGTTACAAAACCAGGCGTGGGTACAACAGAAAAATCAGGAAGATAAATCCTTTTTCTCAAGACTGGCCAATGTACAAAAGCCCGAATTCCTTTGGATTGGTTGTGCAGATAGTCGTGTTTCAGCAAATGAAATCACGGGCACCGCACCCGGTGAAGTATTTGTACATCGTAATATTGCTAACATGGTTGTTCATTCAGATATGAATATGTTAAGCGTGCTTGACTATGCCGTAAATGTGCTTGAAGTAAAACATGTTATTGTATGTGGTCATTACGGTTGCGGGGGTGTGCGTGCGGCCATGGGCAATAAGCAAATTGGATTGATCGATAATTGGATTCGACATATAAAAGATGTGTATCGTTTGCATCATGATGAACTCGAGGCCATAAAAGACAAGAAACAGCGTGAAGACAGATTTGTTGAATTAAATGTAATTGAACAGGTGTATGACCTGGGCAAGACATCCATTATTCAAAACGCCTGGCAAAAGCGCGGTGGCCCGTATGTGCATGGTTGGGTGTATGACATTGCCAATGGAGTTATTCAAGATCTAAAAGTATCCATGCATGATAATTCCGAAATGCCCGATGTATTTAAGTTTGAAAAGTAGGCCTAGGGCAGATGCAAAGATGCGGAGGGAGTGCTTGATGAGATGTGATTGGGATTTAAAAACAATCACTCTAACTTGCCAATAACAAGTTCCCTGACCTTTTTCTTATTCTTTTTACTCATAATAAACTTATACTTGCCCCCATCTTTTAATTTCACAACAAGCGTTGTGTACTTGAAGGAAATCAGAAATCCCGTCTTAATTTTTTCTATTTCGGTAAATGAAATTGAAAAATCTTTGATAAGGGAATTATACCGGTATAACTTCTTATCCTCAATAGCATCTAACGCATAGGTATTATAAAAAAGTGAGTTGTCAAATACATAAAAGGACCCCGCAACAAAATGCTGGGTCGTTAGTAGCCCCGGATTCCACAGTTCAAGAATTACATCTTTTGCCTGAAATAAGGTGTCTCGTTTAGCAGATGCGTAGGAGAAATTTACGGCCAGGACAAGCATCAGAGCAAGTGCGTTCAATTTGAAATTTCCCATATTCACAATAATTGATTGGATTATAAATCATATATCAATTTAGTCACTGATGCACAGATTATATAATATTTGATTCCTATAAAGTGAAATCAGTGAATCTGTGGCTAAACAATAGGGGTAAAACTTCTTTGGGTTGTCATAACCAAAACGCCCTAAACCCGTAAATTGCACTGAAACATTCAAAAAGCAGTGGATTTATCGGAAAAGCAGGTACTGGAAACACTCCGGCAGGGCAACGAAAGCGCTTACGAGATGATTTTTAGAACCTATTACCAGCCATTATGCCGATATGCCTATTCATTTCTGCAGGATAAAGAAGAGGCCGAAGAAGTAGTGCAAGCTGCTTTCATTGCACTTTGGGAAAAGAGAAGTGCACTTGCCATAGAAATCTCTCTGAAGTCCTATCTCTATCGCATGATCCGCAACAGTTGCCTAAACGTGATTAAACATGCCAAGGTAAAGCAACAACATGTAGCACATGAACTTGCTGTAGCCGAGGTATCACACGAATCGGTTTCACAAAAGGTGCATGCGGCAGAACTTGAGACAAAAATTGCGGAAGCGATGAAAACGTTGCCTGAACAATGCAGGCTTGTGTTTCAACTTAGTCGCTTTGAGGAATTAAAGTATCAAGAGATAGCCGATCAATTGCAGATTTCTGTAAAGACTGTTGAGAACCACATGGGTAAGGCGCTTAAGTTGATGCGACTGCAATTGAAAGAGTACTTGCCTCTGTTTTTACTATTTATGAAGGATTGGATATGAGGGAGGAGCAGAACGATATGGATGATTTGATTGGTAAGGTGCTTGCCGGGGAAGGATCTGCGCGAGAAGAGGAGCAGGTGCAACGCTGGGTGGATCAACGTGAAGAGAATAAAAGCTACTATGAAAATCTAAAAACGATTTTTGAAAAGGCGACTTCTGCCGAAATACAGATTCAGTTTGATACCGATGCCGCGTGGAATAAAGTTCGAAAAAAAATAACTATTCCCGCAAAGGTAGTTCCCTTGCATTCGAATAATTGGTATCAACCTCTTCGCATTGCTGCCGGACTTTTGATTTTGTTAGCTGTTGGATATAAAACCTATAAGTTCGTTGCTCCACCTGTTCAAACATTGGCAATTGTTTCTGATGCCGTAACAGTGAATGATACGTTACCGGACGGAAGTACCGCTTTCTTAAACAAGAAAAGTGAATTAACGTATGAGTTTAATCCGCGTGAAAAGACACGCAAAGTTAAATTGAAAGGAGAAGCCTACTTCACCGTGAAACATGAGGAAGAGAAACCCTTTGTGATTGAAGCTGATGAGGTGTTTGTGCGCGATATAGGAACAGAATTTAATTTAAAAGCCTATCCCGATAAGGATACTATTGAGATAATAGTAACCCATGGCGAGGTTCAGTTTTATACACGAAATGATGCGGGGTTGAATTTGCAGGCGGGGGAACGAGCCATCTATACCAAAAGCAGCAAACAGTTTTACCGAATTGAAAAACCAGACACGAATGTGCTTGCGTATAAAACGAAAACATTCAGCTTTAATAATACGGATTTGAAATCTGTAGTCAATTTGTTGAATGAAGTGTATGACTCTAAAATTAAACTAGCCAACGAGAAATTATATAAGTGTAGGCTTACCGCCAATTTTAAAGAAGACAATGCCGCCATCATTGCCGAAGTAATAGCAGAGACGATGGGTCTTACCTTAACCAAAAAGGATGATGCTATAATTTTGGATGGACCCGGATGCGATCAATAAACACGCATGAGAAAATATTACATTACTTTATTTTTTTTCAGTGCTGTTGCATTTTGTCAGGCGCAAAGAAAAGACCTTCCTTTATTGGAACGCACCATGTCGATAAGCGTGGCAAATGAATCCATTCCCACATTATTAAATCGAATAGGGCAGACGGGCGGATTCTCTTTCTCTTACAATAGCGCAATCATCGATGCCAATCAAGAAGTTTCGTTAGATGCTACCAATCAAACGGTTCGTAATCTTCTGAATGAGATATTTCAGGGATCAATGAATTACAAAGAGAAGGCGAACTACTTGATTCTTACCAAAGCACCACCACCACCTGTTAAAAATGATGTAGTTACCGTAACGATTAATGGCTACATAGAGGATGCAAAAACGGGTGATAAAATTCCACAAGCGAGTGTGTATGATAAGAAATCAATTATTTCAGCGGTAACGGATGAGTTTGGGTATTTCAAACTTAAATTGGAAAAGAAGATAGATTCCATTTCTCTTTCGGTTAGTAAGAAAAATTATCGCGATACGGTTATTAGCATCACTACTCCGAGTAATCAGTATCTAACCATTAAGATTTATCCCATTGAGAAAGACACAACGCCCGCCATTGTATTGATTGATGAAATGGACTCAACTGTGGTAGTCGATAAAAAGAAAGAGGAAGTTTATTTTCCTTATGAATCAGAACCGAACATTCAAAACATACACGACACATTGCATAATTTAGTACAGGTGTCTTTTCTTCCATTCCTGGGAACCAATGGTAGATTGAGCGCTAATACTATAAACGATTATTCGATCAATTTTTTAGGCGGCTACTCAATGGGTACTAAAGAAATCGAATTGGGATTTTTCTTTAACCTCGATCGCAGTGATGTAAGCTGGTTGCAGATTGCTGGCTTTGGAAATATGGTAGGTGGGAAAGTATATGGGATACAAGCGGCAGGATTTTTCAATCTGAATGGAGGTGATACCGAAGCCATTCAACTTTCAGGGTTTGCTAATACAAACTTAGGGAATGCACGGGGGGTGCAGGTAACGGGGTTTGCCAATACTACACTTGGCGATATGAATGGAGTGCAGGTGGCAGGGTTCACAAATTTTACGGGTGGAAAAGCGCAGGGTGTGCAAGTTGCTGGGTTTGGAAATGTTCAGTTAGGTGATTACAGAGGATCGCAGTTTGCTGGCTTTACTAATATAGCAACAGAAAAAATTACGGGAAGTCAGATTTCGATTTTCTATAATCATGGAAGAAAGGTTCAAGGCACTCAAATTGGATTCATCAATTATGCGGATAGTCTGGGTGGAGTTCCCATAGGATTTTTAAGTATTGTTAAAAGTGGGTATCATAAAATTGAACTTTCTGCAGATGAAGTGTTTTATGCAAACCTCGCTTTTCGTACGGGGGCGCGCAAGTTTCATACAATGCTGATGGCTGGATTTAAACCGGAACAATCTTTAGAACCTTCCGATACTTCGGTTTGGCATTTTGGATATGGATTGGGAACTACACGAAAACTTACACGATGGTGGTTGTTGGACATAGATTTATCCTCACAGCATGTTAACAAAGGAAGCTTTACCGAGGAACTTAGTTTACTTAACAAGGCCTATGTTGGTTTTGATTTTCAAGTCGCTCGAAAGTTATCATTGGCAACAGGCATTACGCTAAACGGCTATTTAACCAGAACTACATACACGGACTATCCAACACTCTTTACAGACTTCCAACCAAAAATAATTTCAGATAAAAATTTTGATAATGATCTTAACCTGAAGATGTGGTGGGGCGCAAAAGTTGCTTTGCGGTTTTTATAGTTTTTCACCCACCATTTGAGTTCTCAGAAATCAAAATTATTTTTTTCTTACTCCTCGGTCTGTGTCTTCACAGATCGAAATCATTTTAATCATTGAAATGTGTGCTCTCGGCAAAACTTAATATGGTCTGCGGAAAACACAGACCATGGAAAATTATTTTTTTATCACTAGGGGTAAATAAAAATCAAATTGTCATAGAGGCTGATAAAGCTTTTTATGACACATTCAAAAAATTACCTTTTACTTTTTACAGTTCTTATTAGTTCGATTAGTGCATCGGCACAAACTCTCACGCAAACAATTCGTGGTACAGTAATCGATAAAGTTTCTAAAACAACCTTGCCTGGTGCATCCATTGTGCTGGTTAATTCCAATCCACTGATTGGAACAACTTCTGATCCGGATGGAAATTTTAAATTGACAGAAATACCTATTGGCACGCATGCACTCAAAATTTCATTTGTTGGATATAAGGAAGTAACGGTTCCAAATATTATCGTCAATTCAGGGAAGGAAGTTGTGCTAACAGTTCCTATCGATGAAGACATTACACAGCTTGAAGCCATTGTGGTACGCCCGGATATTGAAAAAAATAAACCGATCAATGAAATGGCTACCGTGAGTACCCGCACTTTTTCGGTGGAGGAAACCAGAAAGTTTGCAGCTGCGGTTAACGATCCTGCCCGGGCCGCAGTTTCTTTTGCTGGCGTAGTATCAACCGATGATGGAAGTAACTCCATTTCTATTCGTGGTAACTCACCGGTTGGTTTGTTGTGGCGCATGGAGGGTGTTGATATTCCTAATCCCAATCACTTTGCTGATGTGGGTGCATCAGGTGGAGGTATTTCAATTTTAAGTTCACAACTGCTAACCAATTCCGATTTCTCAACAGGAGCTTTTCCTGCCGAGTATGGAAATGCATTGGCCGGAGTGTTTGATTTGAATTTGCGCAAGGGCAATAATGAAAAACGCGAGTACACCGTGCAAGCCGGATTTTTAGGATTGGATGTTGCAGCCGAAGGGCCGTTTTCAAAAAATTACCGCGGTTCGTATTTAATAAACTATCGATACTCTACGTTAAGTGTTCTTTCAAACGTAGGTGTTAATTTGGGCGATGCAGTTACCAATTTTCAAGATCTTTCTTACAACATTTACTTACCCACCAATAAGTTTGGAAATTTTTCATTGTTTGGATTTGGTGGATTGAGTGATCAAAATCAAGAAGCTAAAAAAGATTCTACCCAATGGGAGGAAGATTATCAACGCTATAGTTCTTCTTACTTTTCGAATACGGGGGCAGCAGGTATAAAGCATGCCATTACCTTTAATCCCCAAACCTATCTGCAATCAGCAGTTGTTATTTCAGGTAATGATCATGGGTATGAAGAAGATCGATTGGATGATAGCTATGTGCCTCAGTTTAATTACAAATCAAATTACATCACGCGTAAGATCACGCTAAGTTCTGTACTTAACCACAAGTTCAATGCTAAGAATAGTATTCGCTCGGGTGTTTACCTTAATCAATATTCCTATAATTTGCGCGAGCGATATCTTGATCACGAAACCGATCAAATTGAACAGCCTCTTAACTCGAACCTAAAGGCCAATACCTTGCAATTGTTTTCGCAATGGAGTTATCGGGCTACGCAAAAACTAACGATTAATTCAGGAGTTCATTTTCTTTATCTGAAAGAGAACAGCACTTATTCAGTGGAGCCAAGAGTATCTGCAAAGTATGAGCTTGACGAAAAACAATCATTAAGTATGGGTTATGGCTTGCACAGCCAAATGCAACCCATTGGTGTGTATGAAGCATTGATTGAACAATCCGATGGGAGTTTCAATCAATCAAACAGAGATCTTGGGTTTAATAAAGCCCATCATTTTGTGGTGGGGTATGATCGCTCACTTACCAAATATTTGCGTGTGAAAACGGAAACATATTATCAGCACCTCTACAACATTGCGGTGAACGATGATATTACCAGTCCAATTTCTAGCTTAGTTGTGGAAGAAGGTTTTGTTACCGACCCCATGGTGAACAAAGGCTATGGAAGAAATTATGGTGCTGAACTTACCGTAGAACAGTTTCTTAATAATAATTTCTATTTCCTGCTTTCAGGATCGTTATATAATTCAGAGTATAAAGCTTTGGATGGCGTGTGGCGTAATACACGCTTCAATGGGAAACGTGCGCTTAGTCTTACTGCCGGAAAGGAATATATCTGGAAGAAGAACCGCGTGTTTGGATTAAATGTTCGCGCCATTTATGCGGGCGGCTTTTGGACAACCCCTATTGATTTTGATGAATCGATGGCGTTGGGTGAAACACACTATATAGAGAGCCTTGCCTTTACGGAACAATTGCCCGACTACTTCAGAACGGACATTCGCGTAAGCTTAAAGCGAAATCGTGCAAAGACCACCACTACGCTTTCGCTGGATTTGCAAAACGCAACTAATCATAAAAATCTGGGCGGTCAATACTTTGATGTGGGTAGTGGCGAAATCAAGAAGTGGTATTCGTTGCCGTTGTTGCCTATTCTGAGCTATAAAGTTGAGTTTTAGGCATGGAATTCATAATTGTCTGACCACCTGCCTACCGCAGGCAGGCTTTGAGTGGTCTTGACGACTAAAAAAAATCTTTTTATCACAATAGGGGGACAGCCATTCCCAATTGTCTTAACTCCAAATAACAAAAAAATGAAAAATCTTAACATCATAATTTTATTGCTCTCCCTTGTATGGCTAACATCTTGTTTAGAAGAGGATCCAGGGCCACGCCAACAAGATGACCGTAGCTTTGCGATTGTTGATTTTGATCGCATTGATGCAAGTGATGCATTCATTATCTCTGTGAAATACAGTGAAAATTTTTCAATTGAAGCTTCTGGCGATCGTAGAAACTTAGATGATTTACATGTATCAAAGAATGGAAATACATTAGTGATCCGATTTAATCATTTCGAGAAAAGACAATATGTTACCAATGTAGACATCACGCTTCCGATTTTATACGGAGTAGATTTTTCAGGAGCAGTGAATGCGCAGGTTTCTGGATTTGATCCGATTAACCGGATGGACGTATCGCTTTCGGGAGCTTCATTAACTCAACTAAGTTTAGATGCTTCAGAAATTCATTTCTCATTGAGCGGTGCATCGCAATTGCGATTGAATGGAGAAGGCCAATTACTGGAAGGAAATATTTCCGGAGCTTCCATTCTTACAGCGTTTGAATACTTTACAGACAAAGCAGAGTTAACCGTTTCAGGAGCCAGCAATGCAAAAGTATCGGTAGCGAATCAATTGAATGGAACTGCCAGTGGAGCCAGTGTGGTGTTGTATCGTGGCAATCCGGATGTGAAGATTGAAACCTCGGGATCAAGTACAGTGCAAAAGGATTGAAAGAAGTAGTTAGTAAAAGTAATTAGTAGAAAGTATAAAGTGGTGGGTAATTAGTATTGAGTAAAGAGTACTTAGTAGAAAGTAAAAGCTAGCCTTCGTTGCATACTCACTACTCCCTCGGGCTGCGTCCTCACAGACCGAAAATAAAATTGTGTGGTCTGTGAGGACACATACCAACCCCACAATCAAAAAATTATTTGCATTTTGCGTCATGCTTCTTGCGTTTGATATTGGTAATAGCGACATCACTGCCGGTCTTTGGAAAGACAACGAGTGGAAACACATTTGGCGCATTCCATCACGACCTGATCTACCTGAACTTTATTTCGGTGTAAAAATTCGTGATTACTTTTTTGAGTCGAGCACTGACCTCAGTTTAGTGAACACTATTGTGTTAAGCAGTGTGGTGCCCGCCATGACCGATAAAATCAAAAACGTATCGCGCACGTTATTCGATAAGGACCCTATTATACTGGGTCCGAAAGTATATAACCTCTTACCCATTGATATTCTTAACCCGTTCGAAATCGGTTCGGACCTGGTAGCGAATGCGGCCGCTGCGTATTTCAAATACAAACAAACCTGCATTGTGGTTGACTTTGGAACTGCACTTACTTTCACAACCATTTCTGGGGCGGGAAAAATTTTAGGCGTTTCTATTGCGCCAGGGCTCAAGACTGCAATTCGTTCGCTCTCACAAAACACAGCAAAATTATTTGATGTTCCCTTGGCCATGCCCGCCTCTGCGCTGGGGTTCAACACAGTTACGGCTATTCAATCAGGAATTTTAATTGGCTATGAAGGCCTGGTGCGAAACATGGTGTTAAAAATTCGTGCAGAACTTAACGAAGAGTGTCCTGCTATTGCTACCGGAGGATTGTCTTCTATCATTACTCCTCTTACCGATTTCTTTCACTCGGTAGAACCCAACTTAACGTTGGATGGATTGCGAATGATTGGTGAAGTGGTGACCAATAGGTAACACACGTTATTGCCTCCAGGACCAGAACGGTTAATTTCCTTATCACACTTATTAATGGGTTGAATCAAATCCCGAGTGTATGTTCATGTTAAGAGAAGATTATCTTAACATTACCTTTCAATTAATATTTTTCCTATCATGCCAAAAAACCACATGCCATGAAGCTATTTATCCCTCTCCTAGTTGCTTTTGCTCTCTTATCCGTTCCGGCTTTCTCTCAGGAAAAAGCACCAGTCTCCTTCTTTGTTAAGAAACAAAAGGGGTTTGGTTTGGTGGATAAGGACAGCACCTTTTCATTGAAATTTCAGTTCCGAATGCAAAACCGGGCGGCTTATTACTCAGTTTCTTCTTCTGATTTAATTTCAGACTCATATGAATTTCGTGTGCGCAGGCTGCGAATGAAATTGGAAGGTTTTGTAGTAGATCCTCGTCTTACCTACTATATACAACTTTCTTTTTCCAGAGGCGATATGGACTGGCGTGGACCGGAAAACTCAATTGTCAATAATAGCCCGAATTTGGTGCGTGATGCAGTAATTTTCTATAGCCCAACCAAAGATTTAAAACTAGGTTTTGGGCAAACCAAATTGCCGGGTAACCGACAACGGGTTGTGTCTTCTGGAGATCAACAATTTTACGATCGCTCTATTGTAAATGCTACTTTCAATATCGACCGCGACTTTGGATTTTTTGCGCACTTAACCAAAGATCATTACGCACTGCACGGGGCACTGACCAGTGGCGAAGGTAGAAACTCACTGATATCACCAAATAATGGATTGGCCTACACAGGAAGGGTTGAGTGGCTTCCCTTTGGCCGGTTTACTGGTGAGAATGATTATGTAGAAGGAGACCTTGCGCGTGAAAAAACTCCCAAGCTAAGTATTGCGGGCACGTATAGTTATAATGCAAAAGCTTTGCGCGAGGCAGGTCAGTTGGGTGACGATCTCTATGAAAACCGCAGTATTAATAATTATACTTTCGATGCGGTACTCAAATTCAATGGGTGGGCATGGTATAGCGAATACGCCAACAGGAGTGTAATAGATCCGATTACCACAAACCCCTCCGACAATACAGAGACCAAGTTGATTCTTGCCGGGTATGGATATATGTCGCAAGTGAGTTATTTATTCAAAAATAATTTTGAAGTGGCAGGCAGGTTTGCGTCCGTAGTTCCGGCATCTTCAGTTTATAACGATCCAAATTTTCCTTCCATCAATAGAAAACAAATAGATCAGATGGAATTGGGCGTAACAAGGTATCTGAATGGTCACCGTGTAAAAATTCAGGGCGCGCTTGTTTACTTTAATCAAAAAGATTTAAGAGTTAATCAAGAAAGTTCTTCCGGCATGGGCGCTGTTTTTCAGTTTGAAGTTGGTATATGATGATGAAATACCAACCTGACTGTAGGCTTGATGAGCTAATTCTTTTATGGTTGCCTTTTGACATCATGTGCACTTAATCCAAATCCTTCACGGCTGTTCCTGTTATTTTTATTTTACCGCCAAACGGTAACCCTTGCACTTGATAGATGGTTCGAGCGGGGCGTTTGTCTTCCGGAAATAATTCTATGTACAACTCATTGATTTCATCAAGGTCATTTAAATCATGGAAAGCGATATCAATAAATACAATATCCTCTTTCTGAAAGCCGGCCTGTTTTATAGCTGCAAAAAAATTTGAAAATGCGAGCTGTCCTTCCTCCAGTGCAGTTCCTGGCACATACTTCCCATTGGTACTAACCGAAAGTTGACCACTCACAAAGCACATATTATTCACCACCACGGCATGGCTTATTGGGTTAGTCCATTTCGGTAAACCCTCTCCTTCTACGATGTACTTTTTCTTACTCATAGAGTGTATTACTTTAAATCAGTACGGCTACTGTGGTATTTGTTCTACTAATAATTCATTACCTGCTTTATCATAATACACACACGTCATTTTTTCCATATCGACTGTCCATTTTTCAATTCCCGATTTAGCACAATCCGAACAGAAGGTTGGATAGTCAGTTTTTCCTTGTTGATGCGCGTGAAGGTCAGCTTTGAATTGTTCGGCATTTGAGGGTTGTTCAATAGCCTTAGCATCATACTTTATGGGTGTCGAGATTTTTAAATGGTTGCTCCCAAAATAGCGCGTATGGCCATCGGCCACAAAGGTTTCGTAAGAGGTAACACCCAAAGCCTTGATCTCTTTAATATAGGCAGGGAAGTCGGCACCAGATTTAACTTTACTATGAGCGAGTTTAATTTGTTCTAGTGTAAACATGGTTTTTATTTTTCAGTTTAACTTGTCACTTCTTTAATCAATACAGGCTAATCACAAACGCTAAGGCATACCAGGTTTCTAAAAAATCATTACTTTTTTGTTCGTTTAACGTAGTCTAAAAGAATTTTAAAAAATTCATCAGGCTGCTCTTCCAAAATCTCATGTCCACATTGTTCAATAACATGGGTTTCACTAAATCTTAAACTTTCTTTTTGTAAGTAGAAAGTCGATTCACCCTGGTCATCTTGCCGCCCATAAACAATTAGCGCGGGGGTTTTTAGCTTCTTTAGTTTGCTTGTAATATCCCATTTAGTTTCTATCACTTCCTTATCAATTATTGGAATTGGCTGGAAATTGAAACTGTAAAAGAGGTCATCAACGTTTTTCTTTGATATTTTATTTCTATCATAATACATTGCCCTAACATGCAGCGCAATAAATTCCTTATAGGCAATTACTTCTTTGCAATCAGGGTCTGCTCTTTTAAGGGAGTCCAGCTCCTGCTCATTTTTCACTGAGAATATTTTTTGCAAATTGACCATCGAATCCAATTCTGCTTTTGATCGTCTTGCGTATTGATTATCATAAAGCACATTCCAAACTGAATAAGACGGAGGTGCTGAGCAGATGAGAATAAGATTTGAAGTAGATTCCGGATGATGAGCCGCATAGTTCATAGCAAGCAGCCCTCCCCATGAAACACCTAGCAGCGTGATCTTTTTGTCACCCCGGGCTTTTCGCAAAAGTTCAATATCTTCAGTATAGTTGTTGATTGTTATTGTCTTTTCATTGATAGGTATGTTCCTGGATTTCCCAGCCCCACGCTGATGTATTAACACGCACGTATAGAATGATTTAAGACTGTCAACTAGTTGTCGGTACGGATGTTCGGGTGCTTCACCAGGCCCGCCCGATAAAATATAGAGGGAAGGACCGGTACCATATTCTTCATAGTACAATTTTAAGGAACCATTATAAAAACTCTTGATGTTCTGTGCTGAACATTGATATGAAGTGCACACCAGAATACTAGAAAACAAAATAAAATTTTTCATTTGTCTATGATTTAGTGATCTGCCTTTAATTCACTTTGCATATTAACTTAAGCATCTAGCGGTAATGAAAAAAATGATCTTTATTTAATTAGATTTTACTTCTTGAATTATGGTTCTTATTCTTTCACCTTCGTTCTTGATCTTGCTTCTGATTTTGTCAGCACTTATGCATTGATCTTTATACTACCTCCAGCGAGCCGCCATTCATCATATGCAGTTCCTCCACTTCCTTCCACATTCATATACCATCCCCCATCATAATATTCAAAATAGAATGTTCCATGTTTTTCGAGATTGATCTCCAATTCATCTTCATTGTGTAGTTCAATTGAAAAAGAACGATCAGGACTGTTGAGAAAATCAGTAAGAAACCTAAAGTTCTCCTTCCGTGCCAACTTATTGTTTTTGATTAGTTCCATTCTTTCTTTGTTGCGAATGGGGTCAATTATTATTCTTCCGGCACGTTCTTTTCTTCTAAATAAAAACCATTCATTACTAGAAGAATTTTTGCGGCTTGGTTTAGGCTTCCATTTGCCATAGCGCAGAAACATCTTTAAGTGCATTCTCCTAAACCAAGAAGCCCGCTTTGATTTATGCTCTTTAAAATCTATTGTAAAGTTCAAGATACTTTGTTATAACAAATAAACAGGAATGAAATCAGATAACTCCCTGCGCTTGCATTGCCTTGGCTACTTTCAAAAATCCTGCAATGTTAGCGCCCACTAAATAGTTGCCCGGCTTTCCATATTCTTTGGCCGCAGCCAAACACGTTTGATGAATGTTTTTCATAATACCCAACAACTTCGCATCTACTTCTTCACTTGTCCAGTTGGCACCCATATAATTTTGAGTCATCTCCAAACCTGAAGTAGCGACACCCCCTGCATTGCTTGCTTTGCCAGGCGAATACAAAACACCCTTATCGATCAAGATATTAATAGCATCAATAGTGGTGGGCATATTGGCACCTTCGCCTAACAGTTTCAAACCATTCTTCACCAGATTGGTAGCATCTTTTGCATTGATTTCATTTTGCGTAGCGCATGGAAAAGCACAATCGGCTTTAATGTTCCACAATGGATTGTGATCGTGTTTAGCGTCCAAAGCATGAAACTCGCATTTAAACTTATCAGCATATTCTTTTATGCGCCCTCTGCGGTTGTTCTTCAGATCTTTTAAGAATGCAAGTTTGTCTAGCGTAATTCCGGCCGCATCATAAATAAATCCATCCGAGTCGGAAGCAGTAACAGCTTTGCCACCGAGGTGAATTATTTTTTCAATCGCATATTGCGCTACATTACCGGAACCAGAGACTAAACAGATTTTACCTTTTATCGAGTCATTACTTTCCTGCAGCATGTTTTCTGCAAAATAAATCAAGCCATAGCCAGTGGCTTCCGTTCGAATTAAACTTCCGCCCCAACCAATGCCTTTGCCGGTAAGCACTCCGGTAAATTCATTTTTTATTTTTTTATACGCACCAAACAAATATCCAATCTCACGCCCGCCCACACCAATATCGCCCGCAGGCACATCTAACCGATGACTAATATGACGAGCCAACTCACCCATAAAGGCCTGGCAAAATTTCATTACTTCATCATCCGACTTTCCTTTTGGATTAAAATCAGCCCCGCCTTTGCCACCGCCCATAGGAATTCCCGTAAGAGCATTTTTAAAGATTTGCTCGAAGGCTAAAAACTTTAAGACGCTGGGTGTAACCGAAGGGTGAAAACGCAACCCACCTTTATACGGCCCGATGGCACTATTCATTTGCACACGATACCCGCGATTGACTTGTATGTTTCCTTTATCGTCTAACCACGTAACACGAAAAGAGATTTGACGCTCGGGTTCAAGCATGCGCTCTAACAAACGCAATCGAATAAACTCGGGGTTGCGTTCCATTACGGGCCACACCGTGGTAATTACTTCTTCGGCTGCTTGAATAAATTCGGGTTCATTGGGATTGCGCTGTTTTACCAGTTCAAGGATTTCGTTGGCACTCATAGGTAAGTGAGTTTGGTATAGACGACAAGTTATAAAATAAAACACATAGACATATAGATAGATTGAAGCCTATGTTACAATGATTTTAATGTGGTTGAATTTATCAGGACTTAAAGAATGTAAAAACACATAGTCACATAGATAAATTGAACACTATGAAGCTATGTGCCTATGTGGTTAAATTTTTCCCTTGGAATAATAAACCAAGGATGGGCTATTTATTTCAACGTTATACTGCCCTTATCAACCGTTACTTTCTTCGCTAGGTATTCTTTTGTTTCGGGTTCGCGAATGGTTTCCATAAAATACCATTCGCTGGTTGCTTTGTCAGGATAAAGTGTGAGCAGTAAATACCCATGATCGCGTGCATTCAAATATTTAATGTGTGGATTTTTTGAGAGCAACGCTTTTTCCATATCCTTTACAATTTCGTCACTTTGATATTCATTGTCGTTGGCTGAACTAACACTGGTCGTTCCAAGCTCAATCGCAAATGCTCCGGCCGATGTTTTTGAATTATAGGTTTTCTTAATGTCAGTAGCGACTTCTATGGCCCACGAGGAGTGTGTATCTCCCGTAAGGAAAATCAGATCTTTTAATTTATTGGTGAGAATAAAATCTTTTAACTTTTTCTTTTCAGCGGGATAGCCATCCCACGAGTCGAGGTTGCGGGGCATGTTAGGATACACAATACTTAATTCGATATCAGCAAACATCACCTGATTGCCCAACACCTTCCAGGTTGCGGTTGATTTTGCCAATGAGTTCTCCAACCAACTTACTTGCTCTGCGCCCAACATGGTACGATCTGTATTATAATCGGGTGAGGTAAGACTATCCACCGGTCGTGTTCTTCCTTCAAGACGTTCGTCCAACATAATCAAGTCTGCTAACGCGCCATACGAAAAAGAGCGATAATGTTTACTGCTTTGGCGAATGGGAAGCCACTCGTAATACGCTTTTACAGCAGCAGCTTTTCGTTTTTCAAAATCACCTTCTTTATCGGGTTGATGATTTTGAGCACCTTCGGTATACACATTGTTTGCTACTTCATGATCATCCCAAATGGCAATCATAGGATGTTGCTGACTTACCCTGCGCAAGCCTTTATCAAG